>CAVANO010000043.1:0-67762 GCA_963590165.1 Anaerovoracaceae bacterium
CCCGAATATTGGGATTCGGCTGAAGCATAATTCCAGCTCCTTATAGGAAATAGGTCGGCAGAGCAGTACATCAGGTTAGAAACGACCGGCGGAGGAGCCCTTCGCCGGTCGCAGAGTGAATGAAAATTACATGCGGGTGTGGCAGGTACGGTTGATAACGTCCAATTGCTGCTCGCGGGTCAGGTCGATGAACTTCACGGCATAGCCGGAAACACGGATGGTGAAGTTTGCGTACTCTTCCTTCTCCGGATGCTCCATAGCGTCCAGCAGCTTTTCCTTGCCAAACACGTTGACGTTCAGGTGATGTGCACCCTGGTCGAAGTAGCCGTCAAGCACCTGCACGAGGTTGTTGATGCGCTCGGAAGCCTCGTGACCCAGTGCATCGGGGTTGATGGTCTGCGTGTTGGAAATGCCGTCCAGCGCCCAGTGATAGGGAATCTTGGCGGTGGAGTTCAGCGACGCAACCAGACCATTCTGCTCCGCACCATAGGAGGGGTTTGCACCAGGCGCGAGCGGCGTCCAAGCCTTGCGGCCATCAGGCGTAGCACCGGTGGCCTTGCCATAGACAACGTTGGAGGTGATGGTCAGGATGGAGGTGCTGGGCTCAGAATGACGATAGGTCGGATGCTTGCGGATCATCTCAATGAAGGTCTTCAGCAGCCACTTTGCGATGTCATCCGCGCGGTCATCGTCGTTGCCGTACTTCGGGAAATCACCCTCGGTCTTGTAGTCAACGACCATGCCGGTTTCGTCGCGGATTGCAGTGACCTTGGCGTACTTCAGTGCGCTGATGGAGTCAACGCAGTGAGAGAAACCAGCAATACCGGTTGCGAAGGAACGGCGTACATCGGTGTCGATCAGAGCCATCTCAGCCGCTTCGTAGTAGTAGCGGTCATGCATGTAGTGGATCAGGTTCAGCACGTTGACATACAGACCAGCCAACCAGTCGAGCATGCGCAGGTAAGCAGGCTTGACGATGTCCCAAGTCAGCACATCAGCGGTGATGGGCGCGTAGCAGGGACCAACCTGCATGCGGAGCTTCTCGTCCATGCCGCCGTTGATGGCATACAGCAGAGCCTTCAGCAGGTTCGCGCGAGCACCGAAGAACTGCATCTCCTTGCCGGTCTGGGTTGCAGACACGCAGCAGCAGATGGAGTAGTCGTCGCCCCAAACGGGCTTCATCACGTCGTCATTCTCGTACTGCACAGAAGAGGTCGTGATGGAGATGTGCGCGGCGTACTTCTTGAAGTTCTCCGGCAGCTTGGAGGAGTACAGGATGGTCATGTTGGGTTCCGGAGACGGTCCCATGTTTTCCAGCGTGTGCAGGAAACGGAAGTCGTTCTTGGTGATCATGGAGCGGCCGTCGATGCCGGTGCCGCCAACCTCGAGCGTTGCCCAGACCGGGTCGCCGGAGAACAGCTGCTGATAGGAGGTGATACGGGCGAACTTGACCATACGGAGCTTCATGACAATGTGGTCAACCAGCTCCTGCGCTTCGGTTTCGGTCAGGACGCCGTTTTCAAGGTCGCGTTCCACATAGATGTCAAGGAAGGTCGAGATACGACCGACAGACATGGCAGCACCGTTCTGGGTCTTGATCGCGGCGAGATAGCCGAAGTACAGCCACTGGAAGGCCTCATGTGCGTTCGCTGCGGGCTTGGAGATGTCGTAGCCATAAGAAGCGGCCATGACCTTCATGTCCTTCAGGGCGTTGATCTGCAGGGTGATTTCCTGACGCTGACGAATCACGTCATCGGTCATGGTGCCATCACCGCAGTTCGCAAAGTCATGCTGCTTTTCGGCGATCAGCACGTCAATGCCGTACAGTGCAACGCGGCGATAGTCGCCCACGATGCGGCCGCGGCCATAGGTGTCCGGCAGACCCGTGATAATGTGGGATTTACGGGCAGCACGCATTTCAGGAGTATACGCCATAAAGACAGCGTCGGAGTGAGTCAGGTGATACTGGGTGAAAATCTTGTGCAGTTCGGGTGCGGGCGTGTAGCCATTCTCTGTGCAGGACTGCTCGGCCATACGGATGCCGCCGAAAGGCATAAAAGCACGCTTGAGGGGCTTGTCCGTCTGCAGACCGACAACCTTCTCCAGATCCTTCATGTCTTCATTGATATAACCAGGCTGATGGGAAGTTAGGGTCGACACGATCTCGGTGTCCATGTCCAGGACGCCGCCCTTCGCGCGCTCTTCCTTCTGCAACTTCTGCAGGGCACCCCAGAGCTTATCGGTTGCTTCCGTCGGACCAACAAGGAAGGATTCGTCACCGTCATAAGGCTTGTAGTTCTTCTGGATGAAATCGCGTACGTTGATTTCTTCCTTCCAGATGGAACCCTTGAAGCCATTCCACTGCTCAAAATTATACATGATGGTTGACCTCCTGAAATGATAGATGTTGCTTTTAACTGGAATGCAGCTGCTCCTCCTCAAAAGAACAGGCCACCCCATTCCAGAGCAGGCATATTTTATCACAATATGTTGTATAATGCAAGAGGAAAACCGACGAAAAATCAAAAAAATACCCAACTCGGTGAAAATACTTACATTAACGCGTAAATGCTTGATTTATCCGCATTTCAGATCAAATTTATGTAAAATTTACGAGAAGTGCACAAACAATAAGAGACACTATATATTGTGGCACATGAAAAGACGGAACACAAGAACGAAATCAAACGGTTTTGACCGTTTTCGCCATTTGTGACCGCCTGATTTGACTAAAAAATATCAAATATGTTGCCCAATCTGACCAAATGTGCATGATTTGGCATAAGGAAATATTTTACTGATTGTCAGGATTCGGTTCTTTCCCAACGCACCAGCCGCGCAATTTGTTGACGGAGCGCTCGACTGCGTCGCGGCTGTTTTTCCACGGCTCTGCCTGAAAGCGGTAATCGAATTTTTTGATAAACCAGCTGATGTCCTCCTGCATGCGGTCGAAGGATTCCTCCTCCAATTTTGCAAGAAGCGATGCAAATTCAGCGTACTCCTTTGTATTCAGCTCCTTCTTCGCGAAATGGAGAAGGTCGACAGCGTGGGGGAGACAGACCCCTTTGCTCTGCTCGAAGTGCTTGCGGAATTCCGAATCATGCTGATACAGGTGGAAGAATGTATGCAGGAAACGGTTCATGCGATCCTCGATTGCGTCGCATACGATGCACGTTTCCGTCATGGCAGACAGGCTGTCAATTGCCTGATCGAGTGCCTTTTCGGGCGATGCAGACTTGCCGGACAGCCGACCGATCAGCGAGGTCTTCGCCGAACCGTTTGCGGCATCCGTGATTTCAGAAAAAGCATCTTTGATTTTTTTGCGCGACTCCGTCAGGTGAGACTCGAGCATCAGCGCATGGCCGAGCCGATTGTCGCCTTTGAAGAGCATTTGCTGATGATGGCGGCAAAAGCCCTTCTCATTGACCTGAATGCGTACGTCCGGCTCCATAACGGAGGCACCCAGCGCATACTCGATCTGACGCAGTTCCAGCTGCCTTTCCAGCGCACAGAGCAAGCATTCGCTGTCAAGCTTTGCAGCATCCCAGACAGGGATGGTGTCGAGGTGATATCGCATGCATGTACATCCTTCCTGATTAAAATGGGCAATCTACGGTGAAGATGCGTCCATCGAGCTTTGGCAGTCTGCCGCCGGTGTCCAGCGTCAGCTTAGATGCGCAAAGGCATAATTTGCCCTGCATCTTCATCTGACGATTCAGTGCGCGGTCGCCGTATACGTCATCTCCAAGCAGTGGATGTCCAAGCGCTGCCATGTGGGCGCGGATTTGGTGCGTTCTGCCGGTGACGAGATGCACCTCGATGCGGCTGATGCTGCCGCCCTGCTCGAGCGTCTCGTATTCAGTGACAATCGGGCGAGCACCGGGGATAGGAGTGTCATGGATGGTGACATGCGCTGCTTCGGCATCTTTACGCAGATAGGCACGGCAGACAGCTTTCGGCGGCTTCATTATGCCGCGGACAAGGCAGATGTAGCGCTTGTCAAGTGTGCGGTGCAGGAAGACATCCTCCAGAATGCGAGCAGCTTCGGCATTTTTTGCGAAGAGAATTAGCCCGCACGTCTGATTATCCAGCCGGTGGCATGCCTTTGGGGCATAAGCATTTGGATTGCTCCGGCGGACATAACGGGTCGCCAGATCCGTCAGCGTCACGCCGCCCTTGCTGTCCGGCTCGACGCTAATGCCGGCGCGCTTATTGATGAGCAGCACATCGTTATCCTCATAGACGATGGCAAGCGGCTCGGCAGCCTCTTCCATGCAGAATACATCGATTTGCTGACCGGTGATTACGCGCACATCTGCCTTCACACGCTTGCCATTAAGCTTAACATCGCGATGAGCAAAGGCGGATTGCATGGCTCGAGCAGACAGCTCAGGCAGAAAACGGCGGATGCACGCATCGATCCGCAGTCCGTCCGCGGCGGAATCGGTCTGAAAGGAATATTTCATAGATGCTCCAAATTACAGCTCATCGAGCAACGTTTCCATGGAGATCGGCACAAGGAGAATGCCGGCTTCCGGCTGGGCAACGGTGTTTTCCAGCAGATAGAAGACCGGATTGCCACCTTCATCGAGGTAAAAATCCTCTTCCGGGTAGAAGACAGCCTCCAGCACCTCAAGCGTCAGATCATCGTAGAAGGCAATTTCTCCTTCCTCCATCCACTCGGTCAGCTGCTCCCAAACCAGATTGCGCACAAGGTTATCTGCTTTGGCGGTTTGGCGCTCCTCCAGCCATGTATCCGTCTTATCTTCCTGCGTGAGAATGCCCAGCAGATACGGCAGACTGATGATTTCGCCGGCGCGGCTGCCCGTCAGTGCAAACACGTGTCCGGTGATGGTGGTTGACTCGCTTGACGGTCGCTGGACGTGCTTCGTGACGAGGATGGACAGGTAATCCGCCGTCTGGCAGGTTACCTCGTACGTCACATCGACAATGGTTGCCGACTCCGCGCCGTCCGTCAAACCGGCGTTCATGGGCGCCTCAAAGGCGAGCGTGTCCTCGGCGGTATAGGTGTAGGTCGTGTTGAACATGGCAGCAACCTGGTCATCGCCGAAAAGCTGCGGGTAGCGGAAGCGGTAGATGTAGGTTGCGGTTGATTCGTCCGCGCCTTCCGGATAGATGTATTCGCCGGTCAGGTCAGCGGAAAACTGATAGCTATCAGCAAGCGCAGAAAGCATCAGCAGGGAAGTCAGCAACGTAAGCAGGAGCAGGAAACGGATCACCTTATTCATGCGTTCTCTCCTTGAGCAGATTTGAGATCAGCAGAGGCGCTGATAGCGGCAATGTTGCCTTCACCGACTGCCTTTGCAATCTGGAACGGCTGTCCGGTGCAGTCGCCGCAGGCGTAGATATGCGGTAGATTCGTCGCCATCTGCCGGTCAACCTTGATGAATGCACCGTCAAGCGCAACGCCGGGCAGCAGTGTATCCAGCACCATGGTCGGGCGGAAGATGAATACGCCGTCATAAGGGAATGCGCCATGGTCAGTTGCCAGCACGATTTGGTTGTTTTCGCGGCGCAGCGATAGTGGACGTTCATCACGCAGACGGAAGACGTTTTGGGGGGGCAGATCGTGGCGTGCAAGCATGTAATAATCCACCTCGCTCGCCAGTGTTGCAAGATATTCAGCCTCTTCAATGCCGCCGTGCCATGCAGACAGGACAGCGATGCGTTTGCCGCGGTAGAACATGCCGTCGCATGTGCCGCACCAGCTGACACCCTGCCCGAGCAGCTCATTTTCGCCGGGCAGCAGCTTCGGGCGCGCAGCCCCTGCTGCCAGTACAAGCGCACGGCTCTCGATGATGTCGTTGCCGATGAGTGTCATGCATCCGCCATCGGTGAGCATGATTTGACGTGCTGGCTGCTCAATGATTTCCGTGCCGAGCTCAACCGCTTGAGCACGAAAAATGCGTAGCAACGCCTTGCCGCTGACATGCGGAAGCCCGGGATAGTTGTCGATACGCTCTGCGCGGAGCAGCCAGCTCGTGTCGGACTGCGCACAGGCGACAACCGTATGCAAACCGCGCTGACGGGCAGTAATGGCGCAGCTCCACGCGGCAGGTCCGGCGCCGATGATGAGTAGGTCGCAGGCAGACATGGTGCCCTCCTGTCAGTTGGTGTAGGTATAGCGCGCAACGCACCAAGGCATGCCGCTATACATGCCATATGCATCGCAGTAGATGCTGTAGGATTGGCCGACTTCCCACGTAGTCGAGGACTTGTTCTCCAAAACGACTGGACGGCTTGTGCCGTCATCGCTGCAGTAAACGATCGCCATCTGCGGCTTTGTGCTGATGATTTCTGAGATTGTGCCGACAGCGAGATAAATCTGCTGCTTTTCGGCGCGCACGGTGATATTCGATACAAGCTCGGAATATTCCGCAGAGCTGTTCAGCGGCCATGCCTTGCGCGTGTAGGCATCCTGATCGGGAACGTAGTAGATGGTGTAGTCCACGCGTGATGTTTTCAGACCAGGGTAGGAGGCGGTGATAGTGATGGTGTTATCGCCGATTTTGTCGAAAATCGCCACAAAGCTGAATTCGCCGGTCGTATCAAGCTCGGTGATGTCAAGGTCGGAATGGCTCGTGAGCACATCAACGGTAGCGCCGATCTTCGTGGTGGCGGTCATTTCGAGGGTGGATTTGCTGGTTGAGGAGTACGTTGTGACGGCAAGGTCAAGCGGAATCTCCTGCACTTCGCGGTAGAGTATCAGCTCAAGCTTCGTTTCACGGCAGTACGGCGCACGGACGACAATGTTGAATATGTTGTCGCCGATCGGCTGAACGGTGGCGTTGTAGACGAGCAGGCCGTCCTCGCTGACCGTGTCGGACACGTCTACCTCGTTGATGGTGACGGTTGAGCCGGCACGAACTTGCAGGTTTACGGAATACATGGCGGTCGTGACCTCGCTGCGCAGCGTCTCTGGCGAAACGAGCGAGACAGGGCTGGCGGGAATGGTGATGTCATATTCAATGGGATCAAGTGCCTGCTGACGGCCGTTCGCTGTCTTGAGGTATGCCTTGAGCGTGACATGCATGACGGCTTCGTTTTCCGTGATGCTCGGCAGATCGTTGTACCAGAGGTAATCCGGAATTTCGATGGTCGCAAAGCCGTCAACTACCTGATAAGTCGACTGCATGGGTGACCCGACATAAATTTGCTGACCGTCCTCGCCGGGGATGAGGATGGTGTGCGCCGTCAGATCATCGACAATGCTGGGCGTAACAATCGCTGTTGAAGTCGATGCGGTCTGAATCAGCCCGAAATTCGAGGCGATAAAGAAACCCGCAACGCCCAGAACACCGACAGCAAGCAGCGCGATCAGCACATGCAGCATCCGGCGAAACCCCTTGCCGTGTGTACGGTACGTCTTCATTTCGTTCATGCGCGGCGGTGCGACAGGCACGGTGTTCTCCTGTAACGCGGCAACAAGCGGATCATAGTCACGCGTATCATGCCAGAGCTTGGGCACAGGGACAACCTGATCCGCAATTGCGGCAGATGCCTCCTGGTCGACATTGATCGCTTTGACGCGGCCTGCATGGGCGTTTTCAAGTGAATCACGCGAGGAATGCATGTGGATGGTAGTTGTACCGCTGGCTGTATTTCGAAATGCAGCCTCCTGACGAAGCTGTTCAAGCTGCTGCGCACCGCGCCGCTTGCGTTCCTTTAATTCGGACATGTCGGTGGCAAGCTCATCGCGCCGGTCGTTCGATTCGTCAACCGCGCCGTCCTCATCGACATGGACATATACCTTGGGTTGCTTGTCTTCGCGCTTGAATTGCTCCTGCCAGGAAGGCTTTTCCGCAGTATCGGCTGACAGCGCCGCGCCGCAGCGGATGCAATTGGGCAAAGAGGCGCGGTTCCATTGACCGCATTGCGGACATTTCATTCGGGAAACTCCTTTCAAGGAAGAGAAGATCAGAAGTCCAGCGAATCGTCCTCATCACTGTCATCGATAACAAGCCAGCCGCTGTTGAGGAACGTTGCCATGTCTTCGCGGCTCATTTCCCAGTCGATTTCCTGTACAGCCATGCCAGCGTAGGAAATGGCATGCACGGCATCATCCTGCGGAATGCGCAGTTCCTCAATGACGCAGGTGCGCAGCTTGAGGCAGTATTCCATGGCGCTGATCATATCATCAAGCGTCATATTTGTTTGCATGTTGTTCTTCATGATGACATCGACGAGGTCACGTGCCTGATCGTACGTGAAGGAACGGCACTGATCTGCCAGGGTGGACATAACCGTACGTGCACGCTGCGTGCGCATGAAGTCACCGCCGCCGCCTGCCTTGCGGATGCGCATGTAAATGACAGCCGCGCGGCCGGTGAAGCGGTACGTGCCGGCCTGCCCCATGCTCGGCGAAGTCTGGTCGGCATCGAGCGGATAGCGGCGCAGGTAGGCAGCCTCAGAGGCGTTGACCGTAATGTCAACGCCGCCGAGATAGTCGATGATGTTGGCAATCATCTGGAAATTCAGCAGGATGTACTTTTCGATCTTGATACCGAGGTGCTCGCTGATGACCTTGCAGAGCGCTTCGGGACCGGAATTGCGGGCAATGTAGTTGATTCGCCCGATGACACCATCCGGACGGACGACTAGTGCATCGCGGATGATCGAGGTGAGCATAATGCGGTGAGAAACGGTATCAAGCGATACGATGACGATACCGTCTGTATTGACAAGCTTGTTTGTCCATTGGTCGGAGCAGAGCAGCAGATAATGGTGCAGTCCTTCGCGCGGCTCTGCGATGCTGTCATAATCGATGGTTTCAATCGGCTGCGGTGTGTCGGCAAGAGCACCTGTCGGCAGGCAGGCGAGCACCATGCAGAGCATCAGCAGCAGCGAAAATAAGCGCTTCATCATCCATATCTCCGGCCTGCCCCATGCTCGGCGAAGTCTGGTCGGCATCGAGCGGATAGCGGCGCAGGTAGGCAGCCTCAGAGGCGTTGACCGTAATGTCAACGCCGCCGAGATAGTCGATGATGTTGGCAATCATCTGGAAATTCAGCAGGATGTACTTTTCGATCTTGATACCGAGGTGCTCGCTGATGACCTTGCAGAGCGCTTCGGGACCGGAATTGCGGGCAATGTAGTTGATTCGCCCGATGACACCATCCGGACGGACGACTAGTGCATCGCGGATGATCGAGGTGAGCATAATGCGGTGAGAAACGGTATCAAGCGATACGATGACGATACCGTCTGTATTGACAAGCTTGTTTGTCCATTGGTCGGAGCAGAGCAGCAGATAATGGTGCAGTCCTTCGCGCGGCTCTGCGATGCTGTCATAATCGATGGTTTCAATCGGCTGCGGTGTGTCGGCAAGAGCACCTGTCGGCAGGCAGGCGAGCACCATGCAGAGCATCAGCAGCAGCGAAAATAAGCGCTTCATCATCCATATCTCCTTTGTTTCGGATATTCCAATTTGATTATACCATTTTCTGCAGGGAAAAGAAAGACATAAACCGAAGGGGAGCTTCATTTTTACAATTGCGAAAAAAGACTTTCCGCTGAAGGAGCAGAAAGTCCTGCAAAATAGAAAAAGCCAGCGTCACAATGCCTTCTTCACGAAGGATTCCAGCACATTCTTGGGCTGATAACCGACTGCCTTGTCAATCAGCTGACCGTTCTTGAACAGCAGCAGCGTCGGGATACTCATAATGCCAAAACGAGTGGCAAGTTCGGGACAATGGTCAACATCGACCTTGCCGACGGACAGCGAATCAGTATACTGCGCCGCAACTTCCGCGACAACCGGCGCAAGCATCCGGCACGGACCACACCATGTCGCCCAGAAATCAATCAGTACTGGGTGATCCTGCGCAATAAAAGCGTCAAATTCGTTCTCAGTCAATTCCTTCATCATCAAAAACACTCCTTTGTAATCAGTTTATGCCATCGGCGTATTGTTCGCGATGGCTTCTTTGAGCGGAATGACTCGCACGAGCTGCGGGTCATAGCGGCCGGACTGCTTTCTGCGCTTTTCGGTTAGCACGAGGATGAAAAGCGGAATCGTCAGTCCGACCACGCCACCGATAGCGCTTGCCATGACTTCCTGTTCAGGGGCAATCAGCGTGCCGAGCAACATGCCGGCGAAAAGTCCTGCGACAGGAAACAGGTATGCCAGCGCGGAAGCCTTGACGATGCTGCTATCCGGCAGAGAAACGACGGCCTGGTCGCCAATGGCTGCCTGTCCCTTCACACGGATGACATGCTGTTTTTCGCCGCCGATGCAGGCGTGGCACTTTTCGCAGTCGCTTGGACGGCAGAAGGTTATTTCAATCGTATCATCGCTGACGGCGGTGACGACCCCTGTTCTTTCCATGACAAAATACCTCCTTGGAATCAACTGTGTTATTATAACACAGAAAGCATGTGCTCGTCAAACATGTTTAATATACCCGAAAATCTGCCGGCGGAAACGGAAAACAGCAAAAATACAGAGAAAAAGCGAGAACGGAAAATTGTTTTCTCCGTGTATTGCGCTTGACAGAAGAAAAAAAACATGCTATGATGACCGCAATTCCACAGAGGCGCAAGCCTCATAAGGCTATGAAGGGCAGCAGTAACCGGAAAGTCGCCTTGCAGAGAGCCGCGATCAGGTGAGAGTGCGGCAGGAGGACATCGGTGAAGAAACAGCCCTGAGCCGCCGCTCGAACGGCAGCAGATGCCGATAGTCAGGAACTGATAGTCAGGAACTGATTGTCAGAAACTGCCCAGTAGGTGCGGACGGGTGAAGCCCGTGACAGCTTCTAGCAATCGCTGAAACGGCTGTTGCGAATGAGGTGCTCCGGTGAAGAACCGGGGAAAATGGGTGGTACCGCGAAGAGAAGTCTTTCGTCCCTGATGAGAGGGAAGAAAGGCGTTTTTTTATGGGCAAAAGCCCGTCGAAGGAGGAATTCGTATGAAGCGAACGCATTATTGCGGCGCAATCCGCAGCGAGCATATGGGGCAAAAGGCAACGCTGTGCGGCTGGGTGCAGACGCGGCGCGACATGGGCGGCGTTATCTTTCTGGACGTGAAGGATCGCGAGGGTGTGGCGCAAGTTGTCTGCAATATGCAGATGTTGCCGAAGGAAGAGTTCCACGCGGCGGAAACGCTGCATATGCAAAGCGTGATCGAGGTATCAGGTGAAATCCGCCGCCGCGATGAAGAAACGTACAATCCGAAACTGAAGACGGGCGAGGTGGAACTGCTGGCGGAACATCTGACGGTGCTGAGCGAAGCACGTCCGTTGCCGTACTCGATGGATGAGGACGCCAAGGTGCGCGAGGAACTGCGGCTGAAGTACCGCTATCTCGATCTGCGTCGTCCGCAACTGCAAAATGCACTGCGTTTCCGGCATCAGGTGCAGATGGCGGCGGAGAAATACTTGAACGATGACGGGTTCCTCTGCATCGAAACGCCGATGCTATGCAAATCAACCCCTGAAGGTGCGCGCGACTATCTCGTGCCGAGCCGCGTGCATCCCGGAAAGTTCTATGCGCTGCCGCAGTCGCCGCAGATTTTCAAGCAGATGCTGATGGTCGGCGGACTCGACAAGTATTATCAGATTGCGAGATGCTTCCGCGATGAGGATTTGCGCGCAGATCGTCAGCCAGAGTTCACACAGGTGGACATGGAAATGTCGTTCGTGGATCAGGAAGACATTCTTGTTCATCTTGAGCGGCTGTTCAAGTCCATTTTCCGCGATGTGATGGGTTGTGAAATCAGTTATGATTTTCCACGCCTGACATGGCAGGAATCCATGGATCGTTACGGTTGCGACAAGCCTGATCTGCGCTTCGGCATGGAAATCCGCGATATGACGCCGCTTGCATCGCAATGCTCATTCTCCGTTTTCCGGCGCGTTGCGGATGACGGCGGCAAGGTGCGTGCACTGAACTGCAAGGGCTGCGCGGAGAAGTTTACGCGGACGACTATCGAAACGCTGACAGATCATGCATTGGGCTACGGCGCAAAGGGCATGGCATGGATCCTGATTCATGAGAACGGCGAAATTAACTCCATCCTGCAGAAATACTTCACAAAAGAGCAGTGGCATGACCTGATGGTTTCGCTTGATGCCGAAAATGGAGACTTTATTCTCTTTTGTGCCGATCAGTTCCAGACAGTTTGCCGGACATTGTGCGGACTTCGCCTTGAAGTCGGCGAAATGCTGGGGCTGCGCGACAAGAAGGACTACCGTTTCTGCTTCGTCACGGATTTCCCGGAATTCGAGTGGTCGGAGGACGAAAAGCGCTATGTCGCCATGCATCATCCGTTCACGATGCCATACGAGGAGGATTTGCCATATCTAACGACCGACCCGGCACGTGTCCGTTCACAGGCTTATGATGTCGTGCTCAACGGCATTGAGTTGGGTTCTGGCTCCATCCGCATCCATAAACCGGACGTACAGACGACGATGTTCAAGGCACTTGGCTTTACGGAAGAATCTGCGCGGGCACGTTTCGGCTTCATGATTGATGCATTTAAATACGGCACGCCGCCGCACGGAGGATTTGCGTTCGGACTTGACCGCCTTGTGATGCAGCTGCTGGGCGCGGATTCCCTGCGCGATGTGATTGCATTCCCGAAGGTGCGTGATGCGTCTGACCTGATGACGAGTGCGCCGGATTATGTCGATGCCGAGCAGCTTGAGGTGCTTCAACTGGGCGTGTCGTCCGCTGCAGATGCGGAAAAGAAGCAGGAACGTAAAAGACCGGAGATGGCAGTTAAAACAGTTGCGGCGCTGGCGAAACTCTCCCTGACGGCGGAGGAGGAAAGCAGAATGGGCGCGGAACTGAATAACATCCTTGCTTTTGCGGAGGCGCTGCAGGAGGTGGACACGACCGATGTTCCGCAGACGGCGCACGTCATTCCGACGGAGAACGTGTTCCGCGCGGACGTTCCGGTTCGCCCGATGGGTCGGGGAATACTGCTTGCCAATGCACCGACACGCACGGATGAATGCGTCACCGTGCCGCAGACGTTTGAGTAAGGAGGATGAGCTGAATGAAAATAACGCGAATGCCGCTGAAGGCACTTTCAGAGGCGATGCAGCGGGGTGAGCTGACCTCCTGCAAAATTACTCAGGCATACATTGACCGCATCCATCAGGTGGAAGGCAAGGTGCAGGCTTTTATTTCCCTGAACGAGGAGCAAGCAATGGAAATGGCGGCACTTTGCGACAAGCAGCGTGCTGCAGGCGAGAAGGTGTCGCCGTTGCACGGCATTCCTGTTGCAGTGAAGGATAACATCTGCATCGAGAACGGCAGGACAACCTGTGCCTCGAAGATACTGGAGAATTTCGTGTCTCCTTATTCGGCAACTGTCTGGGAAAAGCTCCGCGCGGCAGGATGCGTCTTGCTGGGCAAGACGAACCTCGATGAATTTGCCATGGGTTCGTCAACCGAAAACAGCGCTTTTCACCCGACGCACAATCCGCGCAAGTTGACATGTGTACCAGGCGGTTCGTCCGGGGGCTCGGCGGCATGCGTTGCAGCGGATGAAGCGCCGTTTGCGCTCGGCAGCGATACGGGCGGATCCATCCGTCAGCCGGCGGCATTCTGCGGTGTTGTCGGTATGAAGCCGACCTACGGCACGGTCAGCCGGTACGGACTGATTGCGTTCGCCTCATCGCTGGATCAGATTGGTCCCATGACACGTACGGTGGAGGACAATGCCATGGTGCTTGATGCGATTGTAGGCTACGACAGCCATGATACGACATCCATCAAGCGTGGCTACACTCCCATGAACCGTGAAATGAAGGCAGGCGTACAGGGCTTACAGATTGCATTGCCGAAGGAGATGTTCGGTGAAGGACTTGCACCGGAAGTTCGCAAGGCAGTCATGAAGGCGGCGCATACGCTGGAAGACCAGGGTGCTGTCATCAAGGAAGTCAGCATTCCGTCACTCAAAGTGGCATTGCCGGCATATTATGTTTTGTCTTCCGCAGAAGCAAGCTCGAACCTCGCGCGCTTTGACGGTGTGCGCTATGGCCATCGTGCGGCAGAATATGCTGATCTGGAGGAACTGTATCTGAAGAGCAGGAGCGAAGGCTTCGGTGCGGAGGTTAAGCGGCGCATTTTACTGGGTACCTATACGCTGTCCGCGGGATACTTCGATGCGTACTATAAGAAGGCACTGCAGGTGCGCACGTTGGTCATCCGAGAACTGAACGAAGTATTCCGGCAGGCGGACTGCATTCTATCGCC
Organism: Anaerovoracaceae bacterium; assembly: GCA_963590165.1. GTDB lineage: Bacteria > Bacillota > Clostridia > Christensenellales > Aristaeellaceae > UBA11524. The sequence continues at coordinate 14,226 of CAVANO010000043.1, forward strand.
TGTTGCACCGACAACGGCTTACAGGCTCGGTGAAAAGACCATGTCGCCGCTGGAAATGTATCTCGGCGACGTGAATACGGTGCCGGTCAACATTGCAGGTGTACCGGGCTTGTCGTTGCCGTGCGGGTTGGACAGGGCTGGTTTGCCGATTGGCGTACAGCTGATTGGTCCTACACTGTCCGAGCCGATGCTGTATCGTGTGGGATACGCGCTGGAAACGGCCTTGGGCGAAATCTGCGGAGAGGCGGTAATTTGATATGGCATGGAAGATGATAGATGGCTACGAAATGGTCATCGGTCTGGAGGTTCATGTTGAGCTGAAGACGAAGACCAAAATTTTCTGCTCCTGTCCGACGACGTTTGGTGCAGCGCCGAATACGCAGTGCTGCCCGGTGTGCATGGGCTTTCCCGGTACGCTGCCAATGCTGAATCAGCAGGTGGTGCATTACGCGGTACTGGCTGGCTTGGCGACATCCTGCACGATTGCGCACTACTCCAAGCAGGATCGCAAGAATTACTTCTATCCCGACCTGCCCAAGGCTTATCAAATCAGCCAGTATGACCTGCCGCTGTGCATCGGCGGTCATCTGATGATTGAAACGGAGGACGGCGAGAAAAGCATCGGCATCACGCGCATTCACATCGAGGAGGATGCCGGAAAGCTTGTGCATGACCCGGAAAAAGGAACACTGATTGACTGCAACCGCTGCGGCGTTCCGCTGATTGAAATTGTGTCCGAGCCGGATATCCGTACGCCGCAGGAGGCGGTATCATATCTGCGCAAGCTCAAGGCAGTTATTGAGTATACCGGCGTGAGTGACTGCCGGATGCAGGAAGGCTCGTTGCGTTGTGACGTCAATCTATCCGTCCATAAGCAAGGCGAACCGTTCGGGACGCGAACTGAGATGAAGAATTTGAACTCCTTCACGTCTGTTCAGCGTGCGATTGAGGAGGAATACCGCCGTCAGGTGGAGGCAGTGAAGGCTGGCGAAAAGATTATGCAGGAAACGCGCCGCTTCGACCAGAACACCGGTAAAACATCGTCGATGCGACGCAAGGAAAACGCGAATGACTACCGTTATTTCCCTGACCCGGATTTGGCGCCGATTGTGCTGACGGATGCACAGATTGAAGCGTGGAGCAGGGAGTTGCCGCAACTGCCGGATGCGCGCAAGGCAGTCTACATGAAACAGTACGGATTGACTGCATACGCGGCGGAACAACTTGTGTCCAGCAAGTATCTTGCGGATTACTTCGAGGCGGCGGCACAGTCCACCGATGCGGTCAAGATGGTTGCAAACCTGATGATTACCGAGGTATTCCGTCTGCTCGACGGCGAGGACGGCACGATTCCGCTTTCTCCTGCCTCACTGGCAAAAATTGCCGATATGACGGAAAGCCAGGTTATCAGCGTTGGCACGGCACGCAAGACGATTACTGCGCTGTGGAGTCAGCCGGAAGATCCGGAAAATTATGTGACGCGCATGGGACTTAAGCAGCTCAGCGATGAAACGCAGCTGATGACGTATGTCCGTCAGGCAATTGATAAGCATCCGGAGATGGTGGCAGGCTACCGCAAGGGCAAGCTGACACTCAAAAATGCGCTGATGGGTGCGGCAATGGGATTATCCGGCGGCAAGGCGAATCCGGTCGTGCTGCAGAAGCTGATGGATCAGGCACTCGACGAAGAATAAAAAAAGGCGGTCTGTACCCTCAAAATCAGGGGATACAGACCGCTTTTTAGAGCCTTCGTTTAGGGAATAAGCATACGTCCGCAGCTTTCACACTCGACAATTTCGCCGTTTGCGCTGTTAATGCGGCTGAGCACGGCGGATGGGAGCGACATGTTGCAGCCGCTGCACTGGTTGTTAATCAGCCGGGCAAGCGGCGGCTTAATCCGTTTCTTGATTTCCTGATACCGCGCGAGCAGCTCGGTCGAAATCCCTTCCGCTTTCTTTTCTGCAACGCTCTTCTGCGCCTTGAGCGCGGCCTCCTTCTGGGGTGCTTCGCTCTCATATTGTTTCTTGAGCTGATCGAATTCTGTCTTGATGTTGACGGCTTCGATGCGCAGCGACCGTTCCTTCTGGTCGCATTCGGCGGTTTCCTTCGTCATCCGCTTCATCTCCTGCTCATAGCTGGTGATGGTCTGCTGGAAGCGGGTAACCTCGCTCAGAAGCGCCTTTGTATCATCGAGCGTTGCCGGAGGATTTTGCTCGAAGCGAGTCTGCAGAGTGTGCAGCTGATCCTCGCAGCGGCCGATGGCATCGCGGATGGCATCCTTGCGGTCAGCAAGCATGGACACTTGCTCTTCAATCTGCTTGTATTGCTTCTGCTTGTTGTTGAACTGCGTGCGGCAGGTATTCATCTTCTGACGGATAGGACTGCGGCTCAACTCCTGCTCCAGCTTGTCAGCCTTGCGATCTTCCTGCTGATATTCCCATAACATAGCGAGCTGGTTCATAGCGACCTCCTTGATTGGCAGCGTGTCTGACGGCACGGATCATCATTCATAGGCCTTCCGTTCAGAGCACGAAAGGCGCACTTTCCATTGTACTATATCCGGCGAATTTTGTAAAGTATGCATGAGGGCAAAAACTCCCGGATTTTCGGTTGCAAAATGACCTGCCTCGAACATCACGACATGGTGCGCGGAAGCGTCGAGTGCCACATGGTGCTTCACCTCGCCAGTGATGTACCCGTCTGCTTTCATATCGTAGGCGCCTCGCCACTCGTCGCAGCCGCCGCCGGTGCACAGACCGATCCGATGGAGCAGGGCTTGATGATTGCCCATGATGCGCACGCTGTCGCCTAACTGACGCTCGGCAAAGGCAGCGAAATCCACTGCCGTCATGGGCGATGGCAGATCACCAACGCGCAGAAAACCTTCGCCGCTCACGTTTTGCAGCTTGAGCAGCTTTGCCAGCGTGTCATTCATGCCGCCGGGGGCCTGGTCGAAATTCGTGTGGGCGGCAATGAAAGAAATGTTGCTACGGATGAGTCGGAGCAGCAGATGACCTTCGTAGTCGGTCTCGAGCAGGCGCTTCCGTGCAGAGAACATCAGCGGATGGTGCGTGACGATCAGGTTGGCCTGCTGCGCAATGGCATCATCAATCACCCGGTCGGTCACATCCAACGCGAAATGAATGCCGGTAATCTCTTGCTGAGGGTCACCTACGAGCAGACCGGCGTTGTCGAAATCTGCCTGCGTATCAAACGGTGCGATTTTGTCAATCAGGTTATACACGTCCTGTACGGTCATCATGCGTTGCCCTCCAATGCGTCTAATTTGTGCTGATAATAGGTAAAGTCGGCGGTGATAGCAGCTCGCAGTGCTTCGACATTGCCTGAAGCGGATTTCAGACCGGAAAGGCGATCTGCCATGACTTTCATTCGGAAGCGGCAGTAAGCGCGGAGCAGATCGGCATCATTCTGCTGCCAGAGCAGCTTGCCATATTGGATGCCTTCATCTTGCCAGCGTGATTCATGACCGGGCTCGGCACGCCAGAAGATGTAGAATCGTCCGTCTGCGTGGCAAAGACGTTCCTGCGTGATGTGGTAGTCAATGTCTTCGAACGTTTGCCGGACAAGCGGCTGTTCTGTATGCGAGGAAATGACCAGCACAGCACCGGACAGCTTATCCTGTCCGCGAAGGAGGATACTGCGAATCGTTTCACCGCCCATACCCATGATGGAGACACAGCCGCACGGTTCGCTGATTGCATCAAGACCATCCGAAAGGCAAAGCTGTGCACGGTCTGCCAGATGATGGCGCTCGATGTTGTCTCGTGCGTGCGAGAGTGCTTTCGGACTGATGTCGATCAGCAGCATCCGTTCACAAATGTGCTGATGCAGCAGATGGCAGGGGAGCAGCGCGTGATCCGTCCCGATGTCCGCACCAAGCGTACACGGCTCATAGAGCATTGCTGCGAGCAATAGTCGTTCGTCTAACATGCATCCTCCAACAGAACGGGCTCTGCCGGAGTTGCCCAGACAGAGCCGTTTTCAGTCTTATTCGCTGTAATAATCACGGAGCTTCTTTGCGCGAGTGGGATGGCGGATTTTGCGCAGTGCCTTGGCTTCAATCTGCCGGATGCGCTCACGCGTGACGTTGAACTCCTTGCCGACCTCCTCCAGCGTGCGCTGCTGACCGTCATCAAGACCGAAGCGAAGGCGGATTACCTTTTCCTCGCGCGGCGTCAGCGTATGAAGCACCTCCTGCAGCTGTTCCTTCATCATGCTCATGGAGGCAGCTTCGGCAGGAGCAGGCGCATTTTCATCCTCGATGAAGTCGCCTAAATGGCTGTCCTCCTCTTCACCGATCGGCGTTTCCAACGAAACAGGCTCCTGTGCAATTTTGATAATTTCACGCACCTTTGCCTCGCTGATGCCCATCTCCTTTGCCACCTCAGCTGGCGTTGGGTCACGTCCAAGCTCCTGCGCAAGTTGGCGGTTGACGCGGATCAGCTTGTTGATTGTTTCGACCATGTGGACAGGAATGCGAATGGTGCGCGCCTGATCCGCGATGGCTCGGGTGATTGCCTGACGAATCCACCAAGTGGCGTAGGTGGAGAATTTGAAGCCTTTTCTGTAGTCGAATTTTTCAACGGCCTTAATCAATCCAAGGTTGCCTTCCTGAATCAAGTCAAGGAACTGCATGCCGCGTCCGACATAGCGCTTCGCAATCGAAACGACAAGGCGCAGGTTTGCTTCGCTGAGCTTTTGTTTTGCTGCTGCCTGTTCCTCAGGCGTACCATCAGCAAGCTGCTTGGCGAGTGCAATTTCTTCCTCGGAGGTCAGAAGCGGATATTTGCCGATTTCCTTCAAGTACATTCGGACAGGGTCGTCGGCGCTGACACTTTCGGGTACGGACAGATCACTGGTATCAACGGGCTCCTCTTCCTGCGCAGAGGATGAGCCGGGTATACCGTCTTCGCTGATCACCTCGACGCCGAGCGCGTCCAGATGATCAAGCACCTTCTCGAGCTGATCCGGTTCAATGTACAAATCCATCAGACGGTCAATAACTTCTTTATAAGTGATGGTGCCCTTCTTTTTTCCGTATTCGTAAAGATCGTCGAGCCGTTTTTGGCGGTTGTCAGGAATTTGTGTCAAGTGGCATCCACTCCTTTTCAGGCCCCTGATGGTCAGTCCATGTAGTCAACCAGATTCTTCGATAGATTTGGACGCTTGATTTTCCGAAGTGCCTTCACCTCAATTTGACGAATTCTTTCGCGAGTCACGTTAAATGCCTTGCCGACCTCTTCCAGCGTGCGGGACTGACCGTCATCGAGCCCGTAGCGCATGCGGATGACCTGCTCCTCACGCGGCGTCAGCATATGCAGGACATCGGAGAGCGTCTCCTTCATCATGCTTTCAGCGACCTGCTGAGAGGGCGGTGGTGTCTTGTCATCCTCGAGGAAATCACCGAGGTGGCTGTCCTCTTCCTCACCAATTGGGGATTCCAGCGAAACTGGTTCCTGCGCGATTTTGATGATCTCCTGTACCTTACTGACGCTGATGCCCAGTTCCTTAGCGACCTCTTCCGGATGCGGCTCACGACCGAGTTTTTGCTGAAGCTGGCGGTTGACGCGGACAATTCGGTTGATGGTCTCGACCATGTGGACGGGGATGCGGATGGTGCGCGCTTGGTCAGCGATGGAGCGAGTGATGGCTTGGCGAATCCACCAGGTTGCATAGGTGGAAAACTTGAAGCCTTTCGTGTAGTCGAACTTGTCAACGGCCTTGAGTAGACCAAGGTTGCCTTCCTGAATCAGGTCGAGCAGGCTCATCGAGTTTTTGCTGCGCCCGACATATTTCTTTGCGATGGAAACGACAAGACGGAGGTTTGCCTCGCTCAGCTTATGCTTGGCGGCATCGCGTACGGCAGGATCATCGCTTTCAAGCTGCATAGCGACCGCCTTTTCCTCTTCGGTCGTCAGCAGGGGAATTCTGCCGATTTCCTTCAGGTACATGCGGACTGGATCATCTGCGGAAACGACATCGGCTTCGCTGAAGTCGTCGTTCATTGACGTGTCCGGCACTTCGGCATCCTGTGCGTCCGCGTCCGGAATTTCACTGGCATCGACCACCGTGACGTTCATGCTTTCCAGACGATTCAGTACATTTTCCATCTGGTCGGCATCGATATAGACGTTTGCCAGACGATCTGTGACCTCCTGATAGGTGATGGTTCCTTTGCTTTTTGCATATTCATAGAGTTCGTCAAGCGTTGATGGACGATCGTTTTCTGAAAGTGTCAAATGTCTCTCTCCTTCTTGCGAAACAGCCGGAGCAAAATCCGGTTTGCGACTAAACAAGCTTGTTATTATGCCGCAACACAGCAAATTACTTTAAGCGGCTCATAATAGCGAGCAATTCCTGTGCCTGCTTGAGCGCACTGCTCTTTTCCTCGCCTGAAAGCGTCTTGATGCGGTTCATGATATCGTCATATTGCATTTTAGCGCGCTTCCTGCGCATTTTTGTCAGGCAGTCCTGCGCCATCTGGATGACTTGATCGGTGCTTTCACTGCCTGTATCCATCAACAGACGGCTGACGCGCGTCCGGATGACCTCATCAGTTTGATTTTCCACAAGCGATGCGGCGGAAACGCCCGATGACAGCTGCTCGAACAGCTCATGCAGGAGCGGATCGCGGAAGTCATCTGCGTGGACGATACCGTCAGGCAGACGACCTGCAGCAGCAAGTGAAAGCAGCAGTTCTTCTGCTCGAACATCCTCATCTGCGGCTTCCTGCGGCTGATTAAGCGCTGGAGAAGGCGGACGTGCAGCACGCGGCTGCGCAGGCATTGCAGCATCTGTCGGCTTGGCAGGAACCGTACCGATCTGTGCCATTAGCACCTCTTTGCTGAAACCGGTCTGCACGGTCAGCTCCTGCAGGGCATTTTCCATATCGACCGGCTCTAAGCGACGGAGCACCTGAGCGCATGCCTTAGCGTACGCTGTGCGTCCGTCCTGCGTGGAAAGGTCATGCTCTGCACGAAAGCGGCGCATCCGGTATTCGTGCGGCTTGAGTGCCGGCAGATGATCGAAGCCTTCCTTGCCGCTCGCGCGGATGAACTCATCAGGATCCTGCCCGTCCGGAAAATCAAGGACGCGCGCGGGAATGCCTTCCGCCTCCAGAATATCCAAACCGCGCAGGATGGCATGCTGACCGGCACTGTCACCGTCATAGGACAAATAGACAGTCGGTGCGAAACGCTTGAGAAGCCTTGCCTGCTCGTTGGTCAGTGCGGTGCCGAGCGTTGCGCATACGCCGACAACGCCGAATTGCACCAGCGAAACAACGTCCATGTAGCCTTCCACCAGCACAACACGCTCCAAATGGTGCTCCTTGCGCAGAAGGTTGGCTGCATAAACGCCGAGACGCTTGTTGAAAATGGGCGTATCAGAGGTGTTCAGGTACTTCGGCTGAATGTTCTCGATGGCACGTCCGCCGAATGCCAGCACATTGCCATACTGGTCGATGATGGGGAAAATAGCGCGGTTGCGGAACATATCAAACGCGCGCTCCGGCTTGGCAGGATGATCCTCCGTGGCTGGCTCGGCAGGCTTGATGACTGTCAGCCCAACCAGACGGAGCTCATCAAGAGTATACCCCTTCTGCTGCATCGCCCTTGTCAGGCTGTCCCAGCTGTTCGGCGCGGCACCAAGCCCAAATTTGCGGATGACACTGTCAGAAACGCCACGGCGCTTCAAATAGTCCAGCATCGGCTGACCGGCTGGTGTAAAGAGTGTGTCATAGAAGAAATGCGCTGCATCCCGGTTACATTGCAGCAATCGCTCGCGCTGCGACTGCCGCCGCTGATAATCCGGGTCGGCTTCCATTTGCGGCAAGGGCATATGAAGCTGGTCAGCCAGATATTTGACGGCATCCTGAAAGGAAAGATGCTCAATCTCCATGATGAAGTGGATGACCGTGCCGCCTGCTTTGCAGCCGAAGCAATAGAACAGTTGCTTTTCGGCATCAACAGAGAATGATGCCGTCTTTTCACCGTGGAAGGGACAAAGTCCCCAATATTTGCGCCCGTTGCGTTTGAGCTGGACGTATTGTCCGATGATCTGAACGATATCCGCACGGGCACGAAGGTCATCCAGCCATGCTGGTGGAAAACGCACGGAACCGCTCACCTCCTCAAACTAATCACAACGTCTATTTTATTCGCCGCCGAAGTGAATTTTCCTGCCGAATTTCGGAACGTGTTTTGTTGAATCTGCTCAAAAATCGCAGGAAATCAACGTACAGGAAAATTTCAGATGGTTGCAAAGCCGCTCAGCACAAAGAGTTGCTGATAGGAACGGATGGCGAATCGATCGGTCATGCAGGAAATGTAATCGCAGACGGCACGTGCTGTGCCTTCGCGGTAGCCGATGAGCACAAATTCCTCCGGCATATCGCCGGGATGCTCGCTATAGTATTGGAAAAGATGGCGGATGACATGGTCACACTTTTCTTCCTCTGCCTGCCGCCATGAATCGCGATAAACGCGGGCAAACATGAACTCGCGCAGCCCGTCCATGGCAGACTGCACCAGCGGCGACATGGACAGCATCGGCTGATCCATGCTGGATTTAACGATGTCTGTGATCATGGTGTTGATGCGCTCGCCGTGCGTTTGACCGAGCACATTCAGGCAGTCTGCAGGGAGTTCATGCGGCTGGAGGATCCCGCCGCGAAGCGCGTCATCAAGGTCATGATTGAGGTAAGCAATGCGGTCGGCACGGCGAACACACTGCCCTTCAAGCGTTGTTGGAAATTGCTTGCCGGAGTGACAGAGGATGCCATCGCGCACCTCCCACGTCAGGTTCAGCCCGTCGCCGCCGTTTTCAAGCACCTCGACGCAACGCTTTGATTGTTCGTTGTGGCGGAAACCTTCAGGCATGAGGGCGTCCAGCGTGCGTTCGCCGATGTGCCCGAATGGCGTATGCCCTAAGTCATGACCAAGCGCGATGGCTTCAGTCAGATCCTCATTCAGCCGCAGGCAGCGCGCAATGGTTCGTGCAATCTGGGCGACTTCAAGCGTATGCGTCAGGCGCGTGCGGTAATGGTCGCCTTCAGGTGAGAGGAAGACCTGTGTCTTGTACTTGAGCCGCCGAAAGGATTTACAGTGAATGATGCGGTCGCGGTCGCGCTGGAAATCTGTTCGCATGGGACATGGCGCGATTTGCTTTTCGCGTCCCTTGGTATCCGCAGAGCACTTGGCAAAGGAAGACAGCCGCTGCCGTTCCTCGTCTTCGAGTCGTTCACGAATGGTCATGAAAAAACGCCTCCTTCCGCTGAGCCGTCAAAGCGTTCGATCGATTTGAATAGGAATTTCAATATGTAATTACAACATTTTCACTGAAAATCCTTGTCATTTGCGCGAAAAAATAAAAAAAGTCCGAAAGCAACAGCCTTCGGACTTGGTGAACTGATTGGATTTACTTGCCGAGCATTGCGGCACCAATGATGCCTGCATCCGCACCGAGCTGTGCCAGCTCGATCTGCGCGAAAGGCAGCGCCTTGTAGAGTACGTAGCGTTTCGTTTCCTCGCGGACGGCATTGAGCAGGAAATCACCGGACTTGCTGACGCCGCCGCCGAGCACGATGACTTCAGGGTCGAAGAAGTTGACGATGCTGGCGATGAACTGGCCGAGGTAATTCGCATAGCGGTGGAATACCTTCAGACCGATTTCGTCGCCGCGCTTTGCGGCATCGAAGACAATCTTAGCATTCACGCGGGACAGGTCGCCTTCGCAGACGGACACAATTTCGCTTTCCGGATGAACAGCGCACAGTTCGCGCGCCATACGGATGACGGCAGTTGCAGAGCAGTAGCGCTCGGCACAGCCGTAATTGCCGCAGTTGCAAGGTTCGCCGTTCAGCTCAAAAATGACGTGACCGATTTCACTGCCGACGCCGTGGAAGCCGTTCCATACCTTGCCGTTGATGATGATGCCACCGCCGACACCGGTGCCGAGCGTAATGAAAACGCTGCTGTCCGCGCCGGCACTGACGCCTGCGACATTCTCCGCAAGACCGGCGACTGTTGCATCGTTGCCGATGAAGACGGGCTTGGCGATGTGCTTGTTGAATTCCTGCACGAACGGTGCGTCATACCAGCCGAGATTGTTGCAGAAGGCAATATTGCCGGTGCGCGGGTCAACGACACTGGGAACGCCTGCGCCAATAGCCTTGACATCGCCAAGCGTGTAGCCGCCCTTGTCAATCGTATCCAGCACGCAATCAGCGATTGCCTTGACCTGCATGTCAAAGGGAATGTTGGTCGTGGTTGGAATGCCGCCCTTGCAGAGAATCTTGCCATTTTCGTCCACCAGACCGACCTGAATGCCGGTGCCGCCGACGTCGATGCCTACATAAATCATGGGGAAACGCCTCCAATTAGTTATTTGTGATAGAATGCGGCGGATATGCCGCTTATTCTTGATTTTCGGGATGATTGCGCTTCATAATCATTTCCGTCATCCTGCGGTCGAGCTCACGTGCTGCACTGAAACCGAGCCGCTTCATCGAGAGATTTCGCGCAGCTACCTCGATGATGATGGCGAGATTGCGTCCCGGACGAACCGGCATGGTCTGGCTGGGCACCTTGACGCCAAGGATGGTGACGTATTCGTCATTCAGCCCGAGTCGGTCATATTCTTTGCCCTCGACCCACTTTTCCATGTGGATGACGAGGTCGATGGACTTGCTCTGCGCGACGGCGCCGATGCCGTACATCGAACGAATGTCGATGATACCGATGCCGCGGATTTCCATGAAGTGGCGAACCATTTCGGGACATTCGCCTGTCAGGCGGCTGTCGGAAACGCGGCAGATATCCACTACATCATCTGCAACCAGCTGATGACCACGCCGAATCAGTTCCAGCGCAGCCTCGCTCTTGCCGACACCACTGTCGCCGGTAATCAGGATGCCCATGCCGTAGACAGACACGAGCACGCCATGACGCGTGACGCGCGGTGCAAGGCAGCGATTCAGGTAGTTGATGGCGTTGAAGAAGAACTTCGTTGTTACCATCGTCGACTGGTAAATGGCGATGTTCCTTGCGGCTGCAGCCTCGAGCAGTTCATCAGGCGGATTCATGCCGCGGCAGATGACGACGCAGGGGATGTCGAACGAGAAGTAATTTTTTAGCATCTCGCGGCGGACATCGGGGTCAAGATTCTCCAAATACGTCATTTCAACCTTGCCGATAACCTGCGGACGCTCGAATGGGAAGTACTCATAAAATCCGCAGAACTGCATACCAGGACGGTTCAGGTCAGTCGTGCGGATATCCCATTCGGTCTGGGTGGAAGGTGACAGCACCGTTAGCTGGAGTGCCTTGACGAAATCAGCGGCCTGTACCATAGAAGACCTCCTTCGTGTTGTAGGGCAGAATCAGAACACCATTTGCCGGATATAGCGCGCAACGCCGTCCTCCTGATTCGTTCCGCAGACGGCAAAGCCCAGTTGCTTGACATCCTCGCGTCCATTGCCCATGCAGACACCGATCCCGGCGGCTTGCAGCATGGAAACATCGTTTAAACTGTCGCCGAATGCCATGCACTCGGACAATGGAAATCCCAATTCATCGGCGCAGACGGCAAGCGCATGTCCCTTCGTTGCGTTCGGCGGATTGACTTCGAGGAAGTATGGCTTGGAGCATGTCAGAGAAAGCGTGCTGCCGAAAAGCTGACGTGCCTCTGTCAGCATGGCAGCAATCCGCTCAGGTTCCGCCATGATAAGAATCTTGGTCGTGGGAGCAGTCAGGTACTGTTCGAGGTCGCCGACATACACGCCTTGCAGGGACGAACTTTCAGCATACGCCTCAGCGTAGTGACCATGCTGATTATAATAGAAGCAATCGCCTGCGTACGTTTGGGCATAGCAACCGTGACCTTGCGCAAATCTGGCAACAGTGCGCGCGATGTCCGTCGGAATCAGCAACTCGTGGAGCTTCGTGCCATCCGGTGCGGAAATAACGGCACCGTTGGCGGAAATGACACGCGATGCACAATCGATGCGGCGCAGTGTGTTGAGCATGCTGCTGAACGTCCGTCCACTGGCTGGCAGAATGTGGATACCCATGCTACGTGCCTGATGGAGAATGGCAACCGTTTCATCGGAAACGGTGCGGTCATCCCGAAGAAGCGTATCATCCAGGTCAAACGCGATGGCGCGAATGGGCGGATGCGAGTTCAAGCAGTTCACCTCACATAAATGCGTTCCTCTTCTATTATAGCAAAAAAATCGCCATGATTCTATACATTTTTCGCGAAAAAGGTTGAATTTCGTGAAAATTGTCCCAGAAAGGCAGGAGTTTTTAGTTTGTGGTTGAAAATTATCATAGAAAGACGACGAATGCAGTTTTGTTCTGCATCGTGTTTGCTTTTTTCGGAAGGAGATTTGAAAGATGATGAACCGGGATGAAGCACGCCGTATGGCGCATGAACTCGTTTCGCAAATGACGCTTGAGGAGAAGGCGTCGCAGCTCCGTTATGATTCGCCGGCGATTGACCGGCTGGGTATTCCTGCTTACAACTGGTGGAATGAGGCGCTTCACGGCGTGGCGCGTGCAGGCACGGCAACGGTGTTCCCGCAGGCAATTGGTCTCGCGGCGATTTTTGACGAGGATTTCCACGAGAAGGTGGCCAGTGTCATCAGTACCGAGGCGCGGGCAAAGTACAACGGGCAGTCTGCACACGGTGACCGTGATATTTACAAGGGACTGTCGATGTGGAGCCCAAATATCAATATCTTCCGCGACCCCCGCTGGGGACGCGGGCACGAGACGTACGGCGAGGATCCGTATCTGACTTCACGGCTCGGCGTGCGCTTCATCAAGGGATTGCAGGGCAACGGCAAGTACCTGAAGGTTGCCGCCTGCGCGAAGCATTTCGCAGTGCACTCCGGACCTGAGGCAATCCGTCATTCCTTTGATGCGGTTGCCAGTAAGAAGGATATGGCGGAAACGTATCTGCCGGCATTCGAGGCGGCCGTAAAGGAAGCGAAAGTCGAGAGCGTCATGGGTGCGTATAACCGCGTCAACGGCGAACCTGCCTGCGGCTCGAAAACGCTGCTTGTGGACATCCTGCGCGACAAGTGGCAATTTGAGGGACATGTGACCTCCGACTGCTGGGCAATCCGCGACTTCCATGAGCATCATCATGTGACGGACACCGCGCCTGAATCGGCGGCACTGGCCATCAAGAACGGCTGCGATGTCAACTGCGGCAATACGTATCTGCATATGCTGACGGCGTATCAGGAAGGACTTGTCACGGAAGAACAAATTACGACCGCTTGCGAGCGTATGTACACGACACGCTATCTGCTCGGCTGCTTTGCGGACGACTGCGAATACGACCAGATTCCGTTCACCGAAAATGACACGGATGAGCACGATGCGCTGGCACTTGAAGCAGCGGAAAAATGCATGGTTCTGCTGCGCAATGACGGCATCCTGCCGCTGGATGCAAAGAAAATCCGCACAATCGGCGTTGTCGGTCCGAATGCGGACAGCATTCCGGCACTTGAGGGCAATTACAACGGGCGTTCCAGCCGCTATGTGACCTTCCTTGCAGGGCTCCGCGCCTACGCGAAGGAGCATGGTATCCGCGTACTTTACAGCGAGGGATGCCACCTGTTCAGAGACCGCGTGCAGGGACTTGGCATGAAGGATGACCGCATCGCCGAAACGAAGCTGGTCGCCGAAAATGCTGATGTTGTGATTGCTTGCGTCGGTCTGGATGCGACGCTTGAAGGCGAGGAAGGCGACACGGGCAATGCATTCGCTTCCGGCGATAAGACAACGCTGGATATTCCGGCAAGTCAGCAGCGGATGCTGGATGCACTTGCGGAGACCGGCAAGCCGTTCGTGACTGTGATCGCGGCAGGCTCGGCACTCAATGTGCCGCAAGGCAATGCGGAAATCATGGCATGGTATCCCGGTCAGGCTGGCGGCACGGCGCTGGCAGAGATTCTATTTGGTGAGGTCAACCCGTCCGGACATCTGCCGGTGACGTTCTATCATGATGTGTCGGAACTGCCTGATTTTACGGATTACGCCATGACGAACCGCACGTACCGCTATTTTGACGGCAAATCACTCTATCCGTTCGGCTATGGGCTGTCCTATACAACGTTTGACATTGACAATGCCGCTGTTGACGCAGAAACAGGCTGGGTGACGGCTACGGTCGAAAATACCGGTAAACTTGACGGTGAAGCGGTTGTGCAGGTGTATGTCCGCAATCTCGACAGCCGCTTTGAAACGCCGCATGCGCATCTGGCAGGTTTTACGCGGATTGCGCTGCAGGTTGGCGAAAAGAAGCAGATTGCTGTTTCGCTGGATCGGAACGCATTCACGGTGGTCAATGACGAGGGCGAGCGTGTGGCAGACGGAAAGTGCTATGAGGTATTCTGCGGATTGTCACAGCCTGATGAACGCTCGAAAGAACTGACTGGCAGCGAGCCTGTCCGGATGACGATTCAATTTGAGTAAAGGGGATTCTTTCCAATGAAGAAGTTTGCTGCATTGCTCCTGATGGCTGTTCTGCTGATGACATCGTTGGTGACGGCGAATGCTGAAGTGGAACGCTCTGAATTGCTGGACGCGGCATTTTCCATGCTGGAGGAAGGAAATGATTTTCTTCGCCGCTACAACGAAATTACCGGTGCGGATGTGCAGGCGGTGTTTACGTATGGTTGTCCGTACTTCTTCGGCGGCAAGGGCGATACCGAGGCAACACAAACGCGTCTGTTCTCCCGCGCACCCCTGTACGGCAAGCGCGAAATCTGGGAGCAGACACGCTTCTATCAAAAAGGTTCGTATTATCTTTACGGCTTTGATTGTTCCGGCTTTACGCAGTGGGTATACGCACAGGCAGGACTGCCGGCACATGACTCACTGTCCAGCATGATTCTTGAGTATGGTAAATATGGCAAGAATCAGATTTACAGCCACCGCAAGGGCAAGGAAATGCCTTCGTATGACAAGCTGGCGGAGAATCTGCAGGTCGGCGATCTGCTCGTTGCGAAGAAGCGTGCACGTCATGTGATGATGTTCATCGGTACGCTGCGCGATTTCGGTTACACCGAGGAGGAATTGCCGGAACTTGCGGATTATCTGGACTACGCGCTGGTGATTCACTGCGGTCCGAATTTTGATTACACCGACCGCATTCAGGCATTCCTCGATGCAAATCAGGATGACCCATACTATCAGGGCGTAAAGACAACCGACGGCGGCGTTGCCATCTCCATCATCGGCATTTCGTTCGAGGATGCGCCGAATCAGGGATACTATGGCGTGAATGACTTCGCGTGGTTCGAGATGCCGGACGGCTATAAGCTGACCATCTGGGATCTGCCAAATGCAACGTCGTTCTGCTGGTTCCGCATGAATCCGTAAAAAATGGTAACGCTTTCAGTTTCAGAGCGATGCGGTTGAAGTGAACGTTTCATGAAAAATGATGACTTTGGCATGGAAAATACAATAAAAGCACATTTTAATCTTGCAAAGTTTCATGAATCGCGATATAATTAATCGATAACCGATCCGGTTGACATCTTTTTAACAAGAGGAAGGATGGTTGGCTAACATGTATCCAATCGTAAAGAAGCGCACGCTCAATGAGTCGGTTACGCTCATGGAGATCGAGGCGCCGCTGGTTGCGCGCAAGGCGCTGCCGGGGCAGTTCATCATTTTCCGCATTGACGAAGAGGGAGAGCGGATTCCTCTGACGATTGCGGGCTACGACCGTGAAAAGGGCACCGTCACGATCATCTTCCAGAAGGTCGGCTATTCGACCATGAAACTGGATACCCTCAATGAGGGCGATGCATTGCTGGACTTCGTAGGTCCGCTCGGTGAGCCGAGCCACACCGAAGGCGTCAAGCGTGCGGCAGTCATCGGCGGCGGCTTGGGCGTTGCGATCGCGTATCCGCAGGCAAAGGCATTGCATGAGGCTGGCTGTGAAGTTGACCTGATTGTCGGCTTCCGCAATGAGTCTCTCATCATTCTGAAGGATGAGTTGACCGCATCGTGCACCGACTTGACCATCATGACCGATGATGGCTCGAACGGTCACAAGGGCTTCGTGACGCAGGCACTGCAGGAAAAACTCGATGCAGGCAAGCAGTATGACGAGGTGATCGCCATTGGACCGCTACCGATGATGAAGGCGGTCTGCGACCTGACGAAGCCGCATAATCTCAAGACGATCGTTTCCATGAACCCGATTATGATCGATGGTACCGGTATGTGCGGCGGCTGCCGCGTGACGGTCGGCGGCGTGACGAAGTTTGCATGCGTCGATGGTCCTGACTTCGATGGTCATCTCATCGACTGGGACGAAGCAATCGCCCGCGGCCGTATGTTCCGCGATGAAGAAAAGCGTAGCATGGAGAAATTCCATACTTGCCGCCTGACGGGAGGTGTTCGATAATGCCGAACATGAGTCTGCAGAAGCATCCGATGCCCGAACAGCAGCCGGAGGTTCGTGCAACGAATTTCAAAGAGGTTGCGCTGGGCTATACGCGTGAAATTGCCATGGAGGAAGCTGAACGCTGCCTGCATTGCAAGAATGCTCCCTGCGTGCAGGGCTGCCCTGTGAACGTGCCGATTCCGGATTTCATCGCTCACATCAAGAAGGGTGAATTCCAGGAGGCATATGAGACCATCCGCCTGCAGAATGGTCTGCCGGCAATCTGTGGCCGTGTGTGCCCGCAGGAATCCCAGTGCGAGAGCAAGTGCGTGCGCGGCATCAAGGGTGAGCCGGTCGGCATCGGCCGTCTGGAGCGCTTTGCGGCTGACTACGCGATGAATGAGGGCACGGTTTCTGCGGAAACGGCACCTGCAACCGGCAAGAAGGCGGCTGTGGTTGGTTCCGGTCCTGCAGGTCTGACCTGTGCGGCTGACCTGGCGAAGGCTGGCTGGGATGTGACGGTGTATGAAGCACTGCATACCCCCGGCGGCGTGCTGATGTATGGTATTCCGGAATTCCGTCTGCCGAAGACGCTTGTGCAGAAGGAAATCGATAATATCCGCAAGCTCGGTGTGAAGATTGTGACGAACGCGGTCATCGGTCGTGCAAAGACGGTGGAAGAATTGCTTGAAGAGGGCAACGACGCAGTGTTCGTCGGTTCCGGCGCTGGTCTGCCGAACTTCCAGAAGATTCCTGGCGAGAGCCTCTGCGGCGTGTATTCCGCTAACGAATTCCTCACGCGTATCAACCTGATGAAGGCGTATACCTTCCCGGAGCATGATACCCCGATCAAGATTGGCAAGCGTGTGGCAGTCATCGGCGGCGGCAATGTTGCAATGGACGCGGCACGCTGCGCACGTCGTCTGGGCGCGGACGTTTCGATTGTGTACCGCCGCAGTGAAGCGGAGATGCCTGCCCGCAAGGAAGAAGTCCATCATGCCAAGGAAGAGGGCATCCACTTCTGCATGCTGACGAACCCGAAGGCAATCCTCGGTGACGAAAAGGGCTTTGTTCGCGCTATGACGTGCGTGGAGATGGAACTCGGTGAGCCGGATGCACGCGGCCGCCGCCGTCCTGTCCCGAAGGAAGGCAGCGAGTTTGACATGCCGGTTGAGACGGTCATTGTTGCCATCGGCAACAGCCCGAATCCGCTGATCAAGAAGACCACGCCCGACCTGCCGACCGAAACCTGGGGCGGCATTACGACGGACGAGAACGGCAGAACCGGCAAGAAGCATGTTTATGCTGGCGGCGATGCTGTGACGGGTGCTGCAACGGTTATCCTCGCCATGGGCGCTGGCAAGAAGGCAGCCAAGGCGATTCTGGAAGACGCAGCCAAGGAAGAGTAAGAAAATCAAAGGACGCTTGTGCGCAAATGCGGCAGGCGTCTTTTTTTCTCGACAAATGGGTTTAGATGTTGTATAATGGAAAGCGAAAAGGAGGCGAGCACGTGAATAAGAAAAAACGGCTTGTGCTGGCACTGATTTTGCTGGGCATGTTCTGTACAGTCGCTGTGGCGGCTTCTCCGCAGGTGGACAGCATTCTGCAGGAGCATTCGATTATCGTGCCGTTCTTCTGGCCGCGCACGCTCTTCACGATTACGCCGGAGGGTGAGGATGTGTCGTGGTCAATCAGCCGCTATAACGGCGATGAGTGGGAAGATGCGACTGTCTCTCAGGAGGACACGACGCCATTGCAGGGTGAAATCAGCGCAGATGAAGGCACGGAACGCATTTGGTGGAATTTCTCCAATTACGGAGACTACACAGCGCATGATGGCGGCGTGACGCATCGGCTGGATGTGTCGGTGGATGGCGAGGTTGTTACCCAGGTCGATTTTGATGTCACCTATATTCCTGCACTTGGGCTGGACTACATTTCGCTGATCGATTGGAAAGATGAGGATGACCTCAACAAACAGGAACAGGCATCAAACGATGTTTGGTTTACCAAGCAGGAGGCTTGCACGTTCGGTCCGCAGTTTAAGGACGAATGCGAGGAACTGACGGATGAGTGGTACCGTTTTTCGGTGGTTGATCTCAGTCAGCAGGGAACGCAAGTGTTCGACTTGATTGCGGCAGATGCATGGCATATCGGCTATGTCACGGTGACAGTGGACGGCGACTGGGCACAGGTGGATTACATCTGCTCGGAGGATCTCAACACAGCTGACGGCTGGGATCAGGTGTATGTGTATCGGGAGTTCGTGACGTTTTTCAAGAGCACGGATGATGTCATCCGGCTGAATCCGCGCCGAATCTATACGAATTTTAAATTTGGCGAGCCATTCTCCATTTCCGAGTGCTTCGGCGAGGAACGCGTTGTGATGATGTATGTCAACAATCTTGTCTCGTTCAACACGGCAAATCCTTATGTTACGCGCTTCTGGCGCAATCAGGCAGATAAGCAGGATGTGCTCAATGCTATGAAAGTGCTGATGAAGAAGCTGTTGTGAGCGCTTGAATTTTCAGCCAATATGCGGTATACTGTAACTGTTACACAAGATTAAGGGAGGAAGCGGCGCATGAAACTGATTATTGCGATTGTTCAGGATGAGGATACGGCAAGACTGGTCAATCAGCTCATGAAAGCCGGCATTGGTGTGACGAAACTCGCAACAACCGGTGGATTTCTACGCGCGGGCAACACAACGCTACTCATCGGCGTTGAGGATGACCGTCTGCAGAGTGTGCTGGAAATCGTCGAAAAGGTTTGCAAGTCTCGCAAGCAGATGGCGGCAGCACCGGCACCTGTCGGCGGTAGCGGCAATGTTTTTACATCCTTCCCGATGGAAGTGACTGTGGGCGGAGCAACCATCTTTGTCCTGACGGTTGATCAGTTTATGAAGCTGTAAGGAGTAGAAGCGTTGACACAGGCAGGAAAAGCAGCATCAGCGCCCGTCCTGAGCGACTTTCAGGGGCAGGGCGCTGTTTATGATGGACTGATGCGGACACTCAGGGATGGATCGTTTGTTCATGCGTATCTGCTGACGGGCATTGAGGGCGTCGGCAAGCGCACCTTCGCGCGGTTGCTGGCGCAATACTGGCTTTGTCAGGCGAAGAATGTCGAAAAGCCTTGCGGAAAGTGCAGTGCGTGCGAGCAGGTTCTTGCGCAGACGCATCCGGATATGCTGGTCGTTACGCCGGGCAAGCCAATCAGCGCCGATGTGCGTCCTGATTTAAAGTCCATTCCGGTGGACGAGATTCGCGCCGTCAATATGATTGCAGGCCGGCATACGTTTGAGGGCGGACAGCGCGTCATCCTGATTGAACATGCAGACAAGATGAATCCGCCTGCGCAGAATGCATTGCTCAAGACACTTGAGGAACCTGTGCCTGGTACGATTTTTGTGCTGATTACCGAGTCGCCGGCACTGCTGTTACCGACAATCGTCAGCCGATGCCGCGAAATCAAGCTACATCCATGGCAGGACGAGATGATCCTGTCGGTGCTGGAAAAGCATGGTGTGTCGGGTGAACGTGCAAAGCAGGCGGTGTATGTCAGCGGCGGTTCAATCGGAAAGGCACTGGCAGTTGCAGACAACGAATCGTATTGGCAGCGGCGAAACGAAATTATGCAGGATTTCTTCCGGATCGAGCATCAGAGCGACATCATCCGTGTGTCGAATGCATGGAAGGATCGCAAGGACGATGCTGACGAGATGCTCGATGATCTGGAGGATATGCTGCGGACGTTGCTGCTGTGTCATTTAGGACAGCGGGACGAACAGGCATTGGACGCTTATCCGGACGCTTGGCAGCGTTTCAGCCATGAAGGTTCGCTCGAAAGCATGGTACACCTAATGGATGAAGTTGCGCAGGCACGAAAAATGCGGGCAAGTCAGGTGACTTGGCAGGCAATAGTCGAACGGCTGTTGCTGTGCCTGATGGAGGAAAAGAATCGATGGTCAATGTGATCGGCGTTCGCTTTGAGAACGCGGGAAAGCTGTATTTTTTTAATCCCGGCGCGTTTTGGCCGACACCGGGTGATTTTGTGATTGTGGAAACTGCGCGCGGCGTGGAGTTTGGCGAGGTTGTGACAGGAGTCCGCGAAATCGATGATGAAAAACTGACTTCGCCGCTCAAGCAGGTGCTGAGGATTGCGAGCGAGGAGGATATCCGCCATCATCATGCAAATAAGGCGGCGGAAAAGGAAGCTTTCACCATTTGCCAGAAGAAAATCGCTGACCATAAGCTCGATATGAAGCTCGTCAGCGTGACGTATACGTTCGATAACAAGACAATTTTGTTTTACTTCACTGCAAATGGCCGCGTGGACTTCCGAAGCCTCGTCAAGGATCTCGCAGGCGTGTTCAAGACACGCATTGAACTGCGTCAGATCGGCGTACGCGATGAAGCGAAAATGATCGGTGGACTTGGCCCTTGCGGTCGTCCGATTTGCTGCGGTACGTTCCTTGGCGATTTCCAGCCTGTTTCCATTAAGATGGCGAAGGAACAGAATCTGTCGCTGAATCCAATTAAAATCAGCGGCGTTTGCGGCAGACTGATGTGCTGCCTGAAGTACGAGCAGGATACATACGAGGAAATCCGCAAGACTATGCCGAAGGAAGGCAAGGAGGTCATGACGCCTGATGGTGTCGGCGTTGTGTGTGAGCTGAAGATCATTACCGAGTCTGTCAAGGTGCGGATGAAGAAGGGCGACAGCTTCGAAATCAAGGAGTATCCGGTTGCCGATATTCAGCGCATTACGCCACAGAATGTTGTCCACGCGGAAAAACAGCCGCAGGATGTGTCTGACAAGCTTGATGAGAATCAGCAGCAGACAGAACAGGCGGAGGAAGTGCAGGATTCCTCGAAAAATAGGGAACATGCACCGAAAATGGAACAGAGAAAGCACGAGGAGAATTCGCAGGAAAATCAAAACGGACAGATGAAGTTGGAAAACCAGACGAAGCCTGCAGAACCGGAGAAAACAGAAGAACAGGCAACGCAGGAAGAACAGATCAAGTCTGTGAAGACGGTGAAAATAGAAGAACAGGCGAAGCCTGTAAGCCCGTGGAAGATGGCAGTTGAACAGGCACTGAGGGCTGCGGAAGGCATTTCTGATGATGTGGTCATTGAGGAGAAGTCAGAAGAAAAAGTGACGGAAAAGGCAGCGGAAGAGGTCACAACGAATATTTTCTCGGAAATTGTGATTCCTCAGGATGATGAGGATGACACAATCTGACAGGTTGGGTCTTGCATTTTCTGCGAATCCGTGATATGATGATAGCATCAACGAGAACGTTGATCAATATGATTATTCAAGGAGGAAATCACCAATGGCTTATCAGATTTCTGATGCTTGCATCAAGTGCGGCGCTTGCGCTGAAGGATGCCCGGTGTCCGCAATCACTGAGGGCGACACTCAGTACCAGATCGATCCCGATGCGTGCGTTGAGTGCGGCGCATGCGCAGAAGTGTGCCCCGTTGGCGCACCGGCACAGGCATAAGGTTCATTTTTGATGCAGACAAGGGCAGGACGATGCTGATTGGTGTCGCCCTGCTTTTGTATGCTGAATGTAAAATATATCGGGAACTGTTGCAAAAGCACGCCGTCAATGGTATGATGCAGAATGTCAAAGGAGGAATCAACATGATTGATTTTGAGCATGTTGTCAAGCAATACGGTAAGAGCGATGTCCGCGCAGTGGATGATCTGACGCTTCACGTGGGCAAGGGACAAGTGTTTGGCTTCATCGGTCCGAACGGTGCCGGCAAAACGACGAGCATTCGCCTGCTGACAGGGATCCTGCAGCCTACGAGCGGCAGCGTGAAAATCGGTGGCGTGTCCATGAAGGATGACCCGATCGGCGCAAAACGTCTGATTGGATTTGTGCCGGACGGGCATGAGCTCTATGATCGCTTGACCGGATTGGAATACCTGAATTTCATGGCGGATGTCTACGGTGTCAGCGAACAGCAGCGCAAGGCGCATATTGAGAAGTATCTGGCGCTTTTCGAACTGGAAAATGCTGCAGGAGAGCAGATTAAGTCATATTCCCGCGGCATGAAACAGAAACTGACTATCATCGGCGCACTCATCCATCAGCCGCCACTGTGGGTGCTTGACGAACCGATGGTCGGCCTTGACCCGCGCGCGGCGCACATCCTCAAGGAGGAAATGCGTGCGCACTGCGAAAAGGGCAACACAGTGTTTTTCTCCACACATGTGTTGGAAGTGGCGGAAAAGCTGTGCGATGAGATTGCCATCATCGATAAGGGACATTTGATTGCACAGGGGACGCTGGAAGAACTGCGCTCGGCAGAAAAGGGTGCATCGCTTGAGCAGCTGTTCCTTGAATTGACGGATGCGGAGGAGCAGGCATGAAAGCATTTGGAGTGCTTGTCCGGCTGAATCTTCGCCTGATGATTGCCGGAATGCATGATGGTATCCGTAAGAAAAACGGCAAGCTTGATATCGGCAAAATCATCCTGTATGTGATAGCAGCTGTTGGCGTTGTTGCATTGATTGGATTTGTCATTTTCCTGGAGCTGTCGCTGTTTGACGTTTTTAAGGCACTGGGAATGCCGGAGAAGTTGCCGGAGCTTGCAACGATGCTTGCCATGCTGGCATCACTTTTCTTCAGCATCTATCAGATGCTTGCGACGATGTACTTCAGCCGCGAGCCGGCTGCAATGGCGTATCTGCCCATCAAGAGCTGGACGGTACTGGCGGCGAAGTGGACAGAGGTTTATGTGAGTGAGATCCCATTTTCACTGCTGATTGCAACGCCGGCATTTGTGCTTTATGGCTTGAACTGCGCACAAGGCTGGACGTACTGGCTGAGAATGGTGCCTGTGCTCCTGTGTATTGACTGCATTCCGTTGATTATCTCGCTCCTGCTGTCCAGCGTGGTTGCACGCTTCACCTCCGTGACGAGAAACAAGGAAATGTGGGCGGTCATCGGCACGGTGATTATGCTGGTGATCGTACTGGGGCTTGAATGGGGGATCATGCCGAAATTCACAGATGATGCGGATGCAACGCAGATGATGCAGCTGCTCATAAATCTTCAGCCGACGATGGAGAAAATTGTCGGGGCATTTCCGCCGGTTACGTGGGCAGTTTCTGGCGTTGGCGGAAACTGGCTGCTCTGGCTGCTGTTTATTGCGGCATCTGTTGGCGTAACGGTTGCGGTAATTGCACTGCTTGGGCGCAGCTATCTGAATGTGGCGCTTCGTCAGAGCGAATCGAGCCGCAAGACGAAGACTGTGCAAATGACAGACGGAACCTTCCGCTGCAAAAGCGCATTCATGGCTATTTTCTGCCGTGAGTGGAAGGAAATTTTCCGCGTGCCGATTTACACGCTTAACGGCGTGCTGGGCGTTTTGATGCTGCCGATCGTACTTCTGGGCGGCAGCATTGGTGCAGCAAAGGAAGGCGGCGCGAATTTCATCGGTATGCTGTTGGAATTGTTCCAGAATGAGCTGCAGGCCTCTGATGTGATGCTGGCACTTGGCGGCATGTTGGCCATTGTGAGCTGGCTGAATCCGCTGGTTTCTACGGCTGTGTCGCGCGAGGGACGCAGATTGCCGATTGCAAAGTGTATTCCGGTTTCGGCACGCACACAGCTCTTGGCGAAGCTGAGTGTTAACCTGGCACTGAATGCGACGGCAATCCTGATCATGGGCATTGCCATGCTGATTCTGCTGGGCTGGCAGTATTGGTGGGCTGTGCTCGGTGCGATGATCATTGGCAATCTTTTCAGCATCGCAAATGGCTGCGCGGCGATCACAATCGATGCTTGTAGGCCAACGCTCCGCTGGAAGAGTGAGCAGGCGGTGATGAAGCAGAACATGAACGAAATGATTGCAATGCTGGCTTCAACGATCATTATCATATTGCCGATTGCTGCCTGCATTGGCGTGATTATGCTGATGAACAATACGTCAGTGATGCGCTTTGCGGTGACTATCGCGGTTTTGTTGCTTGAAACGGCAGCAGCAGCGCTCGTATTCATGCATGTTGGTGCAAAGCGGTATGCGGAGCTGGAACCATAAGAAAAAGGGGAGAGATTGATGAAGAAAATCGCCGCGTTCCTGCTGGCGTTGCTGCTGTGCAGCTGCGCGGTGCTGGCGGAGAGCGATGAGGATTACGACATCGAGTACGATGTGGAATATGTGCTGGATGAGAACAATGAGATTGTGACGGTTGAGTCATCCGAGACGAACGAGTCTTCCAATGCGGCAGAATCGGCAGAGGAGGTACTGTCAGCACGCGATGACCTGATTAACCGGATTATCGACCTTGGTCATTCGCTGTATGTCAAGGCAGATGGAAAGAGTCAGCGCGCGCATTATAAGAGCGACATCTATGTCTGCAAGAACTTCACAACGTACCTGTTCCGCCAGAATCGCGATGATTTTTGCATGGCGGAGTATCCGGATGTGCAGTTGCTTGTCCCGAATAATTTGTCATCCTCGAAGAGCAAGCCGTACAGCTACGGCATCGAATGGGAGGATATCTCTGCAGCAGATGGCAATCCGTTCTATATCGCGGCGCAGTTCAAGTACGATACATCCCTGTCCGAGGAGGAAAACATGGCACTTGCCTGCGAATTCATGCGCCAAGCGCAGCGCGGCGATTATTTCCAGATGTCCGCAAAGTATGAATACGGCACGGGTGCGCACAGCGCGATCATGCTGGGGTATGATGCGGAGACAGACGAGATCCACTGGATGGACAGCAACATGCGCGGCGGCAAGAAAAATGGTATTCGCTATGGTATCGTGCAGTATGACGAGGTCAAGAGCGTAGAATGGTGGGCAAGCGCTTTCTGCAAGAAAACAAGGGGCGCGACGCTCTACCGTCTGCGCGATGATATTGTCTATCGCGAGGGTCATGAGCCTGAAAAAAAGTAAGAGCTAACACGCATGAAAGTATGAGGTAAAATATTACTTCATGCTTTCATTTTATATTTTGAGCACAAATCATGATTGCAATTCCGGCACTTTTTGTGTAGAATACAGGAGGGGAAAGACTGCATGAGTTAACCGCTTACATCGCTCATGCGGCAACCAAAGGAGGAGAGAGAACGCATGAAAATGACATTTCGCTGGTATGGACGAGAGGCCGATCCGATTCCGCTGAAGTATGTCAAGCAAATTCCTGGCATGTCCGGCATCATGGGACTGCTGGATAAGCCGGCGGGTGAGGATTGGGACGAGGAAGAGATCAAGGCGCTGGTCGAGGAAGTCCACGCCGAAGGGCTCGAATTCGAAGTGGTCGAATCCGTCAATGTCCACGAGGACATCAAGATGGGACTGCCGACACGCGACAAATATATCGCGAACTACATTTCTACGATCCGCAAGCTTGCGAAATACGGTGTGAAGGTCATTATCTATAACTTCATGCCTGTGTTCGACTGGCTGCGAACGGATTTGGCTCGTGTGATTCCGGAGGACGGCTCCAATTCGCTCTACTTTGATGAGAAAGATTTGGGCGAGATGGGACCGATGGAGATTGTTCGTCGGACGGCGGCTGATTCGCATGGCTTTACGCTGCCGGGCTGGGAGCCGGAGCGTCTGTCCCTGCTGGAAACGACGCTACGCCAGTATGAACACATCACGCCGGACGATCTGCGCAGGAATTATCAGTATTTCCTTGATGCTGTTATTCCAGTGTGTGAGGAAGTCGGCGTGCGGATGGCATGTCATCCGGATGATCCGGCGTGGCCGATTTTCGGGCTTCCGCGCATAGCGCACAGTCAGGACGATTTCGACAAGATTATCAAGCTGCATGACAGTCCTGCGAACACCGTCTGTCTGTGTACGGGTTCTCTGGGCTGCTCGCCGGACAATGACATTCCGGCTATTATCCGCCATTTCGGCGAAATGAACCGCATTGGCGCGATGCATGTGCGCAACGTGAAGTATCTGGGCTATCACCACTTCCGCGAGGCCGCGCATCTGTCCTCCACGGGTGACCTGAACATGTTCGACATTATGGAAGCAATTTATGATACGTGCCCTGACACCTATATCCGTCCTGACCATGGTCGCATGATTTGGGATGAGAAGGGTCGTCCCGGATACGGTCTCTACGACCGTGCGCTGGGTGCAACGTATCTGAATGGTCTGTGGGAAGCTATCTGTCGCATGAAGGCGGAGAAAGCGGGGAAGTAAGCTATGAAGCTGTCATATGAAGGAATCCAGCAGAAAGCGGAATACGCAGCAGCGAATGTCCGTCTGCCGAAATTCGACTGGAAATGCATGGCGGCAAAGACGGAAAAGTCGCCTGTGTGGGTGCATTTCGGTGCAGGAAACATATTCCGCGGCTTTATCGCCGGACTTCAGCAGCGCTTGCTGAATGAAGGATTCGCAGAGGCAGGCATCATCGCTGCGGAAACATTCGACTACGATATTATCGACAAGATTTACGTGCCGCATGACAGCATGACGCTGATGGTATCATTACATGCGGATGGCTCGACAGACAAGGAGGTCATTGCCTCGATCGCCGAGGGTGTCAAGGCAAACTGCGAGGACGCATCTTCGTGGCAGAAGCTGAAAACAGTTTTCGCAGCGCCATCGCTGCAAATGGCATCCTTCACCATTACGGAAAAAGGTTATGCGCTGCGCAACACGAAGGGCGAACTGATGCCGGTTGTGACAGCGGACATGGCGAACGGTCCCCAAAAGGCACATCATGCCATGGCAGTCGTTGCGGCGATGCTCTATGTGCGCTATCAGGCCGGTGCGAAGCCGATTGCTATGGTCAGCATGGACAACTGCTCGCACAATGGCGAAAAGCTGCGTCAGAGCGTGCTGGAAATCGTGTCCGCATGGGTGAAAAATGGGCTTGTTCCAGCTGAATTTGAGACCTATGTAGCGGATGAGACGCGTGTGTCATTCCCGTGGAGCATGATTGACAAGATCACGCCACGTCCGGCGCCCGTGATTGAACAGCAGTTGACACAGGCTGGCTTCGAGGATATGCAGACCATCGTCACTGGACGAAACACGTATATTGCACCGTTTGTGAACGCGGAAGTACCGCAGTACCTCGTGGTAGAGGATCGCTTTCCGAACGGTCGTCCGGCATTGGAGAAGGCTGGCGTGTATCTTTGCGACCGCAACACGGTCAACGAAACTGAACGCATGAAGGTGACAACTTGCCTGAATCCGCTGCATACGGCACTGGCAGTGTACGGTTGTCTGCTCGGGTATACGTCCATCGCGGCGGAAATGAAGGATGTTGAGCTCGTCAAGCTCATTCGGACGATCGGCTATAAAGAAGGTCTGCCGGTGGTAACCGATCCCGGCATTATCAGTCCGAAAGCGTTCATTGACGAGGTAGTTGAGCAGCGTCTGCCGAATCCGTTTATTCCGGACACACCTCAGCGCATCGCGACCGACACGTCCCAGAAGGTTGCCATCCGCTTCGGCGAGACAATCAAGAGCTATATGAATGATCCGGAAAAGAATGCTGCTGATTTAACAGCGATTCCGCTGGCGCTGGCTGGATGGATTCGCTATCTGATCGGCGTGGATGACAACGGTGAAGCAATGAGCGTGTCTGCTGACCCGCAGTTGGCGGCGCTTCAGGCGGCACTGTCCGGTGTGAAGTTCGGCGAGCCAGATTCTGTGGATGGCAAGCTTGACAGCATCCTCGGTAATGCGAGCATCTTCGGTGTTAGCTTGTATACAGCTGGTCTGGCGGATAAGGTCACAGCTTACGTGAAAGAACTGCTGGCAGGGAAGGGTGCTGTCCGTACAACCCTCAAAAAGCATCTCGCATAAATAATAGCATATGAAAAGGGGAGGAAGCATATGCGTCCTCCCCGATTTTGTTTGGTTTACTCGACGTCCTGCAGGGCATCGTAGCCTTCTTCACCGGTGCGAACCTTGATGACGTTTTCAACATCATAGACGAAGATTTTGCCATCGCCGATATGACCGGTGTAAAGCACTTTCTTGGCAGTCTCGATCACTGTGCGGACAGGAATCTTGCAGACCACGATGTCCACCTGCACCTTGGGCAGCAGATTCATCTCGACCGCAACGCCGCGGTAGTATTCCGGACGTCCCTTCTGCATGCCGCAGCCGAGCACTTGAGAAACAGTCATGCCAGTGACGCCGATTTCTTCCATGGCAGTCTTGAGCACCTCGAAACTGCTTTGCTTGCAAAGGATGGATATCTTCGTCATCTTGACATCCGAGGCAGGTGTCTTTTCGCTACGGACAACAACCGGAACCGCGTCATCCACAGGAGCAGGGGCAGAAACAACAGGTGTAGAAACACCAGTGGAGGTCATTAGGGACGTTGCAGGCATGAAGTCGGCATAGCCGGAAGCAAGACCATGCTCGGTGATGTCCAGACCAAGCGTTTCTTCTTCTTTGCTGACACGCAGACCGAAGATTGCCTTGATGGCAAGGAAAGTCAGCGTGATGGTGACAGCCGTCCATGCGAGGACGCTCACGATGCCGACAATTTGCAGACCAAGTTGCTCAAAGCCGCCGCCGTAGAACAGACCTGCCTTCATGGTCGAAGGGAAATCAGGCGTTGTGCCGGTCGCGAACAGACCGACCGCGAAGGTGCCCCAGATGCCATTCATGAAGTGAACCGCGACTGCACCGACCGGATCATCCACATGGAGCTTGTTGTCAAGAAACCAGACGCCGAACACAACCAGCAGACCGGAAACAATGCCGACGATGATGGAACCCGTGCAGTCCAGCACATCGCAGCCAGCGGTGATGCCGACAAGACCAGCCAGGGAAGCGTTCAGGCACATGGAAACATCAGGCTTGCCGTAACGTACCCACGTGAAGATCATGCAGGTAACCGTTGCAACAGCTGGTGCAACCGTTGTGGTCAGGAAGATGGAGCCCATTGCCTCGATGCTCTTGGCAGCGGCACCGTTGAAACCGTACCAGCCGAGCCAGAGAATGAAAACACCAAGGCAACCAAGCGGAATGTTATGACCGGGGAAAGCATTCACGCCGACAATCTTGCCGTTCTTATCCTTGGTGAACTTGCCCATGCGCGGACCGACCATCTTGGCACCGATGAGCGCGCATGTGCCGCCGACCATGTGAATGGCACAGGAACCGGCGAAGTCATGAAAGCCGATCTGAGCAAGCCAGCCGCCGCCCCAGATCCAGTGCGCTTCAATCGGGTAGATTAGCGCAGAAATGACGGCGGAGTAAACGCAGTAGGATAGGAACTTCGTGCGTTCAGCCATGGCACCGGAAACGATTGTTGCGGCTGTCGCACAGAAGATCAGGTTGAACACGAAATTCGAGAAATCAAAGGTCGGATAAGCCGTGAAGATATCGAAGCCCGGTTTTCCGATGAAGCCCAGCAAATCCTCGCCGAGCAGGAGTGAGAAACCGATTAGGATGAACATGATTGTGCCGATGCAGAAGTCCATCAGGTTCTTCATCAGGATGTTGCCTGTGTTCTTTGCACGGGTGAAGCCTGTTTCCACCATGGCGAAGCCTGCCTGCATCCAGAAGACAAGTGCAGCGCCCATCAAAAACCATACGCCGAAGATTTCATCATCAACGGCTGACATGATGCTTGTCAGATCCAATTCCATTTTCCAAGAACCTCCCTCTATGAAAATAAAAAACGTGCAGGCGAATACATTTGTATGTTCGCCTGCACGTCTTTGTGCAGAAATAATTAGACGTTGAAAAGCAGATCGTCGTAAGTCGGGAAGGGCCAATACTCCTTGCCGACAAGTGTTTCCAGTTCGTCCGCTTGTTCGCGCACAGCCGCCATCGCAGGGATGATGACATTGTGCTCGTACATCGCACAGTCAAGCGCATCGCCGTGGCACGTGGATTTAACCGCCGTGCGCAGACCATCGATTGCCTTGTACAGCTTACCGTTACATTCCGCAACGCTGGACAGCACCTTCGATTCGGCAACAGGCTCGACACCGGCAGCTTTCATCGCATTGACAGTCTTGGCGGTCGCACCGGCGAACTTCATGCATGCCGGCAGGATCTCTTTTTCCGCCATCATCAGGCAGGTTTCTGCCTCAATGTTGAGCACCTTGGCGTAGTTCTCCAGCTTGATTTCGTAGCGGGAGCGCATCTCGGTCTCAGTGAAAACGCCGAAGGATGTGAACAACTTGATGTTCTTCTCATCGAGCAGGTGCGGCAGCGCATCAACGGTGGACACGTAATTCGGCAGACCGCGGCGGGCAGCCTCTTCAACCCATTCGGGCGCATAGCCGTTGCCGTTGAAGATGATGCGGTTATGCTTGCGCAGGTTCTCAACGATCAGGTTGTGCAGCGTCTCACGGAAATTGTCTGCCTTTTCCAGCACGTCGGCAAATTCCTTGAGGGAGTTTGCAATGATGGTGTTGATGACAACGTTCGTTTCGGCGATGGATTCGGAGGAGCCGAGCGAACGGAACTCGAACTTGTTGCCCGTGAAGGCAAACGGCGAGGTGCGGTTACGGTCGGTGTTGTCCTGCGGGAATTTCGGCAGGACGCTGACACCGATTTCCAGCTCGCGTTTAGCGGTTGCGCAGTATTCCTTCTCCTCCTCGAATGCGTTGACTATTGCGGAGAGCTCGTCACCAAGGAACATGGAGATGATGGCAGGCGGTGCTTCATTGGCACCCAGACGGTGATCGTTGCCGGCGGAAGCAACAGAGATGCGCAACAGGTCAGCGTATTCGTCCACAGCCTTGATGACAGCAGTCAGAATGAGCATGAACTGCGCGGATGTCGCGGGGTCGTCACCGGGATCAAGCAGATTATAGCCGGTGTTGGTGGACATCGACCAGTTGTTATGTTTGCCCGAACCGTTCACGCCTGCAAAAGGCTTCTCGTGCAACAGGCAGACAAGACCGTGACGGTCGGCAATCTTCTTCATCATTTCCATCGTCAGCTGGTTGTGGTCGGTGGCGACAGAGGTGATGGTGAAAATCGGGGCAAGTTCATGCTGTGCGGGCGCAACTTCATTGTGTTCCGTCTTGGCGAGAATGCCAAGCTTCCACAGCTCCTCGTCCAGGTCGGTCATGAAGGCCTGCACACGGGGTTTGATAGAGCCGAAATAATGATCCTCGAGCTCCTGCCCCTTCGGCGGCTTGTTGCCGAAAAGGGTGCGACCCGTGAAGATCAAATCCTTGCGCTGATTGTAAAGCGTCTTGTCAACGAGGAAATATTCCTGCTCAGGGCCAACCGTGGAGGTGACGCGCGTGGCATCACGGCCGAAGAGTTTCAGCACACGGACTGCCTGCTTCGAAAGAGCCTCCATGGAACGCAGAAGAGGTGTCTTCTGGTCGAGCGCCTCGCCGCCGTAAGAGCAGAAAGCAGTCGGGATGCACAGCACGCCGTCCTTGATGAACGCGTAGCTGGTCGGATCCCAAGCGGTATAGCCGCGCGCCTCAAACGTGGAGCGCAGACCGCCAGACGGGAAGGAGGAGGCATCCGGCTCGCCGCGGACAAGCTCCTTGCCGCTGAATTCGAGGATGACCTTACCGCCGTCCTTAGGAGAAATGAAGCTGTCGTGCTTCTCGGCCGTGATGCCGGTCAGAGGCTGGAACCAGTGCGTATAATGCGTAACACCGCGCTCGACCGCCCAATCCTTCATCGCGTTAGCGACAACATTCGCAACCTGAGGATCAAGGGGCTTTCCATCGCTGATGGTCTTGTGCAGCGCCTTGTAGATATCTTTCGGCAAACGCTTCTGCATCACAGCATCGTTAAAGACGCTGCTTCCAAAAAGCTCTTCCAGGTTGGCCATTCAGGTTTCCTCCTTCATCATTTCGATGACAATTGCCAATCAGCTCCGACAACAGGTGTCAATGCCTGTCAGCCGAATTCCACTAAAAGGAAAAGGACGCTGCGAGAACGAATGAACTCCATCTCACAGCGCCCTTGCTGTTATAACAAGTATAACCGCTGAAAATCTGTTTGTCAAGGGCTATTTTAAATTTCCTGATGCATTTTCACGAAAAAAAACGCAAAAAACAGCGTAAAGACAATCTGAACTACGAAAATAAGGCAATAGACGAACAAATTCACTCACATAACAATAAATGTCCGTAAAAAAAGACTCCTTTCCCACATGAAGCGGAAAAGGAGTCGAGGGGTGAGTGAAGTTTTACTTGATGATCGTCAAGGTCTGAATGACACCAGCCAGCGTGTTCGCAACGGTCGACATCATCTTAATGAAGATGTCCAGCGCAACGCCGACAACGTCCTTACGGGTATCGCCGACAGTGTCGCCTGTAACGGAAGCCTTATGTGCTGCAGAGCCCTTGCCGTGTCCCTTGAGGGCACCGCTCTCGATGTACTTCTTCGCATTGTCGAAAGCACCACCGGAGTTGCCCATGAAGATGGCACGCGGGATTGCCACGATGGTCGCGCCAACGAGGATGCCGCCGACGAATTCTACGCCAAAGAGGATGCCGCCGACGATCGGGATAAGGAGTGCGAGCATCGATGGCAACAGCATCTTGCGCAGCGCCTGCTTTGCAGCCATTTCGATGCAACGGTTGTAGTCGGGTTTGACCTTGCCTTCCAGAACGCCGGGGACGGACAGCTGACGGTCGCCCTCATCTGCCATCAGGCGTGCGCTCTCGATGGTATTGTCGGTCAGCAGTGCGGAGAAGTATTCAATCAGTGCACCGCCGATGATACCGCCGGCGATGACCACGAAGGAAGCGATATTCAGGATCGGTTCCGCCGCGTCGGAGTAGCCGGAAACATATGCCACGATCAGGGAAACGGTCGCGAAAGCTGCGGAGCCGATGGCAAAGCCCTTACCGATGGCGGCAGTGGTGTTACCAACGCTGTCGAGCTTATCGGTGATGACGCGAACTTTGTCGTCGAGGTGGCAGCTTTCTGCCAGACCGCCGGCATTATCCGCGATGGGACCGAAGGCATCGATGGAGACTGTCGCGCCGACGAATGCGAGCATGCCCAGAGAGGACAGCGCGATGCCGTAGGTGCCGCAGATCTTGCCGGAGATGAACAGTGCGATGCCGATTACCACGATGGGCAGCAGGCAGGAACGGGAGCCGATGGCGTCACCCTTGGTGATGACAAATGCTTCGCCTTCCGTGGCAATTTCAGCCAGCTGACGGGTCGGCTTGTAGTCGGTGCTGGTATAATATTCGGTGATGGAACCGATGGCAATACCGCTCAGGATGCCCAGCACGCTGGAAATCCACGGAGACAGCCAGCCAGCAGCGAAATCACTGTACAGCTCCTTGCCATTGAAGATGATCAGGCAGGAGAAGAAACCGATGATGATGGTCATGCCGGCGGAAATCCATGTCGCGAGGTTCAGCTCGTGAGAAGGATTGTCGCCCATTTTACGGAATGCTGCATAGCCCAGACCGATCAGGCAGCCGAGCAGACCGCCGCCGGCGAGCACGATGGGATACACGGTCGTTGCAGTCAGGGTTGCAGTCGGCAGGGTGCCGTTTGCCTTGAAGAGCGTGATAGCGATCATGATAGCAGCTGCCATGGTAGCCACGAAACTCTCAAGCAGGTCGGAGCAGTTGCCTGCGATGTCGTTGACGTTGTCGCCGATGAAGTCAGCAACGACGTTCGGCACGCGGCTGTCATCTTCAGGCATGTCGTGGCGCAACTTGGCCAGGATGTCGGAAGAAATGTCGGCAGCCTTGGTGTAGTTGCCGCCAGCCACGCGGTTGAACATGGCGACGAGGGAGCAGCCCAGAGAGTACGTCGTAACGCGCATGATGCACGGGTTGCATTCGAGGTTGGCGATCAGACCGTGTCCGATGCCGTTGATGTCCTCAACGCCCCAAATGATCAGCACGAGCAGCAGACCCAGCATGCCGAACGCCTGAACGCTCAGACCACTGATGCTGCCGCCGCAAAGCGCGACCTTCACCGTTTCGCCGATGGAGAGGCTTTCACGAGCCTTGTTGGCGGTGCGCACGTTAGCATAAGTCGCACTGCGCATGCCAAGCACGCAGACGATGCTGCTCATGCAAGCACCCATCAGGAATGTAACGCCGCTGGTCGCTTCCACGAACAGCGAGAAAATGAGTGCAACAAGGACGGCAACGATGGAGATGGTCTTGTACTCCGTCTTCATGAAGGTTGAGGCGCCATCACGAATGATGCCAGCCATCTCGATCATGTCAGGGGTGCCTTCACTCATCTTCCGGATGCGCACGTAGTTGTAGGCGATGTAAGCGAGCGTAAGCACGACTACCGCCAGAACAATGAACCATGCCATGAGTTTGTTCTCCTCCTGTAAAGTAAATTTGATAGGCGAACCTATTCTGATGTTCTTTTTTCTACACTTTTCTCCCTTTTCCTGCTGGTTTTGGCGTCATTTCTCGAAAAAATTTTCGTTATTTATTTTTCAATGATAACATTCTGCAATTTTGACTGCAGGATGCTTTCATATGATGCAGTATGAAACTGCGACGAATGCAAGGTAATTCTTTGTGCGAAATGTAAAAATCATCAAAAAGCTTCCTACACAGATGCTCGCTTTGCCCCTGTTTTTTTTGAATAAAATGTGCTATAATCATAACATGGGCAGGAATACGATCTGTATGCTTGTGGGAGGAGAGTGTCCGATATGTTTGAGCCGCGTGTGAAGAGTGAGCAGACGGATCTGCTGATGAAGGCGCTTTTGACGCTTGATTCGGTGGATGAGGCATATCGCTTTTTCGAGGATTTGTGCACCGTGTCTGAAATTAAGAGCATGGCGCAGCGCATTGAGGTCGCAAAGATGCTGAGGGAGCATGCAACCTATCAGGAGGTTGCACGGATTACGGGTGCATCCTCTGCCACCATCAGCCGTGTCAATCGGGCACTGATTTATGGTGCGGATGGGTACACGGCGGTTCTGGATGCTTTGGAAGGAAAGCCTCACGACGGAACGAAGAATGATTGAGGAGAAAACAATGGATTTAAGTATGCTGAACCCGGAGCAGCGCTTGGCAGCGGAAACGCTGGAAGGACCGGTGCTGATTCTTGCAGGCGCTGGATCGGGCAAAACGCGTGCCCTGACCTGCCGCGTAGCGAACCTGATGGCGCATGGTGTGCAGCCTTATCACATTTTGGCACTGACATTTACCAACAAGGCAGCGAAGGAAATGAAGGAAAGAATCTGTGCGCTTGTTGGTGATGCGGCGAATGACGCGTGGATTTCGACATTTCACTCCACCTGCGCGAGGATTCTGCGCCGCGATATTGAAAAGCTCGGAGATTATACGCGTTCATTCGTGATTTATGATGATGATGACCAGAAGTCGGTGATCAAGGAAATCCTCAAGAGGTTGAATATCGATGATAAGTTTCTGCCGGTGCGCGAACTGATGTCCAAAATCTCCGATGCGAAAAACAAACTGCTTTCGCCGCAGGAGTGGTTCGATCAGTCTGAACGCGACCATCGTTCGCAGCAGATTCATCAGGTGTTCGTGGAATACGAAAAGCGTTTACGTTCGCTGAATGCGCTGGATTTTGATGATTTGCTGATTCGCACGCTGGAACTGCTTGCGAATCATCCGCCGGTGCTTGATGTTTATCGCAAGCGCTTCCAGTATGTGATGGTGGACGAATATCAGGACACAAACTATGCGCAGTATAAGCTCGTCCGCCTATTGACGGATGAAAGCCGAAACCTCTGCGTCGTCGGCGATGATGACCAGTCAATTTACGGCTGGCGCGGCGCGGATATCCGCAATATTCTCGACTTTGAGAAGGATTATCCGGATGCGAAGGTTATTAAGCTTGAGCAGAATTATCGCTCGACTGCGAATATCCTTGATGCTGCCAATCAGGTCATTGCCCACAACACTGGTCGCAAGGAGAAGAAACTCTGGACGGATCAGCCAGAGGGCGAGCCGATACGCCTGTTTACTGCGGGGGACGAACGTGAGGAGGCTGCGTGGGTTGCGGATAGAATCAGGCAGATGAACCGCAAGAATGAACCGTACGGCAACATGGCGATTCTCTACCGAATTAATGCACAGAGCCGTGTGCTGGAAGAAATGCTGATGCGCTCCTCCATTCCTTATAAGGTGTTCGGCGGACAGAAGTTCTACGACCGCAAGGAAGTGCGCGACGTGATTGCGTACCTGCGCGTTGTGGTGAATCCGTCGGATGACATCTCGTTGCGTCGGATTATCAATGTGCCCAAGCGTGCCATCGGCGACAGCACGGTTCAGGAATTGATGAACTACGCGCAGGAAAATGACATGCCGCTTTTCAGCGCCCTGACAGATGTGCCGGAAACGCTGTCCGCCAGACCGAGAAAGTGCGTGAATGACTTCTTCATGCTGATGACGAACCTCCTTGCGCTCAAGGATACGATGCCTCTGACAGACTATGTGACGATGGTCATCGAAAAGACGGGGCTGTTGGAACAGTATAAGAAAGAAGACACCGAGGAAGCCAGAACGCGTGCGGAGAATATCAACGAATTCCTGGGGGCTGTTGCCGAGTATGCCAAGACAACGGAAAACGCGACGCTTGAGGACTATCTGGAGAACGTGTCGCTCATTACCGACCTTGATCAGGCGGAGGACGACCGTGGCTATGTTACGCTGATGACGCTGCATGCTGCGAAGGGCCTGGAATTCCCGGACGTGTTTATGACAGGTCTGGAAGAGGGTGTATTCCCGTCTGCAAAAAGCCTGTCGGACGAATCACGCATGGAGGAGGAGCGGCGGCTGTGCTACGTCGGCATTACGCGAGCACAAAAGCGACTGTTCCTCTCTCACGCGAATCAGCGCACGATCTTCAACCAGATTAATCACAACGCACCGAGCCGCTTCCTCGAAGAAATTCCGACTCGATTGATTTGCGATGAGCTGGCGACCATCCGAGAACGCTTTGGCGAGCGTGTGCCGAGCCATACGAAGACGGCTGGTGGGTACCGAAATGCTCCGGCGCGTCCGGCACCGCTTCGTCCGGCACCGTCGGCAGGCACGCTTCCGACAACGAGCAGTGCCAGCCGGCTGAAAGGATTGAATATCCCAGGTGTTCAGAAGGGTTTCGTACAGTCGCCCGCACGGAATCTGTCCGCAAGTGCCCTCAAGAACATGTACAAGGCAGGCGACCGCGTGCGCCATCTGAAGTTCGGCGAAGGCACGGTGGTTGATGTGAGCGGCTCGGGCAATGACAGCCTGATTAAGATTGAATTCACGGCGTATGGCGTCAAGACATTTAAGCTTGTCAACGTGCCGATTGTGAAAATGGAGGAGTAATGCATGACCGAATCGACCGACCGCATGCAAGCACTGATCGGTAGGCTGAATGAAGCGTCACAGGCGTATTATTTCTCCGGCGAACCGATTATGTCCGACAAGGACTGGGATGCACTCTATGACGAATTGTCCGTGCTGGAAAAGCAGACAGGCATTGTCCTGCCGGGTTCTCCGACGCATCGGGTCGGCGGCGATGTGAAGACGGCACTTGAACCGCACACGCATATCCATCGGCTGTGGAGCATGGATAAGGCGCAGTCAACCGGCGCAGTGATGGATTGGGTGCAGCGGACGGAAAAGCTATCCGGCCAGACAGAACTGGAATATTGCGTGGAGTATAAGTTTGACGGCTTGACGCTGAACCTGACTTATCAGGACGGTCAGCTGATTCAAGCGGCGACACGCGGCAATGGTATCACAGGTGAAGCCATTCTGCCACAGGCGAAGACTATCACAACGGTGCCGCGCACGATCCCCTATAAAGGGCTACTGGAGGTGCAAGGCGAGTGCATCATGCGCCTGTCGGTTCTCGATGCGTACAACAAGACAGCGAAGGAGCCGCTCAAGAATGCGCGCAATGCGGCTGCCGGTGCGCTGAGAAACCTTGACCCGGCAGTGACGGCATCACGTCACCTCGATGCGTTTTTCTATCAGATTGGCACGATTGACAATCCGCCGTACACGACACAGGAGGGAATGCTGTCTTTCCTGCGCGAGAACGGCTTCCAGGTTAGCCCGTATCTCGGCCGATGCAAAAGCATGCAGGAAATTGAACAGTGCATCCACCATATTGAAGAAGAGCGGAGCAGTCTTGATTTCCTGATTGACGGCGTGCTGATTAAGGTGAGCGACCTGGCAGTGCGCGAAACAATGGGCTACACTGACCGCTTTCCGCGATGGGCAATTGCCTATAAGTTCGAGGCGGAGGAAACAACAACCATCGTCCGCAGTGTGACATGGGAAATCGGCAGAACAGGCAAGCTGACGCCGGTGGCAGAGGTGGAGCCGGTCGATTTCTATGGCGTGACGGTGCGTCGGGCAACGCTGAACAACTGGGGCGACATCCAACGCAAACGCGTGGCAATCGGCGCAAAGGTGTGGATTCGCCGTTCGAATGACGTGATTCCGGAAATTATGGGTCATGTCGGTGAGGATGAGGAGAACGAAACGCCGATTGTGCGCCCGAACGTATGTCCGGCATGCGGAAATCAGCTGATAGAGCGCGGTGCGCATCTGT
Organism: Anaerovoracaceae bacterium; assembly: GCA_963590165.1. Lineage (GTDB taxonomy): Bacteria > Bacillota > Clostridia > Christensenellales > Aristaeellaceae > UBA11524. Next base: position 53,126 of record CAVANO010000043.1, read on the forward strand.
TCTGCATGAACCGTGTATCTTGTCGACCGCAGGCAGTGGCGCGAATCAGCCATTTTGCGGGACGGAATGCGATGGACATCGATGGCCTGTCGGAAAAGACGGCAGGGCAACTCTACGATCAGATGAACGTGCGCGACCCGGCAGATTTGTATGTGCTGACGCGTGAACAGGTGCTGTCGCTGGACGGCTTCAAGGACAAGAAGGCGGACAATCTGCTTGCAGCGCTGCAAAAGAGCAAAACGTGCGCGCTCGATGCATTCCTGTTTGCCGTTGGCATTCCGAATGTCGGCAGGAAAACGGCACGCGACCTTGCCAATAACTTCGGCACGCTCGATGCTGTTGCAGGTGCATCGCAGGAGGCGCTCGTTGCAATGGAGGATGTCGGCGAAATCGTCGCGCAGAGCATCATCGAGTTCTTCTCCTTCGCCGAGAACCGCGCGATGATTGACCGTCTGCTTGCGGCTGGCGTTACGCCTGAGGAAAAGCAGAAAACGGAAGGCGGCTGCTTCACTGGAATGAGCATTGTCGTGACCGGTACACTGCCTACGCTTTCCAGGCATGATGCAGAGGAACTGATTGCGCGAAACGGCGGCAAACCGGCCTCGTCCGTCAGCAAGAAAACTGCTTTTGTCGTTGCAGGAGAGGCTGCGGGCAGCAAGCTGACGAAGGCGCAGCAACTCGGCATTGAGATAATAGATGAAGCAGAACTAATCAGGCGTGTTTCTTCATGATGACTTCATCAACAAGTGGTAGCATCAGCGTGGGCACGGGCATGTGTCCGAAGCAATACAGTGGAAAAGAGGAAAACGATGATTTCCCATCTTGATACGTATCTGGAGGCACTGCGTACAGACCCGCTCGGCTTCCTGCTGACGCTTGCATACAGTGTGGTTGTGTTTCTGCTGAGCCTGATGTTGCATGAATGTGCGCACGGATATGTTGCATACCGTTGCGGCGATCCGACGGCAAAGATGATGGGGCGGCTGACGCTTGATCCGCGCAAGCATCTTGACTTGATCGGCACAATCAGCATGTTCCTGATCGGCTTTGGCTGGGCAAAGCCTGTACCGGTCAATCCGAATAACTATCGTCATGGACGGCGTGATGATTTCCTTGTGTCGATTGCGGGCATCGTGACGAATCTTTGCCTTTGCCTTGTGTGCATGGGATTAAGTGTTCCGATTGGGCGGCTGATGTTCGGCGATGACTTTCTCAAGCAAGTGCAAAACCATTCCGGCTCTGTTTCGTACCTGTTCAGCCCGTTTTATACGACGAGCATGAACACCGGCGGCGCAGATATTGCAAACGGTACATTCGCCGCGGACGCACTCGCACAGCTGGCAGTACCGTGGCTGCAGTATGTTCAGCGGTTTTTGCTGCTGATGGCGCAGACGAACCTATGCCTTGCTATCTTCAATTTCCTGCCAATTCCGCCGCTGGATGGGTATCATCTGTTCAATGATCTGCTGTTCAAAGGCAAGCTGCATCTGAAGCGGAATGGGTACATGATCGCACAGGTTGCGCTGATTGTGCTTGTCCTGTCAGGTGTGCTGAATAGTTTCCTGAGCAAGGCGCTCTTTCAGGTATACGGCTTCCTGCTCAAAGGCATGTTGGCGCTGGCAGGATTATCATAAGGATGGAAACGCATGAGCATGACATTTCAGCTCAAGGATTTTGACGGACCGCTTGACCTGCTGCTCTTCCTGATTAATAAGGAAAAAATCGACATCAAGGACATTTTCGTCAGCCAGATTACCGATCAGTACATCGATTCTGTCCGAAATGCCGCTGATTTGGACATGGATGATGCGACGGATTTTCTCGTGATGGCTGCGACACTGCTGGAAATCAAATCCCGCGCGATGCTGCCGCGTCCGCCGGCGCTCGATGAGGGCGAGGAGGATCCGGAGGAAGCGCTCATCCGCCGACTGGAGGAATACAAGCGCTTTCGGGAAAGCGCCTCGGCGCTCAAGCAGTTTGAATTGGCAGCGGCACAGGTATTCACGAAACTGCCGGAGGAATATCCGCTTCCACCACAGGAAACAGAACTTGTCGGATTGACGCTGCAGGGGCTGACGGAAGCGTTCCTGCGCATTTGGGCAAGAAAGCCAGCGGACAGCGATAGCCCCGAAACAAATCACTATGCGCCGCGGGACATTCACCGTGACGAACACAGCGTTCAGGAATGCATGCTGACGTTGCTCAAGGGCGTGTCAGCACGCGGCTGTTTGCGCTTTGAGGAAACATTCAGCACAATGCCGACGAAGGAAGAAGTCGTTACGCTGTTCATGGCGTTGCTGGAACTGCTTAAGCTTGGCGAAATCCATGTGGAGCAGGAAGGCACATGTCAGGAAATCATGCTCTATCCGGGCGGAAGACATGGCATGACGGATGAAGAAACAATATCGGAGATGACGGAGGAGCTGCAATGACAGGCGAACGGGGCAAGGAAGAGCAGCTGGAAATACTTGATGAGCTGGAGGAAACTGGCGGCAACCTGCTTGGACGAATTGAAGCAATTCTGTTTGTAGCAGGCGAAGCGATTCGGGTGGAGGATCTTGCAAAGGCACTTGAACTGCCGGTGCCGCAGGTGGAGGATGCCCTGTCACAGCTGCGCGATGAATATGATTTCAAGCAGCGCGGATTTTCGCTCAAGCGGTATGGGCATCATGTACAGCTGGCAACGCGCGCACTGTATTCGCAGGATGTTGTTCGCTTGCTTCAGCCGGTGCAGAAGCAGTCGTTGACGCAGGCAGCGATGGAAACGCTGGCAGTCGTCGCATATCGTCAGCCGGTAACACGTGCCGAGGTCGAACAGGTTCGAGGCGTTAAGTGCGATTATTCGTTGCAATCGCTGATGAATAAGGAACTGATTGCTGAGGTAGGACGCAAGGAAGCACTCGGACGACCGATTCTGTACGGGACAACAGACACATTTCTGGCACATTTCGGCATTTCATCATTGAATGAGCTGCCGCCGTTGCCGGAGAAGGTCGAAGAGAAAAAAGATGGCAATCAGGATGATATTCCGGATCTGATCTCATAAGAATAGCTCCGTCGGGCGCAGATGCGTGTCCGGCGGAGCTGTTTTATGGGGCATATTAAATCAGACGGTTTCGTCCGTATTGCGGAGAACGTTTGTCGGCAGATCAACGAAGAACGTCGTACCTGCACCGACCTTGCTGCGAACGCGGAGCTGTCCGCCGTGTCCCATGACGATGATGCGCGCGATGGACAGCCCGAGCCCGTGACCGCCTGTTTCGCTTTTACGCGCACTGTCGGAGCGATAGAAGCGCTCAAAGATTTTCGGAAGCTCTTCCTTGGCGATGCCGATGCCTTGGTCACTCATCGACAATGTGCATCCAGTATCTGTTTTTGCTACACCGATGGTAATGGCGCTACCCTTGGGCGAATACTTGACGGCATTGTCGCAGAGGATTCGAAGCACTTGCTTAATCATCTTACGGTCGGCTTCGATTTCGACATGGTCAGATGGCGACAGCAGGAATGTATTTTCCGGCGTCACCATGGCCGCCTCACTTTGTACTTCGGCAGCGACATCGAGCACATCAAAATGCACTGTTTCCAGCAGAAGCGTTTTTTTGTCGTGGCGTGCGAGGAAAAGAAGCTCCTCCACCAGTTGCTTCATGCTTTCTGTTTCCTGTGAAATGGCACTGATGGCCTCATCGAGGATGGCAGGGTCACTCTTTCCCCAGCGTGCGAGCATGTTCGCGTAACCTTGAATGACGGCAATCGGTGTTCGCAATTCATGGGATGCATCGGATACGAACTGCTTTTGGCTGTTGTAGGACGTTTCAATGCGGTCGAGCATGGAGTTGATGACGATTGCTAAATCTTGCAGCTCATTCTTTGTGCCGGCAATGTTGATCCGATTGGATAAATTGCTGGCAGACAGTGTTGCAGCAAGCTCTGTCATATCGCGGATTGGTGCAAGAACATTTTTGAGCAGCCGCTTCCGCTTCAGGACGAAGTACAGCATCCGGTATGTATCGGCAAGAAGAATAGCCGTGACAAGAATCCAATACAGGAAAATCGGACGCTCAAGCGAAAAGCAGATCAGCAGCACGGTGCCGGAGTTGTGCACAGCCTCGACAATCAAACGGTGCTCCGTAAAAAGGGCAGCTGGATCAGGAAAGGTAATCTGCGCGGTTGTGGTGTTCGATGCCTCAAGGTAGGAGACTTCTGCATCATCGAGCACGGACAGCGTAATGGTACCGTCAGCAGAAAGCGGCGCGTCCATGAGCCTGGCGGTATCTTTCTGGAGCAATGTGAAAACAGCAGCCCAAAACAGCAGGGAAGTTAGCAACAGCACCGGCACAAGCGACCGAATGAGTTGCACGGAATAGTGCATGGCGATACGTAACGTCAGCGAAAGCCGAATGCGGGAAATGGGCGAAGGCTTTTCGGTAGCGTTTTTTTCTTCAGAAACTTGAACGGCCTTCAACTGCGACTCGTTCGGCTGCTTACTCATCGATGCGGAACATGTAACCGACAGAACGAATGGTGTGCAGCATCTTCACGCCAAAGGGCTCATCGAGTTTATGACGCAGATAGCGGATGTAAACGTCCACCACGTTCGTGTCGCCGGTATAATTGTAGCCCCAGACATCTGTCAGCAGCGTATCCCGCGTCACTGCCTCGCCTTGATGGAGCATCAGGTACTTCAGCAGGTCAAATTCTTTTTTCGTCAGGTTGACCATTTGATTGTTCATGGTGACAGTATAGCTGGAAGGCGTCAATGCAAGCGGTCCGGAGCGAAGCGTTTGCGGTTGTTCGGCAGACGACGTGCCACGGTGTTTCTTGAGTGCGACGCGGATACGTGCGAGCAGCTCTTCGATGGCGAATGGCTTTGTCATGTAGTCATCCGCACCCATATCAAGCCCCATGACCTTGTCGGACACGTCATCCTTTGCAGTCAGCATAATAATCGGTACATCACTATCGTGGCGAAGGCGGCGGCAGACCTCGATGCCGGATAGCTCAGGCAGCATCAGGTCGAGAATCAGCAAATCAGGCTCCCATGATTTTGCCAGATCTAGTCCTGTACGGCCGTCGCCGGCTGTTTGTACCTCGTAACCCTCATGCTCCAATTCAAGCTGAAGAAAACGGGCAATTTTGCGCTCGTCCTCAATGACAAGAATGCGGCTCATGCCATTACACTTCCTTCTGGTCGTTTTTGAAAAGTCCGAGGAACAGCATAATGGAGCCGATGGCAAGCAGATTGCTTATGAACAGGAGAAGAAGAGAGAAAAGCCACATGGTTGAATCCTCCTTACTTGATGGTCGCAGAGTTGAAACCGTCTGTGTCGTCTTCAATGGTTACGCGGCCGTCCTTGCTTCTGACCTGCATGGGTACATTGATGGTCGGGCAAGAATGGCGCATGGGCTTGCTGGTGTAATAGCTATGGACAGGAGCGTCTTCAGCCTTCTTTTCACATTGTGTATCGCCTGCACTATCCTGAAAACCTTTTGTGAATTCATCAAATGTGGTGCGGAAGTTTTGCGCAGCATTTTTGACTGTGCGGTCGACATGCTCCTCAGCAAAGTCAGGGTCTGATTTGTCGATCGAAACATGATATCCGAGCAGCAGGATGCAGATGATGCTGCAAATCAGCAGATGCAGACTGAAGAGCGCGGAAATGATGGCAAACAGGACGGAAATATTGAGGATCACTGCACTTTTGCGGGTGACCTTGATGCGAATGCGGTAGAGCCTGTCGAGATAGTGCATGATGCCGTTCTTGTGCTTTGAGGAGAATCCGACTGAAGCAGATGTTCTGCCGGAAGCAGATGCTTTGGATTCATTTTTTATGCGGTCAGAGGCAGTGCACTCGTATTTTAGTTTGCCACTGCGTTCCAAATCAATCAGGGCGCGGGCAACATTGCCGTTATGATAATCAAGCAGCGATACGGCCTCTTGATAGCTGATCCCACTCTTGCGGCGAATCAGCTCGATATCCTCGATGGTATAAGCTGCCATGATGAAAGCTCCTTTCAGTCAGCAACGGACACATCAGACGATATGCCCTTGACATCTTCTATCATAGCACAAATGAAATGAAATTGTCTGAGAAAGAGGGGAAGAAAAGATGAGAATTTTATGAGAAAAGCATTGAAATGCACCCGAAATTTGATTGACAAACCCTTTTATCGTGCTACAATAAGGTGTGCTGTCCGAAAGGGTTCGGCAGCGTTGAAAGGGAGGTTAGACAGAAATGCAGATGTTTGTCCTGGTGCTCAATCGGGAGGAATTTCTGGAGCCGCTGCTGGAGGAAATGCTCAAGCAGAAGATCGGCGGTGCAACTGTTCTGGAATCGACCGGCATGATGCGTGTGCTGGACAGCGATCATAATATCGATGATCTGCCGCTCCTTGGTGTATTGCGTCATATCTGCAATCCGGAGCGCAAGCATTCCAAGACGATCTTTACGTTGATGAAAGATGAACAGATTCCGAAGATGGTCGAGATCATTAACAAAGTGACCGGAGGACTGGACAAACCCGATACGGGTATCTGCTTTGCCCTGCCCACGACATTTGTGGAAGGGGTCAAGAAAAAGCAATGAATATCCTGTGTGCGTTGGCAATCGCAATGGCTGTCGGTATGGCAATGACCCGTGCGATTAAGCTGATTCATCTGCCGAATGTGACGGCATATCTGATTGCTGGTTTACTGGTCGGCCCATTCATCCTGAATGTGCTGACGCCGGAAATGAACAATACGCTGTCCATTATTTCGGATGTGGCGCTTGGCTTTATCGCATACTCCATCGGCGGTGAGTTCAAGCTGTCATATATTAAGGAAATCGGTGCGAAGCCGCTTGTTATCACGGCGTTTGAAGGCTGTGTGGCATCGCTGCTCGTGTTCCTGACGCTGTTGGTGCTCAATCAGCCGTTGCCACTGTGTCTTGCGCTCGGCGCGATTGCTGCAGCAACGGCACCTGCCGCAACGCTGATGGTTGTTCGTCAGTACAAGGCAGACGGTCCGGTGACGAAAATGCTGCTGCCTGTCGTTGCCATGGATGACGCGCTGGGGCTGATGCTTTACGCGATTATGATGGCGATTGCCCGTGCAATTGACAGTGGTGAGGCACTGAGTGTCATGACGCTGTTCGTCAAGCCGATGCTGGAGATTGTCATTTCGCTTGGACTGGGTGTGGTAATCGGCATCGCGATGGTGTTCTTCCTGCGCTTCTTCCATTCGCGCGGCAATAAGCTGACCATGACGATTCTGGTCGTTTTCCTGTCTGTTGGTATTTCATCCATGTTTGACCTGAGCAGCCTGCTCGTCTGCATGATGGTCGGTGCAACGATGATCAATGTCAGCAATGACTCGACGGCATTGCTGGAGCAGTGCGACCGCTTTACCCCGCCGCTGTTCCTGCTCTTCTTCGTGCTTAGCGGCGCGAACCTTGATGTTTCTGTTTTGCCTACAGTCGGTGTTGTCGGCGTAGCCTATGTGCTTAGCCGTGCAATCGGCAAGGCACTCGGTGCGACCATCGGCGCAAAGATTGAGAAATGCGACAAGAACATCATTCGCTATCTTGGCTTTACGCTGATTCCGCAGGCTGGTGTTGCAATCGGTATGGCACGTATGGCGCTGACGGATTTGCCGGAATACGGCGCAACCATCAATGCAGTTGTGCTTGCCGGTACACTCATTTACGAGCTGACAGGCCCTGTCATCACGAAGATTGCCCTGACGAAGGCTGGGGAAATCAAGGAGACAGGCAAAAAGAACCAGCCGGCAGTCGGCTGAACGCTATAACGAAAAAAATGCCCTGCATCGACCGATCTGGCTGGTGCAGGGTGTTTTGTGTTTCGTTGCGTTATTTATCCTCTTCATCGCCGAAACGGTACTTGCGGCGCTTGTGCCGGCGGTGGAAACGGAAAATCAGGAAGAGAACGAGTGTCGGAAGCATCAAAATGATGATGGCGGGAATGACAGTTTCAGGCACAATCGGAATGCCTGTCTGCGCGTTCGTCATCTCGACGATTTCCTCGTAGGAAAGCGGCAGATTTGAACGGCGCGCTACACTACGACTGGCGACAAGATTGAAAGTGATCGGTGTGCCGTCATCGCTGACGTACGTCATGGTTCCCATGATTTCACCTGCGGCGACTGGTGCGGCAAAATCGCGTGTGTAGGTGACGGTGACGAGGTCGCGGAGATTTTCCGACAGGTACTCAATGCGTGATGCCGAGGCGCTGATTTCAGCAAGAGCAGCCTGTGTGGCGTCCTGAGGCTGGCAGAGCAGCGTCAGTTCACCCTGATTGGGGTCATCCAGTTCATAGGCGCTGGTGTAAATGCTGATGGGATTCAGATTGTACAGCTCGGAAATGGTCACATGCTGATACTGACTGAAGCCGTATTCCATCAGCTTTTTCGTGTCTGTCCAGACACCATATTGGCTGGAGTAGAGGACAACGGAGATCAGGTCAACGCCGTCCTTGCTGGCAGAGCCGACATAGCAGTAGCCTGCGAGCGATGTCGAACCGGATTTGATACCGGTCATCGGCGCGTAATAGTAACGGTTGTCTTCGTTGTTGTACTGGGAGAGCATAATGCGGTGACGTGTCGTCAGCGAACGGGCGCGATGCTTGTTCGTCTTTGCCATGGAATAGGTGGTTGTACCGGCAATGGTGCGGAATGTGTCATTCTGCATGGCGAATTGCGCAAGGATGGCAAGATCACGCGCAGTCGTGTAATGGTTGTCATCATGCAGACCATGCGGATTCATGAAATGCGTGCTCGTCATACCGAGGTCTGATGCTGTTTGGTTCATCAGCGCAACAAATGTGCTTTCATCGCCGCAGACTGCCTCAGCAATTGCTACGGCGCCGTCATTGCCGGAACGCAGGAGCGTGGCAAAGAGTAAATCCTGTACGTTCACCTCTTCGCCTTCCTGCAGCCCGATGACGGTCGCTTGTGAGTCAATTGCCTGCATGGCATCCGAGCAGGCATTGGCGCTGACAGTGACGGTGGCGGTTAAATCGAGGTTGATGGCACCGAGAAGCACCGTCATAATCTTGGTAATGGAAGCAGGGTACATGATTTGGTCGGCATTTTTCTCGAAGATGACCTCTCCGGTGCTTTCCTCAATCAGAATCGCGGAGGTGCAATAAAGCTGGTCAGCCTCCAAAAGCTCCGGATGATCCGAATCATAAGGATTCGCATTTGGGTTCAACGTGGGATTCGGCATTTCCGCAGATGCTGCACTCAACAGAAATATCAGCAGAATCAAGAGGGAAAGCAGCCGCCGAAGCGTTTGCATCAGGCGCAATCGTCCTTTCTGCACGGCTATGCCGCACTTATATTCAAAAAATAGTATATCATTTTATGGCAAGAATGGCAAGTGAAAAACGAACGGTTGCAACACTTGCCGAAACATGCTATAATGAAAAATGCTGCAAAGTAATTGAAGCGCGGATACGGGGGGATTTGCATGCTGACGGCAATCTGTATGAATCCAGCAATTGACAGGACGGTCACGGTGCCGTCGCTGCAAATCGGTGCTGTCAATCGGATTGCTTCTGTCCGGCAGGATGTCGGCGGCAAGGGCGTGAATGTAGCGATTACGGCAAAGCGCCTCGGCATTGAATCGTTTGTGCTGGGCTGTGCCGGAAAAGAAGGCATGGAACGAGTGAAGAACCGGCTGTCGGCGGAGCAAATCGGCAGCGCGTTCCTTTCTTTAGACGGCGCTGTCCGGACGAACACGAAAATTGTTGTGATGCAGCCGCACTGTGTGACGGAGCTGAATGAACAGGGTGCACCGATCAATGCGCAGCAGATGCAGGATTTTCTGGTAATGGCGAAAAAATATGTGCACAGCGGCGATTCTGTCGTGCTGACAGGCTCACTGCCGCCGAATGCGCCGAAGGATACATACAGGGTACTGATGGAGCGTTTGCCGGAATGCCGATGCGTACTGGATGTAAGCGGCGAGACACTTTTGCAGGGCTTGAAGGCGCATCCGTTCCTGATTAAGCCAAATCAGCATGAACTGCATGAAACGCTCGGCTATCCATGCGACACACTTGCGCAGGTACGAGCGGCGGCGATGAAACTCATCGGAATGGGAGCGGAGAACGTGCTTGTCAGCCTTGGCGCTGACGGCGCAATGTGGGTGATGAGAGATGCTGCAATGGTTGCGCCTGCCATGCCCGTGACGGTTTCTTCAACAGTTGGCGCGGGTGACGCGATGGTCGGCGGCGTGATGGCTGGGTTCATCAAGACAGGTGACATCCGGCAGGCGTTTGCATATGGTGTTGCGGCAGGAAGCGCTTCTGTCATGACCGATGGAACACAGCTGATTCAGCTGGATGCGTTCGAGGAACTGCTTCCGCAGGTGAAAATACAGGATGTGTAAAGAATGCTGTTTCGCAGAGTACGTGCCGAATTTACCGACGGCGTAATTGATTTGCTACCGTTGCGGCTTTATCCGCCGGAGCGTGAGATGGGCTTTGGTCGCGTCTATGATTACATGATTGTGCCGCACGGGACAAAACGTGAGGCAGGGCGGATTTCGTTGCGTCTTGGGGAAAGTCCATGCGTTTATTATTTCGGGCATATTGGCTATCATGTTGACCCGCCGTACCGCGGCCAACATTATGCACAACGCGCGTGCCGGCTGCTTGCTCCGCTGATTGCGCTGCATGGCAAGAGCAGCGTTGTCATTACGACTGACCCGGATAATTGGGCGAGCCGCAAGACGTGCATTGGTCTTGGCTGCACGCTTGAACGCACTGTCGCCGTGCCGAACAGCATCCGCGACCGAGGGGAAATCAGCGCGGTCAAGTGCCGCTATATCTGGAGAATCAACGCCTGAGGGAGAGATGAATGGCGTGGAAATGATACTCGATGGAGTCAAGATTCACTATGAGCTGAGCGGACATGGAGAAAAACGTGTGGTGCTGCTGCACGGCTGGGGATGCTCGGAAAAACTGATGCAAGACCTTTCGGATGCACTGTCGCCAGACATGACGGTGCTGTGCGTTGACTTTCCGGCGCATGGTGAAAGCGATTTTCCGCCTGAGCCGTGGGGTGTGCCGGATTTTGCGGCGAATCTGCTTTCTCTGCTGACGGTGCTTGACTTCCTGCCGTGCAGTGTAATTGCGCATTCCTTCGGTGGACGTGTCACCATTGAGCTGGCGGCGAATCACCCGGAAAGGTTCGAGAAAATCATCCTGACGGGCGCTGCGGGCATTGAACCGAAGTCCTCGGCAAGCAAAAAGAAGCGTTCAAGCCGTTATCAGCGGCTGAAGAAGCTTGTACTGATGGCAGATAAGGTGCATATTTTCGGTGCGCTGCCGAAAAAGTGGATGGAACAGCTTATTCAGAAGTACGGCTCGGCGGATTATGCTGCGCTTTCACCGGAAATGCGCAAGACGTTTGTCAAGGTCGTGAATTATGACCAAAGCGAACTGTTGAAGCAAATCAAGACACCGACGCTGCTGCTCTGGGGCGATCGCGATACGGAAACGCCGCTTTGGATGGGACAGAAAATGGAGCAGGACATTGCTGACAGTGCGCTGATTGTGCTGGAAGGCGGAAGCCATTTTGCTTATTTGGAACAGGCACCGCGTTTTCAGGCGATTGCACGTCAGTTTTTGCTGAACTGATTTAATAATTATCAGGGGTGGCATTGTGACAGATTTTCTCATTTTTCTTAAATGGATGATGGCTTTTTCAACGGCAATCGCGATGCTCTGCGCACAGCGGAGCCTCATGCATGATTTCCAGCTGGAAAGCTACCAATTTCCGGGCTATTTCCGTACGCTGAAGCGGAATTGGAAGCGCAGTATCCTGCCGGGAATCGTGCTTGGCTGCTATTTGGCAGCACTCTATGGGCTGTACAGCAACATCAGTGCCGGACTCACGGATAACCTGGATCAGCTTCTGCTGGGAATTGCGAATCTTGTGCTTGCAATTGGCGGCGGTCTGGTCTGCCGAGCGTTGTTCCGGCAGAAGAAGGCGAAGAAGGCATTTGTTGCAACAAAACGAGTGAAGCGGACGTATGCCGTGATGGTGGTTGTCTACACGCTGCTGTGTGCACTGGCGGCACTGCTTCTTCCGGCTTGGTGCTGCGGATTGATACCATTGCTGTTGCCAATGTGGGTGGCGTTGGGCGGCTTGATGGCGTGGCCGTTTGAGAAGCTTGTGAGTGAGCTGTATTTCCGTGATGCGCAGCGGAAATTGAAGGCACGTCCGGACATCATCAAAATCGGCATTACGGGCAGCTATGGCAAGACGAGCGTTAAGTTCATTCTGGGGACAATCCTGCAGGAAAAATATCAGACGCTTGTCACGCCGAGCAGCTTTAATACACCGATGGGCGTGACGCGTGTCATTCGCGAAAAGCTGACACCGGCGACACAGGTGTTCGTGGCAGAAATGGGTGCACGACATGTCGGCGATATCAAGGAAATGTGTCGTCTGGTGCATCCGACCTACGGCGTGCTGACGAGCGTCGGACCGCAGCATCTGGACACGTTCCGCACGCTGGAGAGAATCAAGAATACGAAATATGAGTTGATTGAGGCACTCCCGAAGGAGGGTTGTGCTTTCTTTCCGGACGATGGCGCTATCTGCTATGAACTCTACGGCCGCACGGCAATCGAAAAGCATTTGTGCTCCCTGAAGCAGTCGAAGAATGCAGAAGTGTGGGCGAGTGACATCACCGTGTCCGCAACGGGAAGCCGATTCATCCTCCATGCGGGTCAGGAACAGATTGCCTGTGAAACGCGTCTGCTGGGTGAGCATAACATTCAGAACATTTTGCTGGCGGCGATGGTTGCACTTCGCCTGAAACTGTCTTTGCGGCAGATTGCAAATGGCATTAGCAAGCTGCAGCCCATTGAGCATCGTTTGCAGCTGATTCCGTCGATCGGCGTGACCATCATCGATGATGCGTTCAATTCCAATCCGCGTGGTGCAGAGGCAGCGCTGAAAGTGTTGGGTGCGTTCGATGCGCGGCGTATTATCATTACGCCGGGTATGGTTGAACTGGGCACAGAGGAGGAGCAATTCAACCGCGAATTCGGCCGGAAGATGGCTTCTAACGTGGATATCGCGATTCTCGTCGGCAAAAAGCACACGCAGCCGATTGCAGAAGGACTGCTGGAAGCAGGGTTCACGCAGGAGAACCTGCATGCGGTGTCGAGCCTTGATGAGGCGGCGGCGCTTCTGCGTCAAATTGCTAAGCCTGGCGATGTTGCAATGTTTGAGAATGATTTGCCGGATCATTATTCTGAAGTGTAATGAAGGAGATAGAGCTTTATGACAAAGATTCAACTCGGTGTGATCTTCGGATCACGCAGTTGTGAGCGTGAGGTTTCGATTATCAGCGCAGTGCAGCTGATGAACCATGTCAACAGCGAAAAGTATGATGTTATTCCTGTATACATCACGGAGAACGGCGTCTGGTATACCGGTGCTGCGCTGCGCAAGATTGAAACGTATACGCATTTCGACCCGAATAAGAACGGCGTGGAGGCTGTTTCACTGGACATCACGTCCGGCTCCGGTGCACTGCTGACGACGCGTCCGGGCAAGGGGCTGTTCGGTCATCCGGAGCAGGTGATTGTCGCACGCCTTGAGGTCTGTGTGATTGTCATGCATGGTCTGAACGGCGAGGATGGCACGCTGCAGGGTATGCTGGAGCTGGCGAATCTGCCGTATACGTCTACGGGCGTGGCTGGCAGCGCGATCGGCATGGATAAAATCATGATGAAGCAGTTCTTCCGCGGCGCAGGAACGTTGCCGTGTCTGCCGGATTGCTGGTTCACGCGTGCGCAGTATCAGCAGGACAAGGATGCTGTCCTTGACCGCGTGGAGAAAGAATTGGGCTTTCCAGTGTTTGTGAAGCCGGCAAATCTCGGTTCTTCGATTGGCGTTAGTCGTGCGGATGACCGTGAGGAATTGGCGCATGGACTGGATTTGGCGTTCGAATATGACCGCCGCGTGCTGGTGGAGAAGGGACTTGACCGCCCGATTGAGCTGAACTGCTCTGTGCTGGGCTATGATGGTGAGGTCGAGGCAAGCCCGATTGAAATGCCGCTGTCCGGCGAGCAATTCCTTGATTTCAAGGAGAAGTATCTTGCTAACGGCGGTTCGAAGGGCATGGCAAGCCTTCACCGTGTGTTGCCTGCGCCGATTGAGGATTCTCTGCGTGACAAGATTCAGGCGATGTCCTGTGAAATCTTCCGCATGCTGGACTGCAAGGGCGTTGTCCGCATTGACTACATGTTCGACCGTGCAACGGAGCAGGTGTATATTACAGAAATCAACACGATTCCTGGCTCGCTGGCGTTCTACCTCTGGGAGGCGAAGGGAGTCAAGTATTCGCAGTTGATTGACCGCATGGTGGATTGCGCGCGCAAGGCGCATGCGGATCGTAATATGCGCAACTATGCATATACATCCAATATTCTCAGCAGCGTATCACTTGGCGGCGGTACGAAGGGTGCCAAGGGTGCAAAGGGCACGAAGCTGAACGGCACGGCGAAAATGTAAGGGCAATGCCGCACAAATGAGGTGGTGCGATGAACAATGAATTTTGTGTCTGCCAAAGGCAGACCGGCGAAATAAAGTTTTATTTCGCCGCCGCAGATGGC
>CAVANO010000044.1:0-11075 GCA_963590165.1 Anaerovoracaceae bacterium
CATATATCTTCGATCAGAGCCAAACAAGTTGGTTGGTCTTGCCGAAATATTCGACTATAAAAAACGTATCGGTCAGGTGACGATCGGGTATCGAATCAACGAAGATTACTGGCACAGGGGCATTGCGACGGAGGCCGTCCGTCTCCTGATCGAATACCTCCGCGGATCCATGGGTATTCGGACATTAAAAGCCTTCGTAATGCCGGAAAATATTTATTCGGAAAGGATTCTTCTGAAAAACGGCTTTGTAAAAGAAGCCGATACGATTCCGGGGCAGAACTGGGGCGGCCAAGAAAGCGTTGACCTTAACGTATTTACTTGCAATTAAGTCCGGCACAAGCGAACGACGACACCAAAGCAATCGAAACTGTGGCATGGATGAAGCTGCTTGGACTTATCCGATGACAGGAGCACTTATATAAGATGAAAAATATCGTTATTTATGTTCATGGAAAAGGCGGCTCGGCGGAAGAAGCGGAGCATTATGAACATCTGTTTCCGAAAGCGAAAGTCATCGGTTTTGATTACCGTGCAACGACTCCGTGGGAATCAAAGCTCCTGGGGAGCCGCGCCGCCGAAAAGAAATGCGGCGGCGCAGAAGGGAGAGCGGTTATTGAGCGGATTCTTCGGGAGCAAAGTGCATCAGCATGGAGCCGAAGTAATCCATGTCGAAGCCCTTGTCCGTGGGAACAACGTTCAGTGCCTGACCGGAGAAATCGATGATGATGCCGTTCACCTCGCTGCCGTCCGCAGCAGGCACCTTGCCATAGCTCCATTTCAGCATGGGAATCGCCGTACCTGCCATGACGAAATCCACAGAGCCGTCCGCGTGGAACACGAGCGAGTATTCATAGCCGCCCATCGTTTCGGCGGTCATGTTATAGCCGCTCATATCCGCATCGGTCATGACGTACTTTTTCTCGGCAATGGCGTTCAGGTCGGTCAGGCCATCCTGCGGCGCGGGCGTTTCGGGTTTGTCCGTCGCATCCGGCACGGCGGGGATGGCGGGCACTTCGGCTGCGTCTCCCGTTCGTTCGTACCAGAGGATCATGTCGCTCATTTCAAGGCCGAGCGAACCGTCCTCGCGCAGCGTGATGACGGCTTCGCCGTCCATGATGGTGGCAATCAGCACATGGTCGTTCATGGCGCAGGGGATGTTGTCCAGCCGTTCCCCCGTCAGCGTGACGTCGCAGGTATCGCCGTAGATCGTCAGCGTATCGCCGGTCATTTCGAGCATTTCGGGAGACAATGCCATACCCTCCACGGTCGCGCCGGTCACGGCCCACACGCCGATGAAGTCGTCCAACGCCGCCGTCTCGTCAATGACAGGGATGTAGGCTTCAATGATTTCCGGCTTTTCTCGGCTCAGTGTGATGGTTGTTCCGTCTTGCGAATAGACTATCGTGCCGTTTTCCACCGTGACGGCGGCGCCGTCAATAGTCAACACACCGTCCTGCATGGTGCATATGCCCGTGTCCGCTTCGCCGTTCATATCGAGCGTCGCAGTGCCGTCTGCGTTGATGGTAAGCGTCATTTCAAGACCAAAATCTGCCAGCGTATAGGTTTCACCGTCTTCGGCTATGCTCACGCCGTACCACGCGCCCAAGTATTCCCCGGGGATGGCGGCAGTCTGCGCTTCAGAGGCGGCAGCGGGTTCGGTGGTGGTTTCAGGCGAAGTTTCAGGCTTGGTGACCGATGCAGGGGCAGTGGCTTCCATGCTTGCGTCCAGTTTCAGATCAGGGAGCAGCGCAGGCACATCGGGTCTTTCGGGCAGCGCATGGGCGCAGGCTTCCGTGACCACGGTCACTTCCACCTCGGAGCTGTTCCAGCTCACGCAGTTCTGTGCGTGATTGAGATTCTCCTCGCTCATGCTCTCAGGGACGTGCACGGTCAGCTGGGGCGCGACGTTCATCATCAGCCCCATAGGCGAAGTCGTCAGGTCGCAGCCGTCGAAGCAGATCTCGTCGAGATTCGGGCAGTCGATGATGCAGTTCTCGCCTAAACTCTTCACCTTGCCGGTGAAATGCAGGCTGGTCAGGCTCTGGCATTCGGTAAACGCACCGTATTCCACGCTCTCCGCGTAAGCGACGAAGGATGTCAGACCGCTGTAGCCGAAGGCCTGCTGGCCAATACGATCCAGATGGTCGCCGAAATAGAGCGTGGAAAGCGGACCTGACGCACTGTCAAAGGCATAGTTCTCGATGGCGCGCACGCCGTTGACAAATATGACTGTATCCAGGCTGCGGCAGAGCATGAACTGCGTGCCGCCTGTGGTCTCCAGCGGGGCATAGCAAATGAAGGTTTCCAGCTGCTGGCAGTTGCTCATCAGGCTGTCGGGCAGCTCCTTTATGGTTTCAGGCAGCACCAGCGTGCGCAGGTGTACCCAATCGGTCTGGTCGGTTTCCATATCGGTATTGGTGTAGTCGCGGCAGGATTCAAAGACGTTGTAGTTGGCGAAGCCCGTCACCGTCACGCCGTTGATCTCGCGCGGAACAACCACGTCCACATTGTTTCCAACGTACGCGGAAATCAGACCGGTCGCCGGATCAAACTCGAAGCTCTCGGCGTCGGTCGGCTTGAAGGGCATCTTCACAAAGCGGCTTTCCTCGCCCTCGCGCACGATGGGATCGTACCACGGGCGGTTCAGCGTCTCGTTCCATGCGGCGATCTGCTCGTCGGTCGCGTCGGCAGACAGGCAAAGCTCGGCGCTCGTTCCCTCCACAGCGGAGAGCGGGAAGCTGCCATCGGCGGGAATGACAAGCTGCGTCAGTCCTGTATTCGCAAAGGCTCTTTCGCCCACGGAGACGGCGGGATTCAGGGCAACGCTTTCCAGCGCAGCGCCTTCAAACGCGCTCACGCCGATAGAAGCAGCCTGCGTCAGATCGACGCTGACCAGCGCAGTGCCCTTAAACGCGCCCGCGCCAATGTCGGTCACGCTCTTCATCTCGACGGTATTCAGCGCTGTATTGGCAAAGGCGTGCTCACCGATGGCGGTAACTTCATCGCCCAGCGTCAGCGTGGTCACGCCGCTGTTCTCGAAGAGGCGCGCCGGAATTGCGCCCTGCGCAATCGTGACCTCGGTCAGATTGGCGCAGTTCGCGAACGAACCCTCGGGCAGACGCGACGCATCGCAAAGTACAGTAAGCTTCTTCAGGCCGGTCATGCCATCAAAGGCGCCCGCTCCAATGCTGGTCACTGATGCGGGGATAGTCAGTTCCTCAATACCCACGCAGTTGGCGAAGGCGCGCTCGCCGATGGTGGTGATGGACGGGAAAAGCTCCACATAAGACACGCTGCTGTCCGCAAACGCCTCCTTGCCAATCGTTGTGAACCAGCCGCAGTGATGCGGATAGAAGGAGCGGATGCTTTGATTGCCCTTGAAGAGGCCGTCGCCCAGCGCAGTGATATTGACGCCGCCGTTCGTCGTCCAGACGGTAAGGTTGGCGGCGCTGCCGTTGTATGCAGACCACACGCCTTCTTCGAGGGTATAGGTTTCGTCTTCTGGATATTGCGCAACGCCCGCGTCGCGGGGATTACTGATCCAGACGGTGCAGTCCGGGCACTGCTCTGCCAGCAACGCGGCATACGCGTCGCGGTTTTCAAAGCTGCTGTCCCACGGCAGATCCAGATCAGCCAGATAGTCGTTCTCTACAAAGGCGTCGGGCGCGACGTCGATGGGCGCATAGAAGTCAAACACCAGATACGTGAGCGAGCAGTTCGCAAACGCACGTGAACCGATGCTCTGAAGACTGCCGCTCAGGTACAGTTCGTTCGTCCTTGAGCCTTCAAACGCGCTCGCCCCGATGGCTGTCACGGTGGAAGGCAGCGTGAGGATTTCGGTCTGGTCGTAGCAGAACGCCTCTGCGCCGATGGTCTCCAGCCCCTCATTCCATTCGATCAGCTCGGATTGAACGTTGTAAAAGCTCCTGTCGCCGATGGAGCGAAGCGTAGTCGGGAAATGGATGTAGTCGATATTCGACGCCATCTCAAAAGCGCTGTTTTCTACGCGCTCCAATCCCTCGGGCAGCACTGCGCCGTATACCGAATAATCAAGGCAGAACACGCTCTCGCCGATAGCCTTGACCGCAACGCCGTTGATCGTGGAAGGTATCTCGATATAGGCATGATACTCATTGTATCCCGTGATTGTGCCGGTGGTCTCGTCGAAGGCGTACCAGCTCGACGTGTCCTCCGCCTGAGGGATCACAGCCGGCTTGCCGCTGGACTGAATGTGCTCAGCAGCGCCGTTGCAGTCAGCCAGCGCCACGGCGTATGCGTCCAGCTGATCCTCCGGCACATAGATCACATAGTCCTCCGGCATCATGAAAAAGCAGAAGGCGGGGTCAAGGAACAGGGGGCACTCGCCTTCGAATGTAATTTCCCTGAGGTTGTCGCAACTGCCGATGGCGGCTTCAATCATGCGCACGCTGGCAGGAATGGTCAGGCTGGTCAACGACGGGCAGCTGCTGAAGTTGTTCGTGCCGATCACCTCAAGCCCCTCGTTGAGCGTAACGCTGTTCAATGCGTCCATGCGACTGATGGCGCCGTCCTGCAGAGCGTACAGCGTATCCGGCATTGTCAGCGAGGTGATGCCGTGCTGTTCGTAAAATGCGTTGAGGCCGATGGTCAGGACGTAATAATCATCCACCATGGAGGGAATCTCCACATCGCCGCTCAAATCGCCGCGCAGCGACAGATACCAGTTGTTGGCGTCATAGTAAAACGCCCCCTGCTCCTCCCCATGGGCGGTGGCACAGAGGAGCAGCCCTATGGCAAGCAACAACACAGCCAGCATTCCGAGCTTCTTCATTCTTCACCAATCCTCCTCGATTCATTTTGTTTTATTCCGGAATATTGATTTCGTAATCCTCCATGAGCGTCCGGAAAAAGTCCTCGATCCGGCTCATCTTGTCCTCATACCCGCTGGGGAAGCTGTTTGAGCCGTACGCCGAAATCTCATCGCCATCCGCGAAAACGACACTCAGCGAGAAGTCTTCGCCGTCCAGAACATCGGGATCGCTCTTCCTGAAGCCGTTCCACTCCGCAAGATTCAGCTCGTGCAGCAGCGTGGAAAACGCTGCCATATCCTCGTCGGTCATGGGCAGCACATAATGGCAGGAATAGTACAGATCGATCCAGACAAAGCGGCCGCGTTTCGTTTCCCTGACGCTGTAGCTGCACCCCTGTGCAGCAGACATGCTTGATCGGGTAAACCGGAAAATTTTTACCGCCGGCATGTCTTCAGCTGGCGCGGTTCCGGCGAAGCATGAACACAGGCACAGCGTCAGCGCGGCAAGCAGCCCGGCGAAAATGCGCTTCCATCGTCTTTTCATGGCGGTCGCTCCTTTCTCACAGCGCATCCAGCGCGGCAGTCAGATAGGCGGGGGTAACGGAAGCATAGAGAAAAGCATCGATCAATCGATCCTGCCGGACGATCATCACCCGGTGCGCCAGCTCCGGATCGCTGTTTTCATCACACAGCATCACGAATTTGCAGTTCGGCATCGCCCTGCGCACGCACTCAATCAGCTTCAGCCGGCTTTCCAATGTGTAGGCCGGAAGACGGCTGACCTCCATCAGCAGAATATCCGCCTGCACTGCCCGGCAGAGTGAGAAGGTATCGCCGGTCTTTCCGGGCAGAACCTGCTCCACGCGGAATTCTCCCGTTTCCGCAAGCGACCGCGCGACGGCCTCCGACAGCAGCGTGTTTTGCACGCTGACCACAATCTCTCTCATGGCACTTCCCCCTTCTATATTCCAGCATAACAGAAAGGAAAGCGCTGCGCATCAACCAAATGGCTATTTTTCTCTTCCGAAACAAAAAAAGCCGCCCGCAGGCAGCTCTTTCGCTATGATATTCAGTTTTTCCGGTTTAGAATTACCAGCCCGCTTTCCCGGGCACGCACGGCCAGCTCGGTGCGATTTCTGAAGTCCGTTTTTTCCAGCATGTTGAGGATGTGCGTCTTGACGGTCGCCACAGACATGTGCAGCCGCTCGGCAATCTCCTGATTGGTATCGCCGCCGGTCATTTCGCGCAGCACCTCCAGCTCGCGGTCGGTGAATTCATAGCTGCTGGCAAGCCCTAATTGCAGCTCCGGCGTTGCGTCCGGATAGACGGATTCGCCCGCCATCGTGCGCTCCATCACGTCCAGCAGGCTTTCGCGCTGCTCCTCCTTGTACCAGAAGCTCTCCACGCCGATTTCCCGTGCGCGACTCAGATAGGAGCATTCCGGCATGGAGGTCACGATGATGATTTTGATCTGCGGAAAGGCGTGCTTGATCCGCGCCGCTGCGTCCAGCCCGCTTTCTCCGTTTCGCGTGACTACGTCCATCAGAATCAGGTCTACCGGCAGGCACAGGCAATACACGTCCGCCAATGCGGCGTTATCGATGGAGAGTGCCACCTCAAAGTGCTCCGAAGCCTGAATCCGCAGCTCGAACAGCTCGCGGGGCATGGTCTGATCCTCGACGATCATGACTTTGTATTTCATGAAATTTCCTGCCTTTCCTCGGGCAATGTCAGCGTCAGATCAAAGCGTGGCGTATACGCAATGTCCATTTTGCCGCCCGCCGCCTCCGTTTGGGCGCGCAGCGCGGTCAGGCCGCTGCCCTCGATAATGGGACCGGACGGCGCGCTGCCGTCGTTGAGATAACGAACGCGCCAGCCGGATGCGGTTTTCTCGCCGATGATTTCCAGCCGCGTCCCGCCCGCATGGCGCACCAGGTTGGTCAGGCACTCATGGGCAGCGACTTCCACCAGCTGCGCGCTCTCCGTCCCCTCCTGGGGAAATGCGCCGCTGCGCGCAATGGTCACGCCGATGGCCTGCGCGGCACGGGCAAGCTGGGCAAACGCATCGAAGCGCTGTTCATCCGAATATTTCCCCAGCAGCAGCCGGACATTCTGCCGCCACGCGGCGCAGACGCTTTCCGCATCGTCCTGCGTGCCGGAGAGAAACTGCCGGGTCTGCAGGAGCACATGGCCAATTTCGTCGTGAACGCGGGTCTTTGCGCGCAGAATCTCTTTCTCCCGCGTCGCCTCCTGCACGTCCTGACCATATTGCCTGAGCCGTCGATTCATGGCTTTCAGGCGAAGATTGTCTTTTTCCAGTTCCCGTTGGAGCCGCGCCTCCTCGGTGATGTTTGTACCCGTGATCTGATAAACAGTTCGTCCGGTCATGGTCATGCGCACCCGTGCAAAGCTCCATGTCTGGCCGTCCGGCAGCGTGGCGATGGGCTGCGGCGCAATCGCTTTCCAGAAGGTATTCGCGTTCAGCAGCGCCTCGCCCGTGAGCTGATGGCTCAGCTCGTCCATCTTGAGGTTCTTCAGGCAGGGCAGACCGTTTTCCCACGCAAGACACAGCGCGCTGGGCAGATGATCGCAGCTTTCCTTGATGGAAATCGGCGAGAGTTGCCGTCTGCCCTTATGACACAGCGTGAATGACGCAATAAGGCTGAACGCAGTCAGGAGCAGCGCCGCCGTCCAGAGAATGGAAGAGAATGTCTCGTCTGTTGACAAGCGGGAGAGCAGCACGGCCAGCGGCACAAAATCCAGCAAAGTGATCGCCAGACAAATTGCAAACGCAATGCGACGATGACAGCGCACTGCGCTCATGCAACCGAACAGACCGGCAATCGTTCCGACCAACAGCACTGTGCACATCAAACCGGCGTGAAGCGTATTCATGCGCATTCACCTCCCTGACTAAGAGAGAGCGTCGCACACAGTTCACCGTCCGCGTTGTCAATGATCAACTGTCCCAGAGTCCTATATTTGTCCACCTTCGGAAGCCCTGCCGCTTCTTCTATCATCAGGCGAATAGAGAAGCGCTCGCCGCATTCCACCCGCACCATCAGCGCGCTGAGCGAGGGCAGCGCGGCCTCCAGACAATCCTCGAAGAAGTCGTAGGCAGTCTGCACGTCGCGGCTGCTCACGCTGCCCTTTCCTTCCTGATACAGCGCACAGACAGCGCCGTACTGCGTCAGATACGTCAGCGGCTCCCGGATGCAATGCGCCAGCTCGTCCACGGGGACGACGGCTTTCTTATCGCAGATCAGCGCAAGATTAACCCGACGCTTGACATACGCGCCCAGCAGACAGACCTGCTTCAGATTTTGAACGTTCAGTGCTTGCGCGTTTTCTTCTTCCAGAAGCCGGTTGATTTGAAACAGCTGGGGCTGCACGAGCGCGATCATCTCGTCCATGAGCCGGTTCTTTTCTTCGACCTGCGCGCGCTGGCACTTCAGTTCATTTTCTGCCTGAATCAGCTCGTTTTCCTCCGAAAGCCGGGCGTTGATTTCGGCAAGCTGTCCCTGAATCCGGTTGATTTTCGAAATATCCTCCACCCAGTACACACGGCCGTCCTGAACCGGCGCGCTTTGCAGCCGCGTGTCTGCATCCAGCAGGATAGCGGCTCGCGCCGCCGCGTTCAGCTGCTCCGGCGTGAGAACAGGCGCGTTTTTCGCGCAATAGGCAGGCCGGCCTCGCCCGTCCATAATCTGCGCGGCAACGGTGGATTCAGAAAAGAAATAGCGGTAATGACCGTTGCTCGGCAGCAGCCCGACCTGAAGGCAGCTTTCCCATGACGCCGCGAACGTCAGGCAGACGCACTCCGGTATTTCATGAAGGGGATAGACGTCGGTAAAGCTCAGAAGGCAGAGGACGAACCCGCTTCCAAACACACAGAGCGGCACCCACGCGTATTGCCTGCTTTCGGAAACGCGGCACTTGCAGTAGAGCATAACCCCAGTCGCCAGCAGCAGCCCGATCGTCCACGCCATTGCGAGATAATACACCCATCCGTGGGTATAATCGGCCTCCAGTGTTACGGCACCCGGAACGATTCGAAACGCCATCAGATGCAGATCGTTGGTCAGAACGCCGCCGATCAGCAGCGCCGCCGGAATGAAAAGCAGATGCCATCCGGCAGACAAAGCGTCGCCTTCCCGCCGTCCCAGCTGCAGCGCAGCGAACAAGCTGAACAGCGGCGCAAGAGTCTGCGGCACGTAATACAGATACCACAGATGGCGCATTACGTCATGATCAACGAAAAAACGATACTTGATCGTACGCAGGAACAGCCACAGCACGGTCATTGCGCTTCCCAGCAGCAGATAACGGCGTACCGCCTGATGCAAAATCCGGTGCGATATGGAAAATCCCCACGCGATCGCCAGGCCGATATAGATCAGGTCTGTCAGCAGAAAGCACACGGCTGAGGGCAGAGGAGCCGCCGCGCGATCCAGCTGAGGAAAAACACCGGCGAGAATGAACAGCCCCAGCGCAATGCAGAGCTTCGCAATGGATTTTCGCTTTGCAGCAACCATATATCCACCTCCTACCAGTACCCTAAAGCACTAATACTATACCATACAGGCGGTGGAAAAGCCAGTGTTTTCAAGGCAAAACGAGTGCTGGCATCCATGAGACGTACAAACCGTCATCTCTCTGCGCCGGCGCACAATGATTTTCGCCTTCACAGCAATGAAAAGGATCATGGCGTCATCCTTTCTAAAAAACATCCCTCTATATATACAAAGGACATTTTTGGGCCGATTTTTAACTATCATTTTGTGATTTACAAAAATTTATCATGAGTCAATCCGAAAAAAAGGCACCTGCCGAAACGACAAGTGCTTTATCAGAACAAAAAACGGCATCCTGTTTCCGGAAATCCGGTCAGAATGCCGTTTGCTTTATATTGAGTTGTTTGTGCGGAGAATCAATTCTCCGTTGCTTTCTTCTTTGCCGCCTTTTCAACATCCCTGATGGTTTGCAGATAGGCTTCCTCCACGGGGGAAGGATTTTCCACCAGAAAACGCTGATACTCGCGATTGGCCTTCTCCATCGCCTGCTGATGGCTCACCTTTCCGGCGCCGACCAGCACGGCTTCGCCGGTGGATGAAAGAATGCGGTCGAGATGCTCCGCGTAATCGCTCATGTGCATCGGACGATGGCGCATGGCCTGCACTTCCGCGAAATCAAAATATCCGGAAACGAGACCATTGAGCACTTTCAATTCATCCTCGGACAGATAGTTCTTGGCGATGCCGATGTCTTTTGCAGTCGGGAAATCCCCGCTGAATGCGGTCAGACCCATAAACGGCTTGTCCGCATCCGCACGCTCATAGATTACCTCAGCCGCCGTATGTCCGTGCGCGGCATAGTGCAGCTTGTTCTGCACCATCTTGAAAAACGCCACGGATTCCGCGCTCCTCGGATCGTAGTCCACGCTGGTGGCGTACAGATCCAGCACCTGCCGATACATGACCTTTTCAGACGAACGAATGTCCCGAATGCGGTCGAGCAGTTCTTTCCAGTAATTCCCGCCGCCGAGCTCCTTCAGCCGCGCATCGTCCATCGTGAAGCCCTTGACCATGTATTCCTTCAGACGTTCGGTCGCCCAACGGCGAAAATGGGTGGCAATCCCCGATTTCACGCGGTAACCGAGTGAAATGATCAGATCCAGATTGTAATACGGAATCTCTCTGCTAATCTGCCTGTTGCCCTCGGTTCGAACTTGTCGGAATTTCCGACAGGTTGAAGCTTCGTCCAGCTCTCCTTCCTCGTAGATGTGCTGAATGTGTTCCACGATATTGCTGCGCGAAGTTTGAAACAGTGTTGCCATTTGCTGTTGCGTCAGCCACACGGTTTCATCCACAAAGCGAACGTCGATTTTTGCGCTGCCGTCCTTCGCCGGATAAATGATGATCTCGCCATGATTTTCATTTTTTGAAAGATTCCCGTCCGCCATGTGAATGCCTCCCGCCTGAAGTCTATTTCTCCTGCGCACACAGCGCCTGATACCGCTGCATCAGTTACCCTTCCAGTATTCGGAAAAATGTTTCGCCACCTGGCGCTGCTGCACGTCGTTCATAAGTCCGCATCCTGTGCAATTCGCTGCTCTTATGATACCACACAAACCGCCGCCGCGCAACAGCCTTTTGCATTCACGGAATTAACAATTCACCTGTAAAGTTAAGAATGTAAACCCACTCCGGAAACGCCAAGCATCAAAGCTTAGGCAAGCAATGCAAAGTTGGCCAACTTTGCCCGAAACGGGGATTTCGCCTCTCGG
>CAVANO010000045.1:0-242919 GCA_963590165.1 Anaerovoracaceae bacterium
GTGCTGAAAGTACTTGGCTGGAAACGGCCCGGGAGGATAAGTCGCTGCCGGATTCCATATTCCTCAGTAGCTCAATGGCAGAGCACTCGGCTGTTAACCGAGTTGTTGTAGGTTCGAGCCCTACCTGGGGAGCATTAAGCCGACTCTATTCTGAGTCGGTTTTTTGTTTGCACGAGAAAGCCAAGGCATCATGAATTATTTCTTCTTTCAGTATGATGCAGATAACTTTTTCCACAAAGGTTACACAGGGCTTGCAAAACCTGCTGTGATTGTGGTAAAATAATGCTGTCATGCTCACGTAGGGGATGCAGGAGGGAACCATGCGAATTTTTGTCGATGCAATGGGCGGCGATCTTGCACCGCAGGCACCGGTAGAGGGTGCTGTGGAGGCATTGCGCCGGAATGCAGAGTTGACTGTCACGCTTGCAGGCGTTGTCTCGGAAATCGAAAAGTATTTGACGGATGCGGCGGATGTCCGTGACAGGATTACCCTGCTGGATGCGCCGGAGGTCATCACAAACCATGAATCGCCCGTCATGGGTGTTCGCAAAAAGACAAAGTCAGCCACTGTAATGGGCATGCTGGCGTTGCGCAATCATGAGGTGGATGGCTTTGTGTCCGCAGGTTCAACGGGCGCGGTGCTTGCAGGCGGCATGTTCCGGTTGGGACGTATTCCCGGTGTTGAACGGCCTGCACTGGCGCCGATGCTGCCGAACGGCAAGGGCTATTTTCTGCTGATCGACTGCGGCGCGAATGTGGACTGTAAGCCTGATTATCTGGCACAGTTCGGTGTCATGGGCGATGCATATATGCGCGGCGTAATGGGCATAGCGAACCCGCGCGTCGGCATCATCAACATTGGCGCCGAGGACGAAAAAGGGAATGAACTTGTCAAGGAGTCGTTCCCACTGATGAAACAGGCACCCTATCATTTCATTGGCAGCGTTGAGGCACGCGATTTGTTCAGCGACATCGCGGATGTCTGCGTGGCGGATGGCTTTGCAGGCAACCTCGTGCTCAAGACGACCGAGGGCGCTGCGATGTTCATGATGAAGCAGATGAAGCAGCAGCTGATGGCAGACACACGCTCGAAAATCGGCGCGATGATTGCAAAGCCTGCGCTTCGCCGGCTCAAGCATACACTGGATTACACGGAAGTCGGCGGTGCACCGCTACTGGGTGTTCAGGGAGCTGTCGTCAAGGCGCACGGTTCCAGCAATGCCCACGCATTTTCCTGCGCCATTGATCAGGTGATCAAAATGATTAACGGTCATGTGGTAGAAATTATCGAACAGGGTGTTTCTGCCATGACAAAGAATGAAGGAGATTGATTTTATGTCTACGTTTGAAACGCTCAAGGGTATGATCGTCAAGCAGCTCAAGGTGAATCCCGATATGGTGACCGAATCCAGCCGCCTTCTGGAGGATTTGAAGGCTGATTCCGCCAATGTTATGGTCATGATTATGGACGTTGAGGACACGTTCGGCATTACTGTTGAGGACGACATGATCATGAAACTCAAGACGGTCGGCGATGTTGTGAAGTACATCGACGAAAACAAGTAATCCGAGAATCGCTCCATTCGGCCTCCCCCGATTCCGGCGGAGGTCTATTTGAAATGAAGAAAAGGACGAGTACATGATGACGCAGCAATTTATGGACGCGCTGGGCTACCAATTCAAAAAGCCGGAGTTGCTTCGCCGTGCGCTGACGCATCCGTCCATGGGTCCTAAAGATAATCAGCGGCTGGAATTTCTCGGCGATGCCGTGCTGCAGTTCATCATGTCGGATCTGCTGTACGAATCGCATCCGGACTGTCATGAAGGTCAGCTGACGCACCTGCGCGCGCTGTCTGTCTGTGAGGCGAATCTCTCGCAGGTCGCGCGGAAGCTCGGTGTCGGTGAAGTGCTGGTGATGGATCGCGGCGAGGAATTGACCGGCGGTCGCGAAAAGCCGTCTGTGCTGTGCGATGCGATGGAGGCAATCCTCGCGGCGGTTTATCTGGACGGTGGACTGGCGGCGGCGCGCGAATTGATTCTTCGCTGCTGGCCGAAGCCTGAAGACGTGCAGCGTCCGATGCAGGACAGCAAGGGGGCATTGCAGGAGTATCTGCAGCGCGATGGCAGCGATGCCCCGTCCTATGAGATTGTCGCGCAGGACGGGCCGCCGCATGACCGCACGTTCGAGGCAGTCGTCAGCCATAACGGCATTGCACTGGCGCATGGCACCGGCCGCACGAAGAAGCAGGCGGAGCAGGCAGCCGCGCTCAAGGCACTGACAGAGCTGAAATCGCGGTAAGCAATTGGTGCATTGCATGGAGAGAAGGGATGATTCCGACAGCAGGGGAGGAAAGCACATGAAGCATCTTCGCCGGATTGCACCGGAGTACGTCATCTTTCCGCTTGTCGTCCTGATGGTGCTTTGGGCGATGGCAGCGTTCACAGGGCGTTTCCCGACAGGCGGCAACACGTACTGCTCCTTTACGCTGCAGGCGTGCGCATGGCTTGAAGGAAAGCTTGATGTCAATCCTGACTACACGTGGCTGGAGCTGGCAATTTATAACGGCAAATATTACGTCAGCTTTCCGCCGTTTCCGTCCTACGTGATGCTCCCGTTCGCCTTTTTTATGGGCATGGACACGCCGGATCACTGGATCAGCCTGTTCGTGACGCTATTGGGCGTGGTGTACGCGCTGCGGATTTATCGCCGGACGACAGGCAGTTTCCTGCATGCGGAGCGGTATGTGCTCTTTCTGTACCTCGGCAATGGGCTGATGTTCATCGCGTTGCAAGGTTGGGTGTGGTTCGTCGCGCAGACGATGTGCTTTACATTGTCCCTGATGGCGATTGATGCGGCGCAGCGCGGCAGAAGCGGCTGGTCGCTGGCGTGGTGGGCATGCGCGGTCGGCTGTCGGCCGATGGCGGCGCTGTATCTGCCGTTGCTGGTTTACCTGCTCTATAAGAGCGGCGTACGGTATTCATGGAAGCGGTATGTGCTGAATCTGTTGCCGATGGCGCTCATCGCTGCATCGTACATGCTGCTGAATTATCTGCGCTTTGGCAATCCGCTGGAGTTCGGGCACAATTATCTGCCGGAATTTCAACGTGCGGAGAATGGGCAGTTCTCCCTGTCCTACCTGCTTGAGCATCTCTATCAGCTCATCCGTCTGCCGCAGTATAACGGCGAGGGAAATCCGTTGCAGTTCGACACGTTTGACTGCATGGCGTTCTACCTGATTACGCCGATGCTCGTGTCGTTCCTCGGTGTATACGCTTATGCGCTGGTCAGAAAGCGCCGCGGCAACGCGTTTCTGCTGATTGCGATGCCGATTCTGCTCATTGCGCACATCCTGATTCTTTGCTGTCATAAGACGCTCGGCGGCTTTCAGTTCGGCAATCGCTATTTGCTTGATTTGCTGCCGTGGGTGTTTGTTGCGATTCTCCTGCTAAAGCCCCAAAATCCGCGGACATCGGTGCTGAATCTGCCGCTGTTTGCGATGGGAGCGGCGGTGAACCTGCTCGGTGCGGTCGCCACGTATAACGGATGGATATAAAATGGGGAGTGCACTGCTTTTTCGGTGCATTCCTGTTTTCAAATGGAAAACGTTTGGCTTTTTCCCTTTTCAAAAACGCATTTTCGTGTTACAATAAAACCGATGCTGAAAGGCATTGTAATTGCAGTGATTTGTCAAAGGAGCGTTTGGGATTGATGACACCCCCCGCAGCTCACCTCAAGGTGGGTATGATTTCTCTCGGATGCAACAAGAACCGCGTGGACAGCGAAACGGCACTCGGTCTGCTGAAGGAGCACGGCTATGAGCTGACGAGTGCCCCTGCTCAGGCGGATGTGCTGATGGTGAACACGTGCGGCTTTATCGCATCCGCAAAGGAAGAATCGATTGATGCCATCCTCGATATGGCACGTTATAAGCAGATTGGCAAGTGCCGCCTGCTGGTGGTAACCGGTTGTCTTGCTCAGCGGTATGAAAAGGATTTAATGAAGGAGATTCCGGAGATTGACCTGCTGATGGGCGTAAACCAGTATCAACAGCTGCCGGAAGCGATTGCGCAGGCACTGGGCGGTACCCGCAGGACGTATTGCATGGATGACCATGCGTATTTCGCCCATGAGCGCGTGCTGACGACGCCATCCTATACGGCGTATACGCGCATTGGGGAGGGCTGTTCGAACCGCTGCACCTTTTGCGCAATTCCGTTGATTCGCGGACCGTACCGCTCCCGTCCGGAGGAGGATGTGCTGGCGGAAGTCAAATCGCTGGCGAACCAGGGCGTGAAGGAGCATATTCTCGTTGCGCAGGACACAACGCGCTTTGGCACGGATCGCGGCGGCGCGTCCATGCTGCCGGAGTTGCTGCAAAAGGCGGCGGCGATTGATGGCGTGGACTGGCTGCGCGTCCTGTACTGCTATCCGGATGAAACGGATGAGCGGCTGCTGGATGTCATCGCTGATACGCCGAACATTTGCAGCTACCTTGATTTGCCGATTCAGCACGTGAACGACACGGTGCTCAAGCGGATGCATCGCCGCGGTGACAGCAGCGACATTCGACGCGCAGTCAAGGGTGCACATGAACGCGGACTGACGCTGCGCACGTCGATTATAGTCGGTTTCCCGGGCGAAACAGAGGAACAGTTCCAGGAGCTGTTGGATTTCCTGCCCGAGGCGAAGTTCGATCGGCTGGGTGCGTTTGCGTATTCGCCTGAGGAAGACACGCCTGCCGCACGGATGCCGGAGCAGATTCCTGATGAGGTGAAGGCGGAGCGGCTTGACCGCCTGATGCGCTTGCAGGCAACCATCTCGAAGGAGCAGAATCAAAGCCGCGTCGGATCAACGGTGCGCGTTTTGGTGACAGATCAGAATGCACAGGGCGGTCTGCTCGGACGGAGCGAACGCGAAGCCCCCGAAACGGACGGCGAGATTATTTTCACTGCCGGAAATTGCGCCATGCCGCGCATCGGTGACTTTGTGAATGTCCGCATCGAAAAAGCGGGCACGTATGACCTGACAGGAGTGATGGTATGAATCTGCCGAATAAGCTTTCTCTGTTGCGCGTCGCGCTGATCCCTGTCATGGTCGCGCTGATGCTTCCGCAGACGATTGTGTGCAACTTGCTGGCGGCGATTGTATTCGCCGGCGCCGCCATGACGGACTATTTTGACGGCCATATTGCCCGCTCGCGGCAGTTGATTACGACATTCGGGAAGTTTATTGACCCGCTGGCGGATAAGCTGTTGAACCTGTCTGCCATGATTATGCTCGTTCAGTCCGGCACGCTGCCCGGCTGGAGCGTCGTGCTGATTCTTGCGCGTGAACTGGCGGTGGATGGTCTGCGCCTTGTCGCCGTTGGACAGGGACGCGTCATCGCGGCCGGATGGCTTGGCAAGGTAAAGACGGCAAGCCAGATGGTGCTGCTGCTGTGGGTGCTGATTACGCATCAGCCTGCGCTGACTGCTCCGATGTGGGGCAATGCAGCAGGTGCGGTGCTCGGCGCTTCGTGGATGGGCTGGATTACAACCGTCATGCTGCTGTGGGTCGTGGTCATCACGGTCTGGAGCGGCGTGGACTATTTCGTTCGCAACCGCGACTGCATTCGGGACATTAAGTGAAATTGACAATGTGCAATTCGCAATTGATCATGAAAAACAGCTCATCGCTTGAATGATGAGCTGTTTTTTGATGCTATAAGAAAAAAAGCAGGCGACTTGTCGCCTGCCTGGTCGGTCATATGGAGTGATGCTTATTGGACAAAAGGAGTATGATTTTCAGTCCGTTGGTTATTTGCCCTATCGGGCAGGAAGTTTTGTTGGTCGGGAAATGCTTACTGTCATTCCGCAGATGATGCGGAGGTTCAAGTCCTGTTGCTCTTTATGGGATTAACGGAAATGAGGAGAGGAAGAAATCAGTCCTCATCATCCGCCTGTTCATCATCTTGGAGCTTCAAGGTCGCAATTTCCATGAGTTTGGTTTCCAGTTTCTGATCCTCCACGGGAACGAACTCTTCCAGTTCTTCGCCGGTTTCGCTCGTCGTGGGCACGATCTTCATCACGTAGCAGTCAACCTGGTCTGCATCGGCCGTGTCCTCATCGTTGGAGTCGGTCAGAATTGCGTATTCCTCACCGTTATAGAAGAAGTAGTCAAGGATCTTGAAGAGAAGCGTATTGCCTTCCTCGTCGGTCATCTGGATCAAATCTTCGGAACTCTCGTCATCCAGATTGAAATCCTGCGTGTCATCCGTCATTCGCGGTTTACCATCCTTCTTGCGCTTTTTGCTTGGTGAGCGCACCAGTCATAGAGGACTGACCCCTGTTATGCTTTGCGAACGAAGGAAGACCGATCCATAATCGCCTGACGCAATACGCTTTTTGATTGCTGTGCGTCACTGTTCAATGGAAACGCCTCCTTTCCTATTCCGGCGGTCGCGTCTCCGCGATGCCTTCTGTTGTCGCTCGCCGGCGACCGCTTTCCTCTTTGCATCTTCATTATACAAGAGAAATGCGAAAAAAGCAAGGGTTTTCCGAAAAGTTTTGCGCTTGACTTTTGGTGCGCTTGTATGATACAATATTACTGTTGGGGCTTTTTTGTGATTTTCTGTTTCGTCCCGTCAGGTCGTTGAATATAGGTGTTTTCCAGCACCGCACGCATATTTTCACGAAAACCGTCGATGTACTCCCGGCGGAGCGCTGCATGTTCGGCAGCTTCTTCATCCGTCAGGCCGTCGGCCTTCTTTTTGCGTGCCAATTCATTGATCCGGTCAATTTTTTCCTTTTCCATGAATTTATACCTCCTCTTGCAATTCAGCCTCGTTCGCCGCTCTGCGCAGCATGAGCCCGCTTCCGGCGATGACGAGCATCGCCAGCATCATCAGACAATAGCACAGCAACGGCATGCCGAGCCGGTCGATGGCAAATTCCATGCCGATGCCGACACCAATGGCGGCAATGACGGCAATCCAGCAGCCGATGATGAGTTGATTCCTGCTGCCTTCACGCGCGACACGAACTGTCCAGCAGACAATTGCCGCTACCGCCAGCACGAGCGCACCGATTTGATTCACGCGGACAAAGTGGATCAGCAGCATATGCGAGTCATTGCGCAGTGATTCAAGCACCACCTGCACGCAACCGTACACCAGCAGGAACAGCAGCATCGTGTCGCCGTCAGGCTTGCGTTTGCGCCGCGATCCAATGAGCAGCATGAGGATGATGACCATCGCAGCAGCCTCATAGAGGAAGACTGGGTGATTTCCGTCTGTTGCGCTGCCGAGGAAAGACAGAAACTCCGTTTCAATCGCCTTGCCTTTGCCCATGATCTCATCGAAATACCCTTCGCCGAGGCGTTCAATGGCAATGGAAAGGGGTACAGACAACGCGATGCAGTCCATCACTTTGCCGCAGGAAAGGCGGAACAGGCGAGCCGTCAGTGCGCCGCTGAGCAATACGCCAAGCAGTGCACCGAGCAGCGATGCACCGCCGTCCCAGAAGCGAAGCATCAGCGCGGGATTTCCCAACGTGTTTACGTACAGCGGCAGATTCGAGAGCGTGAACAGCAGGCGCGAACAGACAAACGACAGCACAAGCGCGAAAATGCTGAACGTGATGCCGGTGCGGTAGGGGATGCCCTTGTTGCGGAAGCAGAGATTTGCTGTCACCAGCAGCACCAGCATTGCAAGCGCCGCCATGCAGCCAAAGGATGTTGCCATGTTATTCCTCCGAATCAAGTCCAGAATCGACTGCCGTGGCAAAATAGATGATGTCGGACACGGAACGCTCTGCCTTGACGGATTTCTCGGAGTAGTTCGAGCCGCCGAACCACATCAGCGCGCTGTTGCCGCCGTCGAGGTTGTACGCGATGGTGCAGCCCTTTTCTGCCATGAAGTCCGCCAGTTCGGCGCAGGTGCAGCCATCGGAATCCTTGCGGCGTCCATCGACAACGACGAGCAGGTATTCCAGCTCACCCAACTGACCGATGGCGCAGCGCGGTTCATCGGCATTTACGTTGTACTTGTTGTTGTAGTAGTCCGGAATTTCGCAGACCTTGCTGTCAACAACCAGCGCGGGTCCGAAATTGAACACGTTCGGGAACGTCAGCTCTT
The DNA here is from genome assembly GCA_963590165.1 of Anaerovoracaceae bacterium. GTDB lineage: Bacteria > Bacillota > Clostridia > Christensenellales > Aristaeellaceae > UBA11524. Next base: position 8,115 of record CAVANO010000045.1, read on the forward strand.
CGGATTCGAGCAGCTCCTTCAATTCTGTTGCATCGGACTTGAAGATGACATGAAAATTGCCGAGATTATCCACCAGCAGCATGTCGCGCTGCTTGGACGGCTTCTTGCGGAATACCTCGTTCATGCGCACGACGTAGCCGTAATCGTCCTTGCTGAAGTAATCGCCGCCGATGGCAACAACCGCCTTATGCTTTTCGGCAATGACGGAAATTTTGTTGTCTGTCTTGGCCTTCGGGTGATTCAGACCCGTGCGGAACTGGCTCGGGTCGGCGATTTTGACATGCGCGATGTTGAAGATGGCATCATCAATGGTTTCACGCCAGACGGTCACGGTGATGGAATCATCCTGATATCCCTGCAGAATGCCGTTTTCCTCGTCCGCAGCGATATAGGCGTCAGGATTGGGCGTGTAACCGGTATCAGTCAGCGCCATTGACAGCGGCGCAATGTCAGTGGTCGTTGTCTCCTCAGCGAAAGCCGCCGTCATCAGCAGCATCAGGCAGCAAAGAACAGAAAAAACTCTGCGCATGGGAAAGCTCCTCCTTAATCAAACAGAAAATCGTACTCGTCATCGGCAGAGGCGTCATCGTTCATATACGATTCGAGCGCTTCGTCCGTCAGTGCGGGATGCGGAATTGCGAAGGCATAGCCGATCAGCAGTAATACAGCCAGCACCGTCAGCAGCATATTGACAAGACGTTTATGCATGGGAATCCTCCTGTTGCTTGGCGCGTTTGGCGAACACCCAGCTGTTCTGGACGCGATAGTTGACCAGATACAGCAGCGTATCCATCAGAATCTTCGGCAGCACAGCAAAACCGCCGATGAAGATGTGCAGGTGATCGATCAGCGATACGCCAAGGTTGGAAATCGTAATGCTCGCGATGCACAGCAGTGCATATTTGAGCACGGCCATGCCGCTGTGCTCCTTGAAGCGGAAGACGAAGTTCCGGTTGAGCACGAAGTTCAGCGGGGCAGAAATCAGCCGCGCGACAAAACCGCTGATTTGGATGGCTGCATCGCCTTCGACACCGAGCAGCGGTAGCAACCAGAAGCGCAGCAGACTCGCCGCGAGGTTGTCCACCAGAAAGCAGATGATGGACGAACCGGCATACAGGAAGAAGCTCCGCAGGATGACCTTGTAGATGCGGAAGCTGTCGCGCACGGGATGAAAGTGTGTGCCGGCGTTTTCGTTCTCGTAGACGGTTTCAATTTCAATCGGGACAATAGGCAGCTTCGCACGGGCGCACGCAATCAGCACCTGCATCTCGTATTCGAAACGTTCCCCATCAACCGCCATCATGAAGGGCAGTTCGGATATATGGAACGCACGCAAACCGGTTTGCGTGTCGGGCAGATACACGCCGTAGAGCAACCGGAATACGCCGGACGTGATTTTGTTGCCGTAGCGCGACTTGAACGGCACGTTCGGCAGATTGAAATTGCGGCTGCCCAGATACAGCACATGCTTGCCGTCTGTCAAAGCATTGGCGAGTTTCCAGCAGTCGGGGGCGGTGTGCTGACCATCGGAATCGGCGGTGATGACGCCTGCCGCATCGGAAAAGTGCTCCTGAATATAGGCATAGCCTGTTTTGAGTGCGCAACCCTTGCCGCGGTTTACCTCATGGTGGGTGACCTCGACGCCCGGCATTTCGCTTAGACGCTGGAAAATCGGCTGGTAGCTTTCGCTGCTGCCGTCATCAACAATGACGATGTGCTCAAAGCCGATGGTAAGCAGGTCGGCAATGTATTTAGGCAGACGCTCGTCCGGCTCAAGGGACGGAATCAGCATGACAGCATCCTGAGGACGCATGGCGGTTTCACTCATGGGCGTTCAACATCCTTTCGGAAACGGGTTAGTTCATGCGGGTGTCCAGATAATCATCAAACAGCGAGGAAAGATCCTGACCGGCTGCATCGCTGAGCACAGTTTCAAGATCGCTCCGGCTGGCATTGCGAAAGGAATACTGCGCGTAGTAGGTCTGCAGCGCACGTTGCAGTTCTTCACGACCGAGGAACGATTCGAGCGCCGTCCACAGTGCCGCACCACGCTGACGGACAATGACGGAATATGTTGACCAATCACTGAAGTAGTCAATGGGTGAACCGGGCGTGAGCGTTTCGGACACGCTGACGCGCAGAGACGTTTCCACGCGGCTGAATAGGCGGCTTTGACGGGCGCTTTCGCCGTATACATCGCCCCAGTAATCCAGCACAGCATATTCGCACAGCGACTCGTCCTGCCAAGGCGCATTAAATCCGTCGCTGCCGACAACCGCTGACCACCACTGATGCGCCGTTTCAAAGGCAACGGCGGCCACAAGCGTTTCACCGCCGGACGCAATGACATTGCTCGAAAGCATCGACAGGCGCGGATAACTCGTGCCGTCAAAGGGCAGATTTGTCTCGCAAAGCGTGAGTGTCGGGTAAGGATACGCGCCGTAGCGGCTCGTGTAGGCGGAAACCGCCTTCTTCGCGGTGTCGGCAATGGTCTGTGCGCTGGCGGATGACGCGGCATAGGCGGTAATCAGCACACCTTCCGACATCACCTGTGCACTGGCTGATTTCTCGCGGATGACGAGCGCAAAGTCACGCACGCCATGCGAAGAGAAAACATACGTTGCGGTACTCTGATGAACATCGGCTGCAGCGAATCCGGATGCAGCGACCGTATAGCCGTCCGGCACGCTGACGGTGACTTCCCAGTTGGCACATTCGCTGACAAACGGTTCGCCGACGGAGGCATATTCATCCGTACGCCAAGCGCCGTCCGACCAGACTGCCGGAACAGGGAAGATGTTTCCGAGTGCGTACACGCCGCCGGAATACCCGAAACGACCGGCACAGTCAGGAATATGCACGGTGTAGACGAGGGTGACCTCGCAGACCTCATTTGCTGCCCAGTACGTCGGCAGGGACAGCACGGTCAGCGCGTCATCAAGGTATTCCCACGTGACGTTTTCGCCGCCGATCGCTGCAGATGTCATCGACAATCCGCCGGATTCAAACGTGCCGCCATAGCAACTGTTCAGCAACTCTTCGGTCGCGGCAGGGGAGGTGCGTTCCGCCCAATAAGCGCCGCTCCAGCTCCTGAGCACGACGGCATCCTGTTCCTGTCCGGTGCGGTTGCGAAGGAGCAGCGTCTGCGTGATAGCCAGCGTCTTTTTGTCTGCATTCAGCACGGCGGAAACACGGATGGTGTCCAAATCAGCTGAGGCGGATAGCAGCGCGGCACTTTCCTGCGGCAGCGATCGTTCCTCTTCCGCAGGGCGAAGCGCAAGGTACACGGCGAAAACTGCCGCCAAGAGGATCAACGCAACGATGACGGCGGCATACAGCCATGCACGGGCCTGCTCGCTTCGGGCGCTGTTCATTCGGCAGAAAAGGCTCCTTTCGCAAAACTAACATTCTTATTATACACCATGCAAGGCAGGGAAACAACGTTTTTTCACAAACGGGATGTAAAATTCATGGAACAATCACAGTCGGCACAGCGGCGCAAACCGCGCATTCGTGCATTGCATCAGTGCGTCCACTGCCAATATGACCTGACAGCCGCGGACACCGGCACTGACGCTGATTTTTTCCAGTGACTTTGCGTCCTCATCGAGCAGGGTCGGGAATTGCTTCTTCATGCCGATGGGACTGCAGCCGCCGCGCAGATAACCCGTCAACGGAAGCAGCTCCTTCTGCGGCAGCATATGGACGCTCTTGCAGCCTGCCGCACGTGCGACTGCCTTCAGGTCAAGCTCCTTTTCCACCGGCAGGACACACACAAGGTGCGAAAGCGTGTCAGTCGTCAGCACGAGCGTCTTATAAATCATGCTTGCAGGCAAATCAACCTTCGCGGCAACGAGCTTGCCGTCAAAATTGTCATCCTCCACGGCGTATTCGCGCGTTTCATAGGGGATTTTCAGGGCATCGAGGTGTCTGAGCACGTTCGTCTTGACAGCCTTCGCCATGGTCTGCTCGCTTCCTTTTTTCAGCATTGCATCACAGACAGATGCAAGCATAATGATAGCACAATCGCCGGAAAGGGTCAAGGGAGGGGATTTGTCTGATTTTGTTTCAGAAATGAAAAGGGCAGCTGCTCGGAATGAGCAACTGCTCTTCAGTTACTGGCAGGAACGCTGTCCCCTGCACCATGCAAGGGAACCGTTTATTGGCTGCTGATGGCTGACCACTGTTCATCTTGGAACTGATTTGTATACAGGTGATAGTAATACCCCTGCTTTGCAATCAGCTGACGATGCGTACCATCTTCGGTGATTTGACCGTTCTGAATGACAAGAATCCGGTCAGCAGAGCGGATGGTCGACAGGCGATGCGCGATGATGAAGCTCGTCCTGCCGTGCAGCACCTTCTGGATGGCGTGTTGAATCAGCTGTTCCGTTTCTGTATCGACGGAAGACGTTGCCTCATCGAGCACGAAGATGGACGGGTTCGTAAGGATGGCGCGGGCAAAGGAAATCAGCTGCTTTTGACCGGTGGACAGGCGATTGCCGCCTTCGCCGACATCTGACTGATAGCCATCCTTCATGGCGAGGATGAAAGGCTCAGCACCGACCATGCGCGCTGCCTCAGCAACTTCTTCATCCGTCGCATCCGGACGGCCGTAGCGGATGTTGTCGGCGACCGTACCGGAGAACAGGTGCGGAGACTGGAGTACATAACCGAGATTCGACTGAAGCCAGAGCTGACTGCGCGTGCGGTAATCCGCACCGTCAATCAAGATTCTGCCTTCGGTCGGCTCATAGAAGCGGCAAAGCAGGTTGACGATGGTGGACTTGCCGCTGCCGGTCTCGCCGACAAGCGCAATGGTCTGCCCGTGCTGAATGTGGAGGTTGAAGTGCTCCAACACCTTTTCGCCTTCCTTATAGCGGAACGAAACATCCTCGAAGTCAATGTCGCCGATGAGCTTCGGCCAGTTTTCCTTCTTCGGGTGGAAATTGTCGCCGTACTTTTCGACCACTTCCGGCGAATCAACGATATCCGGCACAGTATCGAGCAAGCTGATGACGCGCTCCGCTGCGGCCTGTGCGGACTGCAGCTCGGCAAAGATGCTTGCGATGCTGCGGACAGGCTCGAAGAAGCTGACGGTGTAGTTGATGAAGATGGTCAGCGTGCCGACGGTCATGGCAACGCCGAAAACGTTCATGCCGCCAATAACGCTGTTGCCGCCCTGCCAGAGCGCATACGCCGTCGCAAGCGAGCCGAGCGACACGACAATTGGCAGGAAAAGGCTTGACAACGTCGCTGCGCGGACAGATGCGTTGCGCATGGAGGCGGACACGGCGTTGAATTCCTCGATATTGAGCTTTTCGCGCACGAGTGTCTTGGTCGTCTTGGCACCGTTGATGCCTTCGTTGAAGCCGGCGGTAATCTGGCTGTTGTTCTTGCGTACCTTGCGGTAGGACGCGAGAATTGCCTTCTGGAATTTCCAACTGATGACCGCGAGCGGCGGCAGCACAAGCATGACAATCAGCCCGAGCCGCCAGTTAATCGTCAGCATGCGGACAGCACACGCCACCAGATACACCGCACCCCAGCAGAGGTCAACCAGCGACCAGCCGATGGTATCTGCGAGGCGCTGCGTGTCATTGGTTAGGCGCGACATCAGGTAGCCGACCGGCATGCGGTCATAGTAGGAGAACGGCAGCTCCTGCAGCTTCTGGAAGCCGAGTTTTCGGATTAAGTACGCCGTTCCTGTCTCGACAATGCCGCATTCGCGGATGAAACCGAAGATGGTGCCAACCTGCACGGCAAGCAGCAACAGATATACAAGGATGAACGCAGTCAGGTTCGACAGGTCATTCTCGGCAATCATCACGTCAATTGCGTAGGCACTCATGTTCGGCAACACGACATCGATGATGGCGCTGACCGTCATCAGCAGCACAATCATCAGCAGATTTTTATGATACGGCTTCGCGGTCTGCAGCAGCTTTTTCCACAGCGACAGGTCAAACCGCTTGGTGTAGTCCTGTTCCTCAAACGACTGCATGCGTTTTTCCTCCTTCCGCCGCCTTCGCCTGTGTCAGTTCCTCCTCGAGCGCATTCTGAATGCTGTTGATGCGCTGATACAGACCCGGCTGATTGCAAAGCTCCGCATGCGTGCCCTGCTGCGTGATGCGGCCGTCCTCCAGCACGAGAATTAAGTCCGCCTGCGACAGCGTCGTGACGCGGTGGCTGATAATCAGCGTTGTAACATTCTTCTGCTCATGGCGGAGCGCGGCGCGAATCTGCGCGTCTGTTTCCGTATCCACAGCAGACAGGGAGTCATCAAAAATCAGAATGCTGTTATCCTTGAGCAGCGTGCGCGCGATGGCAATGCGTTGCTTCTGTCCGCCGGAGAGCGTTACGCCGCGCTCACCGACAACCGTATCCCAGCCCTTATCCGCCTTTGCGATGAAGCCGGATGCCGAAGCGATGTCCGCAGCATGGCGGATGAGCGTTTCCTCCTGCTTGGACTTCGTGATGCCGACATTTTCGCGGATGGACTTTGAGTACAGGAACGGTTCCTGCAGAATCAGCCCGACGTGTTCGCGCAGGTATGTGCGGTCAATCTGCTGGATGTCAACGCCGCCGATGGTGATTTTGCCGCTTGTGGGCGTATACAGCCGCTGCAGCAGATACATCATGGTGGACTTGCCGCTGCCTGTCCCGCCAAGCACCGCTGCGGTGCTTCCTGCCGGAATCGTGAAGGTCAAATCGCGCAGCACCGGCAAATTGTCATCCGGATAGGCGAACGACACGTGGTCAAACACGAGATCGCCGTGCAAATCGGGCTTCAGCGCGTTCGGCTCATCCGGTTCCGGCTCTTCATGCAGAATCGCCTGAATGCGCTTCATGGAGACCATCGCCTTGCCTGCATCGGATAGCGTGCGCCCGAGCTGACGAATGGGGAAAAGCAGCATGCTCAGCGTCGAATTGAACACAATCATCGTGCCGACGGTGATGTCGCCGCGGCAGGCATAGATGATGCAGACAACGAGCGTCAGCAGGGTTTGAATCATGCTCAGCGTATCGCCGCCGCCCCAGTAAATGGACATCAGCATGTTCAGGTGAAGGTTCTTTGCGCGCAGGTCATCGTTGACCTTGTCGAACTTCTCGACTTCGCGCTGCTGCTGACCGAAGGCGCGGACAACGCGTACGCCGGAGAGATTCTCCTGCAAAACGGCATTCATCACACCATCTGCCTCATCTGCAACTTCAAAGGACTTGTGCACCCGATTGAAGAACCAGGACGCAAAGCAGAACAGCGGCGGCACGAGAATCAGGCTGTAGAGCGTGATGGGTACCGAGCGCTGGAGCAGAATCACCATTGCGATAACAATCATCAGGATGGTGTTGACAACCTGCATCACCTGTACCGCAAGGAAACGGCGGATGGTATCGACATCGGACGTGCAGCGCTGAATCAGCTCGCCTGCCTGCGCCTTCACGTGATAGGCAAACGGCAGATGCTGCAGATGGCTGTACAGCTGATTCCGCAGCGTCTGCGCGATGTTCTCGCTCGCCACGGCGGAATAACGTCCCTTGATGAACGTGAACACGCCGTTGATGACGTTAATCAGAATCAGCGCGAGTGCCGGAATCCATAGATTTGCGCGAAGAAATTCGCGTCCGCCGAGCACTTCAATCGGCCGAAGCAGAAAATCCGGCATCGTGAACGGCGAATCGCCCAGGATGCTGTCCACAATTTCAGACAGCATCAGAGGCGTCAGGAAACCAATGATGACGACCATGACCGTCGCAATGAGCGACAGCAGGAATGCCCACCAGTTTTCAGCAACCAGGGACATCATGGCACCAAAGGGGGATTGCACCTTCTTTTGACGACTTGAGGATGTTTGCACAGCGGCATACTCCTTTCCCATAAAACGGCATACAAAAAAGCACCATTCGTTTTGCTGCAAACGGCTGGTGCTGCACAAAACGCATGGCAAGCAAAGAGAAAACCTGTTTTTGCTTACGGGCGCATATGGGCAGAAAGAGCCGCATGGCATGCATTGACCTTGAGGATCTTAACAACAAAGCTTCCGTTGAACATGGCGCGGCCTCCTTTCTGCATCAATCTTTTGTTTTGCCCTGCTCAGGCAATCGATATACAGTCTATATGAAAAGCTCCCATTTGTCAAGGGGTGCAATTACTTTTCCTGTGCGTAAAAAAAAGACCTCCTGGCCGTTTGGTCAAGAGGTCTTTGGGTTATTCCGCGTCTTCCACCGTGAAGGTCGGGATGACGCCGCCTTCGTAGGTGTTGATCATGTAGTCGTAGGCTTCCTTGGTCGTCAGCGCAGTGTGGAGGGCATTCACCCAATCGGAGTCAACATCCTCCGGACGGACAGCCACGATGTTGGCGTAGAGCGTTGCAAACTCGGAATCGGCGGCTTCAACAGCCAGCGCGTCCTTCGCAGGCTTCAGACCGGCGTCGATGGCGTAATTGCCGTTGATGACGGCGATGTCGTAGTCCTCAAGGGTGGAAGGCAGCAGTTCGGCGGCAACTTCGTCGAACACGTAGCCGTGAGGATTCATCTCATCGGTGATGTCGTACTTGGTCAGGGAAGAAGCAGCGGTCGTTCCTTCGGGCACGGTGATGAGACCGATGGCCTCAAGCAGCAGCAGCGCACGGGTCTCGTTGGAGGGGTCGTTCGGCAGACCAATGTGCGCGCCGTCCTGCAGCTCGCTCAGGTCGGTCAGCTTAGAGGAGTACACCGCAAACGGCTCGTAGTGCACCGTGAAGGCGGCGACAACCTGCTCATCCTCGGAGGCGGTGGCGTTGTAGGAATCAAGGTAGGGCTGATGCTGGAAGTAGTTCGCATCGTCGGTGCCGTCAGCCACAGCCGGATTCTCCAGCACATAGCCGTCGTACACGACAACTTCGAGCTTGTAACCCAACTCAGCGAGCTTCTCGGTCACAGGTTCCGATTCGAGGATTTCAGCATGGGGAGCAGCCGTTGCGCCGATGCGGATGACCTTCAATTCCTCGGCGGAAGCGGTCAGGGAGAGCGCGAACACGAGCGCCAGTGCAAGAGCAAGGAACTTCTTCATAGAACAGACACTCCTTTCAAATTCGGGGCAATCTATATTCAGGCACTTTATGCGCGGGCAATGTGCGCACAATGCACATGCATAAAGCGGATGAACCGTGGAAATGGGGGATTACTTCCGTCTGCGGTGGTCAATGGCGTGGCTGACCCACGTGCCGGTTGCCTGGAAGAACTGCACCAGCAGCACCAGCACGATGCTCGCCGCGTACATTACGTCATATTGCCGCTTGTTGAGGCCGTATGTGATGGCAACCTTCCCCAGACCATCGCCGCCTGCTGTGCCCGCCATTGCGGTGTAGCCCAGCACGGTCGTGATGCAGATGGCAAAGCCGTTAATCAGCGATGGCATCGCTTCGGGAATCAGCACTTTCATGACGATTTGGAATGTGCTGGAGCCCATGGACTGCGCCGCCTCGACAACACCGCTGTCTACCTCCAGAAGGCTGCCTTCGACCATGCGTGCCACATACGGGAATGCGCTGACCGTCAGCGGAATGATGACGGAAACCGTGCCTGTGCCGCGGCCAAGAATCGCACGCGTCACCGGGAAGAGCATCACCATCAGGATGATGAACGGCACGGAACGCAGCAGATTGACGATGACGCCCAGCACGCGGTTGAACGTCGGTTTCGGCATAATGCCGTCCTTGCGGGTGATGACGAGCAGCACGCCCAGCGGCAGACCAATCAGGTAGGCCAGCAGCGTTGCAGGGATCGTCATCAGCAGCGTATTGCCGGTTTCCTCCAGCAGCATGGAACCTAATTTCGCCCAGCTCATGCTCATGCGATCACCTCCTCTGCCGTCAGTCCGCGTTCTTTCAGATAGTCAATGATTTCCTTGCAGACAACAGGGTCATCCGGGCGATTGATGAGCATCTGCCCGTACTGTGCGCCGTTGAGGACATGCACGTCCGCACTGCGGATGCTCAGCGGTACGCCGAGATGCAGAATCAGCTCCGCGACAATCGGCTCGGCAACGGTCTCGCCGTCGAACACGATGCGCAGCGCAGGTTTTTTCTCCACGCTGCTGGGCTGCTCGGGCGTGACGATGCCGAATAGTCGCTTGCCGGCTTCGCTCTTCGTGTGCGTGAACACCTCATCGACGCTGCCTTCCTCGGCAATCACGCCGCCGTCAAGAATCGCGACATGGGTGCAGATTTGGCGGATGACTGCCATTTCATGCGTGATGACGACGATGGTGATGCCCATCGTGCGGTTGATTTCCTGCAGCAGGTGCAGGATGGACTGCGTCGTCATGGGGTCGAGTGCGCTGGTTGCCTCGTCGCACAAAAGCACTTCCGGGTCGCTGGCGAGTGCACGGGCGATGGCAACACGCTGACGCTGACCGCCGGAGAGCTGTGCCGGATAAGCCTTTGCCTTGCTTTCCAGCCCGACGACGGCTAACAGCTCCTTCACGCGGGCGTTGATTTTCGCTCGCGGAACGCCGCTGCATTCCATCGGATAGGCAATGTTCTTGGCGACGGTCTGCTGCATGAGCAGGTTAAACTGCTGGAAAATCATGCTGACTTTCCGGCGCATCTGCCGGAGCTGCTTTTTATCCATGTCCGGCACGTTCTGACCGTCAATCAGAATCTTGCCTTCGGTAGGCGTATCCAGCCGGTTGATGCAGCGAATCAGCGTGCTTTTGCCGGCGCCGGAGAGACCAATGATGCCGAAAATGTCGCCTTTGCGGATTTGCAGGCTGATATTGTCCAGCGCCACGACCTCGCCGCCGGTGACGGGATACACCTTCTTGACGTGCTGCAGCTCAATTTGCACAGGACGTTCCTGACACGTGGGACGTTCCTGCAATGCGGGCTGCTGAGGCTCTGATGTGCTCATGAATCATTGAACCGCCCTTCTGTTTTGTTATTCAGGCAAAAAAACAAGGGACGCCGCCATCTCTTCGATGCAGCCTCCCTCACAATCGCGGTAAGCCTTTGTCGGAAAACAAGCTTTGTTTTCCTACCTTTCCGTCAGACGGAACGGCGCATCGAATTCGCGGCACGACGAAACATGCTCATGCTGCACATGCACATGGGCATCATCATGTTCATCATCGTAGCGGCGAACTTCATAGCGCGTGACTCCTTTCCTCTGCGGATAAAAGAATCATACCATGTTACTATGAATTTGTCAACCCTATTTGGACGGATTCATGTATTTTTCCTGTACTTGCGCAACCTGCCGAATTTACAGAAAAGCACTTGCAATGGGGAACGAAAAAAGCTACAATAAAAAAGTACATCAATATGGTACATCTACTATTCCGATGAATCGAGGTAGCCCAATGCCTTTTTTGAAACGACTTTCCTTATTTTTGATTGCGCTGCTCTTGCTGCTTGCGCTGCCCCTTGCCTTCGCAGAGGAGACGGAGGATGCTGAGGCGGTTCCGGCTGACGATGTCATCTGGATCGATGAAACGCAGACCGCAACGCGCATCATCACCATAGGCGACGAGGGCGATGATGTGACGGCCCTGCAGAATGCACTGACTTCGCTCTGCTATTATGACGGCGAAATATCCGGACGCTACGGCGAAACAACGCGCACGGCGGTTGAAAGCTTCCAGAGCGATTTTTCGCTGCCTGTGACCGGCGATGCGGATCTTGATACGCAGAACGCCATCTATGCTGCGGAATACCGTCCGCTGCGTCTGGGCTGCGTCGGCTCGGATGTCCGCGAACTGCAGGTGCGCCTGATGGTGCTGGGCTATTACACCGGCAAAATTTCCGGCCGTTATCTGGCAGCAACGCAGGAAGCCATCCGCAATTTCCAGACGGCGAATGTGCTGCCCGTGACCGGAGAGGCGGATATCGAGACGCTGACGCTGCTCTACAGCAGCAGCGCAATCAGCAGTCACTCTTCCGAAGCGGCAACGCCGACGCCTTCGCCCACGCCGGGCTTCTATGTCAGCGATGAAACGACAACGCCGACACCCGCGCCGACCATCGCCTTTACGAAGAAACTGCAGTACAACAAGTCCACCGGCGAACTGGTCAAGCAGGTGCAGACGCGCCTGACTGAACTGGGCTACTATTCGGGCAACATTTCCGGCAACTTCCTCGGTCATACGCGCAATGCGGTCAAGGCATTCCAGCAGCAGAACGGCTTGGATGTGGACGGCATTGTCGGCGAAAACACGTGGAATGCACTGTTCAATGACCCGGATGTCCGCTCTGCCACCGATGAGGCAAAGGCGACACCGACACCGACGCCTGTGCCGTTTGCCATCACGGTTGACGTGCAGAATCAGGTCACAACCGTCTACGGGCGCGATGAAAACGGTGAATACACGGTCGTTGTCCGGCAGATGCTCTGCTCCACCGGCACGACGAAGAATCCGTCCGACATTGGCACGTTCGTCCTGAGCGGACGTACCGCGCGCTGGTGCAAATTCCCGCAATGGGGCAGCTATGCCCAGTACTGGACGAAAATCAATTCTTCGATTGCCTTCCATTCCGTGATCTATAATTCTGTTTCCACGACGGATTTGTCTGTCAAGTCCTACAAGCGCCTCGGCAAGCGTGCCTCGCATGGCTGCATCCGCCTGACCGTTGCCGATGCGAAGTGGATTTACAACAACTGCGGCGAGGGCACGGTCGTCACCATTCGCGATGACTTGCCGGCGGACCCTGAACTGCGCGACTCGCTCAAGCTGCCTGCCCTGAACTACAAAACCATGCTGCCTGAAACGACGCCGCAGCCGACTGCTGAGCCGGATTACCGCAGCGGTGCGATGCCGCCGCAGCCCTTCCGCACGCTCAAGACGAACAGCTCCGGCGAGGATGTCTACTGGCTGCAGCGCAAACTGACCGATTTGGGCTACTACTCCGGCAAGTGTTCCGGCACCTATCTCGGCGGCACAAAGGCGGCAGTGCAGGCATTCCAGAAGGCAAACGGAATCTCTGCTACTGGCACGGCGGATGTAAAGACGCTGCAGGCCATCTATGCCGAGGAGCTTTCTGCAACCGATACGCCCGAACCGACCGTCACGGAGGACGGCCGCACACCTGCACCGGAGGAAATGGCGCTTCCGTCTGTCAGTCCGGCAGCATAAGAACGACAATAGAAAAGGAAAAACGCACGATGAAGAAAATTATGCTTGTCTTCGGGACGCGTCCTGAGGCAATTAAAATGTGCCCGCTCGTCAATGAACTGAAAAAACATCCGGAGGTGCGGACAATCGTCTGCGTGACCGGTCAGCACAGGCAGATGCTTGATCAGGTGCTGGCGGCGTTTTCTGTGACACCGGATTATGACCTGTCCATCATGAAGGAGCGGCAGACGCTGTTCGACGTGACGACGAGCATTTTGGAAAAGATTAAGGGTGTGCTGGAGGATGTGCATCCGGACTGCGTGCTTGTGCACGGCGACACCTCGACGACCTTTGTGACGGCGCTGGCATGTTTCTATCTGCAGATTCCTGTCGGACATGTTGAGGCAGGGCTGCGCACGTATGACATCTATTCGCCGTTCCCTGAGGAATTCAACCGGCAGGCGGTCAGCATCATCAGCCGCTATAATTTTGCGCCGACCGAGCAGGCAAAGCAGAATCTGCTCAGGGAGGGACGCAAGGCAGAGAGTATTTATGTGACCGGTAACACGGCGATTGATGCGCTCAAGACAACCGTACGCGAGGATTACATGCATCCTGAACTGGACTGGGCTGCCGGCAGTCGCCTGATTATGATTACCGCGCACCGCCGCGAGAATCTGGGCGAGCCGATGCAGCACATGTTCCGTGCAATTCGCCGCGTGCTGGACGAGCATCCCGATGTCAAGGCGATCTATCCGATTCACATGAATCCGACCGTGCGCGAAACTGCGAACGCGATTCTGGGCGATGATGACCGCATTCACATCATCGAGCCGCTGGATGTGTTGGATTTCCACAACTTCCTGAGCAGGTGTTACCTGATTCTGACGGACTCCGGCGGAATTCAGGAGGAAGCGCCAAGCCTCGGCAAGCCGGTGCTGGTCATGCGCGACACGACCGAACGCCCCGAGGGCATTGCTGCCGGTACTCTCAAGCTGGTCGGCACGTCCGAGGAGGTCATTTACCGCGAATTTACGCGTTTGCTGCAGAATCAGGCAGAATATGATGCCATGAGCCATGCGTCGAATCCGTACGGCGACGGGCATGCGTGCGAGAGAATCGCACAGGCTTTGCTGACTGCGGAATAAGCCGAAATCCCGCGAAGGAGGGGAATGTTGATGCTTCGGATTGCCGTGGTGGAGGACAATGATCAGGATGCTGCAAACCTGATGCAGTGCCTGAAGCGGTTTCAGCAGGAGAAAGATACAGAGCTGTACATCAAACGGTATAACGACGGCATCAACCTGATTGCAGAAAAGCAGATTGACTATGACCTGATTTTTCTCGACATTGAAATGAACCACATGGACGGCTTAACCACCGCAAAGGCAATCAGGGAAACGGATGACAGCGTCTGCATCGTGTTCGTGACGAACCTGTCCAAGTATGCCATTCAGAGTTACGAGGTCAATGCGTTTGATTACGTCATCAAGCCTGTGCAATACAGCCTGTTCGCTAATAAGATGAAGCGTGCCATCGGTTATATCGAGCGCAGCCGGAAAAACAGCGTCTGGATTGGCGAACATGACGGCATGATTCGCCTGCCTTCAACGGACATCATCTGCGTACAGAAGGATAAGAATTACCTGATTTACCATACGGGCGATGGCGATTACCGCGAGCGCGGCACGCTCAGCGATGCGGAAGGCAAACTGCCGGGCAAGTGCTTTGCGAAAATCAACAGCGGCTGTCTGGTGAATCTGCTGTACGTGACGGCGATCGGCAAGGACACGGTCAAGGCGGCAGATGCTGAACTGCCTGTGTCCAGACAGCAGAAAAAGGTCTTTCAGGATTTGCTGATTCACTATATTCGGGACGGTGCAAGCCTATGAATTTTGGAGCTTCTTATGTTTATGCGATACGTTTTTCACTGCAGCTGCTTGTGTGCGAATTGTATTTCTTCTGGAATATGCCGCGCAAGCCGGGGACGCGTTGGCGTGCGCCGTTGGCACTCCTGCTCTATCTGGCATCAGGGACGGTTGCATACAGCCTGCTTTGCCTTATGCCGAATGATTCATCCAGTGTACACGGCATTTTCATTACTTTATCTTTTTTCTTGATTTTCATTGTGTCGATGATGATGAATGCCATCGTTTTCCGTACGGGTCGCTGGGGATATCTGTTTGCAGGTGTGGGCGGATATGCTGTACAGCACATCGTCTATTCCATCGCGACGATTGCAAAACTGTATGTATTCAGCCGCGTGAGTTTTACGGGATTCTGGGACTATCTTTTTTTTCATACAACGCCGTATGTGCTCGGCGGATGGATTGTCTATCACTGGCTGATTCGTCCGTCCGGCTGGAAGGGGGACACCTCAAAGGCAACGCCCAAGAAGATTGTGATTTCCGGCGTGATTCTCGTTTCCTGCCTCGTGCTGGGCACATACACAAATCAGTATTCGGTGGAAACGGCGCTCCTGTGCCGGATTTATGCGCTGATTGCTTGCATGCTGGGGCTGTACATTCAGTTCCTGTATACCGGTCAGGAGTGGTTGGAGCGCGAAAACGAGGAGATGGAGAAACTGCTGCATGCGGCACAGTCGCAGAACAAGTTGTCCTCGGATGCGGTGGAAATCATCAACATGAAATGCCATGACCTGAAGCATCAGCTCGTTCGGTTGGAAACGCGGCTGGATGAGCAGGAGAATCGGGCAGTTGTCCAGGAAATCTCCGAAGCGGTCAACATCTATGACAGTCAGGTCAAGACAGGGTGCGATGCGCTCGACATTGTCCTGATGCAGAAGAACCTGCTCTGCGACGGTCACGGCATTCCGTTTGAGTACGCCGGTAACGCGGAGAAACTGAACTTCATGACCTCGATGGACATCGCGGCGCTTGTCGGCAATGCACTGGACAACGCCATTGAAAGCGAGATGCAGGAGGAAGAAGGAAAGCGCTTTGTCAATATGTCGGTAAAGACGCAGGGCAACATCCTTCTGATTCATATCGATAATCCCTGTTCGAACATGCCGGTCATAAAGGACGGTCTGCCGGAAACGACGAAGGAGGACAAGCATTATCACGGCTTCGGCGTAAAGAGCATCCGGTACATTACGGAAAAATACGGCGGCGACATGAGCGTCACGATGGAGGATGGCGTGTTTAGCCTCGATCTGATTTTCTCGCTGCCGCAGGCGGCATAATATGACGCATCTGACGAATCTTCAGCCATGAAGGACATCCTAAACGGGCTTCTGCCTGCCGGGATGTCCTTTTTTGATGCTTGTTTTACCAAAAAACGCGCAGGTTTTACCTAAAATCCCGCAGGCGGAGAATTTGTTGCTATAATTCCGCATGTCATGGACGGTATGAATCATACCGTCACAAACAAATAAGGAGGGGTTTTCATGGCAAACTGGAAGCATGGCGGAAAGGTTCTTTCTGCTGCGCTCGCACTGTCCATGCTCTTCACGTCCTGCACCAGCGCTTTTGCGGCGGAACAGGATGCTGAGGGCGCGTACTACTACACTTCTTCCTACGCCAGCCGTCAGGCGGTTCTGGACGCGGGCAATGAGCTCGCGCGCGAAATCGCCGGTGAGGGCATGGTGCTGCTGAAGAACAATGAGCAGTCCCTGCCTGTGGCGAAGGGCTCCAGCGTGACCGTGCTGGGCAAGAATTCCGTGAATCCTGTTTACTCCGGCGGCGGCTCAGGCAATGGTGCATTGGGTGCCGGCGGCGATCCGACGGATCTCTACGAAGCGCTTGAGGAGACCGGCTTCGTGGTCAATCCCGTTATGAAGGCATTCTACGAGGACACTGAACTTTCCGGCGAGACGCGCGGAAAAGAGAGTGTCTGGGGCTTTACTGCCCGCACAATCGGCTATTCCACCTATGAAACACCTGTGGAAAGCTATGGCGAGGATCAGCTTGCTTCCCTTAAGGAATACAATGACGTCGCAATCGTGTATTTTACGCGTCTGGCGAGTGAAGGCTCTGACCTGCCGCGTTCGAGCTGGCAGGTGATCGAGTCCTACAACAGCGGAACGGATTCGATGATTCCGGACTACTCCTCCGGCCATGCTGTGGTGGACGATGAAGGCAATCCTGTTGCCGTCAGCGGACGCAGCGACGGC
Source organism: Anaerovoracaceae bacterium (assembly GCA_963590165.1). GTDB lineage: Bacteria > Bacillota > Clostridia > Christensenellales > Aristaeellaceae > UBA11524. Next base: position 25,340 of record CAVANO010000045.1, read on the forward strand.
TCTGAGCACTACCTGGAGCTGGATGACAACGAGAAGGCACTGCTGGAGCTTGCCAAGAGCAACTTCGACAAGGTTGTCGTCGTGATCAACAGCGGCAACCCGTTCGAATGCGGCACCATGCAGGCGGATGACGGCATCGATGCTATCATTTGGGCAGGCAACCCTGGCGGCAGCGGTTTCCTGGGTCTGTGCGACATCCTGAACGGCGATGTCAACCCGTCCGGTCATCTGACCGACACCTGGGCTGCTGACTTCACCAAGTCTCCGTCCTACAACAACTTCTCTCAGGGTCCGACGGCAACCACCGATTACGACTCCACCGCGAAGCTTGTCGGTACGGCCGGCGAGGAAGGCGCTTACTTCGACTTCGGCTCCGGCAATGCGTTCTATGTTGACGGCGATGAATCCTTCACCATCGGCAACAACACGTATCTGGGCGAGGATGGTTTGACCTACTCCTACAACCGCTATGTCAAGTACAAGGAAGGCATTTATGTCGGCTACAAGTACTACGAGACCATGGCGGAAATGATCGCGCAGCAAGCTGGTCAGGAGGAAGCTGACACGTGGTACGCAAACCGCGTTGTTTATCCCTTCGGCTATGGCCTGAGCTACACCACGTTTGACTGGACGGTTGAATCCGTCAGCCTCGACCTGAGCAGCGCACTGAGCACGAGCACCGTGACGGTTAAGGTCACGAACACCGGCGATGTTGCGGGCAAGGATGTTGTCCAGCTCTACGCCAGCCAGCCCTATTCCGAGGGTGATCCGGAGAAGTCCGCCGTTGTGCTCGCTGCCTACGGCAAGACCGATCTGCTCCAGCCCGGCGAATCCGGCACCGTGACACTGTCCTTCAGCGCATATGATCTGGCATCCTGGGACAACGACTATGCGCATGACGACACCAAGGGCGCGTATGTCCTCAACGACGGCACCTACACGTTCACCCTGCGCACCGATGCTCACGCCGTCAAGGAAGGCACCGAGGCCATGACTGCAGAAAAGGCGGAGGATCTCTACATCACAACGGATCCGTCCACCGGCACGCTGCTGCAGACGCAGCTGGATGTTGCCACGGAAATCATCAACGGCACTGAGCTGGTCACCATGACCCGTGCGGACATGACCGGTACGACCGCTGAAGAAATCGAGAACAACGTTCTGAATGGCGTGCTTGGCCGCGACTCCGAGGATGTCCGCCACATCACGCAGGAAATGCTCGAACAGCTTTACGGCAACGGCTACTTCAAGCAGACCTACACCACCATGGAAGCCATTGACGCTTACGACAGCGACAAGGAATACTTCCAGACCGAAACGCCCAAGACCTCCGCGAACAACACCAAGGAGGACGGTACACCCTACATGTTCTCCGACCTGATCGGCGTTGATCCGACCACCGAGGAGGGCGCAGAGCTCTATCAGCTGGTTGTGGAGAATGCCTCCATTGAGGAACTCGCAACGACCGTCATCTACGGTGGCAAACGCATCACGGGCATCGAGTCCATCGGCATGCCCGGACAGCTGCAGGAGGACGGCCCTGGCGGCTTCAATACCCAGTCCGACTCCATGGCGTTCTGCAACAACATCGTCATCGCTTCTACCTGGAACCTTGAGCTGGCTCAGGAAATGGGCAATATCATGGGCGAGGTTGCCCTGTGGGAGAACATCGGCGGCTGGTATGCACCGTCCGTCAACATCCACCGCAGCGAATTCGGCGGACGCAACTTTGAGTACTTCTCCGAGGATGCTGTGCTGTCCGGCGATATGGTCGCTGCTGAAATCAAGGGTGCAACCGCTAAGGGTCTGATGTGCACGCTCAAGCACTTCGCACTGAACGAGCAGGAAACTGACCGCGGCCGTTCCGATGACGGTATGCTGACCTATGCAGATGAGCAGACCATCCGCGAACTGTACCTGAAGCCGTTTGAAATCGCCGTCAAGGAAGGCAATGCAACGTGCATCATGGGTTCCTTCAACCGCATCGGCAATTACTGGAGCAGCAACATCCGCGCACTGAACAGCAACATCCTCCGCGATGAATGGGGCTTTATCGGTGCCATCGTCACCGACGCAAACACCGGCAGCTACATGCAGGCTGACTTGAGCCTCCGCGGCGGTGTTGACTTCTGCCTGACATTCCCCGGCCGTCTGGATGTTTCCACATTCACGGATGAGACCACCGGCGAAGCAAAGGCAACGGATACCACGATCTACCTGATGCAGGAAGCTGTCAAGCACATCATGTATGCCACGACGAAATCCAACGCGATCAACGAGGTGCTCGGCTACGTTGCTGAGGACGGCACCTTCCACACGACGGACAAGCTCGTCGAGGTGACTGACCCGGCTGGCACGCATACCCGTATGAACTATCAGCCGCTTGAACTGGATGACTGATTCCCCTTTGTAAATCCTTCTCGCGCACAGACCGGCGGACGCGCCGGATGCTCCTCCTCTTTTATCAGGCGAGGAAGCCGGTCTGTGCGGAGCTCCTTCACGCGCATCAGCTTTTCAGGGCTTTGATGCGCGTGAAGCGTATTTCTCTTTTTTCATTCCATTGCTGCATTTTAAATAAGGAGATATGTAATATGAAGCGTATTGTTACCATGCTTAGTCTGCTGATGACGCTGTCGATCCTCTTTGCAGGTGCAGCGATGGCAGAAGAAACCACTGGAACAGAATCAACGGGAACTGTGTATACGTTTGAATTTGAGGATCTTGACTTCACGGGCATGGTCGGCGATGGCAATTCCGGCGCTGCTGTGGCGTGGGAAATGGTCGGCACGACGCCTGCGTTCGGCATTAAGGTGCCCGATGAGCAGAAGCCGAGCAACAATCATTATGTTTATTTCAACTATACCGCTGGTTTGAGCTTTAACTTTGAAATCAATGCTTCTCAGGCGACGGAAGCGAAAATGGTCATCCGCCTCGGCTCCGAAATCGGCAACATTGTTGACCTCGGACCGGAATCCGGTCTGGCGATTCTCGTGAATGGTGTTGCACTGGATTATGATCCCTTCACGGTTGAGTCTCTTCAGATCAACGGCGGTCCTGTGCCGTACACGTTCGCGGATTACGAAATCTCCGTCCCTGTGACGCTTAACGAGGGCGTAAACACGGTGACCTTCACCATCCTGCAGCGCAAGACGCTTTCCTCTCCGAACGATGCGCCTACCATGGACTGCTTCACGCTGACGGTGACGGATGACACGGTGTTGACCTTTACCAACAACTATCAGGAAGCTAACGATTATCCGGGATACATGCTCTAATCAATACGGAGGAGAACCTGTATGCTCAAAAAGCTTTGGAAGACAAAGCCGGTTAAGCGCGTGACGCTCATCAGCATGCCGATCATTGCACTGCTGGTAGCTGTATCGCTGGTGATTACGCAGAACACGTTTATCTACGAGACACTGGCAGCTGTGCTCGGCACGCGCTCTATGCATTATGAGGGCGGCAACGAGCAGCGTTTCACTGCAGATTACGACAGCAAGACGGAAACGCTCTCTGCCGCGAATCAGCTGGTGGAGGAAATCGAAGAGGAAGGCATTGTCATGCTGAAGAATGAGACCTCCCTGCCGCTCAAAAGCGGTGCGAAGGTGACTGTCTTCGGCAAGAACAGCGTCAACTTGATTCTGGGCGGCTCCGGCTCGAGCAACAAAACGACCGAGGATCAGGCAACGCTGTATTCTTCCCTGACGGATGCCGGATTCACTTATAATCCGGTGATGCAGGCATTCTACAGCGACAATTCACTCTCCGGCGAAGGCCGCGGCACGAGCCCGTCCATGAGCTCAGGCGTTGTGTACGGCTTTGCGACCGGCGAAACGCCGATCTCTTCCTATACGCAGACGCAGCGCGACAGCTATGCAGACTACAGCGATGCGGCGATTGTTGTCATCTCCCGAATCGGTGGAGAAGGCTACGATTTGCCGCGCACCATGGCAACCGATGAAACACTTTCGACACCGGTTGCCGGTGCAGGCTCTGCAACAGACCACTATCTGGAGCTGGATCAGAACGAAAAGGACATGATTCAGGAGGCGTGCGACAATTTTGACAATGTCATTCTTGTCCTGAACACATCCACCAGCATGGAGCTGGGCTTCCTTGACACGCCGGATCTGTATGAAGGCTATGACTTCTCGAACGTCAAGAGCGCGCTCGTTGTCGGCTATGTCGGCGGATACGGCATCAATGCGCTCGGACGCATCCTGAACGGCAGCGTTAATCCGTCCGGTCATCTGCCGGACACCTATGCACGCGATTTTACGAAGGATCCTTCTTACAGCAATTTCGGCTATTACCGTTATACCGTTGACGGCGCGGATCAGAATGCCTACTACGTGGAGTACGAAGAAGGCATTTATGTCGGCTACCGTTACTATGAAACACGCGGCTATACTGACGGCGAGGAATGGTATCACGACAATGTCGTGTATCCGTTCGGCTATGGTCTGAGCTACACCACGTTTGACTGGGCACTGGTGGATGTCCGCGATGAATCCGGCAATGCCGTGAGCGCGAACACGCCGATCAGCGCGGACACAACGCTGACTTTCACCGTCAAAGTGACGAACACCGGCGATGTCGCAGGCAAGGATGTTGTACAGTTGTACACGACCACGCCCTACACGACCGGCGGCATTGAAAAGGCATATGTTGTCCTGTCTGACTTTGCGAAGACGAGCCTGCTGCAGCCCGGTGCATCCGAGGAGGTGCAGGTAAGCGTCAGCGCATATGACATCGCCTCGTATGACTATAGCGACGCAAACGCAAACGGCTTTGCCGGCTATGAGCTGGAAAAGGGCGAATACATTTTCCGCCTGATGAGCGACGCGCACACGCAGGTGCTGGACGACTTTGTCGGTGTTGCATCGGCAGACGTGACGTTTGCAACAGACCCGCAGACCGGCACTGAGGTGACGAACCTCTTCGACGATGTCAGCGAGCACATCACGACGTATCTCTCCCGTGCGGACTGGGAAGGCACCATGCCGACCGCGCCGACGGCTGACGACTCCGCTGTGACGGCTGAATTCATCAGCACCCTGCGCTATAAGCTCAACGACAAGGAAGATGATCCGTGGTACACGGAGGACATGCCGACGCAGGCAGCGGAAACAATCGAAAATCCGACTGTCAAGCTGACCGATCTTGTCGGCAAAGACTTTGATGATCCGCTCTGGGATGAGCTGCTCGATCAGCTGACGGTTGAGGAAATCGCCATGCTGGTGTCGGTCGGCAACTACCAGACGATTGCCCTGTCCAACATCAACAAGCCTGTCACCATTGACCCTGATGGCCCGAGCGGCTTTGTGCCGTTCTTCTTCAGTGCGAACGGCACTTCTGCCGTCTATGACACCTGCACCTACTGCGGTGAAACGGTGCTCGCCTCGACCTTTAACAAGGAACTGGCGAACCGTATGGGCGTTATGATCGGCAACGAAGGTCTGATGGGCGACCAGCGCACGGACGTGACCATCCCGTACAGCGGTTGGTATGGCCCGGCGATGAACATCCACCGCAGCCAGTTCGGCGGCCGCAACTGGGAGTATTACTCCGAGGATGGGACGCTGTCCGCGAAGATGGCGAAGGAGGTTGTCAGCGGCGCCGCTTCGAAGGGCGTGTATGCTTACTTGAAGCATTTTGCTGTCAACGAGCAGGAAACCAACCGCGACAACAACGGTCTGCTGACCTGGTTCAACGAGCAGGCGATGCGCGAATTGTACCTGAAGCCGTTTGAAGCGTGCGTCAAGACTGGCAATTGTACGGCAGTCATGTCATCCTTTACCCGCCTTGGCACGGAATGGGCTGGCGGCTGCTATCGGCTGCTGACGACCATTCTCCGCGACGAGTGGGACTTTAAAGGATTTGTCGTGACGGACTACGGCATCAAGAATTATCTGAATGCGGATCAGATGCTGCGTGCCGGCGGCGACCTGTCGCTCGCGCAGTTCCGTGCACCGTCCTCCATGAGCACGGCAACGGACGTGACTGTCATCCGCAAGGCAGCGAAGAACATTCTCTACACGGTCGCAAACAGCAATGCGCTGAACTCCGTTAGCTCCGAAACGGTTATCACGTATTCGAAGCCCCTGTGGGAGAAGCTGATGATCGGCGGCGTGAGCGGCATCAGTGCCATCCTGCTGATCTGGTGCGTTGTCACATGGGTCAAGGCAGCGAAGAAACTGCGCAAGGAACAGCAAGCATAAAAAATCCGGCAGGCTGTGCATGCATTTCAGCATACACGGTCTGCCGGAACTCTTTTATTTCTGTGAAGCGGCAAATTCCTTCGCGGCGGCAAGCAACGATTCCTTCTCATTCGGAAGCTGCTCTGCCATGACACTATCTAATAGGAAGGAAAGCGTCTGACCGACGCGCTGACCGGCGGGAATGCCGGCGGCAAGCAAATCCCTGCCGGAAACGGCAAGCTGTTTGAGAGAAAAACAGGGCACCGTTGCCATAAGTGCATCGAGGGCGGCAACATTCGCGGCATAAGTAGCTTCGATATCCTCTTCAGACATGGTGCCCTTGCCGAGCTGGTCGGCACGCCAAAGCTGCAGGAGCTGCCGGAGCGCCTCTTCGCCAAGCTGATTGAGACGGCGGCGAAGGAGCTTCGGGTCGGTCGACACGGACAGATGGTGTGAACGCACGAGCAGCGTGACGCGGTCGCGCGTGGCATTATCGATACGCAGCGCGTTGAGCACGTCCAACGCAATCTCGGCGGAACGGAATTCGTGTCCGTGCATGTGCCCGATGCCCTGTTCGTCCATCGTGAAGCAGTCGGGTTTGCCGGTGTCGTGAAGGAGAATGGAGAGGCGCATCGTTTCAGTCGGGGGAACATTCGGCAATGCGTGCAGCGTATGCTCCCAGACATCGTAGCGGTGGTGCGGATTGTGCTGCTCGAAGCCGCGCATTACGCGAAGCTGAGGCAGGATGACAAACACGATGTCTGCATAGGTACGCAGGATTTCGGCTGCACCCTTGCCGCAGAGCAACTTGCTCAGCTCGACGCGGATGCGTTCGGCTGCAACATCGGCGAGCGTATCACGCAAGCCAAATGCTGCCTTGGCGGTGTTTTCTTCGATGGCAAAGCCGAATACGCTGGCGAAGCGCAGTGCACGCAGGATTCGCAAGGCATCTTCATTGAAACGCGTTGCTGGGTCGCCAACGGCACGGATTACGCCTGCCTTCAAGTCTTCCTGACCGCCGAAGGCATCAACAAGCCCGCAGCGCGGATTCCATGCCATCGCGTTGATGGTGAAATCGCGGCGTGACAGGTCATCGATGATGTCCGTTACAAATTCGACATGGTCAGGATGGCGATGGTCGGTGTAGCTGCCGTCAACCCGGAAGGTCGTAACCTCATAGGGAACATGGTCGTAAAGGATGGTCAGCGTGCCGTGCTTCAGTCCGGTTTCGATGACACGGCAGTCAGCAAAAACGCGCTGCATTTCGTCCGGACGGGCGTTTGTGCAGACGTCCCAATCATGCGGCGTCAGGCCGAGCAGGCTGTCGCGGACGCATCCGCCGACGACATACGCGTCAAAGCCGGCATCAAAAAGTCGGCAGAGGATAAAGTCCGCGCCGGCAGGAATTGTGAGCAAAAGAATCACTCCTTACAGAAACTGATTTCATTATAAACGATGCGGAAATGAAGTGCAAGGGCAGAATTACAATTCTTTAGCAATAAGTCACAAAAAAATCAACAAAAATTCTACATTCAGAATGTGCCGAAAGCGAAAAAAAGACGCTGAAGGGCTTGATTTTACATCGCATTTCGTGGTAAAATAGCAAACGGTTAGCTAATGGTCGCTCTGCCGGGCGGCTGCACGAGCTCCTTCTTCTCAATTGGGCTTGTGTTCCGGCACCGAACCGATACGTCTTCTGAAATGATCGCACTTTCTCCTTGCAGCCTTCCAAATTGCATGGGGAAAGTGTTGCTGTGCGCCTGCATCACCGGGCGCAGGCAAGCAAGGGTTGCGGACACATCAGGATCTGCGAGGGTGGGTTGCCTTCGCGGACGTTTCTTGTGTACCGCGTCTTTGATGACGGGCAATTGTCCGCCAGAACATTACGGAGGTGCATTAATCACATGGCACGCATTGCAGGCGTAGACCTGCCCAGAGAAAAGCGCGTTGAGGTCGGCCTTACCTACATTTACGGCATCGGCCTGAAAACGGCTCAGAAGCTCCTCGCGGAAGTCGGCATTGATCCCGATACCCGCGTGAAGGATCTCTCCGAAAACGACATCAGCAAGATGCGCGAATATATCGAGCATCACCTGAAGGTGGAAGGCGATCTCCGCCGCGAGGTGTCTTTGAACATCAAGCGCCTGGTGGAAATCGGCTGCTATCGTGGCGTTCGTCATCGCCGTGGTCTGCCCGTTCGCGGTCAGAACACCAAGCAGAATGCCCGCACGCGCAAGGGCCCGAAGAAGACCATTGCCGGCAAGAAGAAGGCCACCAAGTAATTTGGCTCATTTCGCTGAATGAAGCGATGAAGGTCGCTTCGTGAAATAACGGAGGGAATAACAATGGCACCCAAACAGCAGAGCAAGCTCAAGAAGGTCGTGCGCAAGCGCAAGGAGCGCAAGCTCGTTGAGCGCGGTGCGGCGCACATCAGCTCTTCTTTCAATAACACCATCGTCACTATTACCGATACGCAGGGCAACGCCCTGTCCTGGGCCTCCTCCGGTGGTCTGGGCTTCCGCGGCAGCAAGAAGTCTACTCCTTTCGCTGCACAGACTGCTGCTGAAACCGCTGCCAAGGCCGCGATGGAATACGGCTTGAAGACGGTTGAAGTGTATGTCAAGGGACCTGGTGCCGGCCGTGAGGCTGCGATCCGCTCCCTGCAGGCCGCAGGTCTGGATGTGAGCATGATTAAGGACGTTACGCCGATTCCGCATAACGGCTGCCGTCCGCCCAAGCGCCGTCGCGTGTAAGCAAACGAAGGAGGACTGTAAAACATGGCTATCAATAAGCAGCCCGTTGCCAGGAAGTGCCGTGCACTCGGCGTTAGCCCGGCAGAGATGGGTTATAGCAAAAAGCAATCCAAGCGCAATCCCGGCGGCACCCGCCGTAAGAAGGTTTCCGAATACGGCGCGCAGCTGAAGGAAAAGCAGAAGGTCAAGTTTGTCTACGGTGTGCTGGAGAAGCAGTTCCATAAGTACTACCTCAAGGCCACCAACATGAAGGGCATTACCGGCGACAACATGCTCCAGCTCCTTGAGCTCCGCCTTGACAACGTCGTGTATCGCCTCGGCCTGGGCAAGACCCGCCGTGCTGCCCGCCAGATCGTTGTGCATGGTCACATCCGTGTCAACGGCCAGAAGGTGGACATTCCGTCTTACACCGTGAAGGTCGGCGATGTCATCACGCTCCGCCAGAAGAGCACCGAATCTGAGCTCTTCAAGCCGCTGCGCGAGGGCACCAGCGTCGTGACGCCCAAGTGGCTGACCTTCGACGCTCCGAATCTGACCGGCACTGTCGCTGCCCTGCCGTCCCGCGAGGACATCTCCCTCGAGGCCGACATGAGCATGATCGTCGAATTCTACTCCCGTTAATGAAGGGAAACGGGATGCGGATGACAGGATGCAAAGAATTCGCTTTCGCATTCCTCCCTTCGTCACTCCGAACCTGAGCAAGGAGGGTACAAATAATGGCCGTAGAAATCGCAAAAGTCGAATGTGTCGAAGTTGGGGACAATGGCAAGTACGGGCGTTTTGTGGTCGAGCCGCTTGAGCGCGGTTTCGGTCATACGCTGGGCAACAGCCTGCGCCGCGTGCTTTTGTCCTCTCTGCCCGGTGCAGCGGCATCTGCCGTGCACATCGAGGGAGTTCAGCATGAATTTTCCACGATTCCGGGCGTCAAAGAGGATGTTACTGAAATCATTCTGAATCTCAAGGGTCTCGCTGTCAAGATGTACAGCGAAGGCGCCAAGTCTGTGATTGTGGACAAAATCGGTCCCTGTGAACTGACTGCGGCGGATATCAAGGTCGATGATGAAATCGAAATCATCAACCCTGAAATGCACATTGCAACGCTGAATGAGGACGCGCATCTTCAGATGACGCTTCGCCTCGAACGCGGTGTGGGCTATGTCAGCGCAGATAAGAACAAGGAACGCAACGCGAACTCGATGCTCATCGGCGATATGGCGATGGACTCCATCTTCACGCCTATTGTGAAGGTCAACTACACGGTCGAGGATAAGCGCGTTGGTCAGTCCAACGATTTTGACCGCCTCACCCTTGAAGTCTGGACGAATGGTACCCTGAAGCCTGAGGAGGCCATCAGCTGCGCGGCGAAAATTCTCACCGAGCACCTGATGCAGTTCGTCTCCCTGACGGATCAGGTCCTGCCGGTCAGCATGGCACAGCCTGAGGACGACAAGAAGGAAAAGGTTCTCGAAATGACGATCGAGGAACTGGAGCTTTCCGTTCGTGCGTATAACTGCCTGAAGCGCGCCGGCATCAACAGTGTCGCCGAGCTCGTGCAGCGCAACCAGGAGGACATGATGAAGGTTCGCAACCTTGGTCGCAAGTCCCTGGAGGAAGTCGAACAGAAGCTGCAGGATCTGGGTCTGGGTCTGCGCCAGAACGAAGAATAAGACGGGGCACACATCAACTTGCCGGTCTGCTCAGCAGGAGCATTCCGGTAAGGGCTGCCCGTGATAGGAGGAAATAATCCCATGGCACACCAGCGCAAACTGGGTCGTACAGCCGGTCAGCGCAAAGCGCTGCTTCGCGGTCTGGTGACGAACCTGTTTCAGAACGGCAAGATCGTGACGACCGAAGCCAAGGCCAAGGAAGTTCGCCGCATTGCCGAGCATTTCATCACCCTGGCTGTCAACGAGTGCGACAACACCGTGACTGCCACCAAGGTTACGCACAATGACAAGGATCAGAAGATGGAGATTCAGGTCGTGAACGATGCTCCGTCCAAGCTGCATGCCCGTCGTCAGATGACTGCGTACCTCTACAACATTCCTGAGCAGAAGCAGGCTGACGAGAACAAGCGCGAGTACAAGGCTCGTACCAAGGACGCGAAGTATCCCGTTGTGGAGAAGCTGTTCCGTGAGTATGGCCCCATGTTCAAGAAGCGCAATGCTGACAAGAATGTGGCTGGCGGCTACACCCGCATGTACAAGCTTGGACCGCGTCGCGGCGACTCCGCCGAAATGGTTCAGCTCGAGATCATCAGCATCCCCGCTGCGGACGCTGCTGAGACCAAGTAATGAAGGAACTTCGGGGACTTCATCCCGGAGATTTCCTAATACGTTTTGTTTTCTGATAACGCACACATCAAGCAAGCACAAGCCGCTCCCTCCGCACAAGGGAGCGGCTTTTTTGTTGTTCTGATATTTCGGCATACTAAAAGCCGCCCTTCGCATGGAAGGACGGCGGGAAAACTGGAGGATTAGTTTCGTTCGAGAATCATCATCTGAACGACACGCGTCATTTCCTTTACGAACTGATCGGCCGTCAGGTTGCCGTCAATGAAGCGGCCAATCAGCGTGCTCGACTCGTTTGCCGTATTGAACAGTTCGATTTCCTTCATGTCGTGCAGGTGGGCGATTTCCTCGCTGTATGCCTTGATGTTCTCCGTGGTATAGGAGTACAGGGAGAGGCAACTCAAGCTGTTCTTCAGGTCGGCAATGTAGGACGCATAGTCGTTCTTTTCGCTTTCGTCTGCCTCTGCCATGGCTTCCTCAAGCTGTGCGATGGTATCCTCGTAGAACTTCTTGCTTTCTTCGTAGTTATCGTTCGGAATATTGTCGGTGTAGGCAGGAGAAAGAACTGCCTTCTGGTATGTCGTGCGGCTGTTCGCAATGTACTCAAGCAGATCGAGTGCCGCATCAACGTTCTTGCTTGAACGGTTCACGGCCATGACGCTCAGCGAACCCACCACATAGCCTGTAGAATCGGGGTCGATGGAGAGGAAGACATTCTTCGTGGTCGATTCAGTAGACCATGCGGAGTAGAGCGAGGATTCGATTTCGATGTAGCCGTAGAGGCTCAGCAGCGGCTGCGTGTAGTTGCTGGAATAGTCGCTTGCCCAGGAGATGGTCGAGGAGCTCTCGTCATAATTCGACTCGTAGTCATTGATGAGCGTGCGCAGGGATTCGAGTTTCTTGAGTGCTGCAGTGAAGTTCGCGTCATTGAACGTGATTTCACGGCCGGATGCCTCGCACTCGGAAATCTGGGAAACCAGCATGTTCACAAAGAGCTGATAGTACAGCTGGCTCGGATATTCCAGCAGAGAGTATTCCGGATAATCTTCGGCATAGGTGGTCAGCCACTGTTCGATCAGGTTCAGGAAATCGAGCCATGTCGATGGAATGTCATCCTCTGACAGCCCGACGCCCTCAAGTACCTCGGTATCAATGACGAACGTGGGCGCTGCAGAAAGGCTGTAAGGGAAGGCGTACAGGCTGTCGTCGAGCAGAATCGATTCGGTCAAGTTCGGGTACATCTCGCTGACGGCGTCAAGCAGCGTACTGCTGCCGGAAAGGTCGGAGAGATAGCCCTTGTCGCGCAGGGAAGGGAAGGCGAAGTCGGGCAGATTGAAGTCGTAAATATCCAGCGCTTCATCGCTCTGCATGTGCTGCGTATATTCCGGTGCGGTGGATGCGGATACGCTGACGTAGACGATACCGACGTTCGGGTGTTCCTTGGCGTATTTGCGGATGAGCTCGTCTACATTATAGGCGGATGTGGAAATCGACAGCGCAATCCGCAGGACAACAGAAGGCAGCTCGGCCGTCAGGTCAACGGCAGACAGACCGTTTTCATAGTTGTAGGTGTAATAGGTTGTGCCCATCACGCAGCCGGGCAGGGTGGAGTAGACATAGCTCGGCGGAAGATAGCCGATGACGGTCAGCGTGTCATAGGGTGCGGCAACACGGTAGACCTGAGAGCCGTTATTCAGGAAGAGCGTGCCGTCTGACATGGCAAAGCCGGAGTATGCCGCCGTATCATCGAGGTCGCACAGCGTCTCGAGCATGCCGGTCTTGCGGTCAACGCGCACGAGGGACGTGACAGTGTCATCGGCAGAGTAACGCGTAGTGTAGTAGCCGATGAGCGAATCGTCATCGAGCGGCATGACAGCAGCGAGATAATCTTCGGTGATTCTCCGAACGCTGCCGGTTTGCAGATTCAGTTCATAGAGCACATTCAGTCCATAGATGTTCGTATCGGACAGTCCGTAGACGAGCGTATACACGCAATCGCCTGCGAACGTTGCGCCCATGTAGGAAATGTACTGATCCTCGGTCAGGTCGTTGTCGGTCAGGTGGAAGGACTGCACGCGCGTGACAGGGTCGCCGTTGAGCGGCACGCGCAGCACATCGCACACGCCATCGGAATACGGGTAGTACAGCAGGAGTGATTCGTTATCGCTGTCCGCGGAAAGTACGATGCTGTACACATCGCCATAGATGGAATAGTCATCCGTCGTGCGTGACAGGTCAGCAAACGCGTCGAAGGTGACGACAGGATACCAGAGACCATCCTCGGCATAGCGGCAAATGGCCATATCTTCTGACACGGTGTAGAGCGTGCCATCGACTGCAACCATGGTGCTGATGGACGACATGTCAACGCTTTCAGCGGACGCGCCCTCCGTCTCCTCCGCAAGCCCTGCGGGAACGAGCAGCGCCAGCAGAAGCAGCATGCTCAGAAACTGATAAAATCGTTTCATTGATTCTCCTCCATTCATATGGGTTGGACAACCATATAACGAAACAGAAAGCAGTTTTATTGCATCTCAGCCGTGTTTTGGGGTAGCCGAATCAGGTCGGAAACTACCAGATCATGATGCACGACGCGCACTGTCTCGCCCTTGTTGATTTCGGGGAAGGGCTTCGCGGCGTCAAAGTAGAACAGCCGGTCATACGGGCGCCCTTTTGCATCGAAATCCTCGCACGTCATGGAGCGGTAGGCAACACCGTCCACCATGCTGACGTCCTCTGAAATGGCGACAAACGGCAGGTCAACCGCGCGACGGCGGCCGTCAACCACGTTTGTGAGGTGCGTCAGATAGCAGCGCAGCGGCTTCACAAACAGGTCATAGCAGAAAATCAGAATCGCGCCGCAGAGAATGACCAGCACATCGGTCACGACTTCGTTCCGCTGTACGGCAAAGCAGATTGCCGCGATGAGCAGTAGTACGCACGGAATCAGCAGCGCAATTTGCCGCCGCTTGAGCTGGGTGCGGATGTCTTTTTCGTCCTGTACGGAAAAAATAGAGGATGGTTCGGTTGTCAGTTCTTCATCAGCCGTCATGGGAAAACCTCCTTATAATGGATGATTCGCCACCGCATTTATTTTACAGGAAAACAAAGGTAGATGCAAGCTTTTTTCCGAAATATCCGGCGATGCGCCGCATTCCTCTTGCGGATTTCGCGCTTGCATGATACAATGAACGTTGATAGTAGGTTCATCTGTGCGCTGTTTCCAAGGATTCAGGGCAGAAAAGGAGTGCAGATGATGAACGCAAAGCGAATGCCGATAACCATGCTGATGACGGACATGTCCAGCCTGTATGGCTATATTTATTGCATGCTCGTTTCGGAAGGATTGTCGGGCATGCCACTTTACGGCGGCGCACTGTACATGGTCGGGCGGGTGACGACGGTGTTTGCGCAATCCTTCAGTGCGGAGGCAGTCGCGTATCTGCCTAAGGCAATCAGACGGTTGCGGATTCCACTGCTGATTTTGCTGCTGCTCGTGTCGATTTTCCTGGTTGTTGTTTACCCGATGTCGTTTGGTACGGTGCAGATGTGGCTGATTTTCTCGGTCGTGCTATCGATGCAACTGCGCGACAGCCTGTGTCAGCGCATGGGACATCTGTGCCTGAACGGGCGGATGGAGCCGTCTGCATTTCTCTGCCTGAGCGGCGCATTGCATGGCTGCATGATGGCACTGCAGGCACTGATTATGGCGGTTAATTTGCCGGTTTCGCTTTCCATCCCGATGATGCTCGGCTATTTCCTCTGCTCGATTGCTTCGTTCTACGCGACGTACTCAGCGTACGAAAAGCGTGCCGAACTTCCGCCGGTCAGTCAGGAGGAAGTTCATCTGACGGTCGACACCATCCGCCGCGCGAATGCCCTGACCGCCTTTGAACGGCTTAGCATCGGTCTGGTGACAGCGATGGAAATGACGCTGATCGTTATGTACACGTTTCTTGCGACAACGGCGGAGCAGATGCTGGTGCGCATGGCATTGGCAGTCATTACCACGCTTGTGTGTCAGGAGCTGGCAGAATATTTTCTTCATCGGCGCGAAAAGAAACGTCAGAGCGAGCTGATTACGATGCTTCTGCTGGGCATGTTCCTGTGGCTTTACGGGCTGTGGATTTTCAGCAGAATGCTCAGAAGCTCTTCGCTTGATATTCCGATTACATATTTCTGCCTGGCGCTGTGCTCTGTCGGCTGTGAAATTTGCAGCGCGTGTCTAATGCGTCTCGAGGATCCGATGAACGCGGTGGCGGCGTTTACATCAGGTCAGCATCTGGCAGGGTATCGGCAAATGCGGCTTGTGTCGCATGAAACGGCGATGCTGCTGGGGCAGATGCTTGCGCTGGCAGCACTGACTGTGCTGTGCATCGTGTACGGCAAACAGCTGCCGACGTCGCCGGAAAAGCTCATCGAGGGCTTTCAGCCGGTTATGGTTCTGCCAGCGCTGATCACGGTTGTGGCGGCACTGCTGTGCGTGCTGCGGTTTCCGCTGTCGAACCGGTACATGCAGAAGGTGCTTCGCTTCCTGCACATCCGCGAGGCAGGGGAGGAAAACAAGGCACTGGAAAAGCAACTGGAAGAGGTCGTCATCAAGCATCATGTTCAACCGCTGGGGATCCGCTTCCTGATGGCGGTTTTGCGCCCGATTTTCCGGCACACCGTCAAGGGCGCGGAGAACATTCATCCGGATGACAATAACCCGATTGTGTTCCTGTGCAATCACGGCGAAATATACGGGCCGGTCGTTGGCATGCTGTTCTGTCCTGTGCCGGTGCGCCCATGGGTCATCAGTGACATGAGCATTGACCCAGATGAGGTAGCGCGGTACGTCTACAAATACACATTTTCGCCGATTAAGTGGCTGGGACCGCTGCGCTGGCAGCTTTCGAAGCTTTGCGGACCGCTGAGTGTCTGGGCAATGAAGTCGGTCGAATGCGTGCCGGTGTACCGCCATAAGCCACGCGAACTGACTACGACATTCCGCAAGTCGGTCGAGGCGATGCAGGCAGGCGATAATCTGCTGATTTTCCCCGAAAACCCTGATGCCAATCCGAATCATCCTGGCTATGAACAGGGGCGACCGGGTGAGCTGTTCGCCGGATTCACGATGTTGGCGCAAGTGTACTACAACAAGACAGGCAAGCGATGCCGCTTCGTGCCTGCCATCGCCCATAAGGGCACGCGGACGCTCTCATTCGGCACTGAAATCGTCTATGACCCTGAACGCCATCCCATCGAGGAACGCGACCGGATTGTTGCGGAGGCGTCAAGGCAAATGCAGGAGCTGTTTGACCGCGAGGATGCACTGGCGGAAAAGGAAAGCAAACACGTCGAAAGGCACGCAAGAACATGAAAACAAATGCGGCTCAGCAGGCAACATCGCTTGTTGAGCCGCATTTTGAGCAACAAAAAACCTGCCCGGCAAGCTGCCAAGCAGGAATTCGTGTCGAAGTGGTGGGATTCGAACCCACGGCCTTTTGGTCCCGAACCAAACGCGCTACCAAACTGCGCTACACCTCGAAAAGAGCCAACAGAGGGACTCGAACCCTCGACCTGCGGTTTACGAAACCGCTGCTCTACCGACTGAGCCATGTTGGCACGCTGACCGAATCAGCTTTATTAGTATATCATGAATCAACAAAAAAGTCAAGAGCAAATTTTATTTTTTATGAAATTCTTCGGTAACATGAATGTCCGCAGGAAACTTCGGCAAAATACAAACGCCCGACTCTGCAAGAGAGCCGGACGCTGTTTGCAATTTTCTGTCATGCGGTCATGTGGACAGGCTGTGACCTTCCCGCGGCACGATTCGCAATCAGACGCGCTTGACTTCCTTGATCTTGGCAGCGCGACCCTGCAGAGAACGCAGGTAGTACAGCTTGGCACGACGCACCTTGCCATGACGGATCACGGTGATGCTGCCCAAACGGGGAGAATGTACGGGGAAAGTACGCTCCACACCGATGCCATAGGATACGCGGCGCACCGTGAAGGTTTCGCGGATGCCGCCATTGCGCTTGGCAATCACAACGCCCTCAAAAGCCTGCAGACGCTCGGTCTTGCCTTCAACGACCTTCACCATCACCTTGACGGTGTCGCCGACGGCAATCGCGGGGATATCGCTGCGCAGCTGCTTCGCTTCGATCGAACGGATAATTTCGCTCATGTTGGTTCCTCCTTCCTTCATAGACGTTCGTATCCGACTCCGCATGAGTTCAGAGTTACCGGAAAGAGGACCGTCCGTATGTCACACAGAGCATTATATCACAAATCGGGTAGGGAATGCAAGAGCTGCAGGAAGATTTTCCGCGTGTTTATTTTGGAATGTTGCATGAATTCCCATTCCTTCATCGTTAATTTGATGAAGGAGGCGAGCATATGGATGAACTGATCCTTCGCCGTGCACAAAAAGGCGATCCCAACGCCTTTGAGCAGCTGATTACCCCTTATGAGCAGATGGTGTGGCGTGTTTGCTGGCATTATCTGCACCACCGCGAGGATGCAATGGACTGCGCGCAGGAGGTCATGCTCAAGGCGTGGCGCTCCATCGGGCAGTATCAGCAGGACTGCAGCTTTTCGAGCTGGCTGTACCGCATCGCAGGCAGTGTCTGCATCGACTTTTTACGCCGTCAAAGGCGTACAGTGCCGTCTGATTCTATGGATGCAATGGCGGAAAACGGCTATGACCCGGCGGATGACACGCCTGCGCCCGATGTGTCCCTGTTGCAGAAGGAATCAGCCGAAACGCTGTCTTGTGCCATCGACAGTCTGCCGGAAAACATGCGCACGGTTGTCATCCTGTATGCACTCGAGCAGCTCCGTTATGAGGATATTGCGCAGATTACCAATGTCTCTGTTGGGACGGTCAAGAGCCGCCTAAATCGAGCTCGTGCGAAATTGCTTGCGTTTATTAGCGAAAATCGGGAACAAAACGCGGATTTCAGCGTCAAACAGGGCGAAAGGGGGACAGAAAAATGACGCAGGAGCAATCAAAACACGAAGATGATGTCCTCCGAACGTGCCTGTCGCCGCTGAACGGGCAAGTGCCGGACATGCCAGCGCACTTTCACGCTCAGTGGACGACGCTTGTAAAGGAGGACACCATGAAAAACGAGGAGCCGAATCAGCCCAGCAGAAAGCGTTTGTGGACACGTGTACTGTCCGTTGCGGCAGCGCTTGTGTTCATTGTTGGCGGAACGTTGCTGACAAAGGACAAACTTTCATTGACCGCCAGCGAGAGCAGCACCGACGGCATGCTGCGGTATGCAGCCACCGGCAGCTATGATGAGGATGCCGTTACGGAATACAAGATGACGGAGGAAAGTGCCGGCACGATGCTGGTTGCGAGCAACAGCACAGACGATTCGACCGACAGTACTGTTTCTGACCGCAAAATCATTCGAACCGTTTCCATGACCGTCAAGACGACTGCCTATGAGGACAGCATGCAGAGCATCCAGACGATGCTTTCGCAGTACAACGCGTATCTGGAAAGTTCGAGTGAATACACCAATTCGCGCAATCTGCGTACGGCGTCGCTGACGATTCGCGTGCCTGCGGAGCAACTCGATGATTTTTTGAGCGGCACTGACAGCATCGGGCGGGTCACAAGCCGCGATATGACCTCCACAGATGTTACCGCGAACTATCAAGACACGGCTGCCCGGCTGGAAAATCAGCGGTTGCTGCTTTCGCGGCTTCAGGCGCTGACCGATACGGCGGCGGATTTGTCCAGCTTGCTTGAGTTGGAAAATCAGATTGCCGACACGCAGTACAACATTGAACGCCTTGAGCGCAGCCTTGCTTCGACCGATCAGCAGGTTAGCGAATCAACTGTCTACCTGACGTTGAGCGAGGAGGCGCAGCCTGATCTGACGGACGAAACGAAAACGCTCGGCGAGCGTATCGAAAGTGCTTTCCATACCGGTTGGAATGCGTTCATCACGTTCCTGCAGGACTGCATCGTTTTTCTGACCGCTGCGCTGCCGTTCATTGCAGTATGTGTGGTCATCTTCCTCATCGTCAGCATCATCCGGAAAGTCAGCAAAAAGCACAGATAAATCGAAAAACGCAGCTCCGATTGCAGGAACTGCGTTCTTTTATTCCTTCCATTGGTATACGCGCTTACGGCAGGCGGCGTCGACCGTTACCACCGCCAGTTGATGGATGTGGTTCGGTGCGACTGTCAGCCACGGGAGTTCGGGCGTTTTTCTTGAGCGGCGGAAATGCTGCAGGATACGGATGCCTTCTTCCGTCAAATCGCCGACAGCCCAGCTTTCGAGCGTATCGAGCTGCTGCGGCGTCTTCGGGAAGCACGGATGCACCGCGGTGAAGCCAGTCAGGAGCAACATGCTGCCGGCTCCCTTGCATTCGCCTTCCAGCACGGTTGTGTCCATCGTGCAGGGGCATTCCAGCTTCAAATTGCTGCTGTTCAGACGGCTCGCAGCGGTCAGGACGGTTTCCGGCAGTTTGTCAACCCCGACATACCGGCAGCCGAGCGTCTGTGCCACATCAAGGGTTGTCCCGCTGCCGCAGCACAGGTCAACCACCAGGTCGCCCTTCTGCACAACAGGGAGGAGCATCCTTTCCAGAAGCTTGAGCGGCTTTTGCGTCGGATAACCCATTCGCTCAGGGTCACGCTGCTGCAGGAAGCCAATATCATACCACACGTCCCCTGGATACACCGGCGCATCGTCGTAATAGCGGTAGATTTTTCCGCCGGACTTGATTTGGCTGTATGCACGCCCGTCCTCATCAACGCAGCGGCGCATGTGATTTTTGCGGTTCTCCGTCCTCGGCAGCGGCACGCGCATCAGGTCAAATGCGTATTTCTTTGTTTTGGCGTACAGGAGGATGTTGTCATGCTTCCGGCTGAAATATTTCTTCGCGCGGCCGCCGCTCTCGTAGCTCCAGATGATTTCGTTGAGGAACATGTCCTCGCCGAAAACCTCATCGCACAGAACCCTTGCGTATGCCGTTGCACGCCAGTCGAGATGAAGATACATGACACCGCTCGGCTGAAGCAGCTTGTATGCCTGTTCAATCATCCGCCGGAGCATCTGCAGATAGGCTTCGCGGCTCTCGTAGTGGTCGCAGTACGCCGGATATTCAGGCATTGGCTTGCCTGAACGCCATCCTTCCGTACCGAAACAGCGCCGACGCATGAACTGGTCGCCCGTCATGAAAGGAGGATCCATGTATACGACCTGCGCCTGACCTGCCAGTGCATCCAGCAGCGGATGCCCCTCGGCAGCATCTGCGCAGAGCAGCAGATTTTCCCCATTGCCGTACGTTTCCAGCTGCACGTTCACTGGTTCAAACATTGCTGTTCCCTCCGATATACTGCCTTCTGACGGCATGAAGTTCATCCTGCATGCTCGTCAGAAGCACCAAATGTGCCGCAAGCTTTTCGTTTTCGGCAAGACACTTTCCTGCTTCACGGACGCGCGCCACAAACGTCTGTGACAGCGCCTGTTTTCCCTGCTTTGCCAGCGGACACACGGCACGCGCTGCCGCATCCATGGCGACCTTCACGCCATCCTCGCGCAGGAGAATCAGCAGCGGAAACATCCGGCACGCCAGCGGACGATTTGCCCGATTGCAATGTCCTGAGCAGATGAGAAGTGTTCCCTGCTTCGTCGGGAACATTCGGAAAGACACATCATCCGCATAGAGCGCCTCTTCGCCCGGAAAGAGCAACATGCCTGTCTGTTCGCCCGGATGACTCTGGCAGCACGCAGCACCGCAGATCAGCCCGCAGTCCGAGCATAGGGGCGTCACGTCCGCCAACAGGTCTCTCGCTCTTTGCAGCTCTTCCGGAAGCATCCCGATTCCTCCTAAACATTCATACTCTCTATTTTACAACGTTTTGGGCGTTCTGCATAGTCTTTCCGGCATGGAATTTATAAAAATATAAGTCGAATAACATGCAAAACGACCAACTCAATTGCAAAAAGAGTCAAGGGAATTTCTCCCTTGACCCTTAATTATTTGGTAAAAAGTGCGAGTACCGCTTCGGAAGCCTGCTCCTCATCGGGACCATCGACCATCAGGAACATCTCGTTCTGTTCATCCGCATCGAGCGACAACAGACCCAGCATCGACTTGGCGTTCACGACCTTCTGATGGCGGCGAATCATGACCCGCGATTCATATCGGGATGCTGTTTCGACAACCTGCGCCGCGTTGGAACGGGTCAGCGGCTGGTAATTGGGAAACGTAATCGGCTTTACGATCATTGGGATACCTCCTGTTACTTTATTGTTTGAATCATATGAACAAATTATCGATCCGGTGCCTGGGCGGCAGCTTCCTTGCGCGCTTGCTCCTCTGCCTCGCGGATGATCTCCATCAGCCTTCGCATCCGGTGGTTTACGGCGGATTTCGACAGCGGCGGCTGAAGCTGATTGCCCAGCTCTGTCAGGGATAAATCGACATTTTCGAGCCTCAGGCGCGCAATTTCCTGCAATGCCGGTGGAAGCTCACGGAGCCCGTGCGCGATGGTGTACCAGCGGATGGCATTCACTTGCTGCATCGCGGCATTGAGCATCTTCTCCGAGTTGTGCTCATCGCAGTTGATGGCACGGTTTGCAGCACCGCGCGCCTGTTTGCGGATGCGCACGTTTTCCAGCGCAAACACGCTTGCTGACGCACCCATCAGCGCAAGGCAGTCTGAAATCTGCTGTGCCCCCTTCAGGTAGATGACGGTTTGCCCCTTGCGCTCGAAGGTGTGGACAGGCAAATCAGCCTTTTCCAGCACACGTGTCAGTTCGCGGACAAATCCCGTTTCCGATGCGGTGATTTCAAAATGATAATCCTTTTCGGGGGCTGACATCGTCCCTGCGCCGAGAAAAGCCGCCCGAAGATACGCACGCCGACAGCATTGACGTGTCAGGTGATGGCGTACAATCGTCCGGCGGTAGGAGATACTGCCGTCCTCACCCTGCTCAATCAGGTGGAGCGCCAGCATCAGTCGCTTTGAGTCTTCATCGCCGATGGTCAGCACGCATGTGCGCTGTCCGCCGAGCCGTGCATGCTGGACATAATGCAGCCTTGGCGTAATTGACAGACGCGCCGTCAGCAGGCGGAAGATTCGCCGCGCCAACGCTGTGTTTTCCACGCGGTATTGCACCTGAACGCGCCCCAAGCCGTGGAACGTCAGCGAGCCGCTTGTACGGTAAAGCGCCGCCAGTTCGCTGAGCATGCAGCAGCTTTTTCCAAGATCAAGCCGGCAAAGTTCCTCCTTGACCGTGGCTGAAAAAGACATTTAGACTCCCTCCGGTTTTTCCTTCCAGTGCGCCTGCTCCAGCTCCAAATCGCGGTGTGCGATGCTGACGGAATAGCCTGTTTCGCGCAGATACGATGCAAGTGCTTCGCTGATGGCGACACTGCGGTGCGCACCGCCCGTGCAGCCGATGGCAATCGACAGACGGTGCTTGCCCTCCTCCTGATAATGCGGCAGCAGGAACGACAGTAAATCCTTCATCTTTGCCAGAAACTCCTGTGTCACCGGATGATTCAGCACGAAATCACGCACGTCAGCGTCAAGCCCCGTGTGGCTGCTCAGACCGGGAATGTAAAACGGATTCGGCAGGAACCGCACGTCAAACACGAGATCTGCCTGCATTGGCAGACCACGCTTATACCCGAACGAGCTCATCTCGATATGCATTGCGCCGAGCTGGTCTGCGCTGCTCAGGATGCTCGACAGCTTTGCACGAAGCTGCCGGGGCTTCAGGCTGGTTGTGTCAATGATATAATTTGCTGTTTCGCGCAACGGTTGCATAATCGCGCGTT
Organism: Anaerovoracaceae bacterium; assembly: GCA_963590165.1. Taxonomy (GTDB): domain Bacteria; phylum Bacillota; class Clostridia; order Christensenellales; family Aristaeellaceae; genus UBA11524. The sequence goes on from CAVANO010000045.1 coordinate 48,389, forward strand.
CGCGGCTGATTGCCTCCATCAGACTGACGTTTTCGCCTGCCAGCGGATGGTCACGGCGCGTTTCCTTATAGCGGCTGACGAGCACATCGTCTGATGCCTCCAAATACAGGATTTCAACCTGATAACCAACGCCGCGCGATTCTGCAATGATATCGCAGACTGCTTTTGCATCGAAGAAATCGGCGCTGCGCACGTCCACCGCCATTGCGACAAGCGGCCGATTCAGCGCGGACTTCTCGATGGCCTCCATCATGCGGAACATCATGTTGGGCGGCAGATTATCCACGCAAAATGCGCCCATGTCTTCCAAATAGCGGTTGACAGACGTCTTTCCGGCGCCGCTTAGCCCTGTCACCACGAGAAACCGCATGATTGCCATCTCCCTTTATGCTTTTTCTAAATCTTCGCCGATGATTTTGACTTCCGGTTCAAGGCGAATACCCTTCTGCCGAAGCACCACACGTTGCACATGCGCCATGAGCGCCAGAAAATCCTCCGGCGTGCCGCCGCGGTTGACGAGGAAACCCGCGTGCTTTTCGCTGACCTGTGCACCGCCTATTTTCGCACCCTTCAAGCCGCATTCATCAATCAGCTGTGCTGCGAACGCACCATCGGGACGCTTGAACGTACTGCCTGCACTGAACAGGGTCAGCGGCTGCTTTTCCGCACGGCGTCGATTGAATTCGACCATTTCCGCAAGGATCTCTTCACGCTTGCCCTGCGGCAGCTGAACGGTTACGTGCGTTACAATCTTGTCTTCCTTCATCAGGCGCGAGAAGCGGTAGTCGAACTGCATGTCATGCCGGCTGTAGCGGAACGGCTCGCCAGCCATGTTGTACCCTTCGACAAGCGTCACTGCTTGGCTCATTTCGCCACCGTATGCGCCTGCATTCATATACACGCCGCCGCCGACTGTTCCCGGAATACCGCTTGCGAATGTCAGACCAGCTAATTCGCAATCCGCTGCTGCCATTGAGAGGCTCGACAGCATCATGCCAGCTTGTGCACGAATCCAATCGCCGCCGGTTTCCATCGCATGCATGTTGCGGCAAATGCGGATAACAAGCCCTCGAATGCCGCCGCTGCGGACGAGCAGATTGCTGCCGTTGCCGATGACGGTTACGGGCACGTCCAGCGTACGAGCTGCATCAATCAGCAGCGGAATCTGCTCCGGATGATCGGGGTTCGCCAGCAAATCAGCCGTACCGCCCAGATGAAGCGTTGTATATTTTGCCATGTCCGCATGCTTTTCCAGGCGAATCGTCGCATCCGCCTTCAGTACACGGCTGGATAATTCTTCGAGGGCAAGCTGACTTGCCCGCATTGTGTCGCTCATTGAGATTCCTCCCAATGCTATTGTACACGAAAAGTGGCGGATTCACAAGATGCAAATTGGAATAAAGCAGCGAATGTACCGAACGTTTTGTCGTTTATCGGAGAAAAATCAAAAAAACAAGCGCAAGCCTATTTCTTTTTTGAAGGAATTATGATATGATAGAACCAGAAGACATGACAGACCGACCAAAGAAAGGAAAAGCTATGAACACGACCAATCTGCATGCGCTCATTGACCGGTACGAGGAGAACTATGCGCTGATCAACGGTCCAGAGCATTACGAATGCTTCAAGTGGAAAGCAGTACGCTGTTTCCAAAACGTCTGGTTTTCGGAGGAAGCGCAGCATCTGCCGTTTTCCGAGAAATTTGCCAAGGCGATGAAGGAAAGTTCTGTCCTCATTAACAACAGCCGGATTTCACCCGTCACGGGCATCGTCAAAATGGCGGAAAAGCGGCCGCAGGAGGTCGAATCGCTGTTTATGGACGTGCTTTATGCGCCGTATGCATCCATAGCGGAACTGCAGCTGCACATGGATGCGTTTGTTGAGCGCATTGAAGCATTACGCTTGGAACTGTTTCCACGTTATTTTCGCTATCAGCAGGATCGCCATGCCGCATCGTGCTATTTGGCGCTCTACGCACCGGAAACACACTTCATCTACCGCTTCAGCGAGGCGGAGGAATTTGCCTTGCACATTGAGTTCGGCAGAGATCTCGGCAGCGGCGGTTCCTTCAGCCTGCCGAACTACTACGACATGGCAGAAACGGTTGTCGCGGCGCTGCGCGAGCATCCGACACTACTGGAAAAGTACGACCGGATGTTTAAGGACAAGGGAAAATTCTACGATGACAAGGGCCTTCATCTGATGGCATTTGACCTGATGTATTGCTGCAAATGCTATCATTACTACAAAGGCATGCACTATGCAGCGAAGAAGGAGAGCATCAAGACGTATACTGCGCAGCAGAAGAAGGCGAAGGAGGCGCAGGAACGTCAGGCGAAAATCGATGCGCTCGATGAAGAAATTCACGCGCTTGATGTCGCAATGGACGAGTATCGGGAGATTTCACTGCTCGGCGTTGAAGTCACACAGCCGCTTTACGGTGTTGGCAAGGTGATTGCGCAGGACGGCAACACGGTGGAGGTGCAGTTTGCGGAGAAAGTGGTTCCCTACAAAATCAGCAGCGAATACAAGGCACGCCCGATCTTTGAGGATGACGAGACCCTTGTTGCGGCGTTCACCGAATACGGCAGACTGATTGAAAAGAAGAAGGAACTAATCAAAAAGCGCAAACGGCTGTAAACCACGAATTATGCATGGACAACGATGCAGCTTTACCGTCTCTTTTGAGAGATAAAGCTGCATTTTATATTGCTGACAATGGGTGAAGTTCTTACAGCCTCATCCTGCTGCTATTGATTTGCCCAGCTGCGAAGAACTTTTGAAGTGCAGCGCCCCCAGCAGGGGTTCTGCTTCTGTATCCTGCAAGGGACAATGAAAAGGGAAGAAGTAAAAAAGGGACGAAGTTGAAGAGGGACGAAGTTGAAGAGGGACGAAGTTGAAAGGGGACGAAGTTGAAAAGGGACGAAGTTGAAAGGGGACGGAGTCCCTTGAAACGTTATTGACGGCGGGCAAGCTCTGCCCAGACGTCATTCAGCGTTACGCCCTGTTGATACAGCAGCACCATCAGGTGATAAAGCAGGTCAGCTGCTTCATACGTGACTTCCTCTTTGCTGCCTTTCATGGCGGCAATGATCGTTTCGCTGGCCTCCTCGCCGAGCTTCTTGCAAATCTTCTCAACGCCCTTGCCGAGCAGATAATTCGTGTAACTGCCCTCGACCGGATGCGCATCGCGGTCGGCGATGGTGGCGTAATCCTGCGCAAGGACAGCAGCGGTTGCAGGCGCTTCCTCATCGACGTACACGTCGTTGAAGAAGCAGCTTTTCGCGCCCGTGTGGCATGCTGCACCGATTTGCTTGACGGTCAGCAGAATCGTGTCGCCGTCGCAGTCATAGCGCATCGCGACAAGCTGCTGCGTGTGACCGGACGTTTCGCCCTTCTTCCACAGTTGCTGGCGGCTGCGGCTGAAGTAGGTCGCATAGCCGGTTTCGAGCGTTTTCTCGATGGATTCGCGGTTCATGTAGGCAAGCATCAAGACCTGATTCGTTTCCGCATCCTGTGCGATGGCGGGAATCAGACCGTTTGCATCGAATTTAAGCTGACTGAAATCCATGATTATTCTCCTTTAACTGCCTGAATGGCATCCTGCACGCTGACGACACCTTCATACATGGCGCGCCCGAGAATCGCGCCTGCACAGCCGATGCTGCGGAGCGCGAGCAAATCCTTGATGCTGCTGACTCCTCCTGAGCCGATAATTTGCAGACTGGTTTCGTCAACCAGGCGGCGCGTTGCATCGATGTTCGGTCCCTGCATCATGCCGTCACGGCTGATGTCGGTGTAAATGATGGTGTCAACGCCGACATCATGCATGCGTTTGGCGACATCGACCGCCGTCAAAGAGGACGTTTCGACCCAGCCGCGTGTGGCGACAAGACCGTCCTTTGCATCCAGCCCAACGGCGATTTTGCCAGGAAATTCGCGGCATGCCTCCGCCACAAGCGCCGGTTTTTCGATGGCTGCCGTGCCGATGATGCACCGCGTGACACCTGCCTCGATGCGCAAGGCAATGTCCTGCATCGTGCGCAGACCACCGCCGAGTTCAACCTGTCCGCCGAAAGCAGCGATCACCTCGCGGATGAGCGGCAGATGAGCGGTTTTGCCCTCGAAGGCGGCTGTCAGGTCGACAAGATGCAGCCATTCGGCTCCCTGTGCACGCCACTGCGCAGCAAGTTCTACCGGATTGCCGAAAACGGTTACATCATTCCGGCGTCCCTGACGCAGTCGGACGGCGCGCCCATCCAGCATGTCGATGACGGGATAAATCTGCATGACAGTTCCTCCTTAGTCAAGCGTACCTTTGGTGGACAGAACCCCCTGAATGCGCTGGTCGACAGCAGCGGCATCCCGAAGCGCAAGCCCGAACGCTTTGAACAGCGCCTCCATTTTGTGATGGTCATTCTTGCCGTAAAGCACTTTCAGATGCAGTGTCAGACCGGCATTCACGGCGACAGCGCGGAAAAATTCCTCCGCCAGCTGCGTATCGAGCTGACCGCACATCGGCGAAGAAAATTCTGCATCAAAGACGAGATACGGTCTGCCGGAAATGTCCAGCGAACAGAAGGCAAGCGACTCGTCCATGGGCATGTACGCGCTGCCTGTGCGGCGGATGCCGACCCTGTCGCCGAGCGCATCGCGGATTGCCCGTCCGAGACAAATGCCAATGTCCTCGACCGTGTGGTGTGCATCTACGTCCAAATCACCTTGGCAATGCAGGGATAAATCAGCCTGTGCGAACCGGCAGAAGGCATCCAGCATGTGATTGAAGAAGCCGATGCCGCTGGACAAATTTGTTTTTCCGCTGCCGTCCAGCGAAAAAGTCAGGTCAATGTCCGTTTCGCGCGTTGTCCGCGTGATGTGTGATTCGCGCATGGTCATTCCTCCTGATTGGTACCGATTTCCTTGCCGAAACGGATGGCAACGGCGTTCGCATGGGCATCAAGCCCTTCCTGATGCGCCAAAAGCATGACCTGCGAGGACACACGCTCCAGTTCCTCGCGCGAGCAGCAAATCAGGCTGGATTTCTTCACAAAATCATCAACGGACAGCGGCGAGAAAAAACGTGCCGTTCCGCTTGTCGGCAGGACGTGGTTCGGACCAGCAAGATAGTCGCCGAGCGGTTCGGGCGAATAGTGTCCGAGGAAGATGGCACCTGCGTTTTCAATCAGCGGCAGCAGCGCATACGGGTCGGCGACAGAAAGTTCCATGTGTTCCGGTGCGATTTGATTGGCGATGTCCGCGCAGTCACGAAGGGTCGGTGCAACAACGATGGTGCCGTAGGCAGTCAGGCTCTTGTCGATGACCTCACGCCGCGGAAGGAGTGCCGTCTGCCGTGCCAGTTCATCCTGCACGCAGGACGCAAGGAAGGCACTGTTCGTGACGAGAATGGCGGCGGCAAGCGGATCATGCTCTGCCTGTGAAAGCAGGTCAGCTGCGACATAGCGCGGGTCTGCGCTGTCGTCCGCAATGACGAGCACTTCACTGGGACCTGCGACCATGTCAATGCCGACATAGCCGAACACCTCGCGTTTGGCGTTAGCAACGTAGATATTGCCCGGACCGGTGATCTTGTCCACGCGCGGAATGCTTTCGGTGCCGAATGCAAGCGCCGCAATCGCCTGCGCGCCGCCAACCTTGTAAATCTTGTCGACGCCGGCAAGGTCGGCAGCAACGAGCGTAAGCGGATAGCTGACGCTGCCGTCAGGCGAAGGCGGCGTAACCATGATGATTTCCTTGACGCCGGCAACCTTGGCCGGCAATACATTCATCAGCACTGAGGACGGATACGCCGCTGTGCCGCCGGGAACATACACACCGACGCGGCGCAATGGTGTGATTTTCTGTCCGAGGGAGATGGCACTGTCGAAATTCAGCCACGTGTTCTGCTTTTGGCGCTCGTGGAAGGCGGTGATGCGGCGAGCAGCCTCGCGCATGGCATCGAGCCATTCGGGAGACGCCGCCTTGTATGCGCGGTCGATTTCCTCACGGGTGACGAGCACGTTCTCTGCCGACATCTGCGCATGGTCAAAGCGGAGCGTATAGTCAAACAGCGCCTGATCGCCTTCCTCACGCACGCGTGACACGATTTCGCGGACGCGGCGCGATACGTCTTCATTCTGCAACTGGGAGCGGTTCATGACGCGCTGTTTGAGCGCGGCAGTGTCGGAAAATTGCAAAATCGGAATCATGCTTGTTCCTCCTGCATGGCGGTAAGGAGCGATGACAGTCCGCTGATGATTTCGCGGATGCGCTCCCGCTTTGTTTTCATGGCAACACGGTTGACGACGAGCCGCGCCGATACGCTGCAAATCTCTTCGAGTACGGTCAGACCGTTGGCGCGCAGCGTTGAGCCGCTTTCGACAATGTCAAGGATGACGTCAGACAGGCCGATGATAGGACCGAGCTCCACCGAACCGTGCAGTTCGATGATTTCAATCGTCTGCCCCTTGCTTTCATAGTAGCTTCGGGCGATGTTGGGATATTTTGTGGCAACGCGGAAGGTGGCGCGGTTGACGCTGCCGATTTGCTGTGCAGGGCAGCCTGCCACGCAGAGACGACATTTGCCGAAACCTAAATCGAGCACCTCGTACAGCTCGCGTCCCGCTTCGAGCAGCGTATCCTTGCCGACCACGCCGAGGTCAGCCACGCCGTGATCGACATACGTCGGCACATCAGACGGTTTGACAAGGATGAAGCGGACGTTCTGCTTTCTGTCCCACAGGACGAGTTGCCGCCCGGGATCACGCGGCTCTGAACAGTCGATGCCGAGCTGTTCAAGCAGCTCAAACGCCTGCTCTGCCAAACGACCTTTTGCCAGCGCAAAGGTTATAACCGGCTGAGCCATCAGAACACCGCCTTTCCGTATTGCTCCAGGAAGCTGCCGTTCAGGTAAACGGCGGACGATGCTTCGCCGTCATCGACACGCTTGCGGAGCGCCTCAGCGTCCAGCCCATACATCAGCGCGACCGATACGCCCTTCTCGCGCTGTCGGCGTGCGTAGGATGCTGCCAGCTGCAGACAGCCGGGTGCGAACGATACGACGACATCCGGCTTCGGCGGCGCGAACGATACGCCCTGGCGTTCCAGTGCCATCATCGTGAGCTTGAGTGACAGTGCAAAGCCGGTTGCAGGGAGCGGGCGTCCGAACTGCGCCGGCAGCCCGTCATACCGCCCACCCGACAGTAGCGGCTGACCAAGCTCGCCGACAAGCCCGTGAAACACCATGCCGGAGTAATAATTCACCTGCTGTGCCAGCCCGAGGTCGATGCTCACGCAGTCCGCGCAGCCGTCATCTGCCAGAATTGCAATCACCTGCCGAAGCCGTGCGATGGCGTTCAGGCACAGCGGACTCTGTGTCAGTTGCTCTGCCTCATCGAGCACGCTGAAGTCGCCGAAGAGCTGCGGCAGGCGCATCAGGCGGTCGGACACGTCACGCTCAAGACCGAGTGTATCAAGATAGAGCTGCATGTCCAGCGCGTTCTTGTGCGCCATGAGCTCGCGAACGGCGGCGCACTGTTCCGGCGTCAATCCGGCCTCCTGCAGGAAGCCATTGACAAATTGTACCTCGCCCAGCTCAATCAGAAAGTCGTGGAGTCCGGCGGAACGCAGCGCCTCGATGGCGAGTGCAATAACCTCCGCATCGGATTGCGCGCTGCCTTCCCCCATCAGCTCAACGCCTGCCTGCGTGTCCTCGCAGAGCAGCGAAAGCGTTTCGGAATGGAATTTCGCCGCGCTTTGCACATAGCACAGGCGAAGCGGCAGCGGCGCATTTTCCAGCCGCCCGGAAGCGAGCCGGACAGCCGGAATGGTCGAATCGGGGCGAATCGCGAGGATGCGCGACTGCGGGTCGAACGTTTTCCAGACCTGCTCGGGTCGATAGCCGAACGTGGTGTCATCGAGTGTGTCATAATATTCCAGCAGCGGCGTCTCGATTTCCTGATATCCGTTCAGGGTGAACAGCCGCCGCAGCTTGCTTTCTAAGATACGCTTGCCCGCGCATTCACCGGGGAGCGTGTCCTGCATGCCGTGGGGGATTTGCAGTCTGCGACGCATCGTTGAGCCGCCTCCTGTTTCACTGATTTAATGCGATAAAGCACTAACGTAATAAATTATAACAGAACTCTGCAATTTGTCAAGTGGTTTCATAAAAATCAGAAAAGTTAGCCTAAACTAACAAAAACGCTTGACAATTCTACGTATATCCAGTACAATATCAATGTTAGTTGCAACTAACACAAGAACATTGGAGGGCATTATGCTGGAAAGAGCGCTGATTGACCACGGTTCGCCTACGCTTGCCAATCTGAAGGTCGGCAGCCTGTTTACGGCATCGTGCGCCGACCGCGATGACTTTCGGGAAGAGCTCCACAGGGTGACGCAGGTACTGGCATCACGCGGCGTGACGATGACGGTGCTGCGGTGTCGGCAGGAGCATGCACTGGTGTATGTATACCGAGCTGAGGCGCTTTTGAGGTTGCTGAATCAGCCGGATATCGCGCACTTTTTGCATGCACTGGGCTATCAGCAGCTGACGATCGATGCATCATTATCTTTTCTGCAGATGCGGCTGGCGGAATCGCCCTGCTTCCCACATGAAATCGGCGTATTTCTGGGCTATCCGCTCAGCGACGTGATTGCCTTCATGCGCAACGGAGGACGCGGCTGCCTATGCACCGGCTGCTGGAAGGTGTATACGAACGAGTGTGAGGCGCTGCGCATCTTTGAGCGCTACAGGGCGTGCAGGAACGCGTATCAAGCGTTGTTCCGCGCAGGATGGCCGCTGGAAAAGCTGACTGTCCGCGCGTAATCATATTATAATATTATAATGAAGGGAATGATTTTCATGAGCAAGGTCGCAGTGGTTTACTGGTCGGGCACGGGCAACACGCAGGCAATGGCGGAGGCAATGGCAAAGCAGGTCGGCGCTGACCTGTATACGGCAGGGGAGTTTTCGGCGGACAAGGCGGCGTCATACGATGCGCTGGCATTCGGTTGCAGCGCGATGGGCGCTGAACAGCTGGAAGAGGACGAGTTCGAGCCGATGTGGAAGGCGGTTGCCCCGACGCTCGGCAGCAAAAAGATTGTGCTGTTCGGCAGCTATGGCTGGGGCGGCGGTGAATGGATGGATACGTGGAAGAAAGAAAGCCAAAATCTGAATATCGTCGACACGGTGATTTGCCAGGACGCGCCGGATGATAATGCACTCGCTGCCTGTTGCGCGGCAGCGGATCAGTTGAAGTAAACGAATGTACCTTCCTGTGCGCGGATCATCCTCCTTGATTCTCCGGCACATTCATGTTATAATGTGCTCTGGATCGCCTTTAGGCGGTGCAGCGAAGGAGTGACTGTGATGGAAAACAGGCAAAATAAAGGGGTTCGCGTATTTCTGGTGATTGTGACGGTGCTGTTGGTTGCAAATCTTGTTGTGACGGGCATCGTGCTGTGCAATCAGTACGGCGCGAAGGAGCCAAACGCTGATGTTCAGACGAAGTACACGCTGTATATCGGCACGAACGACAAGGACACGTATCAGCAGGAGATTCCGCTGGATGAATGCCGAAGCATTGTCACGGAAATCTGCACGCGCCATACCGGCGGCTGCACGCTGATGGACGCGGCTGGCTACTGGGCGGACGACACGGGCAGCATCACGTGCGAGCAGACGATTGCGTGTGTGCTGGAGGACATTTCCGCTGAGGAAGTTCATGCGATTGCGGATGAGGTCATCACGGCGTTGAATCAGAATTCCGTGCTGATTGAAACGGAAACGGTCGGCAGCGAATTCTACTACGGCAGCAAGTAAACAAACAAAGCGGCAGGGGAGTGCATCCCTTGCCGCCATTTTTATTCATTTTCCGGAGTATACGTGCAGCTTTGCGGAATCCGCCGATACAGCCACAGCCCGAACAGCGCGCCGAGCGTGTTGTTCAGCAAATCATCCGTTTCGAACCAGCCGAGCTGCAGGAACAACTGACAGCACTCGATGAAGAGCGACAGCAGCAGTCCGAGCAACAGAACCAGCCATGCGTTCATCCGCCGATATGACGCCGCCAGCAGAAAGCCGAACGGCAGGAACAGCACGATGTTCTGCGCGATGCCGACAAGCGGCTTCAGGATGGGTTCGTTTGCAGTCAATGCGCCGCTCAGCAGCTGCCCAACGTCCTCGAATGTCCATACGGACCAGCCGAATACTTCCAGCAGCGCCCGAAACGGCACGAAAACAACCGGATATTCGCCGGCAGTGCGCGTAAACAGCGTGAACGTCCAGTTGAGGAGCAGGTACGCCAGAATCAGCAGGCGCATGATTTGCTGGAAACGCGGCAGCGACAGGTGGCTTCTGAGCTGCTCGGTGATGATGACCATCAGTGCCACCAGCAGCAGCGCGGTGATCAGTAGAATCATTCTGCCTCCAGCGCCGGCTTGACGCTCTGCAAAAATTCCTGCAGGTCACGGGCAGCAGTCGCTTCGTCAAGTCCTTCGTAGCGCGCACACATCCGCTGAATCAGCGCATCTGCCGTGATGTCCTCCGCAAGCTGCTCCCACAGCCATGCGCCCGATGCGTTCAGCCGAACAAGCCCGTTAAAGTGCATGTTTTCCGCGCCGATAGGCACAAGGATATATTCGTCCGCCATTTTCTTGAGCAGGAAATCCTTCTTTGCTTTCATGATGCATGTCCTCATTTCCGTTTTAGTCCGGCTGACTGTGCAATTTGGTGGATGCGCTGCGAATAATCTGCGCGGAAGAAGGCGCACTGGTCGGGGTCGCAGCCCATCATGCCGTTGCCGCTGAGCAGCGCCGATGCACGGCAGCCGCCGCCGCAGACGTATTTGTGCTCGCAAGCGGCGCATTCCGCGTTGACTTTCAGCAGGTCGCCGATGCGCGCGGTTGCGAAGTCGATGTAGCTGCCGCTGGTCAGCAGCGATTGCAGCCCGATATCCTGAATGCGCGGAAACATCGACTGATCCTCCAGCGCCGTCAATGCGATGCAGGGAAGCAGACGTCCTTCCGGCGTGATGTGGAACGTGTTGCGAACGGCATTGCATAGCATACAGCTTTCGCACGACTGCTCACCGTTCATGCGTTCCGGTGCAAGCCTATAGGTACCGTCCCTGTTCAATATCATGACATTATTCCAAATTAGGTCAAGCGGCTTGCCGTCTTCGCAATAGTGCAGAATATAATCGATGGCAGCTTCGATATAGTCCTCATTGGAAATCGTTCGCCCCTCGCCGCGGCTTTCCCACAGCGGTGTCGGGCGAATCGCGCCGATTTTGACCGCGTGAACGCCTGCTTCGCCGAGTTTTTTCAGGCTTTCGCGGACGACTGATACATTGCCCGTGTGCAGGCACATTTCGACATTGACGGAGAAGCCGCGCCGTTTGCATAGCACAAATGCGCGCCATGCTGCATCCTCCGCGCCGGTCACGCCGCGCATCCAGTCGTGCCAGCCGATGCCGTCGAAGCTGACAGAGAATTCCGGACGCATGCCGCGGCGCTCAAATTCGTCCAGCATGGTGTCATTCAGCAGCCACGCATTCGTGTAGACCTGTCGGATGACCATCTTTTTGCGGCGGATTTCATCGACAATCTCCCAGAAGTCCTTGCGGATGAAGGGCTCGCCGCCGGTCAGCTCGATTTGCTGAATGCCGCACTGACTGAGCTGGTCGATGATGCCGAATGCATCCTCATGGGACAACTCGCCGTACTGACCGCTGGGCGCATCCATGTAGCAATGGCGGCAGCGGTAATTGCAGCGTCCGGTAATCGCCCAGTGTGCACCAGGCACAAAGCGGTTGCGGTAGAAGCGGTATTGCTGGTCTGCATCTATCGGGCTGGCAGTTTCGCACGGGCTGACCACGCCATCGGCAACATACTTGTCCAGCCGGGCACGGGTCGCATCGGTCAGCAGCCCCTCCATCGGCGTGCAGCCGTCGCAGAGAAGCAGCAGGTTGAAATCGCTGCCGGGGAGCGGCTCGACGACGTTTTCGGGGCGCTTGAGCAGCGCGTTGGTCAGGTGAAGCCAGCCGCGCAGCGCATAGGCATCATTCAGGCGATAAAACATGGCAGTTGCTCCTGTCGGTCGAGGCAATTAGAGGAAAGGCAGCACATGCCAAAGCACATGCTGCCCGCGCTCTAAGAAAAACAATGCATTTACATAATCATCAAACCGAAGCCAAACCTATCGAGTCGCCGCATACAGTAGCTCCATTTCCCCAAAAACAAATACTGCCTGTTCCGGGATCACGAAACACACAAATCTTTTCTGTAGGATCACTACCTCCCGATGCAACGACCACCACATCGCTCGTATCAAACTCGACAATCTCCGCAAAGGGCTTTTCGTAATGTAATTTATTCATGATGGCCTCCTTCCTGCATCAAGCAGATCAAACTTCGTTATGCCTTCGTGGGCTGCAGCGATTGCGTCAGTGCAGCGCTGCTGACCAGCACAGCGTCCGGCGCAAAGTTGTTGACGTCCATATGGTAGACGGGAATCTGCTCGATCAGGCTGTCAAGCAGGCTAAGCATCTCAATGCGTGTCGCCGCTTCGTTCGGCAGCAGTACGGCGTTGAAGAGCCAGTCCGTCATATGTGTCGCAGGGGTAATGCGGTTGTTTTCGCCGCGCGTCAGGAAGCAAATGCCCTTGAGCGGCACGGCAATCGGGTTGCCGAGGTTCTCCTTCCCCTGCCACGGAGAACCGCAGACGTACCATTGACCGTTGTCCAGCATCAGGATGGGCTTGTCGCCGTTGATCATGCGGGCGCGTGCGTCGGGCTCGTGCCGATCCTGATTGCCGAAATGCTTCAGCCAAAGGTTTGCATGCGTAGATTTGCCGACACCGCTTCGTCCCGAGAAGATGTAGCCGCAGCCATCCAGCGAAACGGCAGCGCCGTGCAGGATGAATGCGTGATGCCTCGGCAGCATCATGCTGATCTTCCGGTAGAGCACGTTCTCCTCGTCCTGCATCCGCTGCGTGCTGTTCGCATTGGTGCGCTGACGAAGGCGCGAGAGCAGCCGGACGGGATGATGCTCGCTGCGGAGCGCGTCCAGCTCTTCATCCGAAACAGACACCGTACAGACAGGCGCTTCATCGGTCAGATATGCATGATACTTATCCTGCAACGCCGGGTTGCGTGTCTGAAGCTGGAAAGGCGTTTTTGCAATCTTTATTGTAAAGCACTGCATAACCGTCTCTCCTTCCTTTACAGGTCTCGGAAACAGCGAACGTTTGTGTCTTTCTCCACATGCGTATTATAGCAAATGTTGGTTGAAATGTCAAGGGCTTTTTGGAATTCAACTAACAAAAAAGGAGAAATATGACATTGTAACCTAACGACTCCTAGTTTCATACATTTGTGCATAAAAAAGGAGACCGCCTCATTCCTGAGACGATCCCCTTTGTGTGGGTTAACTGTGGATTATTCCGCGATGGTGCAGTGCATGAAGTACTTGTAGCCAAGCGGGTTGGAGAAGAAGCCCTGCACAGAGTCATCGATCATGTAGATGTCGGTGTAGTAGTACAGCGGCACGATGCAGCCGGTCTCCATCAGCATGTCCTCAGCGATGTGCATCAGGGCATAGCGGGTGGTGTTGTCGGTGCAGCTCTTGATGGTGGAGATCAGCACGTCGTAGGTCTCAGCCCAAGTGCCGTTCTCGACCTTGATGTCGTAGCCGTATTCGGTCAGGTCCAGGTTGTAGATGGTCAGGGACGCGCTGTCGCCCTTGCCGAACTGGACATCGTTGTTGCCGGAAGCGGTCACCCACATGTCAAGGAAGCAGATCGGGTCGTTGTAGTCAGCCAGCCAGCCGTTGCGGGCGATGGTGTAGTCGCCGGCCTTACGGGTGTTCAGGAAGGTGTTCCATTCCTGGTTGGTCAGGTTCATGGTGATGCCCACGCTCGCGAGCGCGCTCTGCAGGTATTCGCCGATCGCCTTGTGACCTTCGCTGGTGTTGTACAGGTAGGTCATGGACGGGAAGTTGGTGAAGACACCGGCTTCTTCGTCGTAGTCGTAGTACTTCTTCAGGACTTCGATGGCCTTGTCCCAGTTGTCCATGTACGCATCTTCGGACACGTCATAGTAACCGGTGACGCCCTCGACATGACCCGCGTTCTTGTAGAACTCGGAGCCGTCGGCGTCGGTCATGCCCATCGCGACGAAGCTGGAAGCAGGCACCTGGCCAGCCTGACCGATTTCTTCAACGATGTAGTTGCGGTCGAACAGCAGGCCGATGGCGCTGCGGATTTCCTGACGGGCGAGTTCAGCCTCGTTGCCGGTCAGCTCGCAGCCTTCGGGCAGGATTTCTTCGTTGATGTTCCAGCAGACGTAGTAGGTGCCGATCTGACCAGCGACCACGAATTCGGTCGGATACTTGACCTTCAGCGCCGCAATTTCGGACGTGGGAACGTCGTCAATCAGCTGCCAGTCGCCCTTTTCGAAGTTGGCGAGCATGTTGTTGGCGTCGTCGGAGAGGTAGCACTCCAGGACGTCCAGCGTCACGTTGTCAGCGTCATGATAGTAGGGGTTCTTCGTCAGGGTGATCTTGCTGTTGTGCACCCATTCGGTCATGGTGTAGGGACCATTGCCGATGTAGGTGGAAGGATCAGTCGCCCAGGACTCGTTCGCGACGACATCCTCACGAACAGGCATGTACGCCGGGAAGGCGAGCAGCTCGTTCCAGTAAGCAACAGCGTTGGACAGGGTGACCTGCAGGGTCTTGTCGTCCAGCGCGGTCACGGCCAGGTTGGAAGCAGTCGGGTCGGAACCGTCGTCGGTGTAGCCCAGAACCACTTCATACATGTAGCCGTAGTCAGCACCCAGCTGAGAGGACGCGGCACGCTTCCAAGCGTACTCGAAGTCCTTCGCGGTCAGATCCTGACCGTCGGACCACTTCAGGCCGTCCTTCAGGGTGTAGGTGTAGGTGACGGTACCGTCCTCATTCACAACGCCCTCGGGCAGTTCCACAGCGCAGTCCGCCACGATGACCAGATTGCCCTCATCGTTCTGTGCCCACGTGGCCAGACCGGAGAAGAGGTGAGCAATCATCGTTGCGCCGTCAACAGCGGAGTTCAGCGCGGGGTCGAGCGTGTCAGGCTCAGACGCCAGGCAGACAGACAGCTTCGTTGTGCCGTCCTCGGCGACAGCGAACAGGCTGCAGCTGAGCATCATTGCGATGGCCAGCAGGAGAGCAGTCAGCTTTTTCATGATGATACCTCCTAATGTGATTGTGTATGTCAAAAATGCGATTTTCGTGCATCAGAAACGCCGAATCAGCGATTCCGATGCGAAAAAAGCACCTTTGAGCGGTAGGGAAGGGAATTACCCGATTTCGTGAATCCGGTGGCAGGCGACAAAGTGTCCCTTTTCCACCTCTTTGAACTCAGGAACCGATTGCGCGCACGCTTCCGTCGCATACGGGCAGCGCGTGCGGAACGGGCAGCCGGACGGCGCATTCAGCGGGCTCGGGATATCGCCGGAAAGGACGATGCGCTTGTTGGCGCGCGCCGCCTTCGGGTCGGGCAGCGGTACGGCGGACAGGAGCGAACGCGAATACGGATGCAGCGGATGATTGTAAATCTCCTCCGCCGAGGCAAGCTCCACCATCTTGCCCAGATACATGACGGCAATGCGGTCGGAGATGTGCCGGACGACCAGCAAGTCATGGGCGATGAACAGGTACGTCAGGCCGAGACGATCCTGCAAATCATCGAACATGTTGATCACCTGTGCCTGAATGGATACGTCCAGTGCGGACACAGGCTCATCGCAGACGATAAATTCCGGATTAACCGCCAGTGCACGGGCAATGCCGATGCGCTGACGCTGTCCGCCGGAAAACTCGTGGGCGTAGCGCGACGCATGCTCGCTGTTGAGCCCGACGTAATTCAGCAACTCCAGAATGCGATCCTGACGCTCCTTCTTGGAGGAGTACAGGTGGTGCACATCGAGCGGTTCGCCGACGATGTCAGACACTGTCATGCGCGGATTCAGCGAAGAATACGGATCCTGGAAGACCATGGTCGCCTTCTTGCGGAACTCCTGCAAATCAGCCTTTGTCTTGATAGGCTTGCCGTCATAAATGACCTCGCCGGCGGTCGGCTTGTAGAGATGCAGGATGGTGCGGCCGACAGTCGTCTTGCCGCAGCCGGATTCACCGACAAGGCCGAGCGTTTCGCCCTTGTTGATGGAGAAGGACACGTCATCGACCGCCTTGAGCGGCTTCGTGCGGAAGAAACCCATATTGATGTCAAAGTACTCCTTGAGTCCCTTGACCTCCACCAGCGGCTGGTGCATCTGCGCCTCAGACACAGGGAACGCCCCCTTCCTTCGTGATGCTGCCGTCCTCAAGCCCCTTCTTGACGTTCATCCAGCATGTTGCCATGTGGTCGTCGTTGATGAGCATGCGGACAGGACGATCCTTCAGGCAGATTTTCATGGCTGCTTCGCAGCGCGGCGCGAACGGGCAGCCCTTGGGCATATTCAGCAGGTCAATGGGCGTGCCGAGAATGGGCTCTAGGCGCTGACCGTTGTTTTCTGCCGTGGGAATGGAGCGCATGAGTCCCTTGGTGTACTCGTGACGCGGATTGTAGAAGATTTCGTCCGCCGTACCCTGCTCGCAGATGGCACCGGCATACATAACGATGACTTCATCGCACATCTGGGCGACAACGCCAAGGTCATGCGTAATCATGATGATCGCCATGCCCATCTTCTGCTGCAGGTCGCGCATCAGGTCGAGAATCTGCGCCTGAATCGTCACGTCCAGTGCAGTTGTTGGCTCGTCTGCAATCAGAATGTCCGGTTCGCAAGCCAGCGCCATAGCAATCATGACGCGCTGCCGCATGCCGCCTGACAGCTCATACGGATACTGCTTCATGCGCTTTTCCGGCTCGTTCACGTTAACCAGCCGCAGCATTTCCAGCGCGCGATCCTTTGCCTCGCGGCGGTTGCGCTTCGTGTGGAGGAGAATCGCCTCCATCAGCTGCCTGCCGATGGTGTACGTCGGGTTCAGGGATGTCATCGGGTCTTGGAAAATGATAGAGATGCGGTTGCCGCGCACGGTGTGCAGCAGCTTTTCATCCGCGCCGACCAGTTCCTGACCGTCGAACTTCACGCTGCCGCTGACAATTTTGCCCGTCGGGGCAAGAATCTGCATGATGGAATACGCGGTAACGCTCTTGCCTGAGCCGCTCTCGCCGACAATGCCGAGCACCTTGCCGTGATCCAGACGGAATGATACGCCGTCCACCGCCTTGACCTCACCTGCGTCGGTGAAGAAGGACGTATGGAGATCATTGACTTCCAGCAATGACATAAGTTCCAACTCCTTTCATCACGCGTTGAGCTTCGGGTCGAAGGCATCGCGCAGACCATCGCCGAAAAGGTTCAGGCTCAGCACGATCAGGCAGATAATGACTGCCGGAATAATCAGACGATATGTGTAGGAATAGATGCCGTTGAGCGCATCGGACGCGAGCGAACCCAGCGATGGCATCGGCGCGTTGACGCCCAGACCGAGGAAAGACAGGAAACTCTCCGTGAAGATGGCGTTCGGGATCTGCAGTGCGGTCGAAATGATGACGACGCTGATGCAGTTCGGCAGCAGATGCTTGCGGATGATCCAGCCGGGTTTCGCGCCGGTTGCCTGTGCGCTCAGCACGTATTCCTGCTCGCGCAGGGACAGGATCTGACCGCGGATCAATCGTGCCATGCCGACCCAGTACAGCAGACCGAACACGATGAACATACTGATGATGTTCGCGCCGATTTTCTCGAAGATGGTGCCCTCGACGTTCAGCACCTGCCCTAAGACGACGGACAGCAGGATGATGACCAGCATGTCCGGCAGGGAGTAGATGATATCGACGATGCGCATGATGAACAGGTCAACCTTGCCGCCGAAATAGCCTGCGATGGAGCCGATCATCATGCCGATTACGAGCACGATGATGCTGGCAAAGAAGCCGACGCTGAGCGAAATGCGCGTGCCGTAAACAACGCGGATGAAGTAGTCACGCCCGTGCGCGTCCGTCCCGAAGATGTGCGGAAAGACATACTCGCCGTTCTCGATGCGCTTCAGCTCGGTCTTGCCGTACTGAAAGGGCGCAAGGTTGTTGTAACTGTTGTCCATCGGGCGTCCCTTTGTCTGTCCGAGCATCTGGTCGTAGGAGTACGGCCAGACCATCGGCAGAATGATGGAAGCGAGCGTAATCAGGACAATCATGATCAGGCTGATGGTTGCGACCCTGTTCTTCAGCAGACGCTTGATGCCGTCGCGCAGGAAGGTCGAGGAGGGACGCATCTTCGAAATGACCGCCTTTTCCTCGTCCGTGGCGGGCATGAAGGAATCCACGTCCAGCTGCAGGCTGAATGGCTTTTTCTGAATCATCATGACGGGAAGCTCCTCCTCAATTATTCGAAATCAATGCGCGGATCGACAACCTTGTACAGCAAGTCGCTGATGAGGTTCATGATAACGATCAGCGTTGCCAGAACAATTGTCGTTCCCATAATCATGGTATAATCGCGGTTAATGATGCTGGAAACAAACTGCCGGCCGATTCCGGGTACGGCGAAAATCTGTTCCACCACCATGGATCCGGTTACGATGGAGGCAAGCATGGGGCCGAAGTAGGTGATAACAGGGATGAGAGAGTTCTTGAGCGCATGACCGAAGATAATCCGTTTGCTCGGAACACCCTTGGCGCGTGCCGTGCGGATGTAATCCTGCCCCAGTACATCCAGCATGGATGAACGGGTCAGGCGCGTGATGTAGCTCATCGGGTACAGCATAAGGGTAATGACCGGCAGGATGAGACCGTCATTCGTCGCGCCATTGGCCGATACCCAGCCGAGGGCAACAGAGAATATGACGAGCAGGAATGTGCCCATAATAAATGACGGCATCGAAACGAACGCAGTCGTAATGACCATGATGATTTTATCGAGCACGGTGTTGCGCCGCAACGCCGCGACCGAGCCGAGCACGATGCCGAGGACTGCAGCACTGAATGCCGCAATCAGACCGAGCTTCGCGGAGGTCTTCATGCCGTCCACAATCACATCGATGACCTCACGGCCGCGCATTTTGAGGCTCGGACCGAAGTCGAATTTCGTCACGATGTCGCGCAGATAGGTAACATACTGCTCGAGCAGCGGTTTATCCAGACCGTACTTCGCTTCCAAAGCAGCCTGCGCCTCGGCAGTAATCGCTTTTTCACTGGTGAACGGCCCGCCGGGAATTGCGTGCATGACAAAAAAAGTCACGGTGATGACAATCCAAACGGTCAGCAGCGCCAGCAAAACACGCTTGAGTACATAAAACAGCATTTTTGAACTCATCCTGCTTCACCCTCTCTGCAGGAGGAGCACGCCGCTTCGACCTGCACATGTTCTTGACGCATCGTATAAATTCGGACTTTTATAACGATGATACTCCATTGTACACGTTTATTTGACGAAAATCAAGATTTTTTTATTCACTTTCAGCATTATTTTTTGTTCTTTGTGTGTTCGAAATGGATAAAGCAGGGGTGTAAAATGCATTTTCTTTGCTTCGATGCATCGTTTCATCGTTAAAGAAGGTAAAATAAGGAAATACTGACGTGCGGAAGCTGCACACTTGCATCTGCGCGGCAATTATGATAGGATAGGACAGATCGATTATCAATCGGTCTATCAGGATCATCAATTCAGAAGGAAGGCGGCTTTATGTATTATTATTGGGACTGGACCTATATTCTGCTGATTCCCGGGCTGATTCTGGGCTTGATTGCACAGCTGAAGGTCAAGAGTGCCTATGCGCAGTGCAGCCGGATTCCTGCACGCTGCGGCATGACGGCAAGCGAGATGGTGACCGACCTTCTGCGCCGGAATGGCAATATGTGCGTGCGTGTCGGAAGGATTTCCGGCGAGTTGACGGATCACTATGATCCGGCGAAGGAGGAATTGAAGCTGTCAGAGGGTGTTTATGACGGCACAAGCGTTGCAGCGCTTGGCATTGCAGCGCATGAGGCGGGTCACGCCATGCAGAAGCTCGAAGGCTACGCACCGCTGAATCTCCGTACGGCGATTGTTCCTGCAGTCAACATCTGCTCGACGATGGCGACGCCGCTGTTCATTGTCGGTTTGATTTTTGCGTGGCAGCCGCTGGTGTATATCGGCATCGCGCTGTTTGCGGCATCAACCGTGTTCGCGCTTGTGACGCTGCCTGTGGAGTTCAACGCAAGCAGCCGCGCCATCCGGATGCTTTCCGAGGGCGGCTATATTTCCGGTGCGGACGAGGAACGCAATGTCCGGCGTGTGCTGAATGCGGCTGCGCTGACGTATGTCGCGGCAGCGGTGACGAGTCTGCTGTCGCTGCTGCGCCTCATCCTGATTGCAAACCGGAATGACAGGAGACGATAACAGGAGCATCGTATGTTAAGATTCACCCGAAAGGGCATTGACAGCAGGGAAACGATTGGCGCGCTGTCGCTGAGGCTGTCGAACATGCTGCGGTACCGCGGCATTTCGACCGAGGCGGAGGCAGCGCGCTTCCTGCATCCTGCGCTGACCGACCTGCATGATCCGATGCGCATGAGCGGCATGGCGCGGGCAGTTGCCTGCATCCGCGCGGCGATCGAGGCGGGACAGTCCATCGTCGTGTACGGCGACTACGATGTCGACGGCATTTGTGCATCAAGCATCATGATGGAGACGCTGCATGACATGGGTGCGCAGAAGGTGCAGGTGTACATTCCGTCGCGACATGAGGAAGGCTACGGGCTGAACGCTGATGCGGTCGAGAAGCTTGCAAAGGAATGCCAGCTGCTGATTACGGTTGACTGCGGCATCACGAATCTCGAAGAAGTTGCCTTGGCGAAGAAACTCGGCATGACGGTCATCGTCACCGACCACCATCAATTGGCGGAGCGGTTGCCTGAGGCAGATGCGGTGCTGAATCCGCTGATTGAACCGTATCCATTCAAGCGGCTGTGCGGCGCGGGCGTTGCGCTCAAGGTGACGCAGGCACTGCTGGGCATGGAAGCAGTGACGCGGCGCATTGACCTCGCGGCGCTGGCGACTGTGGCGGATATTGTGCCGCTGGTGGATGAGAACCGCGTTATTGTCCGCGAAGGCATGCTGAAAATGGCAGATTCCGCTCGTCCGGGATTGAAGCGGCTGATGCAGCTTGCGCAGGTGACCGCACCGGTTAACACGGGACATCTGGGCTACCGCATTGCACCGAGGCTCAACGCCGGTGGCCGGCTGGAAACGGCGGAGCAGTGCGTGAAGCTGCTGACGACAAGGGATGCAGCCGAGGCGGATGCGCTCGCAGTGCACCTCAATGCACTGAACGAAACGCGTCAGGCGATGGAAAAGCAGATTGTTGATGATGCGCTTGCGGCAATCCCTGAACAGGTTGATTTTCGGACGGATCTCGCGATTGTCATTCTCGGTCAGGAATGGAACAACGGTGTCATCGGGCTGGCGGCAGGGCGAATCTGCGAGAAGTACCACTTTCCAACGATTGTGCTCAGTCAGCATGAGGAACTGGCGGTTGGTTCGTGCCGCTCGATTCCCGGCGTCGATATTCATCAGATGCTGACGGCTTGCAAAGCACTTTACATGCAGGAAACGGGGGATAAGCTGTTCGAACGCTTCGGCGGTCATGCACAGGCGGCCGGTCTGACCATCCGCGCCGACCGTGTCCCAACGCTCAGACAGCTGCTGAACCGCGTTATCACGACGGCAGACAACTGCGATTTGTCGTGTTATATTCCGCAGAAGGAGTATGAGTGGGAGATTCCGCTGGGCGAGGTGAATCAATCGCTGATTGACGAGCTCTCGCAGCTTCAGCCGACGGGCTATGGCAATCCGAATCCCGTGCTCATGGCGCGCGGCGTGCATGTGCAGGAAGCACGGCGTGTCGGCGGCACAGGCAGTCATCTCAAAATGGTGCTGCTTGACGGCGATGCGGTGCGCGGCGGCATTGCGTTTCAGCAGGGAGATTTGGCGGGGCGCGGCTTCGAGCGTGTTGATGTGCTGTTTTCGCCCGAAATCAATGAATTCCGCGGTCAGAAAACCGTGCAAATGAACATTTCTGCGATCAAGCAAACCGGCGGCAGCATGCTCTGGCCGGAGAAAAATGCGATTTTCGAGGCGCTTTTGCAGGAAATACAGGCGCTTGCAGCGAAATATATCTATTTATCATCGGATGGCGAAAAGCCTGAAAAGCCGATGATGACGCTTCGTGCATCGCAGCTTCGCGAACGGCTGAAATCAGGTCGCGGCTTCCTGCTCATTGCTCACGATTTGCAATGGGCGCAGGATGTACTCGCAGGCTGCGAGGCGGACACGGACGTGGGCACGGTGCAGGATGACCGCGCATTCAACACGATTCTCTTCGCGCCGAATCCGGAAAAGCTCCGCGACTGCTGGGCGGACATTGTCCTGCTGGACGGCAATGTGCTGCCCGGCGAGGAAGAGGCAATCCGCCGGCAATGCCCGAATGCGAGGCTGTGGCGCCTGCCGGACGCGCCGGACAGGGTGCGTGTACTGCTGAAGGACATCACCGTGTCGGACGATACGCTTCGGCAACTGTATAGGCGGCTGATGAAGGGTGGCACAATGGCGGTTTCTTCCCTCACGGAGGACTGCCAAATGACGCGCGAGCAGGTGCTGACGGGTCTATGTGTTTTCTGCGAGCTGCAGCTGGTGACGTTTACCATGTCGCCGTATCAACTCCGGCTGTGTCCGCCGCATAAGGTTTCGTTGACGGACAGTCCGTTGCGGAAATATCTGCTGGAGCATTTTTAGTATAAGTAGAATGCTGGGGAAAGGAGGATGAAATATGACTTATACCGACTATGAAGCCATGCCGCTGAGCCAGATGCTTGAGAGAGTGAAGAAGTATTACCCCGGCGACGGATATAAGCTGGTGGAAAAAGCCTATTTATTCGCTCAGGAGGCGCACGAGGGACAGCGCAGAAAGAACGGTGAGCCCTATTTCACGCATCCTTCCTTTGTCGCCAGCATTCTGGTGGAGCTGTCCCTTGACCCGCCGACCATCGCCGCAGGGCTGTTGCATGACACGGTGGAGGACTGCAAGGACAAGGGAATCACGCTCGACACCATCAAGCAGGAATTCGGCGAGGAAGTTGCCATGCTGGTGGACGGCGTGACGAAGCTGAACAAGCTGGATTTTGCCGACAAGGAGGAAGCTCAGGCAGAATCGCTGCGCAAGATGATTCTGGCGATGGGCAAGGATATCCGCGTCGTGCTGATCAAGCTGGCTGACCGCCTGCACAACATGCTGACACTCAAGTATCAGCGCGAGGACAGAAAGGTTGCCATCGCCCGCGAGACGCTCGACATTTATGCGCCGATTGCGCACCGTCTGGGCGTGTACGCCATCAAGCAGCAACTGGAGGATCTCTCCCTGCGCTATATCGACCCTGCCGGCTATGAGAACCTCGTGCAGAAGGTCGGACAGAAGCGCAGCGAGCGCGAGGAAAATATTCGCATGGTGATTGACGAGCTGTCGCAGAAGCTCGACGAAATGCATATTCACCATACGATTGACGGCCGCCCGAAGCATTTTTACAGCATCTACCGCAAGATGGTGCTTCAGAACAAACCATTTGAGCAGATTTATGACCTCATCGCTATTCGCGTGATTGTCGATTCTGTGCCGGACTGCTATGCGGTTCTCGGCATTGTCCATACGCTGTGGACGCAGATGCCCGGCCGCTTCAAGGACTATATCTCCGTCCCGAAGGCAAATATGTATCAGTCTTTGCACACGACGGTTGTCGGCGGCCGCAAGATGCCGTTCCCGTTCGAGGTACAGATTCGCACGTGGGAAATGCACCGCATTGCGGAATACGGCATTGCTGCACATTGGCGCTACAAGGAGGGCGGCGGCGCAGCAAGCGACCTCGACTCCAAGCTTTATTGGGTACGGCAGATTCTGGACTGGCAGAGCGATACGCGTGACTCGCGCGAATTCCTTGATACGCTCAAAACAGATCTTTTTGCCGAGGAAGTCTTCCTGTTTACCCCCAAGGGCGATGTGATCAGCATGCCCAAGGGCGCCACACCGCTGGATTTCGCCTATCGGATTCACTCTGCTGTCGGCAATAAGTGCGTCGGCAGCAAAATCAATGGGCGCATTATGCCGCTTGATACGCCGCTGGAAACCGGCGACCGCGTTGAAATCATCACGAGCGCCGCATCGAAGGGACCGAGCGCCGACTGGGTGCGTATCTGCAAGACGCCGCAGGCACAGGCGAAAATCCGCGCGTTCCTGAAGAAGGAGTACCGCGAGGAGAATATTGAAACAGGGCGCAGCATGATCGAACGCGAATGCCGCCGTCGCGGGCTGAATCCATCGGACGTGATTAAGCCCGAATATTACGATTCCATCCTCAAGAAATACGGCTTTACGGCGCTGAACGACATTTACAGCGCGGTCGGCTACGGCGGCATGGCGTCGGTATATGTCGTGACGAGGATGATTGACGAGCAGCGCGAACAGAATGCGCAGGCTGCCCCCAAGGTGGAGGAACTTCTCGCCAAGACGGAAACGCCTCAGCCGCAGCGAAAGACTTCCGGTAAGGCGAATCACGGCATCATCATCCCCGGCAACGAGGATATGGATATTCCCGTTCGCTTCGGCAAGTGCTGCTCGCCGGTGCCGGGCGATGACATTGTCGGCTTTATTACGCGCGGCCGCGGCGTGACGATTCACAAGGCGGATTGCGTGAACGTCCTTCGCGGCGAGCAGGAGCGGCGCGTCGATGTGGCATGGGCTTCGGACGGCGATACGGGCGCGGGATTCTGCGTTTCCATCAAGATTGTCGCCTACGATCATTCCAACTTGTTGATTGAACTGGCGACCATCATTCAGGATGCGAATGTGCCGATTAAGACGGTCAATACCGAGCTCGATGAAAAGAACCGCATTGCAACCTTCCGTTTTGTGCTGGAGGTTCGCTCCAAGGAGCAGATGGACACCCTCGTCCGCACCATCCAACGCAAAACGGATGTTATCGATGTCTTCCGCGTACAAGGTTAACGGACTTCGTCCGGTTTATCACTTCGTCCGGTTTATCACTTCGTCCGGATATTTGCTTCGCCTGGTTTTCTTTCTTAATTTACAGAAAGAAGCGTCTGCGGACGCGCCAAATGGCTTTCCGATTGCCCTTTGGAAACCTTCGGCACCATACAGGTTTCATTTCCATCGTTGAATTTTCGTAAACTTGCAGACAAATAATGAATCAGAAAGGAAACCACAGAATGCGCTGCGTGATTCAGCGTGTATCCTCTGCCTCCGTAACAGTGGATGGTGCATGCATCGGACAAATTCAGCAAGGTCTGATGGTGCTCATCGGCGTCAGTGTCGATGATACCGATCAGGATGTTCGCTATATGGCGGAAAAGGTGCCGCATCTGCGGATTTTCGAGGATGAGGAAGGCAAGATGAATAAATCCCTCCTCGATATCGGCGGATCGATTCTGGCAGTCAGTCAGTTTACCCTCTACGGTGATGCCCGCGGCGGACGGCGTCCGAGCTTCATCACGGCTGCACGACCTGAGGAGGCAAATGCGCGCTATGAGCAGCTTGTCAAGGCTTGGCGCGACCGGCAGGTGCATGTCGAGACCGGGCGTTTCCGTGCGGATATGCAGGTTTCGCTTGTCAATGACGGACCCGTCACCATCCTGATGGACTCAACAAAGCTGTTCTGAGCAGAAAGGAGAATTGCCATGCTGCGCATGAAGGAACTTACGGTCGGCGCGGTCGGTACCTGCTGCTACATCCTTTTCGATGACGCACGCACGGATTGTGTGGTGATTGACCCGGGCGATGAGCCGGAACGCATTCAATCCGCATTGGACGGCAGAAGCATCGCGGCGATTCTCCTGACGCATGGGCATTTCGACCATATCGGCGCGGTTCGGGCACTGAAAACTGCGGATACGGCGCTCGTCATTCACCGCGATGATGATGCCATGCTCAGCGACCCGACGCTCAATGCGAGCTTTCTGATCGGCAAGCCGGTCACTGCACCGGATGCGACGCTGCTTGTCAAGGACGGCAGCACGTTTTCTTTTGCCGGCATGACGTTCACCGTCCTGCATACGCCGGGACATACGGCAGGCAGCGTTTGCTATCAGCTTGGCAATAAGCTGTTTACGGGCGATACGCTGTTCCGCTTCGGCTGCGGTCGGACGGATTTGCCGACGGGCAGCAGCGCGGAGATGCGCCGCTCCCTTGAACGCCTTGAGCCGCTTGTCCGCACGATGGAAATTTACCCGGGGCATGGAGATTAACATGGAGCAGGAGAAACGGCAAAATCTAATGGATGACCTCGGCACGATTATGCCGGATTTGATGAATGTTACGCATCTGTTTCAGCTGCCGGACAGCGTGTGGGATGCACCTGATTACCATTACACTGTGCAGGCGGAGAATGGGCAGTTTGTCATCCGTTTTACCGGCAAAACAGCGTCAGCGGAAGGCAGAACCGCTATTCCGCCGCAGGAGGAAGATGAACGTCTTGCACAGTTGCACCGCAGACGTGCCCTTCGCCGCCTTTGCCGGCAGACGCTCTATGACCTGTGCCGCAAGGAAACGGGCATTCATCCGCCGTGGGGCAGCATGACAGGCATCCGGCCGACGCACTTGATGTACGAGGCGCTCGAAAGCGGTCGTACTATGTTGGATGCGCAGGCGTACCTTGTCAATCAATTCGACATTCTGCCGGAAAAGGCATCGCTGCTGGCGGACATCGTTGCAGTGCAGCAGACGCTTCCTAAGCCGGATGACCGCTGGATGGATGTGTATATCGGCATTCCGTTCTGCACGACGCGGTGCACCTATTGCTCATTTTCCAGCGGCGAACTGGGCGATGGGCACCTTGTGAAGCCGTACCTGAACGCGTTGCTTCGGGAGATGCATGCTTGTGCGGACATCCTGCGCGATGCCGGAAAGCAGCTTCGTGCCGTGTATGTAGGCGGCGGTACGCCGACTTCGCTGGACGAGAAGCAACTGTCAATCCTGCTGGATGCCATGATGCGTGACTTTCCGAATGCGATGGAATACACGGTTGAGGCAGGACGTCCGGACACACTGACGATGGGAAAGCTTGATGCCATCAAACAAGCCGGCGTGCAGCGAATCAGCATCAATCCGCAGACGATGAACGACCGGACGCTGCAAATCATCGGGCGTGCCCATACCGCACGTCAGGTGGAAGAGGCATACGCTATGGCGCGTGCAGTGGGTATGCATCACATCAACATGGACGTGATTGCCGGTCTGCCCGGCGAAAATACGGCTGATTTCGCAGTCACGATGGACGCGGCGCTCCGACTGAAACCAGAAAGCCTGACCGTCCATACGCTCGCCATCAAGCGTTCCAGCCGCCTTCATCTGGAAAATGCACCGCTGCCGGACGGCGATACCGCATCGCACATGGTGCAGATGGGGCTTGATACTGCACACAGTCTCGGTATGAAGCCATATTACCTCTATCGGCAGAAGTACATGGCAGGCAATCAGGAGAATGTTGGCTATGCGCTGCCTGGACATGCCTGTCAGTACAATGTGGATATCATGGAGGAGACGACGCATATCCTTGCGCTTGGTGCAGGTGGTATTTCAAAGCGAGTCTATCCGGAAGAAGGACATATCGGGCGTGCACCGAATGTTTCCAATATCGAGCAGTATATTCAGCGAACCGATGAGATGATTGCGCGCAAGCGGATGCTGTTCTGTGAAACATGAGTGTCAAACATGCTTGCAATTTGAACTGTTTGCTGTTACAATAGGCGCAAGGGTATTTTCATGCCCTGATTTCCTCAATGACGAGGAAAAT
Organism: Anaerovoracaceae bacterium; assembly: GCA_963590165.1. Taxonomy (GTDB): domain Bacteria; phylum Bacillota; class Clostridia; order Christensenellales; family Aristaeellaceae; genus UBA11524. The sequence goes on from CAVANO010000045.1 coordinate 76,269, forward strand.
GGTGCTGAAAGGAGTGCTATCTATGGCACAGAATCCTACTTTTGTAATCACCATGGCGGACGGTCGCGAAATGAAGGGCGAACTGTATCCTGACATCGCACCGCAGTCCGTGGGCAATTTTATCGCGCTGGCGAACAGCGGCTTTTATGATGGGCTGATTTTCCACCGCGTGATTCCGGGCTTCATGATTCAGGGCGGCGACCCCAAGGGCACCGGCATCGGCGGCCCCGGCTATCACATCAAGGGCGAGTTCACCATGAACGGCGTCAAAAATCCGCTCAAGCATACCTATGGCGTGATGTCGATGGCGCGGAGCATGATGCCTGATTCTGCCGGCAGTCAGTTCTTTATCATGACATCCGACAGCCCGCATCTGGATGGTCAGTATGCGGCGTTTGGGAAGGTGCTGGAAGGCATGGACGTGGCAGACGCCATCGTGAATGCCAAGCGTGATATGCGCGACAAGCCTCTGGAGCCTCAGGTGATGAAGTCCATCCGCGTGGAGACGTTCGGACAGACCTATCCCTTTGAGCAGATGTGAACACGTACAGGCGCAGATGCGGCGAGAGATGGCCGGACTGCGCCTGTTTTTTAGGGGAACATCGTACTTTCATGAGAAGGAGGACGCCCGCATGATGGAGAATCTGGCACCGGCTGGCAACCGTGAATCCCTTGACCGGGCTGTTGCCGGCGGTGCAGACGCGGTCTATTTGGGCTACGCGGCGTATTCGGCGCGCGCAGGCGCAGGCAATTTTGATGAGCCGGCGCTGCGCGAGGCAATCGCATATGCACATCTGCATCATGTACGCGTCTACGTGACGGTCAATACACTCATCAAGGACGGTGAGCTGTCCGGCGTGATGGATGTACTGCGGCTGCTGAATGAGCTTCGCGCGGATGCAGTGCTTGTGCAGGATCTCGGTGTGGCATCAATGGCGAGGACATGCTTTCCCGATTTGCCGGTGCATGCCAGCACACAGATGGCCATCCATAACGCGTCCGGCGTCCGCTTCTGCAAGCAGATGGGCATGACGCGTGTCGTCCTTGCACGGGAATGCAGCCTGAACGAAATCAAGCTTGCAGCGGCGCAAGGGCTTGAAATCGAGGTGTTCAGTCACGGTGCGCAGTGCGTATCCGTCAGCGGCGAGTGCCTGTTTTCCTCTGTTGTCGGCGGACGAAGCGGCAATCGAGGCAGATGCGCACAGCCCTGCCGGCTGCAATACACCTACCGCGGCAAAACGGCTGCATGGCTTTCGCCGCGAGATGTCTGTCTGCGCAATGATCTGCCGGAACTTTTTAGCAGCGGGGTAACATCGCTGAAAATCGAGGGTCGGCTGAAACGCCCGGAATATGTGGCGACGGTCGCAAATAGTTATCGGCATGGAATTGATGCCCTTGAAAACGGAAATTTCACCCAAGCGGATGCATCAGAAATGGAACAACTGCGCCAAATCTTCTCGCGCGGCGGCTTCATGCGCGGCTACGCAATGGGTGCGGAGGACGCAGGCGTTATTGACCCGACACGCGTCAGCCACGGCGGCATTGAAATCGGTAAGATTGAGTTGGTCGCAGGGAATATGGCACGCGTCCGGCTGACAAAGGAGCTTGGTGACGGCGACGGGCTGCAAATCCGTACGGAAAACGGCGATGCGGAGCTGATTTATGCCGGACACGACATGGCAGTAGGGGAGATCGCTGTTGTGCGGCTTCGACCGGATATTCATGCGCAGAAGGGCGACACAGTCGTTCGCATGACAAGTGCAAAGCAGCTGGCATGGGCGAACAGCCTGACCATTCCCAAAATCAAGGTGTCGATGACGCTGATAGCGCAGCCCGGTGACCAGATGCGGCTGACGATGACGGACGGTGAATCGACCGTGATTGCTGCAGGTGATGAAACGCAGAAGGCAAGCAAGCGCGCAATGAGCCGAGAGGATGCGGAACGGAGTTTGTCGAAGCTCAATGATACGCCGTTTGTGCTCGGCAAATTGACTGTGCAGTCCGAAAACGCGTTTGTGCCTGTGTCGGTGCTGAATCAGCTTCGGCGCGAGGCATGCGAGAAGCTGGCATCGGCGCGGATTGCAGCTTTTGAGCGTCATGACCATGCGGAATTGCCGCTCAAATCGATGACGCTGCCGCAAAATCAGTCGGTGCCGGACATGGTGATTGTTCGGACGAAGGAACAGGCGGACGCAATGCAGGGCACGAATGCACGTCTTGTTTGGTATCCGGAGGACTTCCGTCAGGACAGCCTGCAGGCTCAGTTGAGCAGCATGCCCGATGGCATCTGGCTGCAATTGCCGACTGTCTGCGAGGAAAAGACGCTCCGGATGCTGCACACGTTTGTGCATGCGCATGCGGACAAACTCGGCGGCGCAGTGATGGGCAGCGTGGGGCAATTGGGGCTTGAATGGCGCGTGCCGATTGGTGCGGGAAGCGGTATTCCGGTCATGAACAGGCGCACAATGGCGATGCTGCTGGAAATGGGCTGTTGCTTCGTGACGGTAAGCAGCGAACTGTCCGGCACTGAGCTTCGGGTACTTATGCAGGGAAATCCGCCGGCAGTCGTGCCGGCATACGGTCGGGAGCAGCTGATGCTGCTGCACCATTGTCCTGCGCGGACATATTTGGGGCTTCAGGCGAAGCATGCAAGCTGCAAATTCTGCGATATCGGCTCGCCGGATGCGCTGGCAGGCACGACGATGACCGACCGGCGCGGCACGGTGTATCCGCTGCTGCGTCAACGGCTGCCGGAAGGGTGCCTGGTCCGGCTGATGAACAATTTGCCGACGGCGAACATTGACCGTGCACGCAGGAACGGCTATGCGCTGCTGTGTGCGATGTCAACAGAAAATGCGGATGAAACGCGTCTGGTGAAACGGGCGCTTGAGGGTGAACGCATCGAATTATCGGGTACGGCGAATCATTGGAACCGGCCTGTGGAGTAAACTTATAGGGGACGAAACGAATGATTAAGGAACGAACGCTGCGGGTGCTTGAATTCACCAAGATTCGCGACCGTTTGGCGGAAAAGGCGCTGACGGACATGGGCAGGGAGAAATGCGAAGCATTGGCGCCGTCGGACAACCTGCCGGAAATCCTTCAGATGCAGGCAGAAACCGAGGAAGCGACCGTTGTCGTGCAGTACATCGGCGGTTCGCCGCTCATCCCGTTCACGGACGTGCGCAAAAGCCTGTCGCTGGCGGAAAAGGGCGCGACACTGTCACCGAAAGTGCTGCTGGAAATTGCGGCATTGCTGCAGGCAGCGAGGACGGCACGGAAGTCGCTGGATACAGAGCGTGAGAATACGCCGATGCTCAAGGCACTTGCCCAGCATCTGTCCACGCTGCGCAATGTCGAGCAGGACATCACGGACGCCATCATTTCCGAGGATGAAATTGCCGACCGCGCATCGAACGAGTTGGCGAATATCCGCCGTCATCTGCGCGGTGCAAATGACCGGATTAAGGAAAAGCTGAATCAAATGATCCGCAATACCGCCTTCCAGAAGTATTTGCAGGATCCGCTGATTACGATGCGCAACGACCGCTATTGCCTGCCTGTCAAGGCAGAATATCGCAGCAGTGTGCCCGGACTGGTGCATGACCAGTCATCCTCCGGTGCAACGCTCTTCATTGAGCCGATGGCGGCAGTGGAAATGGGCAACGAGCTCAAGACATGGGCGGCAAAGGAACGGCAGGAGATTGAGCGCATCCTGTCGGCACTGTCGGCGGAGGTTGCGCCGTATGCCGATTCGCTCCGCGAAACGGTGGAAACGCTGGCGGAGTTGGACTTTATCTTTGCGAAGGGATTGCTGTCGCGCGAAATGAATGCCGTTTCGCCTAAGCTCAACCAAAACGGTTATCTGAACATCATCCGCGGCCGCCATCCGCTGCTTGACCCGGAAAAGGTTGTGCCGTCCAATCTGTGGATGGGGAAGGACTTCACAAGCCTGATCATCACCGGCCCGAACACAGGCGGCAAGACGGTCACACTCAAGACGGTAGGCCTGCTGACGCTCATGGCGCAAGCCGGCTTGCAGGTGCCGGCAGATCTCGGCACGGAGTTGGCAGTGTTCACGCAGGTGTTTGCCGACATTGGTGATGAGCAGTCCATTGAGCAGAGTCTTTCGACGTTCTCAGGTCATATGACAACGATTGTATCCATCATGCATGAGGTAACGCCGTCCGACCTTGTCCTGTTCGATGAGCTGGGCGCAGGTACCGATCCGACCGAAGGTGCTGCGTTGGCGCAGGCAATCCTGCAGCGACTACTCAACATTCATGTGCGAACGCTGGCAACGACGCACTACAGTGAATTGAAGGCGTTTGCACTGTCAACGCGCGGCGTCGAAAATGCATCGGTTGAATTCGATGTTGAGACACTTCGCCCAACGTATCGTCTGTCCATCGGCGTGCCGGGCAAGTCCAACGCGTTTGAAATCAGCCGGCGACTCGGTCTGCCGGAGAATTTGATTGACGATGCGAAAAAGCTGCTGTCGACTGACTCTGTGCGATTTGAAGATGTCATCGCAAATGCGGAATATCATCGGCAGGTGGCGGAACGCGAACGCGAAATCGCCCGTCAGGCGAGCATCGAGACGGTTAGGCTGCGTGATGAGGCGGAGAAGCTGCGCAAGCAGATGGAGGATCAGCGCGAAAACACGCTCAAGAAGGCGAAGGCGGATGCGCGCCGCATCATGGAAGACACGCGCCGCGAGTCGGAAAGCATCATTGCCGACCTTAAGCGCATGAAGAAGGAACAGCAAAATCCGGATACGCAGATTAATGCAGTTCGCAAGCGCATCGAAAGCAATGTCGATAACCTGTCCGAGGGGTTGCTGGAAAAGGTCGATACAGGACTGCCGCCCAAGGAGGTTCACAAGGGTGACATAGTCGATATCCTGACCATCGGCAGTCAGGGCACCGTGCTTGGTCCGGTGAATGCGAAGGGTGAGGTCGAAGTGCAGGCAGGCATCCTCAAGCTCAAAGTCAATATCACGCAGCTGCGGCTCGTGAAGCAGGAAAAAACCAAGCAGAAGGTCAGCACGGTGCATGTCAAGACCGGCGCGATGGAGAGAACCGTCCGCATGGAGTGTGATGTGCGCGGCATGACGCTCGATGAGGCCATCATGACGGTCGACCAGTATCTGGATCAGGCGGTACTGGCCGGCATGGGAGAAGTTAGCATCATTCACGGCAAGGGGACGGGCGTGCTGAGAAGCGGAATCACGCAGCATCTGCGCCATCATCCGCATGTCGAAAGCAGCCGCCTTGGTGTCTACGGCGAAGGCGAAACCGGTGTGACGATTGTGACGCTGAAGCACTAATATAGGAGAGATAGAACAATGAAGGACAAGCCGTATATTCTGGTCGTGGATGACGACCCCAACATTGCGCATTTGGAACAGCTGTATCTGGAAAAGGCAGGCTATGAGGTCAAGGTCGTCAACCGCGGCGACGATGCCATGACGGAATTCCGGCGGATGCCGCCTGACCTGATGCTGCTGGATGTGATGATGCCCGGCATGGACGGCTGGCAGGTGCTCAAGGCAATCCGCAAGTCCTCCAATCTGCCGATTATCATGGTGACGGCGCGCGACGAGACGTTTGACAAGGTGCTCGGTTTGGAACTCGGCGCGGATGACTACATCACGAAGCCGTTTGACAGCAAGGAAATGGCAGCGCGTGTCAAGGCAGTGCTCCGCCGGACGATGGAGCAGAGCACGGAGGAAGAACAGTCTGCCGAGGATGACACGCTGACCTTCCCCGGACTCTCGGTTAGCCTGACACGCTATGAGGTCTTCTATGAGGGGAAGAAGCTCGAAATGCCGCCCAAGGAGTTGGAGGTACTGTACTTCCTGGCAAGCCACGTCAATCAGCTCTTTACGCGCGGTCAGCTGCTCGACCAGGTCTGGGGCTTCCAGGTGGAGGTTGAGAGCCGCACGGTGGACGTGCACGTCAAGCGTCTGCGCGACAAGCTCGTTGATTGCGAGAAGTACGGCTGGCGGATCCAGACCATTTGGGGACGCGGCTACAAGTTTGAGGTCATCAAATAAGGAGCGAAAAACGTGTTTGGGCGGATTATGGCGCTGGTTGTGGCGGTGGTGCTTCTGCTGACGGGCGTGCTGTCCGGCATCGGGCTGTATACGATGGCGAGTACGCAGACCGCCGCAAGGCAGGAAAGCCTTCGGACGGAGGCACGTGAGATTGCGTATCTGGCGAGCATGTACACCGGCAGCAGCAACGTGAGCGGCATCGGTTCAGCGTTTCTTGGCAGTACGGCGACAAACAGCGTCACGCTGAAGTATCTGCGGTGGAAGGCACAGACGGTCTATGAGGAATACGGGGCATATATCGCCATTGTCGACCGGACGGGTTCCATGATGGACAACATGGCGATGACGTACGAGACGAATCCGGATTTTGCCAAGACGCTCAACGGCAAGGACATTTACAACGCGCTGCTGGAAATTCTCAGCGGTAACGAAATCAGCCTCCGCAATCAGGTTGACGGCAACTGGTATTTCACCGTCGGCGTGCCGTTTGTGTCGAACGGATTGGTGCTCGGTGCGGTGTTCATGCAGACGCCGGCGCAGGAAATTGAGGTTCGCGCGGGTTCACTGCTGCTGCCGGTGATTGCAGTTGCACTGGGACTTTGCCTGCTTGCCGGCGTAGTGCTGATGGTATGCCTGCGGCGGATGCTCAAGCCGCTGACAACGCTGTCCGATGCGGCAATGGCAATGTCTGAGGGCGACTTCACTGTCCGAGCACCGCAGCAGAAGAAATCCGCCTGTGCGGAAATTGCAAAGCTAAGCGATTCGTTCAACAACATGGCGGAGAAACTCTCGCAGCTTGAAAGCAGCCGCCGCGAGTTTGTCGCGAATGTGTCCCATGAGCTCAAGAGCCCGATTACCGCCATCTCCGGCTATGTCGAGGGCATGCGTGACGGTACCATCGGCGAGGAAGAGTACGGACGCTACCTGACCATTGTGGCGGACGAAACATCGCGCCTTAAGAACCTGATCGGCGACCTGCTCAAGCTTTCACGGCTTGAACGGGATGATGCATCGCTGACGATGGGCGATTTTGACATCTGCGAGCTGCTTTCACGCGTGCTGATTCACCGCACAGGCGATTTGGAGAACAAGCACATGGATGTCGAGTGCGACTTCGATCCGGAACCGTGTATGGTGCATGCGGATGAAGGCAAAATCGAACAGGTAGCAGTCAATCTTCTGGATAATGCCATCAAGTTTACGCCCGACGGCGGACAAATCCGCATGAGCGTGCGCGCGGATGGCGGCATTTGCACGGTGATTGTGCAGGATAACGGCGTCGGCATCACAGAGGAGGATCGTCCGCACATCTTCGAGCGCTTCTATACAGCGGATAAGGCGCACACGTCCGGCAAGGGGACTGGGCTTGGGCTCAGCATCTGTCAGCGAATCATCGAGATGCACGGGCAGAAACTGGAACTGATGGATACCGGCAGCGAAGACGGCGCGGCGTTCTCGTTCACGCTTGCGCTTTCAGAAAAAGGAAAATAAGCAGGAAAGACGCTGATGCATGCTGCAGCGGCGTCTTTTATTTGCTTTCGCACAGCACCATTGAATGCAATATCCGCACATTGAACACGGCAGAAAATCACCGGGCAAAAGCAGGAAAACCGCGGTTGCTGAACGAATATTCTAATGAACTCAATCCAAGGAGATGAGCTGATTCATGATTACCCGTCAAGACGGCAGAGCGCCCGATGCATGGCGTCCTGTCACGATTGAATCGAATTATATCAAGAACGCAGACGGATCCTGCTTGGTGACCATCGGCAACACGAAGGTCATCTGCACGGCTTCTGTGGAGGACGGTGTGCCTGCCTTCCTCAAGGGCAAGGATCAAGGCTGGGTGACGGCGGAATATGCCATGCTGCCTGCTTCGACCGGCAAGCGCAAGAAGCGCGACGGCATTTACCGCGATGGGCGCAATGTTGAAATTTCGCGGCTGATCGGCAGATGCCTCCGCCACGCGGTTGACCTGACCGTGCTGGGCGAGCGCACCATCACGCTGGACTGCGATGTCCTGCAGGCAGACGGCGGCACGCGTACAGCATCCATTACCGGCGCTATGGTCGCGCTGGTTGATGCAGTCAGCAAGCTCATCGATACCGGCAAGCTGCTGCGCTCGCCGATTGTCCATCAGGTTGCGGCGATTTCCGCAGGCATTGTCGATGATACGCCGTGTCTCGATCTGTGCTATGAAGAGGACAGCCGTGCGCAGGTTGACATGAATGTCGTCATGAATGAAAAGGGCGAGATGGTGGAACTGCAGGGCTCAGGCGAAGGGCGCGCGTTCACGAGGGATGAGCTGAGCAAGCTGGTCACGCTCGCACGCCACGAAATCCGCCTGCTGATGAAGATCCAGCGCAATGCCCTTGCCGAGGACAGCCGCCATCTGACGCCAAAGCCTACGCTGGTTGTCGCATCCTCCAATCCTAACAAGATTGCCGAACTGCAGACGATTTTCGGGGACTACTACACGGTCGTTTCGATGGTCAGCGCCGGCTTTAACGCGCCAATTGAGGAGACAGCGACCACCTTTGCCGGCAATGCCGCGATCAAGGCGGAAACCGTCAGCGCGGCGACCGGACTGCCGACCATCGCGGATGACAGCGGTCTGTCTGTGGACATCCTCGACGGCGAGCCGGGCGTGTACAGCGCACGCTATGCCATGATGGCAGGCGAGGGAAGCGGCGATGCGGCGAACAATGCGCTGCTGCTGCGCCGGATGAAGGGCAAGAAAGCACGCTCTTGCGCATTTGAGTGTGCGCTTGCGTTGAAGATTCCGGGGCGCGATACGATTATCGCGGAAGGCTCCTGTCCCGGTGTGCTGCTGGAGGAAGAACGCGGCAAGGGCGGCTTCGGCTATGACCCGCTGTTCCTCTATGAGCCGCTCAACAAGACGTTTGCCGAAATCACGGACAAGGAAAAGAACCAAATCAGCCATCGCGCCCGTGCATGTGCCAAGATGCTGGAAATCATGAAAGGGCTTAACGATTGATGAAGGCACTTGTCTTTTCGGACATTCACGGCGAGGACGGTACATTCCGCTGGATGCTGGAGCAGGCGTGGCAGCAGACCGGCCGCATCGATGCGTATTTTTTCCTGGGCGATGGCATTGATGATTTTGAGCGTTGCGAAGCCTTCATCCGCCGCCATGATGAACAGGCTGTGATGCTGTCTGTGCGCGGCAACAACGACTTCTGCTGTCCGGATGCGCCGTATTACCGCGTGACGGACTTCGGCGGTGTTCGGCTGTACCTGACGCATGGACATTTGGAGCGCGTCAAGCTCACGCGGACGTTTCTTTATGAGCGTGCACGCGAGGAGAAGTGTGATATCGCGTTTTATGGTCATACGCACGAGCCGGACATGGTCACAGGGGTGCCGATGCTGGTCAATCCGGGCGCGGTCTGCCGTCAGCAGATGGCGTTGCTCGAGGTAGACAACAATCGTCCGCGGGTCAGAATGCTTGTATTTTGAGGAGGACGTGTATGCGCGGACTTGTGCGCGTCGGGGCGGCAGTGCCGTCGCTGGCGCTTTGCAACGTCAGGAAAAATGTCAAGCGGCATCTGCAGAAAATGCAGGAGGCGGCGGAAAAGCACGTCAGCATCCTGACATTTCCGGAACTGAGCCTGACAGGATACACCTGCGGAGATCTGTTCTTTCAGCGGCAGTTGCTTGATGAGGCAGCCGAAGGGCTGCAGATGCTCGCAAACGACATGCCGCAGGGGCTGATTGCGGTCGTTGGCGTGCCGATGGAAATCTGCGGCGCACTGTACAACTGTGCGGCGGTGATCGAGAAGGGCGGCATCACTGGACTGGTGCCGAAGACATTCCTGCCGAACAACGGCGAATTTTACGAGAAACGCTGGTTTCAATCGGGCGGCGCACTTCAAGGCACATGCATCCCTGTTCCGGCACTGAATACATCCGTCTTCCGCAATCATTGTTTTCGCACTGCGGACGGCGTGAAATTCGGTATCGAGCTGTGCGAGGATCTCTGGTCGCCGCTGCCGCCGAGCACGATTCTTTCCGTTGCCGGTGCGGAGATCATCCTGAACCTCTCTGCCAGCAATGAACTGCTGAGCAAGCGCGAATACCGACGTGAGCTCGTCAGCCAGCAAAGCGCACGATGCCAGTGCGGCTACGTATACGTGTCAGCCGGCATGGGCGAATCGTCCTCTGATCTTGTGTTTTCCGGGCACAGCATGATTGCTTCGTGCGGCACGGTCATCAGGGAAAGCGATGGCTATCTTTCGGATGACTACCTGATGACGGCGGACATCGATCTTGACCGCATCCGCGCAGATCGCATGAAGCAGACGAGCTTCGCCGACTGTGCTGCGCAGGTGCGCTCTTGCTGGAAAGATGCATGCGGTGAAACGCCCGTCAGCGGTACTGCGCTGCTGCCGGATGACATCGCGCCGGATTACCGCGTGGGTAAGCATCCGTTTATCCCGTCGGACAAGGCATCCCGTCAGACGCGTTGCGCACAGATTCTTGCCATGCAGGCAACTGCACTTGCAAGGCGGTTGTCCGTCACAGGCGGCAAGGTTGTTGTGGGCATTTCCGGCGGACTCGACTCGACACTGGCGCTGCTTGCGGCATGTAAGGCGGTCGACATGCTGCATCTTCCGCGCACAAATATCCTTGGCATCACCATGCCATGTTTTGGAACGACCGATCGCACGTATCAAAATGCGCTGACACTCATGACAACGCTCGGCGTCAGTCAGCGTGAGATTCCCATCCATAATGCTGTCCGCCAGCATTTTGCCGATATCGGGCATGACGAGAGCGACCACTCCGTCACGTACGAAAATTGTCAGGCGCGCGAGCGGACGCAGGTGCTCATGGATGTGGCGAACAAAATTGGCGCGATCGTCCTCGGTACGGGGGATTTGAGCGAAATTGCGCTGGGCTGGTGCACATACAACGCAGACCACATGAGCATGTATGGCGTGAACAGCGGCGTGCCGAAAACGCTCGTGCGCTGGGTGATCCAGACGGCATCGGAAAATGAGGAGTTTGCCGAAAGCCGCACGTGCCTGCAAAGTATCCTCGATACGCCGATCAGCCCTGAACTGCTGCCGCCGGACGAGAAGGGCAACATTCTTCAGCAGACGGAGGATGTTGTCGGACCGTATGCACTGCACGATTTCTTCCTGTACTATGCGGTTCGTTTCGGCTATGCGCCTGAAAAGATATTCGAGCTGTGCTGCATGGCATTTGAAGGTGATTTCGACCGTGCGACGATCCTGAAGTGGCTCAAGAATTTCTATCGTCGCTTCTGGACGCAGCAGTTCAAGCGCAACTGCATGCCGGATGGCGTGAAAATCGGCTCGATTGCACTCTCGCCGCGCGGTGACTGGCGGATGCCGTCCGATGCGCAGGTGAAAGCATGGATGGACGCGTGCGAGCGGATTGTGCTGTAATGATGTCACACGGGCAATCATTCGCCCATGAACGAGATAATCAGGAGGTCCCACATGAGGTGTCAATATTGCAACTGCGCTGAAAGCAAGGTTATTGACTCGCGCCCGACCGAGGAAGGCAATTCCATCCGCCGGCGCAGAGAGTGCATCGGCTGCGGACGCCGCTTTACGACCTATGAGAAAATTGAGATGCTGCCGCTGATGGTGGTGAAACGCGATGGGCGCCGCGAGGCGTTTGATTCGCAGAAAATCAAGGCGGGCATCATCCATGCCTGCGAAAAGCTGCCGATCTCCATGCAACAGATTGACGAGATGACGACACATGTTGAGCAGCAGGCATATGCGGGCATGGAAAGCGAAATCAGCTCGCAGCGCATCGGTGATATGGTCATGGATGAACTGAAGGCAACGAACGATGTCGCCTACGTGCGCTTCGCCGCGGTCTACCGCCTGTTCACTGATATCGGCACGTTCATGCAGGAACTGCAGAAACTGTTGGACGAAGGCAAAAAGTAAGGCATCAAAAAAGGAACTGTCCCCGATTGGAGGCAGTTCCCTTGTTTTTACTTCAGCATGGATTCTTTCCAGGAGTCGAACGGCTTGATGCCCAGCAGACCAGCGACCGTCGGGGCAACGTTTGCCAGACCGAAGCCGGTGCCTTCCTTGAGCTCATGGCGCTCGTCCTTGTCATAGACGATGAAGGGAACAGGATTCAGGCTGTGCGCCGTGCGGACGCTGATCTTGCCCTTCTTGTTCTTCTCCAGCATCTGGTCGGCATTGCCGTGGTCAGCGGTGACGCAGAGAATTGCACCGTACTCATCGCACGCCTTCTTTACGCGCGCAAGGCACAGATCAACGGATTCCACAGCGATTTCTGTCGCGAGCAGGTTGCCGGTATGGCCGACCATGTCACCATTGGGGTAGTTGCAGCGGATGAAGCCATACTTACCGCTCTTGATGGCGTCAATCACAAGGTCGGTGATTTCGGTTGCCTTCATCCACGGGCACTCATCAAAGGAGCGCACGTCAGAGGGCACTTCCACCCACGTTTCCAGTTCCTCGGAGAACTTTTCGGAGCGGTTGCCATTCCAGAAATACGTCACATGACCGTACTTCTGTGTTTCGGAGCAGGCAAATTCATTCACGCCGTTCTTGACGAGCAACTCGGTCAGCGTGTTGCGGATTTCCGGCGGATTCACGAGGAAAGACTTCGGGATGCACAGGTCGCCGTCGTACTGCAGCATGCCGGCGTACTTCACTTTGGGCATCTCGCCGCGGTCGAACTTATCGAAGGTGCTGTCCCCGTCGAATGCCATGGAGATTTCCTGCGCGCGGTCGCCGCGGAAGTTGAACAGGATGACGCTGTCGCCGTCATGCATCTTGCCGACCGGCTGACCGTTCTCAGCGATGACAAACGCAGGCAGATCCTGGTCAATCACGCCGGTTTCAGCGCGGTACGCCTCAATGGCTTCCTTCGCCGTTGCAAACTGGCGGCCGATGCCATGCACGTGGGTATCCCAGCCTGCTTTGACCATCGGCCAGTTCGCTTGATAACGATCCATGGTGATGGTCATGCGGCCGCCGCCGGACGCGATTTTGCCGTCAAACGTTGCATCGTTGAGGGAGGCGAGCGCGTCTTCGAGTTCCTGCACATACTCCAGCGCGGAGGTGGCAGGAACATCGCGGCCGTCCAGCAGGATGTGGCAGCGAACGCGCGCAACGCCCTCCTTCTTGGCTTCCTTGAGCATGGCAATCAGGTGGGAAATGTTGGAATGCACGTTGCCATCGGACAGCAGACCGATGAAATGCAGCGTGGCGTTGTTGTCCTTCAGGTCGCTGACGAGGTTCTTCCATGCGTCAGAGGTATAAATCTTGCCGGATTCGATGGACTCGTTGACCAGCTTCGCACCCTGCGAATAAATCTGACCGCAGCCGAGTGCGTTGTGACCGACCTCGGAGTTGCCCATATCGTCATCGGACGGAAGACCGACGGCGGTGCCGTGTGCCTTGATAATCTGCCAGGGGCAGGTTTCTTTCAATTCGTTCAGGGTCGGCGTTGTGGCTTTTTTGACCATGTTGCCGAGCTCTTCGTTCGTTTCACCCACGCCGTCCATGACGACGAGAACAACAGGCTTTTTCATGGATGTGAATCCTCCTAATCAAAGCTTTTCTGGCAGGCATGAGCAGACGCTCAAACCCGATATATAGAATAATCCTTTTGAATGCGGATGTCAAGCGTTTAACGAATAAACACGCGGAGCTTGTCAGACTCCGTTTACTTGCTGCACTTTGCAAATTTCTCATGCGCATGCCGCGCGTTTCTTGATTTTGCTCTTTTCATTCGGCGAAATTTGTGATAAACTGATATGTGTACGCTGCTCTCCGCTGAAATCGGTGCGGCAGCAGAAAGGGACGAAAACTGTGGGGAAAATCGCGGACAAATATTTGAAGGACATTTGGAATGTGCCGAATGTGCTGACCATGCTGCGTCTGCTGCTGATTCCTGTTTTTGCCGGACTTTTTATCGCCGGTCAGAAGAAATGGGCGCTGGTGGTTTTCTGCATTGCAAGCATAACGGACTATTTGGACGGCTATCTTGCTCGAAAAAATAATCAGGTGACGGCATTCGGTAAGCTGGTTGACCCGTTGGCGGATAAGCTGATGGTCTGCACGGCACTGCTTGGTCAGGGCTTAAGCGGCGTCTTTCCGTGGTATGCGATCCTGATCGTGATGACGAAGGAAGTTGTCATGATTATCGGCGGTATTTACATGCTCAATCAGGGAATTGTCGTATATTCCAACATATTGGGTAAAGCGGCGCAGGTCTCCTTCATTGCCGCATTGATTCTGTCGTTCTGGCATGACGATTTTGCTGCCGCCTCGTTGCCGCTTGACCGTATCTTTCTGGGACTTGCTGTGCTGCTGGCGTTGGCGGCACTGGTGGATTATGCGATTGATGCGTATAAGAAGCTCCGCGAGCACAGAAAGGCGCAGTAAGCACAATTGGCGATGTGCAATGTACAATGTGTAATTTAAAAACAGCCTGCACGGATTGAACTCCATGCAGGTTGCTTTTTTTGTCACGAGTAAATTTTCGAAAGAACTCAACTGAAGTAAAAATCAGCCGAAGGCTGTCAGCCGAAGTGAAAATCAGCCGAAGTGAAAATCAACCGAAGGTTGTCAGTCGAAGTGAAGATCAGCCGAAGGCTGTCAGTCGAAGGCTGTCAGTCGATCTTGATGCCGTAGAGGAAACTTGTGCCCTTGCCGGTCGTGCCGATGACGAGGATGTTCTGGTAAACCGCGGGTGATGCCTCGATCGTGCCGTTGAGCTGCAGGGTGTTGACCGTTTCACCGGTCAGGCCGTCAAGCAGCATCAGCACGCCGTCGCTTGTCGCCTGAATAATCCAGCCCTTGCCTTCCTCATTGTAGATGGCAACAGGGGAGGAGTAGCTGTAGCTGCCAAGCGACTTGGTCCAGACAACCTTGCCCGTTTCCTTATTCAGTGCAATCAGCACACCGCTCTGTGCCTCGGTGCCCGTACCCATCAGCGACTGACTGCCGGATTCCGTCAGGTAGGAGAGCGTGTAATACACCAGATCGTCCAGCTCATACTGACCGATGACAGGTGAAGCCATTGCGCCGGAAACGTAGTTCTTCTTCTTCGCGGCGTTTACGGCGTACGACCAGTCCTCTTTGCCTGTTTGCGCATTGTAGCGGCGGATGGTCACATCACCGTTCTTGGAGCGGTTGCATAGCGTATTCGCCGTGTACAGCCACAGATGCCCATCCTCATCGAAATCCAGCGCAATCGATGCCTTGACCGCATCCCCCGTTTCGACTGCCCATACGGTGGACATGGTCGTCGTGTCGACGCAGCGCAGCACGCCCTGCAGATCCGCATAGAACACATGGTTGCCGTACATTGCAATGGACGATTCCACCGCAACATATTCGTCCTTCTGGTTCTTCGTGCGGCTCTTCATCATGGTCGTTGTCGGGTTGACGCTCAGCTTTGCGCTGCCGTCATCGAGCTTCTGATACGATGTGTTCATGTGCACCGTATAGAGCATGCCGTTCGTGCCGGCAGTAATGTACGTATCGCTGTTGCGGTCGTATAGCGCCGAACCGTCGAACGCGCCGACCTCGTTATACGCGCGATCCTTCTTGCTGCCGCCGTCCAGACCGTCAATCGTGAGATTTTCCTTGTTGGTCAGCAGGTCGTAGAAATGCTGACCAATGTCGCCTGTCTTTGTGGCAAGCTTGCGCGCATACTGGCCGACTGTCATCATCGGGTACGCCAGCGCACTCAGGCTCGGTGTGGAGCGAATCGGATAGCCGAGGTTGATTGCTTCGCGCGTCTGACTGCCGTCATCGAGGTCAAGGAAGTAGATTTTGCCGTCCAGGCTGGCGGCGATGACTTCCTTGAGCGCCGTTTTTTCACTCTTGCCGTCCAGTAATGTCATATCTTGACGCACTGTGCGAGCCCACTGCTCGATCACCGGCTGATTTCCCCAGGCGAAGCCGTAATACGTCTTGCTCTTGCCCTTCAGGCTGCCTGTTTCGACCGTCCAGAGAACGGACAACTGCGTGGCATCATCGACCGTGCCGACCGCTGCATTCTGGCGGAAGGCATTGCCGCGGTAGGTCAGCACACCGATTTTGCGCGTCGTGTAGTCATCACCCGCAGGCATGTTGATGACTTCATCCTCAGGACGCTCATAGTCCTCGACTGCCGTGCGGCTGGTTCCCTGATAGACGACTGTATTGGCAATCAGGGCAGGGTCAGCGCTTACGTCCGCCTCGAACACGAGCACAGGCGTTGGCGTGGCGGTCGGTGCCTCGGTGGGGGCTTTCGTCGGTGCTTCGGTGGGTACTTCTGTCTCGACAACCTCGATGACAAGCGCCTCGTCATCGGCTTCATCCTCGGAAACGAGCGCGATGTCTTCGGTCGGCGCGATGGTCGGGGTGAGCGTCGGCACCTCGGTGTTGGCAATCGTGACCATCGGAATCGGCGAAGGCGTTGCAGTCGGCACCTCGGTCGGAATATCTGTCGGCTCAAGCGTCGGCGTTTCCGTCGGTGCATCTGTCACCACAATCACCGGCATTGCTGTCACAATTTCCGCAGATGACGCGCTGACCGTCGGCTCAGAGTCGAGGCCGGCGGTCAGTTCTTCGTTATCCAAGTCAATTGGATTGCTGCTTATCGTTGCTGTGTAACCTGTCGGAAGCGTGGAAATAGTGGCCGGCTGGTTGCCGCCAAGGCTCATCGTCTGGCGGAGCCCCGTCTTTACCCACGTTTCGTTTGAAAGAATTTCCGCCTCAATCGTGCCGGAATACGCTTCCGTCGTGGTGAGCGTGAAAATCCAGATAATCGTGTTGTCGGAGTTGACCTGCATCATTAGCGTTGTCGTATCAAACGCTGTTCCGTCATCAGCCACCACGCGTACATCGGTCACGTTGCTGCTCGTTACGAGATTGAACGTGATTTGGTACGGCGAAACGGCGGACGTGATGGACGCGGTGAAGCCCGATGCGGTCGGCTCAACCGTTTGCGTGCTGTCGCGGTTGAAAAGCGAATTCAGCGGCGTCATGACCGACTGCTTGATGGTGCCGAGCACGCTTGTGTCATCATCCGGCACGAGAATCAGCCCAAGGACACACAGCGCGAGCACCATCACGATGATGACAACAGCCGTCAGGATGCCTTTGCCCTTCTTCGGCTCGTTCTCCTCATCATAATCATCCTGTTCACGCATGATTTCCTGCTGCAGATGCTGATTTCGCTCCTGCTCATTCGGATGCTGCACGTTCAGGCTGGTGCGCTTAATTGCCTCCTGCTGACGCTGGGCGGGGGACTTGACGCTCTCCATGCCTTCCAGCTTCACCGGACGGCGATTGACGCTTTTCGGCTGAGGCAGCCCCGTTTCAAGGGAACGGCTGCTCTGGCTCTGACCGGGCTGCGGAATGCCCTGTGACGGAACATCACGCCGCAGTACGTTCGGCATCGGCGAAACCGTATTTCCCTGCTTCTGCTCATTCCTCTGCGCCGAAGAACGGATGGGAGGCATCGTCTGCGTGGCGGCGACATCAATATCGGACGCACCGGACGCACCGGACGCACCGGACGCACCGGTCGCACCGGATACAGGCACACTGCGTCCTGCTGTGCCAGCCGTCGATGACGCGGCGTTTTCCTCCTGCTGATAAATAGCTGAACGGCGGCGGCGCGGCGCGGCTGTTTCCTGCGTGGATGCCGCGTCAGGCTGCATCGCCTGATTCTGATCATTCTTCTGATCCAAGGCTGTTTTCTCCTTTGCTCCGTTAGTTGCGCTCAGGCATGAAATCATTATACCCCATTCTATCTGGAATCTCAAGCCCTGAACCAGTACGAAATGTAAAAAAAGCGCCGCTTTCGACCGAAATTCGCCTTATTCTTCCTTCTTGACAACAATTTTGTCATTTTCGACACGCAGCGCTACACGGTCACCCAGCGCGATGCTGCCGCTGAGAAGCTCTTCGCTCAGCGTGTCCTCGACCGTGCGCTGAATCAGCCTGCGCAGCGGACGGGCACCGTACTTCGCATCGTAGCCTTCGCGCGTCAGCTTGTCCGTCACGTCTGCATCCCAGGTCATGGTGATGGCGCGCTCCCTCAGCCGTGCAGCGACTTGACCGAGCATCATATCGGCAATTGCATGGATTTCCGTCTCGCTCAGCGGATGGAACACAATCATTTCGTCGACACGGTTGATGAATTCAGGGCGGAAAACATCCTTGACTGCCTTCATGACAGCGTCCTTCATGGCGTTATAGTTCGACGTGTCTGCCAGCGCCTTCGAGCCGAAGCCCATCGTGCGGCCTTCGCCGATGTCGTGTGCACCCGCATTGGACGTCATGACGATGATGGTATTCTTGAAGGATACCGTACGCCCTGTATTGTCCGTCAGCCGACCGTCCTCAAGCAGCTGCAGGAGGATGTTGAACACATCCGGATGCGCTTTCTCGACCTCATCGAGCAGCACGACGGAGTACGGCTTGCGGCGAACCGCTTCGGTCAGCTGACCGCCCTCCTCATAGCCGACATAGCCAGGCGGTGAGCCGACAAGACGCGAGGTCGTATGCTTCTCCATGTATTCGCTCATATCGACACGGATGACGGCGTTCTCATCGCCGAACATCGCCTCACCCAGCGCACGGCACAGCTCTGTTTTGCCCACGCCGGTCGGTCCTAAGAAGATGAAGCTGCCGATGGGACGCTTCGGATCCTTCAGTCCTGCTCTTGCACGGCGGATGGCGCGTGAAACGGCACTGATGGCTTCGTCCTGCCCGATAACGCGCCCGTGGAGCACCTCCTCCAGATGCAGCAGGCGATCCTTTTCGCTCTGCGTCATCTTCGTGACGGGAATGCCTGTCCAGCCGGAAACGATGGCTGCAACGTCATCCTCGCCAACGGAGAGTTCCTCCCTCGGCTGACCTTCGTCCCATGCTTCACGCTTCTTCGTGATTTCCATGCGCAGGCAGCGTTCTTCGTCACGGAGCTTCGCGGCCGTTTCGTAGTCCTGATGCGCGATGGCTTCCTTCTTGTCGGTCAGCACCTTTTCCAGCGCAACTTCCTGCTTGCGGACATCCGGCGGTGCAGTAAATGCCTGAATGCGTACGCGCGAGCATGCCTCGTCCATCAGGTCAATCGCCTTGTCCGGCAGATATCTGTCCGCAATGTAACGTTCAGACAGCGTGACAGCTGTTTCAATGGCTTCGTCAGTGATATGCAGCTGATGGTGCTTCTCATAGCGCTCACGCAGCCCATGCAGGATGGCAAGGGTTTCTTCTGTCGTCGGCTCACCGACCCTGACCGGCTGGAAACGGCGTTCCAGTGCGGCATCTTTCTCGATGTGCTTGCGGTATTCATCCAGCGTCGTTGCGCCGATGCACTGCAGCTCACCGCGGGCAAGCGCAGGCTTCAGGATGTTTGCTGCATCGAGCGAGCCTTCCGCAGAACCTGCACCGACAATCGTGTGCATCTCGTCGATGAAGAGCAGTACATCACCTGCCTTGCGGATTTCTGCGAGGACATTCTTGAGCCGCTCCTCAAATTCGCCGCGGTATTTACTGCCGGCGACCATGCTGCCGATGTCGAGCGAGATAATCCGCTTCGCCTTGAGCATATCGGGCACGTTATTCGCGACAATCCGCTGTGCAAGCCCTTCGACAACGGCACTCTTGCCGACGCCGGGTTCGCCGATCAGCACGGGATTGTTCTTCGTCCGGCGAATCAAAATCTGAATCAGCCGCGTAATTTCGGCATCTCTGCCGATGACCGGATCAAGCTCGTCATTGCGGGCGCACTGCGTCAGGTCGCGTCCGTACTGCGCCAGCGCACTTTGTTCCTCCTTGCGGCGGGATTGCGGAGGCATCGGAACGCCCTGCGGACGATTATCGCCCGGCGCAGCGCCCTGTGCGGCAAAAGGTGCCTGTGCGCTTTGCTCCTCACGTTCCTTACGGATGGCGGACAGCAACTCATTGCGCACTTCTGCCGCATCAACGCCGCTCTTGCGCAGCAGCTCAGCCGCCTTGCTTGCAGAGTTTGCCAGAATCGACAGCCACAGATGCTCTGTGCCAACGTACAGCTGACCAAGCCGCCTGCTTTCGATGACGCTGCCGTCCAGTACCCTCTTCGCACGCGGCGAAAATTCCACCGGCGCATGCCCCGGGTGCAGGCTGACTTCGTCATCAATCTGGTCGAGTACCTGTTTTACATCGTCTTTTGTGATGTGCTTGGCGACGCTTTCCGGTACGTCTTCGACGCTCAGCAGCCCATACAGAAAATGAAGTGTGCCGACGTACATCTGGCTTTCGGACATGGCGCAGTCACGCGCTACCTGAAGTGCCTGCTGTGCACGCTTCGTAAATTGACCAAATAATGCCATTCTATTTCCTCCGATTTATGCCTGCTTGCTCAGCAACTCACGGACGCGGTCAGCACGTGCAGCATCGAGCGACGTGCCGCTCAGGTTTTCCTGCGCGTAGATGCACAGATGCGCGTCCTGCGCCTCCTCAAGCAGCTGGTCGACCTGCCTGAGTGCGACCGGCAGAAGCCCCATTGCTGCCCCCATGCGCAGGTTGCTGAACTGCTGATAGAATTCGTTCTTCGGCAGTACGCGTGCCTGCGTCAGGATGCCCCATGCGCGCCAGACCGTGTCCTCCGTTTCGACCTTGGAAGTGCTCAGCGCCTTTTCCTCCAGATGCTTCTCCATCGCCGTCAGCCGCTGACCGACCGTTTCAACGGTAGCAATCAGCTCCTGTTCCGTGCGGCCGAGCGTCACCTGATTGCTGATTTGGTAGATGTGCCCCAGTGCCTCGGCACCCTCGCCGTACACGCCGCGAATCGTCAGCCCGACCTTCGCGACCATCTGCCCGACATCGCCCATCTGCTTGCCTCTTGTCAGCAGCGGCAGGTGCAGCAGCTGCGATGCGCGCATGCCGGTGCCGGTGTTCGTCGGGAATGCCGTCAAATAGCCGAGCTGCTGGTCAAAAGCAAATTCGTTCTGCCGAGAAAGCATGTCGTCTGCCGAAAAGCATGCCGATGCCGCCGCAAGTAAGTCACTGCCTGTTCGAACTGCCTGAATGCGAAGGTGGTCATCCTCATTGACCATGATGCTCATGCTGTTGTCACGTCGGACGAACACGGCGGCAGTGTCCGGATTGCGCAGCAAATCACGGCTGATGAGGTGGCTCTCCGCCATCGCGCGGCGGTTGATGTCACCGATGTCGCGCAGACGGAGCAGGTCGTACTTCTTTTCCTCGCCTGCCTGACGGATGGCACTTGCCGTGCGCAGGATGCACGTTTCCGCCTGCTCCGGCTGAGATGCGAGGTCAAACGGCAAATCCTCGTAATTTCGTGCAAGGCGGACACGGGATGAAAGCACAATGTCAGACTGCATTACGCTTCCTCCTTCCCAAGCAGGGCACGGATGCGGTCACGCAGTACAGCGGCGCGTTCGTAATCCTCGGCATTCACCGCCTGCTGGAGCTGCCGCGTCAGCTCATCCTGCTCATAGCGGGTGCGCTGTTCCGTTTCGGACTGCAGGGGCTTTCTGCCGGCATGCTGTGTGCGCCCGTGAATCTGCAGCAGCATCGGCTGGAGCTGCGCCGCGAACGCCTGATAGCATCCCGGGCAGCCGAGCCGACCTGTCTTGACAAAGCGGTTGAGCGTCATGTGACAGCGCGGACAGGAGATGTCTGGCTGATTGTCCTCGACGCGTTCGCTGTCCTCCGGTTCGCCGCGGTTGATTGCATTGAGAATCGCATTCAGCAGTTTCTGCATGTTGCCGCTGGCGATGTTCATATTCATTTTTGCCATACAGTCCGCGCAGAGATGCCGTTGCGTCACGGCTTCTCCCATCATGACGGAAATCGTATAGCTTGCTTCATTCTGATGGCATTCTTCGCAAAGCATGGTGGTGAATCCCTCCCTGTTACGTCCTGTTTTGCTTGGCGATGCTCGCCAGCATTGATTTGAAAATCCGGGCGCGTTGGGCGTTTTTCATATTATCCGGAATCGGCAGGGAAAGCGCCTGGTTGCTCATTGCCGCACGCATCAGGGAGGCCTCCTGCGGACTGACCAGCTTCTGTTCCTGCAGTTGCTGGACAAGCCGCGAGGATTCATCCTCGCCGATTGCATCGCCGATGCGTTCGTTAATCAGGTACATCAGCTGCTGAGAGCCGCTCTGTACGACGCGCACAATGCGGATATACCCGCCGCCGCCGCGTCGCGATTCAATCAGATAGCCGTGGTCGGGCGAAAAGCGCGTCGCGAGCACATAATTAATCTGGCTGGGCGCACAGCCGAAATATTCCGCCAGCTCATTGCGCTTCAGCTCCACCTCCGGTTCATTTTCTTCCAGAAGGGTCTTGATGAACCCCTCAATCGAGTCACTTAGTCGCATGATGATCGCCTCAATTTCTGACTTTCTTTGACCATAAACCAGTATATCATATTTTCCGAAAAATGCAAGCCCAATTTTTGCATTTTCGTGCGATCTTCATGCCCATGGCGTTCCTGCTTTATGCCAGATCGGCAGTGAAAGCGTATCCATCACGGCACGATGGAAGTGCTCATCCTTTTGATGTACGTAATTGACCGAGGAGTACACTTTCGTACCGTCCGGCCAATCGATGCAGCCCTGACCGTCCGGCGCAAGGCCGTAATCCGCATAGCACTTGCCATCCTCAGGCAGCAGCACGGTCAGGCGGTTCATCACGCGGTTGCCCAGAAAGAGCGTAAATACGCCCGTACCGATGTCGATGGACATGTGCTGCCCCGTAAAGCCTGCCAGCCCGATGGCTTCATCGCTCTCGTACACCGGAATTTCGCTGAAATACTGCATCGGATGCTTCACATAGCACAGTGCACCGAGATACTGCTGATAGGTGCCGTCTGCGCGGCGATAGCCTGTCCGATTGCGCGCCATTTCCTGCAGGGTCGTCCGGCTGATGATCTTTTCCTGCAGCAGTCCCTGACAGAACTGCACCAAATCGCGCCGCGTCGAGAACAAACCTGCATGACCGGTGCAGGCAGGGTAGAGCCGCGCCGCCTTCGGATCGTGCGGCAGACCGGGTGACGGTTCTGTCCGAACAATATATTTGCCGCGCTCGATGCGGTGCTCGCCCCTGTATGAAACGCAGTCAGCAAGGCGTTCTGCCGGTACATGCAGGTATGTTTCCTTCATGCCGAGCGGCGTTAATATGCGGCGCTGCAGCGCAGTACCGTAATCTTCCTTCGCGGCGGATTCAATGATGCGGCTCATGACCATCGCATGAATGTCCGAATAGGCGCGTCCGCTGATTACGACGGGCTGAACTGCATAGAGCTGCTCCCATGCCTGCGCTGCTGACGGCTGCACGTCGATTCTTTCCGGCGTGGTCAAGGCAATCTCAAAGCCCAGTACCTGCGCAACCGAAATGCCGCCGAGATTGCGGAATGCCGGCGCATAGTCCGTCACAGGGCGCGACAAATCCAGCAAGCCTTCTTCATGCAGACGCATCGTCAGCACGCCCGTGAACAGCTTCGTCAGGCTCGCTAAATCAAATACGGCATGTTCTGACAGCGGCTTGCCTGCTTCATTCATGATGCCGCCGCTTTCATGAACGCAAAATCCTGCTTCTCCGCAGCTGACGGACAAGCAGGACATAATATGTGTTTCCTCCGTGAAAAAACGAACAGTATCCTGTAAAGTCATTCGCTCTTCCTCATGATGAATCAATACAGCCCGATGCGCGTGCAGGGCACACGTCCTTCGGTCAGGTCACTGAGGTGATGCCGTGCATGCCCGATGATGACGGTCGTTCCTTGCCGTGCCGACTTCAGCGCGTATTCGAGCTTCGCCTTTGCACCGTTTGCACCCTCGCGAGATGCGCCGACACATCCCTGTTGCAACTGACGAATTTTCTCCTCAAGCGCCTCAGGCGTTGCCGCAGTCACCTCGCGCACCAGCGTCGAAGCGTCTTTGGGGTCGCGGTAGATACCCTCGGTGGATGTCATCAGCACAAGCATGCGCGCCTGGACAAGATTCGCGATGACCGCCGCCGTTTCGTCATTATCGACACATTCCACGACCTGATCGCCATTCTTGCGTCGGATGGCGAGCTCCATCTTGCGGTTTTCCTCGTCGCTGACAGGGTCGTTGTAGTTGACGATTGGAATCGTCTTTTGCTGCGCGGCGCGAATCAGCAGATGGCGGATGTGCTCGCGCTTCTCCGGGTCGTTGAAATGCGTATGCTCCACCAGCAGCTGCCGCACGCCGTACTCCTGACGGATGAACTGCCGGTAGTTCTGCATCAGGATGCTTTGCCCCTGTGCAGCGTAATCCGCCTTGACTTCATCATCCGTGCCGCACAGCTCGCAGCCGGTACGCTTGATGTAATCCAGTCGCCCAATTTCGGTCGCGCCGGAGGTCACCCAGATCATGCCGGGCTTCAACTCCGCGCCCAGCCGCGAAAAAATATTGTAGTCGATGTCCTGATCTTCCTTGCGAATCAGTGCCATCGATCCGATTTTGCCCACAAGCTCAAACTGATATTTCACGCCAGATATCCTCCGATAACAGCTTTTCTTCTATTAAAAATACGCATATTCCCGTCAGCACTTGTCCTCGGCATCCGAAATGTTGAACATGCTTGTAATCAGCTTCTGCAGCCCGACCATGCCAGCTTGATAGCCATGGCTGTTGTCCAGCGTCACATCCGCAGCATGACGGTAGATGTCGATGCGCTCGTGATAGAGCCGTTCCACCTCGCCAAGCCCCTTTTGCGCCAGCAGCGGACGGCGGTTCAGTTTGATGTCGCCCATGATTTCCTCCAGCGGACGGTCGATCAGCACCAGTACGCCGGAATTGCGCATAATCGCCAGATTGACATCGCGCAAGACAAGCCCGCCGCCGGTGGATACAATGCTGCCCTGCTCGCGCGTTAGCTCGATGAGCATGTTCGTTTCGGCATTGCGGAACGCCTGCTCGCCGTACTGCGCGAAAATGTCGGTCGTTGAGCAGCCGACGGACTGTTCAATGCGCTGGTCGGTGTCAATGAAAGGCAGACCGAGGTTGTTTGCGACGCGTCGCCCCAGGGAACTCTTGCCGCTGCCCGGCATGCCGATGATGTATACATGACGGTTAAGCATGATGCGCCTCCCGGAGCAGTTTCTCCTGCTCGCAGCGGCTTTGTGCCATGATTTCGCGGTACAAGGCACGCGTTGCATCCGCAAAGTCAGGATTTTCGAGCATTTCCGCGCGGCTCTTGAGCACCGCTTCCTCGCGGCTTGCGTCAAGTACAGGCTTGTCCATCACCAGCTTGACTTGCGCCACCTCTCTGCTCAGCATCATCCGGCGTTCATACAGCGCGACCATCTGCCGGTCAATTTCATCCAGCTCCTGCCGAATCTCTGCAAGCTCCCGCATCATTTTGCCCTTCCTTGCTGACAGCACATGCTGCCCAATATGACATCATTATAGCGTATTATGCGTCTGTTCGCAAGCATAATTTTTCCGGAGAACCGCGATTTCGTTCCATTCTTGCATTGTGAAAGTCATTTCATACATTCATGCGATTTCCTGCTTGCGAATTTGCCTGCGGTGATGTACAATAATCACCGGAATCATTGCGCATTGTTAGAATGCGGCTGATTGAGGAGGATGCAATCGATGTCAATTACAACAAAGCTGTTCGGAAAGACGAAAGCAGGGCAGAATGTGACGATGTACACACTCACGAATCATTCGGGCGCGTCTGTGTCCGTGCTTGATTTGGGTGCCATCGTGACGAATATCATTGTGCCGGATAAGGACGGCAAGTTTGATGACGTGGCGCTGGGGTTTGATACGCTGGAAAAGTACGAGGGCGGTCACGGCTCCATGGGCGACACCATCGGGCGTTTCGCTAACCGCATCGGCGGCGCGGCATTCACGCTGGACGGCGAAACCTATCACCTGTACGCCAATAACGGCGTGAACTGCCTGCACGGCGGCAAAGAAGGCTTCCAGAAGAAAATCTGGCAAGCATATCCCACGCTCGGCGAGCATAGCGATTCGGTACGCTTCCGTTATGTCTCCGCGGATATGGAGGAGAATTTCCCCGGCAATCTGACGGCGGACGTAACCATCAGCTGGGATGATGACTGCAACCTGACGTTCCACTATCAGGCAACGACGGACAAGGCGACCGTCATCAATATGACGAATCACACGTATTTCAACCTCGCAGGGCATGACCACGGCACGGTGCGGGATCATGAGGTGTATGTGGACAGTGATGTCGTGACGGATGTTGACAGCGGTCTGATTCCGACGGGCACGTATCTGCCGGTTAGCCTGACACCGCTTGACCTGCGCGAGGGAATGCTCATCGGTGACGGGCTTGACCGCATGAACGAATCCGTGCCGATGATGTACGCCAAGGGCTATGACTGCAACTACGTTCTGCGCAAGGGCAGCGCAATGGGTCTGGGCGCGTGCGTGCATCATGAGGAATCCGGCAGGACGATGGAGGTCATCACCGACCAGCCGGGTGTGCAGCTCTATACGGCCTGCACGACGGACTACGAGGGCGGCAAGGGCGGCATGCACTATCTGCCGTATTCCGGTCTGTGCCTTGAAACGCAGCATTATCCGGATTCGCCCAATCACCCGAATTTCCCGACGACGGTGCTCCGTCCCGGCGAAATCTACGACACGACCACGATCTACGCCTTCCGCGTGGATGCATAATCAATCGAAACAAGACGCTGTGCAGCCGGCTGAAAGGCATGACTGCGCAGTGTTTTTTTGTCTGCAGACAGCGAAAACCGTGCCCTTTTTTTGTTTTTTCTGGTTAAAGCAGTTGTGTTCTGCCTTGCACTGTGCTACACTGTCAACTGGTCGGAAACGGCCTACAGATTGCAGAGGAAGCATGCAGTATGATTGAAAAATGGAGTACACCGATTCCGAAACTATCGGGTCGCGAGGGACGCACCGTTTATGTTTATGTACCGGATGAAGCACAGGAAAATCCTGAGGCTCGCTATCCGGTGCTGTATATGTTCGATGGACATAATGTCTTCTTTGATTCGGATGCCACGTACGGCAAATGCTGGGGGATGAAGGAGTATCTCGAAGCGGATCACACGCCGCTGATTGTGGTGGCTGTGGACTGCAACCATTCGCCGAACAATGGTCGCTTGATGGAGTATTCGCCGTTCACGTTCGAGGATCCGAAACTGGGCTATATTCGCGGACGCGGCAAGACGACAATGGACTGGTTTGCCTACACGCTCAAGGGAATGATTGATGAAAAGTACCCGACGATGCCGGAACGTGAAACGACATGGATTGCCGGATCGAGCATGGGCGGACTGATGAGCCTGTACGCGGTAACGGCGTATAATCACGTGTATTCGCGCGCAGCGTGTCTGTCGCCGAGCATCTGGTTCGCAACGCGCAGCCTTGACCGGATGATTCGCGATGCGCAGTTTGCACCGGATACGGTCATTTATATGGACTATGGTTCGCGCGAAATGGGACATCACGACAACATGCGCAAGCAGTACGCCGCCGTAACAAGCCGTCTGCTGGAGAAAAATGTCATGCTGACGAGCCGCATCGTGCCTAACGGCGACCATTGCGAATCATGCTGGGAGGAACAGATTCCGTTCTTCATGCATATCCTGTTCTATAACCGCGATTGAAGGAAGATTAGCTGAATGCAGACATATTATACGAAATGGTACAGCCCGTCTGTTGGGCGCGACATGGAAATCAAGGTTTACGGTCATGCCGGAAGACCTGTGCTGTTTATTCCCTGCCAGAACGGGCGGTTCTTCGACTTCGAGAACTACCACATGACCGATGTGTGGGCGCCGTGGATTGACAATGGGCAGTGCACCGTTTTTTCGATTGATACGCTCGATTTGGAGACGTATTCCGCCGATTATGATGCGCATGACCGCATCCGCCGCCATGAGGCATGGATGAATTACATCGTCCGCGAGGTCGTGCCGTTTATCCAGTCCATGACGAACGACCGCAACGGCTGGGATGGTCAGCCGGGCATCATTGCCTTTGGATGCAGCCTCGGTGCGACGCATGCTGCGAACCTCTATTTCCGCTTTCCGGAGATCTTTGACGGACTGCTGGCGCTCAGCGGCATCTACACGAGCGAATATGGCTTTGCCGGCTGCATGGACGATCTCGTTTATGCCAATTCGCCGGTGGACTATCTCGGCGGCATGGCACCGGATCATCCGTATATTCGGCTGTACAACGAGCATAAGGCGGTCATTGTGGTCGGTCAGGGTGCATGGGAGTTGCCGGAAAGCACATTCCAGCTGCGCGACATCTGCCAACAGAAGGATATCCACGTCTGGTTCGACATCTGGGGATATGATGTCAAGCATGACTGGGACTGGTGGTATCAGCAGGTAGCGTATCACGTGCCGCACATCCTCTAAGCATACGAAGAGAAAAGGATCGAAGAAGCATGAAGAATTTTGTGTTCATTTCCCCGAATTTTCCGGTCAACTACTGGCAATTCTGCCGTCAGCTGCGCAATAACGGTATGCGCGTGCTGGGCATCGGCGACCAGCCCTATGATACGCTGCTGCCGGAACTGAAGGAAGCGCTCCATGAGTACTACAAGGTCGGCAGCATGGAGAATTACGATGAGGTTTACCGTGCGGTGGCGTTCTTCATCAGCAAGTACGGCCGCATCGACTGGCTGGAAAGCAACAACGAGTACTGGCTTGAGCGCGATGCGATGCTCCGCACGGATTTCCATATCACCAGCGGCTTCCAGGTCAGCGACATGCCGCGCATCAAGTTCAAGTCCAAGATGAAAGAATATTATCAGCGTGCAGGCATTGCGACTGCACGGTATCATCTGGTGGATGACTTCGGCGGATGCATGTCGTTCATCCGCGAGGTTGGCTGGCCGGTGATTGTCAAGCCTGATAACGGTGTCGGCGCGTCGCACACCTACAAGCTCTCAAGCGAGGATGATCTCCGACATTTCCTGGCGCTTAAAGAGCCGGAAGTATCATATATCATGGAGGAATTCATCCATGCTGAGGTTAACAGCTACGACGCAATCATCAACAGCAAGGGTGAGCCGATTTTCGAGACGGGCAATGTCACGCCGTTCTCCATCATGGATATCGTCAACAACGACGACAACTCCATCTATTATATCGTCAAGCAGTTGCACGATGATGTTCGTGCCGCAGGACGCGCAACGGTGAAGTCCTTCGGCGTGCGCAGCCGCTTTGTGCACTTCGAGTTCTTCCGCCTGACGGAGGATCAGCCGAGCATGGGCAAAAAGGGCGATGTCGTGGCGCTTGAGGTCAACATGCGTCCGTGCGGCGGCTATTCGCCTGACATGATGAATTTCGCGAATTCGACGGATGTCTACAAGATCTGGGCGGACATGATTGCTTATGACAGCACGCTGACGCAGCAGGGTGAGCATGCATTCTGTGCCTTTGCGGGTCGCCGTGATGGCAAGCACTTCCGCGTTTCGCATGATGAGCTGATGAGCAAGTATGCCGCTCAGATGAAGATGGTCGGGCGTGTGCCGGATGCGCTGTCGGGCGCGATGGGCAACATGATGTATGTCGCGAACTTCCCGACCGAAGAAGAAATGCAGGCATTCTACAAGGATGCCTGCGATGCAGACTGACAATCAAAAATGACGGGAGGCCGATCATTGACCGGTCTCCCGATTTTATTACAGCTCATGATAGTATGGGCAGATGTCCTCATAGTGACCATCCTTCATGCGGAAGCCCTTTGGGATGATGCCAAGCGGAACGAAGCCGAGCCGCTCATACAGGTGACGCGCATGGATGTTGCTGCGGACGACGGCGTTGAATTGCATGATGGTGAACCCGTGCAGTTTGCCCTGCAGTAGGCTGTCCGAGACGAGTGCCTCGCCGATGTGCAGACCGCGCGCATCGCGGCTGACGGCATAGCTCGCGTTGCAGATGTGTCCGCAGCGCCCGATGTTGTTCGGGTGGAGGATGTACAGCCCGAGCACCTTGCCGGTGTCCGCATCGACCGCGGCGGCGCTGAGCGTCTGCGCGGCAAAAAAGCGGTTGCCGGTGTCCTGCGTCAGGAATTCCTCCTGCGGAAAGGCAACGCCGTCTTCGACCACTTCGTTCCAGATGCGAACCATGTCCGGTACATCGGAGTCTGTATAGGCTCTGACGAGAATGTTCATGGGAATCAAGCTCCTTTTTGCACAATGCCGCAAAACGCGGACACAATGTATTATACACCCAATCAGGTAAAAAAAGAAGTTCTATTCAGCACTGCAGAAATGTGATACAATAGAAATGCAGTTTGACGGAACGAGGTGCAAGGATGAATCTGAAACAGGTTTCAAGCATGTTTTCCTCATCGGATTATCGGAAGGGCATGGATTATTACAAGCGGGGACTGGTGGAAAAAATCTGGTATGAGGAAGAGAATCAAACCATAGAGATTTCCGGGTATGTCAGGGGTACCAGCTTGTACAGCGTTCGTCTGCTTCTTCAGGATGATCAGATCGTGAAAAGAAGCTGCACATGCCCCCAATGCAGGGCTTGGGGAAGTTGCAAGCATCTTGCGGCGGTCATGATTGATTACGTCAAAACCGCGGAGACACAGAGCGGAAAAAGCGACAGCGCTGCGAAGTGGATGCTCTCCACTTATCTGACGAAGGCGCAGAAGCAGAACGAAGTACCTCAGCGGCTTGCAAGTCTTGTGCCGCGATTGGCGCAGGCAAGAAATTCATATCCGTCTTTTTCATTCTTCGTGGGGTATGACAAACTGTATACGGTCAGAAACATTGAGGATTTCCTGAACAATGTCAATCAAGAAAAAACGGAAGTCTACGGCAAGGGACTGACGCTGAATCACAGCATAGAGCAGTTCGATGCGAGGTCACAGAAAATCATCCAGCTACTGATGAATGAGTTTCCGCAGTTTCATTCCCATGATTTGTCTGATTATTACCGTGCGCCGTACAGCTATGGTTATCGGAAGAATGAAATCAAGCTGACAGGTGATGCGTTTGACCGTATGTTCGACCTGCTCAAGGATGAAACGCTGGCAACAACGGACAAGGGACAGATTCACCTTGAAGAGCGCGATCCTGAGATCACCGTCAGGATTGAGAAGAATAAGAAAAATGTCAATCTGCTGGTTGAAACGGAAGAAAATTTTACCTACTTCGGAAGCAGCCGCTGCCAATATCTGATTGGCAGCGACAAGTTGTTCCGGTGCTCGAAGCAATTCATCGAGAAGGTCGGTCCGCTGATTAAAAGCGGAGAGAACAAAATGGCGCTGTCCTTCGCTGATTTACCGACCTTTTGCAGTTGCGTGCTGCCGGAAATCAGCGACCTGGTCAAAATCGTTGATTCGGGGAATTTGCTGCAGGAATATGTGCCGGAGGAATGCACGGTACGCTTCTATTTCGATATAGACAGAGAGACACTGACGCTGGCGATTGCCTTTGCTTACGGCGACCATAGCTTCACATTGGATGATGAATCGGGCGAAAAAGATGGCGTAAGGCGAAACCTCCGTCAGGAGAAAAACGCGATTTCTTTTGCGGAACGTTTTTTTGATTATGATGCGAAAAAACGGCTTGTAATCCGTGATGAAGACGCGATTTATGACTTCCTTTCTTCCGGCATCGACAGCTTCCGCGAGCACGGTGAAGTTTATGTCAGCAGCCGTCTGCAGAACAGGCGTGTATCGCCTGCACCGGCGAAAATCGGCGTGTCCGTATCCGATGGACTGCTGACGCTGTCGATGGATGCAGGTGGATTTCCGCCGGAGGAACTGTCGGCACTCTATGAGAGCATGTTGCTGCGAAAACGCTACCATCGCCTTGCGGATGGGCGTTACATGCCTATTGACGGCTCGTCCTGCGAGAAGCTGGCTGAAATGACGCAGATGCTTCAGCTTTCTCCGAAGGATCTGAAGAACGGCAGTATCAAGATGCCGGCGTACCGCGGACTGTATCTCGATGCGATGCTGACGGGTAATGATGGCATTCAGGTCAGCCGGGATACGCAGTTCCGCGCGATGATTCGCAATTTCAAGACACTGTCGGAAAGCGATTACGCGGCACCGCAGGATTTGAACGCTTCGCTGCGCCCGTATCAGCTCACCGGTTATCAGTGGCTCAAGACGCTCGAAAGCTATGGATTCGGCGGCATTCTGGCGGATGAAATGGGTCTTGGCAAGACGCTGCAGGTCATTGCGTTCCTCGATACCGTTCGCAATGAGCGTGTCGGTATGCCGAATCTGGTCGTTTGCCCCGCATCGCTGATTTACAACTGGGGCGACGAAATGCAGAAGTTTGCGCCGCAGCTGAAATACGCGCTGATACTCGGCAGTGCGGCTGAACGCAGGGAGAAGCGTCAAGGTGCGGCAAATGCGGATGTATGGGTGACTTCCTATGAATTACTGCGGCAGGACATCGAGGATTACGCAGCGCTGAATTTCTACTGCTGCGTGCTCGATGAGGCGCAGCACATCAAGAACAGCACGACGCTCGTTTCCAAGAGCGTTAAGCGCATCGTGTGCCGGCAGCGATTTGTGCTGACCGGTACGCCGATTGAGAACCGCCTCAGCGAGCTGTGGAACCTGTTCGACTTCATGATGCCGGGCTACCTGTTCTCGCATCACGCGTTTGTTGAGAAGCTTGAGAAGCCCATTGTGAAATCGAAGAACAGCGAAGCAATGTTGCAGCTGCGCAGGCTGGTGCAGCCGTTCATGCTTCGCCGATTAAAGGCGGATGTGCTCAAGGAACTGCCTGCAAAGCAGGAATATGTCCGCAGAATCTCTCTTTCCGCGGAGGAACAGAAGCTGTATTTTGCGAACGTGCAGGCGACGATCAATGGCATCGATCATGGGGACGGCAAGCTGCAGATTCTTGCGGCGCTGACGCGGCTGCGGCAGGTGTGCTGTGACCCGAATCTCTGCTATGAGAATTATACCGGCGCGACAAGCAAGCTGGATGCGTGCGTGGAACTGTGCGAGGTAATGGTTGCGAACAAGCACCAAATCCTGCTGTTCTCGCAGTTCACTTCGATGCTGGAGCGGCTGCGCAATCGGCTCGATGCGGCAGGTATTTCGAATTTCACGCTGCAAGGCTCGACCTCAAAGGAACGCCGCGCGGAGCTCGTAAAGGCATTCAATGCAGGAGAAGCATCGGTCTTCCTGATTTCACTCAAGGCAGGAGGAACAGGGCTGAACCTGACAGCGGCGGATGTGGTCATCCACTTCGATCCGTGGTGGAATCAGGCAGCGCAGGATCAGGCAACCGACCGTGCGCACCGCATCGGGCAAATGGCGCATGTGCAGGTCTACAAGCTGATTGCGAAGGACACGATTGAGGAGAAGATCCTTGAGTTGCAGGAGCAGAAGAGCGCCTTGCTGGATACTGTTTCCGGCGGCGAAGAGGGCAGCATCATGAATATGAGCACCGACGAGTTGATGTCCCTGCTGAAAATATAAAAACAGCCCGAAAAGCGTGATTGTGCTTCGCTTTTCGGGCAGCTTTTATTCGATGCTGACGCTTTTCAGGATGATGCCGCTGCGGTCAGTAATGATTCTTACGCCGCACGGAACAACTGCAAGTTCCTTGCCATCTGCGAGGATGCGCGCTTTGATGCCGTCAGAGTCAATTGTATACCGATGCTCACCGAATACCTGCGTGTAGGTGTACTTGAGTCCTGCACACAGGCTGAACCACACCTCATCGCCAAGCAAATGGATGCCATACATGTGCGCAATGTACTCCAGCACGGCCAGCATCGTAGGACCGTATGAATCCTGAAACGGTTCAGTGCTGTCGCGGCTGAGCACCTCATGTGACATCATGCCGACGCGCGACGGTTCGCCGGTGAATGGATCGAACTGCTGCGTGAACACATAGCCGCCGCTGATGACGGCTTGAAGCAGCTTTTTGCCCAGCATTGTGACAATTTTTTCGTACCCGTAGCGCTCCAGAGCGATGATTGCACGTTGATATGTCAGCCCTTCGCACTGACCGCTCCAGTTGTTTTCGGGCGCGTTGCGGAAAAGCCGGTCGTTTGCGGCAACGCTTGGCAGGGGCAGCGGCGTCCAGAATTCATCGGGATTGAGCAAATGCGCGCGGACGAATGCATCTGCCATTTCCTGACTGACAGAGCCCCAGTACATGCAGCGGAGCGTATTGTGGCAGAGCACATCAATGACATGACCATGCTTGTCGCGGTCGAAAAACGTATGCCGATTTTCGTCCCACAGGCTCGATTTCAGCTGGCGTGCGACATCGTCCGCCTTTTGCCGCCACATCTGCTCCTGACCGTCGCCGCGAATCCGGCTGATTTCGGCGAGCGTGTCGCGGCAGGCGTAGGAGAAAGAAGTAATGTCCATAGATGCCATCGGGACGACGTCAGCATTTTCAGGGGGCGTATCCGTTGTGCAGTAAACTGGTGCCTTGCCGTAGCGCACGGCGTTGTCCTCGCCGGTATCATAGACGCAGAAGGATTCGAGAATGCCGTCACCGTCCGAGTCACGCGTTTTCCACAGATACGCATCGAAGCGGCTGAGACAGTCGGCAAGCATGTCCAGATAAGCAGAATCCTTGCCGGAAAGATACCACATGTTCAGCGCGTGAAGCGGAAAGCAGAAGCCCTGAAATTTGTTGAACTGCGGCTCAATCGTGCCGTCCGGATGGCACTGAATCGAGCCTGCAAGCCGTCCGTCTTCGCGCTGCGTGCGCATGAAGAACAGTTGGTTGTTCATTGCGGCGGTCATGTTGCGTTTGGCGTACATTTCGCCGCCCATCGGCTGCGTTTCCAGCCAGATTTTTTCGTAGCCGCCGCCTTCGACAATGACAGGGTCACTGCCGAAAAGCCGCACGTTGTTCAGGCACTTCTTTTCTGCTGTGTCGAAGAGCTTCTGCAGTTTGTCATCCGCGCAGGAGAAGATAACACCGGTTGTTGGAAGCATGGTCAATCCTCCGATTCCTCTGTTTTCATCCCCTATTGTACACGGAACGGGAAAAAATGCAAGCGGAACAATAGCAGGAAAAAAGGCTGTTCATGGCGAATAGGTCAAATTCAGAGGAGCAAGGGACGTTTATGTCCTTTGAAATTGGAAGGAGCAACGCTTTTTATGAAGCTTGAGGAAATCAACATTCGAGACCCCTATGTCTTGACGCTTGATGGGCGGTATTATCTCTATGGCACGCGCGGTGCGACCTGCTGGGGCGAGGCGGACGGCTTCGATGTGTACACCAGCAGCGATTTGCAGGAATGGGACGGCCCGTTTGAGTGCTTCCACAATGACGGCACGTTCTGGGCAGACAGAAACTACTGGGCGCCTGAGGTGCATTTGTACAAAGGACGGCTGTATATGCTGGCGAGCTTTAAGCGCGAGGGTGTATGCCGCGGTACGGCAGTGCTGACGGCGGATTCGCCGATGGGTCCCTTCAAGCCGCATTCGGATGGACGTGTGACACCGCCTGACTGGGAGTGTCTTGATGGAACGCTGTATGTCAGCCCGGCAGGCAAGCCGTATCTGGTGTTTGCACATGAGTGGGTGCAGACGGTTGACGGCGAAATCTGCGCATTGCCGCTGTCGGATGATTTGTCCCGTGCAGACGGCGAACCGAAACTGCTGTTCCATGCGTCCGATGCAAAATGGGCGAGGTTGGTGCACCACCGCTCCAGTGGTATTGACGGCTATGTGACGGATGGGCCGTCCATCTGGCGCACGCCGGACGGAACACTGCTGATTCTGTGGGCGAGCTTCTCGGATGAAGGCTATACAGAAGGCGTTGCTGTCAGCGACAACGGCGATGTAACGGGCAATTTCCGGCAGGTGGAACCGCTTTTCCGGCGCGACGGCGGACACGGCATGATTTTCCGTGATTTGACGGGTCAGCTGTATCTCACGCTGCATACGCCGAACGAGCATTTGAAGGAGCATCCGTGTTTCATTCCGCTGGAGGAAAAAGCAGATTCGCTTGCCGTGAAGCACACGGTGCCAGCGTGGTATGAACCGATGCGGACGCGGCTGTATGCGATGGCGGAGAAGCTGACATCGTCCCTGACTGGCTGGCAGGGGAGCGAACAGGTCTTCCGACCGGAAGATTATGGTGCAAAGTTCGGCGAGAAGGCGACAAAGGCGATTCAGGCGGCGATGGATGCGGCAGGAGAGCATGGCGGCACTGTCCTTCTGTCCGGCGGCGACTACGTGTCTGGCACGATTGTTCTTCGCTCGAATGTCCGCCTGATGGTCGAAAAAGGCAGCCGACTGCTGGCATCGCTTGATTTGGCGGATTATCCGGAGCATCAGGCGAAGCGCCTGACCGTGCAGGATACGAACATGGGCATGAATCAGTCGCTGATTTTCGCTGAAGGATGTGAGAACATTTGCATTTGCGGTGGGGGTGAGCTGAACGGGCAGGGAAGCCGCGACCATTTTGCAGGCGATGAGACCTGCAGCGGTACACCCGGACGCCCGTTCCTGATGCGCATCATCGACTGCAAGAACGTGCATGTCCATGACATCACGCTGAGCTCTGCAGCCTGCTGGATGGAGAACTACCTGAACTGCGACCGCGTACTGCTTGAGCGCGTGACAGTGCGCAATCAGGTGAATTACAACAATGACGGCATCGATATTGATGGTTGCCGCGATGTAATTGTCCGTGACTGCGACATCATTTCCAACGATGATGCATGCTGCTTCAAGGGTGCAAGTCAGCGGAACACGGAGCGCGTGCTGATTGAGAACTGCCGTCTGTTCAGTGCCTGCAATGCGCTGAAGGTTGGTACGGATACGCAGGGTGACTTCTGCGATGTGCTGGTGCGGTCATGTCAGCTCGGCGGCGTGGAGAGCGATCCGAGCGGGCTCAAGCATCGCTGCGCCGATTCCGGCATTTCGTTGGAAATGGTGGACGGCGGCACGCTTGAAAACTTCCTGATTGAGAACGTGACAATTGACCGGGCATGGAGTCCTTTCTTCCTGCGCCTTGAGGATCGCGGACGTGTGAAGCCGGACGACCCCAAGCCGCCTGTCGGGACAATGCGCAATGTGGCGCTTGCTCATGTGCGCGGTGGCGAAGAAAACGGGCCGCGCGGATCCTACTTCATCGGTGTACCGGAGAAGGCAATCGAGAATGTGCTGCTCTATGATGTGCGGCTGAATCAGCAGGTAAGCGAAAAGCCGGTCGTGCAGGAAAGTGACATCAGCGAAATGCGCGGTGTGTATCCCGATGCGCACATGATTGACGTAATTGGCGATGCCCCTGCGCGGGGACTGTGGGCGCGTCACGTGCATGGACTGTCGCTTGCAGGCTATGATATCATTCCGGATCAAAAGGACGAACGTCCGTATTTGATGCTGGATACGGATGTGACAATGGACGAAATGAATCCGTAAAGAAGGAGGAGAAACCATGACAGACGAACGGCTCTATGATGTGATGAGCGACATGCTCGAACAGATTTCGCGCGAGGATTATCCGGAGATTTATGACATCATTGAGGAAAGCATTGATGTGGAGAACAAGGAAGTTCTCGATGAACCGATGGAAATCGCGGGAAAGCTGCATGGTGCGGATGGCGCGAAGCAGCTGCCCGACTGCGTGGTTGATTTCCTGCTGGAGGTCTACACAGATGAAATGGAGCAGGGCAATGCAGATGCGGCGTGCGACCTCGGTTCACTGTACTATACAGGACGCGGCGGCGAGCAGAGCTACGCGAAGGCAGTCAAGTATTACACCATCGGCGCAAAGGGCGGCTCACGACAGGCACAGGAGAATCTCGGCTATTGCTATTACTACGGCAGGGATATCCCGGTGGACTACGAGAAGGCGTTCCACTATTTTGCGCTCGGTGCATTCGACGGTCATCTGCGCTCACTGTACAAAATCGGCGACATGTACCGTTACGGCTATTACGTCGAGAAGAACGAGCAGGAAGCGTTCTGCATTTACCTCTCCTGCATCCAGAACATGACGAAGGAGGCAGAGCCGCTTGTCGGCGCAGATGTCCTGATGCGCATGGGCGATTGCTACTTTGAAGGCATCGGCACGGAAAAGGACGATGGGATGGCAATGCTCAGCTATCAACGCGCAGAGCAGCTGTTCATGGCACGGCTGATGGACGGCGATTTCATGATTAAGAAGTGCTATGACCATGTTGTGACGCGTCAGGCGAAGGTCAGGGCACGCATGAAGGCAAAGCTGCCTGCGTTTGACTGGGCAAAAACGAAGTAAGGGCTAAAATTTAAATAATCTGTATCGAAAAACAGGTTTGGCAGGAATTTCGGCAGGCGGCGGCGAATATAAGCACGTTGAAAATCGGGCGGATTCTGTCTGCCTTCGCAATGTGATTGAAAGTGAAAGGGGAACGTCCCATGACCAATATGGAGCCGGAAAATGAAGCAATGTCTGCCGAAAATGATGAAGTAAAGCCTGAGGAGCAGATGCCTGCGGAACAGACGGATCAGTCTGCAGAGGAGAAGAAGACTGATGATGAAGAAGGCGCGGTGACTGAGAGCTATTCCGCGTGGCAGCGCTACTGGATGAAGAAAGGCTTTGTGTTTGCTCCGAAAATCAAGGTGAAGAAGCCACTCAAGCAGAATGTTATTGAATGGGTGGCAACCATCCTTGGTGCATTGCTGCTTGTGTTTGTCATTAAGATGTTTGTGGGCGAACCGGTCATCGTGTCTGGCAACAGCATGTATCCGACGCTGCATGACAGCGAGATGATGATTGTCAGCAAGCTCGAATACGGCACTTCCTACATTTTTAATCTGCCGATTGTGCTTGGCGGCGAGCCGGAGCGTTTTGATGTGGTTGTCTGCCGCTATCCTGACCGCGGCGACACGAATTTCGTTAAGCGCATCGTGGGTCTGCCGGGGGATACGGTTCAGATTAAGGACGGCTATCTCTACGTCAACGGCGTCAAGTACACAGA
This sequence comes from Anaerovoracaceae bacterium, assembly GCA_963590165.1. Taxonomy (GTDB): domain Bacteria; phylum Bacillota; class Clostridia; order Christensenellales; family Aristaeellaceae; genus UBA11524. Next base: position 115,249 of record CAVANO010000045.1, read on the forward strand.
AAAGTTCCTGTCTGCACGCATGACGCGCGATTACGGTCCCTACACTGTGCCGGAAGGACATTACTTCGTCATGGGCGATAACCGCAACAATTCCAACGACAGCCGCAATTCGCAGGTCGGCGCCATTACGCGCGATATGATTATCGGGCATGTCACCGGCGTGATTTGGCATCAGATTCCGTCTACGCTCGATGACTGGGGACTGAAGACGGACTAAAGAAAATTCATCCATCAGACCGGAGCTTCGGACTTGCGTCCGGTTCCGGTTTTTTTGTGGAGGTATTATGAGCAGGATTGACTGGGGAGAAAAGCTGGAGCTGAAAATCCGCATGCTGCCTGAAAGCCCGGGCTGCTACCTGATGAAGAATCAGGAAGGTGCCATCATTTATGTCGGTAAGGCGGTCAACCTGAAGAATCGTGTCCGTTCGTATTTCCGCGATACTGAGCATACGCCGAAGGTTGCGGCGATGATTTCGCACATCGATGACTTTGAGATTCTGCTGTGCGAGAGCAATCTGGAGGCGCTCTGCCTTGAGTGTAACCTGATTAAGCTCCATAAACCGTATTACAATATTCTGCTGAAGGATGACAAGCATTATCCGTACCTGCGCGTCAACCTGAAGGAGCCGTTTCCGCGGCTGACGCTTGCACGGCGCATGGAGAAAGACGGCGCGAAGTATTTCGGTCCGTACATCGGCGCGACAGCAGTGCGGCAGGTCATCGATGCGGTGCGCGGCGTGTTTCCGCTGCGGACGTGCCGCAAGGAACTGCCGCTCAAGACACCCTGTCGGCCGTGCGTGAATTACGAAATCGGCAAATGCCTCGCACCGTGTGCCGGAAAATGCACGGAAGAACAGTATTGGGACATGATGGATGGCGTGCTGGCGTTTCTCGGCGGCAATTATAAGCAGGTGCTTGATGTGCTCAATGCGGAGATGATGGACTACGCTGCGAAGATGCAGTATGAGCGCGCAGCTGTTGTGCGCGACAAAATACGCGATGTGCAGGGACTGATGGAACGGCAGATTGCGATTCAGACCGACCGCAGCGAGCAGGATATTATCGCAATTGCGCAGGACGGCATGGATGCCATGGTGCAGCTGCTCTACGTTCGCGGCGGACGGATGGTCGGCGGCGACCATTTTACGCTGACGCAGGAGGGCAGCGAACCGCCGGGCGAGGTGCTGGCGGAATTTATGACGCAGTACTATCAGGAAGGCAACCTGATTCCGCGGCACATCCTCGTGCAGGAATTGCCGGACGGCATGCAGGAACAGCTGGAACAGTGGCTGCGGCAGCAGAAGGGCGCAGCAGTGTCGCTTGTGACACCCAAGCGCGGTGAGAAGCACGAGCTGGTGCTGCTTGGCGTGAAGAATGCCAAGGATGCGCTGGAGAAGCGCAACGCGAAGGCAAGCATCCGCGAGGAACGCACTGTCGGTGCGGCGGCGGCGCTCGGCAAGGTGCTTGGGCTGCCGAAAGCACCGCGGCGCATCGAGGGCTACGACATTTCCAACACGCAGGGCGTGCTGAGCGTAGCAAGTATGGTGGTGTTTATTGACGGCGAACCGGCGAAGAAGGAATACCGGCATTTTCGCATCAAAACGGTTGAGGGTGCGAACGACTTTGCCTCCCTCAATGAGGTGCTGGGAAGGCGCTTCAAGCACGGCTTGGAGGAAAAGGCGGAACGCGAGGAGCAGGGCTTGCCTGCCATCGGCGGCAAATTTTCCGATCTGCCGGATTTGGTGCTGATTGACGGCGGTCCGCAGCAGCTGCGGTTCGCGCGTCAGGCACTGCTGGATATGGGCGCGGATGTCGCAATGTTCGGTTTGGCGAAGAAGCAGGAAGAAATCTTTCTGCCTGACCGTGAAGAACCGATTTGCCTTGACCACCATACGCCGGAACTGCACCTGATTCAGCGCGTGCGTGACGAGGCGCACCGCTTTTGCATCACGCATCACCGCGGGTTGCGCGGCAAGGCGAGCATTCACAGCCAGCTTGAGGACATTCCAGGCATTGGCCCCAAACGCCGCAAAGCACTGCTGACATCGTTCGGTTCCGTGAAAGCCATTCGCGAGGCAACCTATGAACAGCTGACAGCCGTGCCGGGCATGAATCAGGCATCGGCACAGGCTGTACTGAAGTGGGCGGAAGGTCAACAGAATAAGGCATAAAAACAGCGGTACGGTGACATTCGCCATCGTACCGCTGCTGTTTTGCCTTGGAATTACTTGTTGGATTTGTCGATCGCCTTCTGGAGCGCTTCCTTGAAGGCATCGCTGGTGATGGTGGCACCCGTCACGCCGTCAATGTCAGCGGACTGTGCTTCGAGGGCTTCCTCAACCAGCTTTTCGAGCGCGACATCGCCGATGCCGACAGTCTCGTTCGCAATGAGCAGGTCAATCGCGGTGATCTTGCCTTCTTCAACGGTGATGGCAACCTGAATGGCACCGCCCATGCCGTTGTCGGAACGACCGGTGAACTGATTGTCCGCCAGCGCTTCCGCAGCAGGAGATTCAACGGCAGTGGTCTCTTCGGTCTCGCCTTCAGCGGCCTTCTCAGCCAGTTCAGCAAGCTCAGCCTGCTTCTGGGAGTTGGTCATGGTCTTCGTGCTGCCGCCGCGGTTGTCGAAGTAGGAGATGCTGTCGGTCTTAGTCAAGTCGTTCGTCTCGTATTCGGAGGCGTACTCGGCGCTCAGCTCGGTGCTGGCAGTCGCGAAGCCGTTCTCGTCAACAGAGGCAGCAGCGCGGCCTGCGATGTAACCGGAGGTGATCACGCGGCCCAGACCATGGACATGCATGCCGCCAGCAGATTCGCCGGCTGCGAACAGGTTCGGGATCAGGTTGCCGTCAAGGTCAACGACCTGCATGTTGCCGTCGGTACGCAGACCAGCCAGCGTGTCGTGCAGGTTCGGGGTTGCCCAGACGCAGTAGAACGGACCCTGCTCGATCTTGTAATCGAGGTTGGTGCGTCCCCAAGCCTCGTCCACACCGGTCTCGACAGCCTTGTTGAAGGCTTCGATGGTAGCGGAGAGGATTTCCGGATCCATCTTGATGTTCTCGTAGTACTTGTTGACAACCTTTTCAGCCAGCTCTTCGATGGTGTCAGCCTTGAAGGCATAGCCGTACTCGTAGTCGAGCGCGTTGTCAACATCCCAGTCGTTGCGTTCCACAGCCGCCTGGTCGAAGATTGCCCACAGCGGACCGCCGTAGCATTCCGCATTGCCGTCGCCGTCCGCATCGATGAATACGGAGCACAGCGCAGTCTCGAAATACTCATAGCTCTTGGGCAGGGAACGGGAATTCTCCAGCAGATCCTCGTTGCCGGGGCGCTGACCAAGCATGTTCACGACGATCATGCTCTTGTAATCCGGGACGATACCGCGGGTACGGACGAGCTTCCAGACCTTCGAATTCTCATCGAAGCCGTTGCCGTAGCCGTACTGGGTACCCATACGGGCAGGAGCGACGATGGAAGCACCAGCATCGGAGATGTAGCCGGCCACAGAGCCGAGCGCAGCACCGATCTTCATGGCAGCGAGCTCACCGGAAGCGTCCTGATCAGAGAACGGCATGCCGGCTAGACCGTCGAATTCCGGACCCAGGCGCGGGTCGATCATCGTGCGGAAGGTCACGTTGCCGATGGAGCCGCCGGTCGCGATGATGACAGCCTTGTTTGCTTTGACGTTGATGGTTTCCTTGGTGCAATCGATGTTGCCCTCGGAGAAGTAGCCGGTCAGGGGCTCGGTTTCGTCCGGCAGGATGGTGGGCGAGTAGCTCGCCTGAATGCCGACGACGTTGCCGGTGTTGTTATCCGTACGATAGATGGAGTCCATGTGGTAGTTCATCAGGAACTGAACGCCCTGGTCGCGCAGGGACTTCTCCATCGGGCGGGTCACGCCGATACCGTTGTTCTGACGGCCAGTGATGTCGTTCACCCAAGCGGTCGCGTCGACATACGTCATACGGGCGATGCCGTCTGCATCGTAGCCGCCGTCACGGTAGTAGGAACGAACCATGGGCTCGATGTCCTGCACGATGACGCCGTTGTCGAGGATGAACTCATACGCCTCAACCATGGCGTTTGCCACGGAGCGGACGACTTCGCGATTGTTGTAGCGGGAGTCGATAAAGCCGCGCGTATGGTCATAGTAGTACAGGTCAGCAGAGTCGACGATTTCCCAGGTCTGCTGGGAGCTCGTGCTGCCGCCGGAATGCAGCTGGCCTTCGGACACAGCCGCGTGGCCGCCGCAGTCATAATTGGCTTCCACAACCAGCACGGAAGCGCCGTCAGCAAGCGCTTTCAGGGCTGCAGGAAGGCCAGCGCCGCCGGCACCAATGACGACGACGTCCGCCTCATAATCCCACTCGATATCATCTTCCGCCAGCGCAGTGGACGCAACGGGCGTAACGAGGGTGAAGAGGCAGGTCAATGCCAGCGCAAGCGCCAGCAGTTTGGAGAAGCTCAGCATCTTCTTCATAACATATACCCCTTTCATTGATTTGCTCATTTGCTTGTGCAAATGAACCCTTTCCAATTTCCATGTTAACACTTCGTTTATAAATTGTCAATGGACAAGTAAAAATAATGGTGATAAAATCTGCAATATTAGCGAATGCAAACTTGAAATTTACCATTCCTTTCGGTGCTTTTTTCGGAAAAGATGCTCAGACGGTAAATATTTCGCCAAATGTGATTGTGTTTTTCGGAAAAGTAGGGTATAATGGTAAAGCACTGATGTATTTTATGATGGAGGCTGAAGGATGTACAAGCTTTTGCTGGCAACGAATGATCCGGCAATACAGGAGTCTTTTCAGGCAGTGAAATGGGAGAACCTGGGCTTCCGTGCGCCGCGTATCGCTGAAACGGTGGCAGATGCACTGGAAAGCCTGAAGAATCATCATGTGGACGCAATCGCCATCGGGCTGCCGAAGGAGCAGGATGATCAGCTGGTGGAAGCGTTGCTGGCGCAGTACCCGATGCTGCCGATTATGGCAGTGAGCACGAAACCCGGTATTGTTGAGGGCTACGTGGTGGAACTGAGGCGGCTGCTCGGGCGGATTTACGCCGATGTCAGCAATGATGCCTTCACGACCGAGGATCTGCTCAAGGAGTGCCGCCACGAATTTTTCCGCGCACTGATGGACGGCAAGACCGGCTCCAAGGAGGATGTGCTCCGTCAGCTTCGTCTCGTCCGCAGCAAGATGGATCCGGCAAAGCCCTGCGTTGTCGCGGAGCTGGAAATCCCTGAGGACAATGACTTCCTGCGCGGACGCTGGCAGTACGGCACGGAGCGCCTCGAAGTGGCATTGAGGAACATTTTCGGCGTAGAGGTGCATGGGCTGCGTATTCTGGCATGCGTGCTGCCGGGTGACCGGATTGTACTGCTCGGCTGCCCGATGCTCTTCCATGATGGCCCGAATGAGGATGAATCCATCACCGGCATTATCGCGCAGCACGTGCACGACAGCATCGAGCATGTGGACGAATACATGGGCATCAACCTTCAGATTACCTCCGTCCGTGTGCTGCCGAATCTGGCGGCTCTGGCGGATCGGCACTGAGATCACAAACAAAGGAGGAACAGCATGGGCATTTTTGACAGCATTGGCAGCATCGTCCGCGGTCAGCTGATTGACGTGATCGAGTGGACGGACAACTCCAGCAACACGATCGTTCATAAGTACGACATGAACGGCAAGGAAATCATGATGGGTGCGCAGCTGACTGTCCGCGAGAGCCAGGTTGCGATTTTCGTTAATGAGGGCAAGCTGGCGGACGTGTTTGAGCCCGGCCGTTACGAGCTTTCAACGGCGAACATGCCGATGATGACTGCACTGCAGTCGTGGAAATTCGGCTTCAACAGCCCATTCAAGTCTGATGTGTATTTCATTAACACCAAGCAGTTCCTGGACTGCAAGTGGGGAACGACGAACCCTGTTATGATGCGCGATGCGGATTTCGGCATGATCCGTCTGCGTGCGTTCGGCGTGTATTCCTTCCGCGTGGCGGATCCGGCGGTAATGCTGCGCGAGGTCTTCGGCACAAGTAGCGAGTACACGGTCGAGGACTGTGCAGGACAGCTCAAGCGGACACTCGTGTCCGGCCTGTCTGATGCGATTGCGGAAAGCAAGTTGCCGGCGCTCGATCTCGCGGCAAACTACGATGAAATCGGCGAGTACGCGCTTAAGACGATCAATCCGCGTATCGAGAAACTCGGTCTGACGCTGACGTCCTTTGTGATTGAGAACATCTCCCTGCCGGAAGAAGTTGAAAAGTCCATGGACAAGCGCACCTCGATGGGTGTGCTGGGTGACATGAACAAGTACACGCAGTATCAGGCAGCCGAGGCGATGCGTGAAGCGGCGAACAACTCCGGCAGCATGGCCGGTGCGGGCGTCGGCATGGGTGCAGGCATTGCGATGGGGCAGATGTTCTCCCAAGCCTTCCAGCAGGCTTCGCCTGTTTCTTCTGCTTCGCAGGCTTCGCCTGTTTCTTCTGCTTCGCAGGCTTCGCCTGTTTCTTCCACTTCGTCTGTTTCTTCTACTTCGCCCGTTTCCTCTGCTTCTGCGCAGAATGGGTCTGCCAAGGGCGGCTTCTGTGCCAATTGCGGTCAGCAGCTGACGGCAGGGGCGAAATTCTGCCCGAATTGCGGTCAGAAGCAGGAAGTATCGGATGTGTGTCCGTCTTGCGGTCAGAAGATCCAGCCCGGCGCTCGGTTCTGCGCAAACTGCGGTCAGAAGCTGTAATCTGTTGCTATCTGCGATTATAACGCCAATTTAAAAGGAAGCTCTCCGGAAAAAGGGGAGCTTCCTTTTTTATGTGCCTGATTATTCCTCGTCATTGCGCCCGAAAGGATTGACCTGCACAGGCTGCGACACCTGCGTCTCCTCGGGATGATAGACAAACTGCACGGGCTGCGGCGGCTGAACCGGCTGAGCATCCGTCAGCGAAATGCGCGAAACAGACACTTCATATGCCGTCTTGGTGATGCTTGTTCCATCCGGCAGCTGCTTCTGGTAGGGACGAGACTGGAAACGTCCGAGCAGCGTGACCTTTTCGCCGACATTGAGGCGACCGGCAAAGCGTGCGGCACGTCCCCACGTGATGCAGGGGATATAGTCGCTCTTGCCGTAGGAACGGTTGACGGCGAGCATCAAGTCGGCAATTTCTCTGCCGAAAGGCGTAGTACGGTAGGACGGCTGCTTGCACAGCGAGCCGATCAGCAGCACCTGATTGGGATTTTCAACGGATTCCGGCGGAATCAGCCGCTGCGCGAATGCTGTCAGAAGCAGATGCCCTGTGCCATCGACCATCTTGTTGTAGCTACGAAGCTGCCCTTCCAGCGCGATGGTGCTGCCGGTAACGAGCGGGTCTCCCTCAATCAGCCGTTCGGAAACGGTAATCGGGAGCAAGTCCTCCGTGCCGGACAGACGAGGAACGACAATTTTCGTTGTGTAGAACTTCTCGCCGAACACCTCATGACTGAATACCGGGTCTTCCGCCAGAACACCGCTAAGATGCAGTGTGTTGTTGCTGTTAATCGATTCCATTTGCATTCACCTTTCCTTAGCAGCAGCCTTCGTAAGCCTCCTCGCCCGTGCTGACCATCCGAAACCCATGCATGATCAGCCGCTGCCGCCCGTTATTCTTCAGCATCACATTCATAATAGTGAAGCGCTTACATTTTACCGCCCATATTATAGCATAGAAATATGACGATTGCCTGAATAAAATCAAAACAAATCGTGACAATGCGGAAAAAGGGAAGCCAGTTCTTGAAGAACAGTTATAATCATATCATCTTTTTTGCTTTTTGCATAGTGGGTAACGGTGGGTAAAATGAAAAAAAGAATGGAAAGAACGGCTGTTTGCTATTCCGAATCGCACAAAAAAGCGGCATCTCCGGTGTGGAGGTGCCGCAGAAGGGATGAAACAGTTTTTTGCGGATTAATACATGCCGCCCATGCCAGCACCGCCGGCAGGAGCCGCGGGTTCGGGCGCAGGAATGTCCGCAACGAGCGATTCAGTCGTCAGAACCATCGCAGCAACGGACGCAGCATTCTGCAGGGCAGAACGGGTGACCTTGGTCGGGTCGATGATGCCGCGTTCGATCATGTCGCAGTATTCATCGTTCAGCGCATCGTAGCCGTAGCCGACAACATCCTTTTCAGCGCCCTTCTTGGCGGTCTTGATGTTCTCGACGATGACGGAACCTTCGACGCCGGCGTTTGCAGCGATCTGACGGATCGGCTCTTCCAGCGCGCGCAGGATGATCTGTACACCGGTCTTTGCGTCGCCAGTGTATTCGGACAGCAGCGAAGCTACCTTATTCTGCACGCTCAGCAGTGCAATGCCGCCGCCGGGGACGATGCCCTCTTCAGCCGCCGCACGGGTTGCTGCCAAAGCATCCTCGATGCGCAGCTTGCGTTCCTTCATCTCGACCTCGGTTGCGGCACCGACCTGGATGACTGCCACACCGCCGGCGAGCTTCGCCAGACGCTCCTGCAGCTTCTCACGGTCGTAGTCGCTGGTCGTCTCGGCAATCTGTGCACGGATCTGACCGACACGCGCAGCGATTTCTTCCTTGCTGCCGGCACCATCGACGATGGTGGTGTTCTCCTTGTTGACCTTAACCTGACGTGCCTTGCCCAGCATGTCAACGGTGGCTTCCTTCAGCTCCATGCCGGTCTCGGAGGAGATGACGGTGCCGCCGGTCAGGATGGCAATGTCCTGCAGCATTTCCTTGCGGCGGTCGCCGAAGCCCGGTGCCTTGACCGCAACGCAGGTGAACGTGCCGCGCAGCTTGTTGACGACGAGCGTAGAGAGCGCCTCGCCCTCGACATCTTCGGCGATGATGAGCAGCTTCTTGCCCATCTGCACGACCTGCTCCAGCAGCGGCAGAACCTCCTGAATGGCGGAGATCTTCTTATCAGTAATCAGGATCAGCGGATCATCCAGCACAGCTTCCATCTTCTCGGTGTCGGTCACCATGTAAGCAGAAGCATAACCGCGGTCAAACTGCATGCCTTCGACGATGGTCATGCCGGTCGTCATGGTCTTGCTTTCTTCAACGGTGATAACGCCGTCGGCACCGACCGTTTCCATTGCATCGGAAATCAGCTTGCCGATCGTTTCGTCAGCAGCGGAGTTCGCAGCGACGTTCGCGATAGCCTGCTTGCCATTGATCGGCTGGGACAGCTCGCGCAGACCTTCAACAGCTGCATCGGTTGCTGCCGCAATGCCCTTCTTGAGCACCATGGGGTTCGCACCGGCTGCCAGGTTGCGCAGACCTTCACGGATGATGGCCTGAGCCAGCAGGGTTGCGGTCGTGGTGCCGTCGCCGGCAACATCGTTCGTCTTAGTGGAAACTTCCTTAACAAGCTGAGCACCCATGTTCTCGAAGGGGTCTTCCAGCTCGATTTCCTTGGCGATGGTCACACCGTCGTTCGTGATGAGGGGAGAGCCGAACTTCTTGTCCAGCACAACATTGCGACCCTTCGGACCAAGGGTGATTTTCACGGTGTCAGCCAGTGCGTTGACACCCTTCTCAAGGCTGCGGCGAGCCTGTTCGCCATACTGAATCTGCTTTGCCATAAATAAGAACCTTCCTTTCAATAAAACCTGTCAGCGCTGATTACTCGACAATTGCCAGAATATCGCTCTGGCGGACAATAATCAGCTCTTCGCCGTCGATTTTGACTTCCGTGCCGGCATACTTGCTGTAGATAACCTTCTGGCCGACGGTCACCTGCATGGTGATTTCCTTGCCGTCGACATTGCCGCCGGGACCCACTGCGATGACAACAGCCATCTGCGGCTTTTCCTTCGCGGCGCTGGTCAGAATCAGACCGGACTTTGTCGTTTCCTCTGCTTCTACATTCTTGATGACAACACGGTCACCCAAAGGCTTAACGGTCATGAGATAAATCCTCCTTAACGTGCGTTCCTCAAGTTGTTAGCACTCATCAAAGTCGAGTGCTAATCAACAGTGAGTATTATGTACCAAAACGCCTCAATATGCAAGCGAACATGTGTTCTAATTGCAAAAAAATTTCTGTGCATCTTCACCCTGTACGCCTGATGAAAATTATGCTACAATTTTAGCGGATTCCGCAGCCATCCGGATGCAAAAAAACGCCGGTCGCTCCGCAGTTGCTGCTTCATGCAGATGCAAATGATTCGTTGAAGCTTATGCCTCTGGACTATGCAAGGAAAAAAGAGACGAAGTCTCCCTTGGTTTTTTCGCATGTTAGGAGATGACTTATGAGTCAATCGATTGCCGAACTTTTGCTCGATTGGTATGATGCCAATGCTCGTACCCTGCCGTGGCGAGGCAGCGTCACCCCTTATCAGACGTGGGTCAGCGAAACAATGCTCCAGCAGACGCGCGTGGAAACCGTTATGCATTATTATCCGCGCTTCATCAGGCAATTTCCGACAATTGAAGCCCTTGCATCAGCGGACGAAGCGGATGTCCTCAAGTGCTGGGAGGGAATGGGGTATTACTCCCGTGCACGCAATCTCCATCAGGCGGCACAGCAGGTCATGGCGGACTTCAGCGGAACACTGCCGCAGAGCTCAGAGCAACTCCGGCAGTTGCGCGGTGTCGGCGCGTACACGGCAGGTGCCATCGCGAGCATCGCGTTCGGGCAGCGGACGGCGGCAGTTGATGGTAACGCGATTCGTGTCATCAGCCGTGTGCTGGGGATTCGTGAGAATGTCGGGATTCCGTCCGTTCGCAGGCAGCTTGAGGATGCAGCAAATGCACTCGTTCCGGCAGAACGTCCGGGCGATTTCAATCAGGCAGTAATGGATATCGGTGCGACGATTTGTGTGCCGGGGACGCCGTCATGCGAGAAATGTCCGCTCAGCGGTGTCTGCAGCGCGTTTGCCGAAGGTGATGCGGATGAATTGCCGGTTCTTCCGCGCAAGAATCCGCCGAAGGTGCTCGAATATGATGTGCTGCTGATTCGCAACGGCGACCGTTTGCTGATGCGCCAGCGGACGGAAGCAATGCTCAAGGGGCTATGGGTGTTCCCAATGGTGCCGGGACATGCGGCTAAGTCAGCATGGCGTTCGCTGAGCAGGAGCATCGGCATTTTAGCGGTGAACATTCATCCTGCCGGCGAGGCGAAGCACGTATTCACGCACCAGGTATGGCAGATGAAGCTGTACCGGCTGGAAACGGCGGATGCCATTGCTCCGGCAGGATATCGTTATGTCAACTTGACAGAGATGGACGAGCTGACCATCCCGACAGCGATGAGAACGGCTGTGTTGGAGGCAAAAAAATGGCTGGGGACGCAGGAAGCATCCGCCAGCAAAGAGTAAGAGGGTTCCTTATAGACTTTTAATCACACCGCCGATATCGAAGTGACGCGTGTCCCCCTCAAAGCCGCAGAAGGAAAAATCATCACCTAAACGGCGAAGCTCCGTGCGAATCTGCTGTTCAGGGAGTACCTCTGTGTCATAATTGACGGCGAAGTGCGAGATGCAGGCATTACGCATGGCGGAAATTCCCAGCGCATCACAGCACCAGTCGAGATAGCGCGTGTTGTTGACATGACCGTTAAAGTCAATATCGGAATAGCAGGGGACACGGATGACGGTGTCGAGCGTGCCGGAAACCTCTGTGACAGGCGCAGGCAGTCCAAGCGGTGCAATCAGGTCGGAATTGTCCGGCAGATAGCCCTTGACGAGGTCAGGCATAATCATGCGGCGCGTCGTGAGGTCGAGCAGCACCCAGAGCGTTGCAGCCCTGCCGATTTCGCCGCCTGCTGCATTCTTGAACACAAAATAGCGCGGAAAGAAGCAACGCCGCGTCGGCATCGGAAACGTCTCGACCGAGAAGGTTTCCTCGAACGCAGGATAGCGATCCATATCGACCTCGACGCGCGTCAGCACCCACGCGGCATTCTTGCTGAGCAGCGCGTTTCTGCCGACGCCGAGCTTTTCGGAGTGCTGTCCTGCGGCCTCCTGCATGACGGAAAGAAGCGCACTCGGCTTCATGCGCGCGTTCAAATCAGTCTGATAGGAGCGGACAGTAAAATTTTCCTGATACGTTTTCAGCATAGGTGGCATTCTTCCTTTCAGCCGCTGCGGAACCGGCGGCAAGAATACAATGAAGGCAACACGCGCAATGCGGTGCTGCCTTCGGGTTGGACTTTTTCGGTCAATCCTTGGAATCACGGAGCTCGGCGAGGCAATTCTTGCAGACGAGCTTGCCCTTATACGGGATGACATCGCGCGCATCAGAGCAGAAGATGCAGCTCGGATGATACTTCTTGAGGATGATCTGGTCACCGTCAACGAAGATCTCGAGCATGTCCTTCACGCCGATGTCCATGGTACGGCGCAGTTCAATGGGAAGCACGATCCGGCCGAGCGTATCAAGCTGACGTACCACACCGGTAGACTTCATCATAGAGAAAACACTCCTTTAAGCAGTTGATTCTGTATGCAGAAATGAATTACTCCCCTAATAGTTATACATTCCTGCATAATCTATGTGAATTTTACTTCTTTTTTCTGAACTTGTCAAGTTATCCCAGAAATTCTTTTGACAAATTTGCAAAATTATGGCACACAATGCTGAAAACTGGACTAATTTGGGCATAAATGCGGTCAAATAATAACAGTCAGCATTTGTCAAAAATGAAAATGGTTTCATGAACTGGTTACCTGCGAAAACGTGCCCTATGGTTGCACTTTTATCGCAAGAGCGTCAACGAAAAAATGGGACGAAGTCCCCACTTGCGAGAAACCGAAAAAATATGTATAATAAACCGGAAAGAAAATAAAGAGAGGAATGTTTCGTGAACATGATCGATGCGACCGGCAGCAGCCGGGCAGCTGCGACTGCTGCGATCCAGCTCGCCATGACGACAACGCGCGAGGAGGAAACTGCACTGAAGGCGCAGCTGGCGGAGAAGAAAATTGCAGGTGCCGCGTCTGACTTCGGCGGCAGCTTTGTCGAGAATATGATGAAGATGATCGAACGTGCGGTTGTGGCGGCGAAACGTGAAGGTGTCATCAGCGACACGCATCACGAGGAGGGCGCGGTTGCCGGCGCAGCGCATGATGCTGTCATTCAGGTGAGCGAAAAGGCAATCGGTTTTTCGGTCGGCGGAAAAATCGGCATCGCACGCACGGGAGAGCATGTCGCGGTCGCGGTGTTCTTTACCGTCGGGCTGGTGCACCTCAATGAGGTCGTTGTCGGCATGGGTCATCGGGCAATTTGAAGGGAGAAATAGAAGATGCTGAATATTGCGATGGACGGTCCTGTTGGAGCCGGAAAATCAAGCATTGCCGATGCCGTGGCGAAGCGGCTGGATATCCTGCACCTTGACACGGGTGCGATGTACCGTGCAGTCGGGCTGACGGCGCTGGAAAAGCAGATCGATGTGTCGGATGAGCAGGCGGTGACGGCGCTGTGCGACATGCTGCAGATCACCGTGTGCCATGGCGAGGACGGTCAGCATACGCTGGTGGATGGTCGTGACGTGACGGGGTTGATTCGCACGCCGGAGGTCAGCATGGCGGCATCGACTGTGGCGAAATATCAGGGCGTGCGCACGGCAATGGTGGCGCTTCAGCGGCGACTCGCAGCGGAAACGCCGATGCTGGTGGACGGACGCGATATCTGTACCCGTGTGCTGCCGGATGCGAAGGTGAAAATCTTCCTGACGGCAAGTGCAGAGGAACGTGCACGCCGCCGCTATCTGGAAATGACGGCGAAGGGCATGGCGGCAGATTATGAGACAGTCCTGTGCGAGCTTCGTGCGAGGGATGCGCAGGACATGAACCGTGCGGTTGACCCGCTCCGACCGGCGGAGGATGCAGTGACGGTCGATACGACGAACATGTCGTTCGATGAAGTTGTGTCGGAAATCCTTCGCATTGTTGCGAAAAAAACAGATGGAGGCGAACAGGCGTGAGCGAGGAGAACTCCATTCAGCCGAAGAAAAAGCCTGTTCAGCATGACATCGCTTTGCCGGGAAAGCGTACAGCACTGTACACGTTTGCGCGCGCACTGCTGAACTTCTTCATGCATGTGCTGTTTTTTCTAACTTGCGACGGCAAGGAGAAGCTGAACCTCGATGCACCGTACCTGATCATCGGCAACCACACATCGATGGCGGATCCGATTATCATGGCGGTGTTGAACCGAAAGTACGAAATCAATTTTCTGGGAAAACGCGAGTTGGCGGATATTCCGGTCATCGGCAGAATCCTTCTGCGCCTGCACATGATTCCTGTTGATCGGCATCACAGCGACATGGAGGCGATGCGCACGTGCCTGAAAGTGACGAAAGCTGGCGGCGTGCTGAGCATTTTCCCCGAGGGTACGCGGCATAAGGAAGGTGTCATGGAACACATGGAGTCCGGTGTGGCATTGATTGCATTGCGCAGCGGCGTGCCGATGATTCCGATGTACATTGACGGCAAGCCGCGGCTGTTCCGGCGGATGCGTGTAACGGTCGGCGACCCGATTCCGATGGATGATCTGCGCGAGCGCGGCGTCAACAAGGAGACGTGTCAGGAGTTACTCGATCGGATTACAGCAGTTTACCGCGAAATGGCGAAACAGAAAGCGTAAATCAACCCGTCAAGCATGCTTCTGAGCGGAAGTTTCCGAATTTCTCAAAAAAAAATTTCGTGAAAAGCAGGAAAACAGAAATTCGTGTAGAATGATAAAAGAAGTCGGTAGTATGCTTGATGATTTTGAAAGGATGCAAGCTGACATGCCCATTGAAGTTGCGGCACATGCGGGATTCTGCATGGGCGTGCGCAGAGCGGTCGAAAGCGCGTTGCACGTTGCTGAAAGCGGTGTTCCGTCGTGCACGCTGGGAGAGCTGATTCACAACCCGCTGGTTGTTGAAAAGCTCCGGCAGCTCGGCATTCCTCCGGTATCCTCCGCAGAGGAGGCGGCAGGCAGGCAGGTGCTCATCCGCAGCCACGGCGTAGCGCCGGGTGTCATCAAGCAGCTGACAGACGCCGGCTGCACCATTGTCGACTTGACATGCCCGTTCGTGGATAAGCTTCATCGGGTCGTGGCGGAGGAGACAAGTGATACCTGTCCGCTGATTATGGTCGGCGAACGGGATCATCCTGAAGTCAAGGGTACGTGCGGCTGGGCACGCGGTCAGGTGTATGTCATCGCGACACCTGAAGAAGCGGCGGCGTTGCCGGATTTTGAAACGGCTGCTGCGGCTGTTCAGACGACGTTTCCGCCTGATCGGTGGGACGCGATTGTCGCTGTTCTGCGCGGAAAGGTGCATCATCTGCGCGAGCATAACACCATCTGCAATGCGACTGCCGTCCGGCAGCAGGAAGCAAAGAAGCTTGCCGCTGTGTCGGATGCCATGATCGTCATCGGCGGCAGATCGAGCGCGAATACGCACAAGCTCGAGGAAGCATGCAGAAAGCTTTGCCCCAGAACAATTTTGGTAGAGTGCGCGGCGGAGATCCCGCCTGCCTTTGCAAATATTCATTCCGATAAAATTGGAATAACCGCCGGTGCATCCACGCCGGATGGTTCATTAGAGGAGGTTCTTACTCACATGACCGACAACGAAAACATGGCTCAGTCCTCTGAACTCACCATGGACGCCATTGCGGCGACTGTAACGCGCATCAAGCCCGGCCAGACGGTTACCGGCAAGGTTGTGCAGGTGACTGACGACGAAGTGTTTGTGAACATTGGCTACAAGGCTGATGGCATCATCAAGCGCACCGATCTGACCCAGCAGGACGTCAAGGAAGGCGACGAAATCGAAGCCGAAATCGTCAAAGTGAACGATGGCGAAGGCAATGTCGTCCTGTCCCAGCGCAACATCGTCAACCGCAAGGCATGGGAAGCACTCATCGCCAAGTATGAGGCTGGTGAGTACGTCAAGGGCGTCGGCAAGGAAGCTGTCAAGGGCGGCCTGCTGGCGGACGTGGAAGGGGTTCGTGCTTTCGTGCCCGCTTCTCAGCTCGCACAGCATTACATCGACAAGATCGAGGAATTTGTCGGCAAGGAAATGGATCTGAAGATCATCGAAGTCGACAAGCAGAAGAAGCGCATCGTCGCTTCCCGCAAGGCTGTTATTGCTGAGCAGACCGCTGCCCGCAAGAAGGCTGCTTGGGAGAACCTCGAAGAGGGCGCCATCATCCACGGCATCGTCCGTCGCCTGACCAACTTTGGCGCATTCGTCGATGTCGGCGGCGTTGATGGTCTGATCCACATCACGGATCTGTCTTGGGGTCGCATCAACCATCCGTCTGAGGTGGTCAAGCCCAATCAGGAAGTTGATGTTAAGATTCTGTCCCTTGACCGCGACCGCGAGCGCATTCAGCTTGGCTATAAGCAGCTCCAGCCCCGTCCGTGGGACAATGCTGCCGAGCGCTATCCGGAAGGCTGCATCGTCGAGGGCAAGGTTGTCCGCATCGCTGACTTCGGCGCGTTTGTCGAGCTGCAGCCCGGTCTGGACGGTCTGGTGCACATCTCCCAGTGCGCGACGAACCGCATCGCGAAGGTCACTGACGCCGTGCAGGAAGGTCAGACTGTCCGCGTGAAGGTGCTCAGCGTTGATACCGAGAAGAAGCGCATCTCCCTGTCCATCCGTCAGGCGGCGGAGGAGGAATTCTCCTTCGACGATGAGGAAATGGCAGAGGCTGCGCCTGCGGAAGAAGCGCCTGCCGAGGACGCACCCGTGCAGGAGTAATCCGATAATTTCGCCCCTGAGCAGGAGGCAAGTGGAAAGCTTGTCTCCTGCTTTCTTCTATTTTGTTTTTGATTGACACGGAGGAACGCAATGCGCTGTATCATCCTGACGCCGCTTTACGACGGTGCTGATCTCGACTGGATTACCCCGAAAGAGGACGATTTCCTCATCTGCGCGGACGGCGGACTGGCGGCGGCACGACGGTGCGACCTGCATCCGGCTCTTCTTGTGGGTGATTTTGACTCGATGCCGCAGGGAATGTCGGCAGATATCCCGACCATCCGGCTCCCTGTTGAGAAGGACGATACAGACCTTGTCGTTTGCATCCGCGAAGGGCGCAAGCGCGGTTATCGTGAGTTCATCCTTGCTGGCAGCATCGGCGGACGTTTCGACCACACGCTTGCAAGCCTACAATGCGCGGCGGATTGCGCCCTGCGCGGCGAACAGGCATGGCTGGTCAATCAGCAGAATCGGCTGACTGTCCTTGCACCGGGCACCTACACGCTGCCAAGCATGGGCAGACGGAAACTGTCGCTGCTGGCGTATTCGCCGGAGGTGAAGGGCGTAACGCTCAAGGGTGCGAAGTGGGAACTGGCGGATTACACGCTGTCGTATCGCTATCCGCTCGGATGCAGCAACGAATTCGCTGCAGATGAGGTTACACTCTCCTTCAACGAGGGGCTGCTGATGGTCTCCTATTGCAAGGATTTGTGCTGAACGGATTCTTTTTGAAAGCATTGCTAAAATTCGCTTGCGAACCGGTGCTTTGCATGGTAAAATGGAATGTGTTTGATTAAATGGCAGGGGAGAGGTATACGATGGAATTGGGAGAGCTCTTAATCGAAGGAAAAGGAAAACGGGTTTATGCCGCAGAGAATCCTGATGAAGCCATTGTGTATTTCAAGGACGAGGCGATGGCGTACCACGGGCTCAAACGCGGGCGCATACTCGGCAAGGGCGAGGTCAACAACATCATCAGCGAGCAGTTCTTTAAGAAGCTTGAAGCGAATGGCATTCATACGCATTACATCCGCCGGCTGGATGCGCGGCAGAGCCTTGTGTACCGCTGCGAAATTCTGCCGCTTGCGGTGAAGGTGCGCAACCGTGTTGCCAGCTCTTTGGCAAAGCGGATCGGGCTGCCGGTCGGCACGAAGCTCGATACGACCGTTGTTGAGTATGAGTACAAGCGCAGCGAAATGGAATATCCGCTGATTAACAGCACGCATATCGCTGCACTGCATATCGCGACACCGGAGGAAGTGCGCTTCATGACGGAGACAGCGCTGAAAATCAATGATATCCTGTCTGAAGTGACGGCGGAAATTGGAGTCGAGTTGGTGGATTTCAAGCTGGAATTCGGCAGATTCCATGGCAAACTGCTTGTCGCGGACGAAATCAGCCCGGATTCTGCGAGGTTTTGGGATGCCAAGACGCATGAGCCGATGGGAATGGATCGCTTTCGCCGCGATATGGACAATGTTGAGCAGGCATATCAGGATTTGCTCCATCGCATGATGGGTGAATAATACAATACGAAAGGGGAAATCACATGCTCGGTGCAATCATTGGGGATATCGTTGGCTCGCGCTTTGAGTGGCACAATATCAAAACGAAGGAGTTTGAATTCCTGACCAGCGACTGTGAACCGACAGACGATAGCATCATGACGCTTGCACTTGCGCAGGCGATTCTCGTCAGTGAGGAAGACTTCAGCGACTTGTCCGAAAAGGCAGTGCAGTGCATGCAGTCGGTCGGACGGCATTATCCGGGTTGCGGCTACGGCGGACGTTTCCAAAGCTGGATGTTTTCGGATGACCCGCAGCCTTACATGAGCTTCGGCAATGGCTCGGCGATGCGCGTTTCTCCGGCAGGATTTGCGGCGGAAAATCTTGAGCAGGCGAAGATACTGTCGCACAAGATTACGGCAGTGACGCACAATCATCCGGAAGGCATCAAGGGGGCTGAAGCAACCACGGTTGCTCTCTACATGGCGCGGACGGGCAGCACAAAGGAAGAAATCCGCGAAGTCATTGACCAGCAGTATTATCCGATGAACTTTACGCTCGATGAGATTCGCCCGACCTACCGATTCAACGAGATTTGCCAGGACACGGTTCCGCAGGCGCTGATGTCGTTCTTTGAATCCGACAGCTTTGAAGATGCCATCCGCAATGCGATCTCCATCGGCGGCGACAGCGATACGTTGGCTGCAATCTGCGGCGGCGTGGCGGAAGCGTATTACGGCATTCCGGATGACCTGCGCAGCCGCGCGGTACAGTATCTTGATGACCGTCTGATGACGATTCTGGAGATGTTTGAGAGAAAATATCCGCCGGTCAGAAAATAAAACAGAAAGGCACTGCTGCCGCATTTGCAGCAACGCCTTTTTTGATTAGCAAAAAAAACGGACACCGATGACGATTCACACAGGATCATCATCGATGTCTGGCTTGGGATGGAGATGAGGGGAGTCGAACCCCTGTCCGAAGGCTCGCTTGCAGAACTTTCTCCGAGCGCAGGCTGTGATTTAACATTCCCTCGCGAAGCCGCCCGCAGTCAGGCTTCTCCGGTCAGTAGCTTCATGTTACGGACGCATGGCAAAGCTTACATGCGCTCGTTCCCCGCTTGAATGGCGCCGGGAACCGGTCAAGCGGGCAGACCGGGCCAGCGTCGCCGCCTAATTAGGCAGCGAAAGCGTACTGATTATTGTCAGTTACTTTAATTTCCCCGTTTTAACGTGGCCAGGGTCCACGGCTCGCTTATTCCGCCCTCGACAACCCCCGTCGAAACCGGATCATCCCCGTATTGCCTGACAAACAGCGCTTCCAGTTAGATCAGTATAAAGTTACTTATTGTGTTCACGGAGCGCACGGCGGATATCGCGGTCGGCATCGCGCTTAGCAATGGTGTCGCGTTTGTCATGCTCCGCCTTGCCGCGGCAAAGACCAAGCTGCAGCTTCATCCGACCGTCCTTGAGGTAAATCTCCAGCGGAACGAGCGTGTATCCCTGACGGGCAACAAGACCATCCAGCTTGCGGATTTCGTTCTTGTGCATCAGCAGCTTCTTGGGACGCATCGGATCCTTGTTGAAGATATTCCCCTGGTCATATGGGCTGATGTGCATGCCCTCGACCCAGATTTCACCGTTGCGGATCTGTGCCCAGGACTCCTTCAGATTTACGCGACCTTGCCGGATGCTCTTGACCTCGGTGCCGAAGAGTGCCAGACCGCATTCGTATTTTTCCTCCACGAAATAATCGTGCCAGGCCTTGCGATTTTGCGCCACGGATTTGATTCCCTTCTGATGCGGCACATTCATCGCCTCCTATGCGTTCCGCGTCTTTCACCTCTTTGTCGCTCGAATTATTATAACACATCTGTTTGGTTATTGCAAGAGGAAAGCTTCCATGATATAATATAATTGGTATGTTATAGGAGAGGATTGATTGAAATGCGTGATCTTCACGATATGGCGGCGCACAGCCGGAATGCCGCATGGACACTGGCTGCATCGTCGCTGGAGGATAGAAATCGAGCGCTGCTCAAGATGGCAGAGGCACTTGAAAGCCGCAAAAATGAGCTGTTTGAGGCAAATGAGCGCGATATCGTTCAGGCGGAGAAGGATCATTTGGCTGCGCCGCTGCTCGGACGGCTGAAGTTCCGCGAGGAGAAGCTGGCTGCCGTTGTCGCGGGTCTTCGTGCGCTTGCAGAATTGCCTGATCCGATTGGCAAAACGACCATGTGCCACGAAATTACACGGGGACTGAAAATGTACCGCGTGACGTGCCCCATCGGCGTGATCGGTGTGATTTTCGAGAGTCGTCCGGATGCGCTGGTGCAGATTGCATCGCTTGCACTCAAGAGCGGTAATGCTGTGCTGCTCAAGGGGGGACGCGAGGCGGCGGAAACGAACGCCGCGCTGTGCGATGCGCTTCGGGATGCGGCAGCGGAGGCGGGTCTCCCGGCTGACTTCGCGCAACTGCTGCATTCCCGCGAGGATGTTGCGGCAATGCTCAAGGAGGATACGCTGATTGATCTGATTATCCCGCGCGGCAGCAAGGAATTTGTGCGCTATATTATGGATAACAGCCGCATTCCGGTGCTGGGTCATTCGGATGGCATTTGCCATGTGTATGTCGACCGTGATGCTGATTTGGACATGGCGGTGAATATAGCTGTCGACAGCAAGGCACAGAATGTCGCAGTCTGCAACGCATGCGAGACGCTGCTCGTTCATCGGGACATCGCAGCGGCGTATCTGCCGAAGCTGCTGCCTGCCATGCAGGAGAAGCAAGTGCGGCTGCTGGGCGATGATGCGGTTCGTGCCATCATCCCGGTCGAGCCTGCAACCGAGGCGGACTGGCGCACGGAATATTTGGACTACAAGCTGTCGATCCGCGTGGTCGATTCGCTGGAGGAAGCCATTGACCACATCAACCGCTATGGCAGCCATCATACGGACTGTATTGTGACGAATGATGACCATGCCGCGGGGCGTTTCATGGCGCTGGTGGATTCCGCCGGCGTGTATCACAACGTATCGACGCGCTTTGCGGACGGCTTCGTGTACGGTTTCGGCGCGGAGGTCGGCATCGCGACAGGTAAGCTTCATGCACGCGGTCCGATGGGGCTGGATGGACTGACGACTTACAAATATAAGCTGCTTGGCGATGGTCAGCTGATGGCAGAAATGAAGTCCGGCCAGCGGAGCTACACGCATAAGGTGCTCGATGAGGATTGTCCGATATGACGCAGGGAGTGGCACTGTTTGATTTTGACGACACGATTGCGAGCGGTGACTCCATTCTGCCTTTCCTGAAATACTGCATCAAAAAAGGTGCTGCACCGAAAAGCCAGATGCTCAAGGCGGCAGTGGCTTTCATCTACTGGAAGCTGCGCCCGTCGAAAATCTCTCGTGCAAAGTCATGGACGCTGTCGTTCCTCAAAGGAAAGACGGTCGATGAAATGTCCGATTTGTCGCGTGCTTTTTTCCGCGAGGAGTATCTGTCACACATTTATGAGGATGCGCGAAACGAGCTGTGGGCGCTGCGCTCGCAGGGCATGAAGATTGTCATTGTCAGTGCATCGCCGGATGTGTACATGCATGTGCTGCCGGAGTTTATTCCGGTCGATGCGGTGCTGGCAACCTGCTGCGAAACGGATGGCAACGGAAAGTATACCGGCAGGGTTGGCGTGAACTGCAAGGGTGCGGAGAAGGTGCGCCGGATTGAAAAGTATCTGAAGGCAAGCGGCTTTGTGCTGGACATGAAATGTTCCGCCGCCTACGGGGATTCGCCGTCTGATGCGGACATGATGTCGCTGGTTAACCGCGCCGTGCTCGTCAATCCGAAAAAGAAACTGCTTCAGCGCAGACCGGACGGCATCGTCGTCCACTGGCATTAATAGAAAGAGGAATCAACAAAGCAATGATGCGCTTACAGAAATATCTTGCTCTTTCCGGCGTTGCGTCAAGGCGCAATTCCGAAAAGCTGATTGCAGAGGGACATGTTGCGGTGAACGGCCGCGTGATGACCGAAATGGGCATTCAGGTCGATGAGACGCTGGATGTCGTGACGGTGGACGGCGCTGTCTGCCGGATTCAGGAGGAAAAGCACTATCTGGCGTACAACAAACCCATCGGTGAGGTGACGACCGTGTCTGACCCCGAAGGGCGTGCGACTGTCATGGACAAGTTCCGAGACTATCCGGTGCGGCTGTATCCAATCGGACGGCTCGACTACGACAGCGAGGGCCTGCTCCTGCTGACAAATGACGGCGACTTGATGAATAACCTTCTGCATCCCAGCCATGAGGTGGATAAGGAGTACCTCGTCAAGGTGTCCAATCAC
The DNA here is from genome assembly GCA_963590165.1 of Anaerovoracaceae bacterium. Classification (GTDB taxonomy): domain Bacteria; phylum Bacillota; class Clostridia; order Christensenellales; family Aristaeellaceae; genus UBA11524. The sequence goes on from CAVANO010000045.1 coordinate 137,807, forward strand.
GTCAGCGAAGATACGATTCGCCGACTGCGTGCCGGCGTACGGCTGGATGATGGCCGCCTGACGTCGCCTGCGGATGTCCATCTTGTCCGTTATGAGACATTTGACTCCGTGCTGCTTGTTACCATCCATGAAGGGCGCAACCGGCAGGTTCGCCGCATGTTCACGGCGGTCGGACACGATGTGGTTGCCCTCAAGCGTGTCGGCTTTGCAGGCATCAAGCTGCATGACCTGCCGCGCGGACAGTGGCGCCGCCTGACAGACGTTGAAGTCAAACGGCTGAAGGAGCTGTGAGCCATGAGCTATGAGCTTCGGAGCGCCCGATGGATTGCGGCGGATGTGCTCAGCCGCGTCATCTGTGAAGGCGACACGGTTGTTGACGCGACGCTCGGTAACGGGCACGATACGCTGATGCTCTGCAAACTTGTCGGTGAAACAGGGCACGTCATCGGCTTCGATATTCAGCCGGATGCTGTTGCGAGTACGCGCACGCGCCTCGCAGAAGCCGGTATGCTTGGACGGTGTGAACTGTATACGGAAGGGCACGAGCATATGGCGGAACGCGTGAAGGTGCCTGTCCGCGCAGTGGCATTCAACCTCGGCTGGCTGCCCGGCGGCGACAAAAACGTGACAACGCATTGGGAGACGACACGCACGGCGGTTACGGCGGCACTTTCGCTGCTTGAAAAGGGCGGTGTGTGTACCATCTGTGCCTATCCGGGTCATGAGGCAGGCAGCGAGGAACGCACGGCACTGATATCGTACCTGTCCGCTCTGCGTCCGCAGGAGTTCAATGTCCTGCATCACCGCTTCTTGAATGCAGGTGCAGGGGCACCGGAATGCTTTGTTATTCAAAAACAGTGAGGCTTCTTCATGTTGGCTTCATATGTGCGTGATATCATCTCGCATGCGCGAATGTGTATCCTTTGTCGAAAGGAAGGAAAAAAGCTGTGAAGACGCCCCTGACGCGTGAACGTCTGAAGAACCATTTTACTTATTCATGGTGGAAATATGCGCTGCTTGCCGTGGTAGCTGTTTTCGGATTGGGCTTGATGTTCACAACGACACGCCCGCAGACGGCGGAGAGCGAGAAGGTCGTTGTCGGCATCTACGGAACGGGCGACCAGACCGCGATCGATACCTATCTGGAGGAGGTTCGCCAGGTGCTTCTGCCGGATATGGAGGAAGTATCCGCTATGTACATCACGCCTGACGAGACCTACGGCAATGCTGTGCTGACTGTCCGCATGGCGGCGCAGGAGTGTGATATCTACATCTTGCCGAAGGAATCATTCCAGTCATATGCCCAGCAGGGCGTGTTTGTGGCGCTGGAGGAGGAAATGCCGGAGCTTGTCAGCATGCTGGAGGAGAAGGGCATCAGTTTGAGCCGTGGTTGGCGAACCGACAACGACACGGACGCAAAGCATCTCTATGGCATCCCGTGCGCTGATTTGCCGTATCTGGACACGTTTGTCTACCCGAATGCAGATTCATACTATGCATGCGTGTGCCTCAACACCGGCAATGATGAGAATGTCCGCACGTTCTTTGCACACTTCATCGAGGACATGCTCAGCGAAGTGCCCGCAACGCCGACTGATCTGACGGAATGACATTTCAAACGTTTTCAAGCGCTTTTTTTCGCAGTTTTCAAGAATTTTACTTGCCAATATCCGTTTGGAGTGGTATCATTACAGATGATACTGCTCCTTTTTTTCTGGGGGTAGGGATTAATTAAGGAGGAAACATTCGTGAAAATGCGTATTTTCCGCTCGGCGATGTCGCTCATGCTCTGCGTGGCGATGCTGCTGGGTCTTGCGCAGATTGCTGTGGCTGAACCCGCAGTTGAAGCGACCGAATCGCCGGTGGCTGAAGCAATCGAGGCAACCAGCATGGCAGTCGGCGATGTCATCAACGGCTTTGAGGTGACGGAGACGGGCGAATTCGCCATGATCAATGCCGATACCGTGCTGCTTGAGCATCAGAAGACGGGCGCGAAGGTGCTGTTCCTGCTCAATGAGGACACCAACCGCTCTTTCGACATTACGTTCAAGACGCCGCTGGACAATGACAAGGGCATTCCGCATGTCTTTGAGCATTCCACGCTGAACGGCTCTGAAAAGTATCCGTCCACGAGCCTGTTCTTTAACCTTTCCTATCAGACGTACAACACGTACATGAACGCCGCGACCTATGAGATGATGACGAGCTATCCGGTCGCGTCCCTGTCCGAAGCGCAGCTGCTCAAGTATGCTGACTTCTATCTGGACAGTTGCTTCAATCCCATGCTGATGACCGATGAGTCCATCTTCGAGAGCGAAGCATGGCGCTATTCCCTCGACAGCGCGGATGATGACCTGACCATCGCCGGTACGGTCTATTCCGAGATGCAGGGTGCTGCATCGCTGTCCTCCTCCGCCTACCGCAATGCCATGAAGGCAGCCTTCCCGGGCAGCCATATCGGCTACAACCAGGGCGGCGAACCCAGCGAAATCCCGAGCATGACGTGGGAAGAAGTCAAGGAATATCACGAGACCTATTATCATCCGTCTAACAGCCTGACCATCATCTACGGCGACATCGAGGATCCGGCTTCCTTCCTGTCTCTGCTGGATACCGTGTTCTCTGAGTATGATGCAAAGGAATTCGATCTGACCGCAGCAAACTACACCCCCGTGACCGAGCCGACCGACGTTGTCTGCCAGTACCCTGTCTATGAGGGCACCGAGACCGAGAACGCTGCCGAAACGTATGTCACCTTCATCTGCGAGAACGCGACGGATGAAGAAAAGGACGTGCTTGATCTGCTGACGAGCCTGCTGACTGACAGCTCTTCGCCGTTGATCAACAACATGATCGAAAAGCTCCCGAACGTCAGCATCAGCGCCTACACCATCGGCAACGCGCCGGAATATGCTGTGACCTTCAACGCGTCCGGCATGAATGAGAGCGATGTTGAAACGCTCAAGAGTGTGATCTATGACTCTATCCTTGAGTTCGCCGAGAACGGCGTTTCTCAGGATGTGCTGGACAGCATCGCGGCGTCCCTGAAGATGGAAACTGCGCTGATGAGCGAGAATTCCTCCAACGGCGTCAATATGTCCTCCAACATCGCTTATTACTGGGTTTGCACCGATGACGTGAACAGCTATGCGCACTTCATCGACAACTTCGACAACTTCGCCAAGTTCCAGGAGGAAGGCAAGTACAACGAGGTGATCGCAAAGTACCTGACGAAGGACAATGCACGCGTCATCACCGTGACGACTGTGCCCGCGCCCGGTCTGAAGGAGCAGGAAGAAGCTGAGCTGGCTGAAGAACTGGCGGAGAAGAAAGCTGCCATGACCGAGGACGAGATCAACGCCATCGTCGAACAGACAGCCGCACTTGCAGCCGGCAATACGGATGATGCGTCCGAGTATGTTGCGCAGCTGCAGGCCGTGACCGTTGACAGCCTGCCTGAAGAAGTCCGCATCTATGACTACCGCGATCTGACCGACTCCAACGGCATCCGCCATATCGATGTTGTTGCGGATGTTGACGGCATCGGCAAGACGTACATGTTGCTGGATGCTTCTGCCGTTCCGCAGGAGGATCTGTTCTGGTTCAACCTGTATGCCAACCTCGTTGGTTCCGTGAATACGACGGAGCATGACTGGGCGACGCTTTCTTCCCTTGAGAGCCGCTATCTCTACGGTGCGACCGTCAAGGCGGCTGTGCTGAACGCAGACAATGAGCTGGGCTACAACCTGTATCTGCGTGCAAGCTGGACGGCGCTGGATGAAGACATGGCGAATAGCTATGATCTGCTCTACGAAGTCCTCTTCGAGAATGATTACACGGATACGGCACTGATGTCCTCGTTGATTGCTTCCATGAAGCAGTCGATCAAGGATAGCTATGATTCGAGCATCTACGCGGTGCAGCTCTATCGTGCTATGTCCCAGGGCGATCCGGCGTATAACCTTTACAACTACATCACGGGCATCGATTACTATCACTTCCTCGACGAGGCAGAGGCGCTGCTCGAGAGCGATCCTGCAGCGTTCGCTGAAAAGCTGAACCATATCCAGACGCTTCTGTGCAACAGCACGAACTCCATCTACGGCGTTGCCGGCAATGCGGATACCATCGAGACACACCGCACGGCATCCGATGCGTTTGTTGCCAAGCTGCCCAAGACGGACATCGTCTATGAAGATTACGACATCCCGGTTCCGGCGAAGTCTGAAGGCATTGTCATCAACAGCTCCGTCAATTATAACCTTGTGTACGCCACGTACAAGGAAATGAACATGGAAGGCTACAACGGCAAGCTGGACGCGATTTGCGCGCTGGTTTCCGACGGCCTGCTCTATCCGCTCCTGCGTGACCAGTACGGTGCGTACGGCGTCTTCCACGGTGCGGACGATTCCGGCATGTACATCATCTCCTACCGTGACCCGAACGTGACGGAGACTTTCGAAGTCTATGCCGCGATTCCGCAGCTCCTGACGCAGCTCCAGATGATGCTGGATCAGGACACGCTGGACGGTTACATCCTGTCCTGCTACAGCTACTATGCGCTCTCTTCCGGCGAGCTGACCGGCGCTGTTTCCGTCATTTCTGACGTTATTAATGGCGACGATCCGTTCATCCGCCTGCAGTGGATGCATGAGCTCAAGCAGATGACGGTTGAAGACATCTCCACCTTTGCCGACATGTATCAGGCGCTGCTGGACAACGGCTGCATGAGCACCGCCGCCAGCCAGAGCACGCTCGACAGCATGCCCGAAGGCACGTATGATGCCATCATCAAGCCCTAATCCGGCTGAAAAGCACCAATAAAAAGCAGCCTGTATCCTCTGAAAAGGGGATGCAGGCTGTTTCTTATGCGGTTGATTAATGAATCAGCGCGGCAGGAATGTCATGAATTCGCACTCGAGGCGGCCGTTGTAGAGGCGGCGCTTCTTATCTGCGCGGTGCCCGAAGGAACGCTCGAACGTCGGGTCTGAGGTGATGGCGCACAAGCTCCAGCCGGGGTGGCGGCGCATCATGCGACCCATCTCGCGGTAGATTCCTTCGCAGCTCTTGCGGTCCTCGAGCCGTTCGCCATAGGGCGGATTGCAGAGGAAAACGCCGGGCTCACCGTCAAGCTTGAGTTTCTCCAGCGGCTGGCAGGTGAGTTCGATTTTGCCTTCCAGACCGGCCTGGCGGACATGACGCTGGGCTAGTTCGATAGCAGCAGGATCCTTGTCCGAGCCGGCAATGCCGAAGACGTGGTCGGGCAGCACGTCGCTGACGCATGTTTCGCGGATGGCGCGGCATTCTTCCGCCGGAAACACGGAAAAATGCTCCATGGCGAAATGGCGCGTCAGCCCAGGCGCACGGTGCTCCTGACGGAATGCAGCTTCAATCAGCAGCGTGCCGGTGCCGCAGCAGGGGTCATACAGGCGCATGCCCGGCCGCCACGGTGAAAGCTCCACCAGAGAGGCGGCAAGCGTTTCACGCATGGGCGCTTCACCGTTCCATGTGCGGTAGCCGCGGCGGTTCAGTGCTTCGCCGGAAGTGTCAAGCGTGATGCGGACATGGTTGGTGTGGATGGCGGTGTCAATCGGGTAAATTGCGCCGGTTTCAGGGAAAACAGCGCGTCCGGTAGCAGCCTTCAGCCGTTCGATGATGGCTTTTTTCGTGATGGCCTGGCAGTCGCGGATGCTCATCAGCTGACTCCGGACGCACTTGCCGGACACGTTGATTTTTGCATCGGTCGGCATAAAACGCTCCCACGCGATGCCTTTGACAAGCTGAAAAAGCGCCTCGAACGTCGTGCATTCGCCTTCGGCAAGGACAATCAGCACGCGGTCAGCGCTGCGCAGGCGCAAATTGCACAGAAATGCATCGGTCAGCGTGCCGCGGAAACGGGCACCGCCAAGCTCTGCACGGACATCCTTCATCTTCAGGCGCTTCAGCTCCGCACCGACAATGCCTTCCAACCCAAACGCGGCAGTGGCAAACAGGGTCAGCTCCTCATTCATGGTGGATCTACTCCTTTATATTGAAATTACACGGTAACGCAGCAGCAGGTCGCCGGGCAGACCGGCACCGAGCGCCCAGAGCTGCCATGCGCGTTCTTCAACCTGAAACCATGCATCTTGCCGGCTGCAGGAAGATGGGCTGCACAGCGGAATCCGCCCACGGGCGAGCTGCGACAGCAGACCGGCGCAATCCTTGCGGTAACCGAGCAAAATGGCAACAGGCGGCAATGCATCGGACGATAGCGAATCCGCTGTGATGCCCAGCAGTGCACATGTTGCCAATCGGGACAGCCGCGCGTAGGGGTAGCGGCGCGTCTTGGCTTCTTCCAGCAGCGATTCGCGGGTGACGGCAGTGTTGGCGGCACGGTGCAGGCGGTTCTCGATGCCCTCGCTGAGATCGGGTAGACGTGCGTAATCATCATCGGACATCGTGCGCAGGTGGGAAAGCAGCACCAAATCGAGTGCTTCAGGACGGTGCAGATGCTGCGCGGCGGCTTGATTCATCAGCAAATCGGCGGCGCGTTCCGGCATGGCGGACTGTGCAGTGTGCCAATCGCCGCGCAATACGGCGGAACGGATGGCGGCAGCAGAGGACAGTGCACCGGATGCCGCTGTGGCGCGATGGTCATTTTTTCGCAGGATGGGTGCGGCGGTCATTGCGGAATGTAGCCGCGTCATGGCGCGCAGGTAACAGACGGCAAGCGTGTTGTTCGGCGAGGCGAGCACCTCGGCGGCTTCTGGTGAAACGGCAGATACGGCAGCGGCAAGTGCAGCAGGATAGGGAAGTCCGCGGGAAAGCTGCACGTGCAGTGATGAGGCGATCGCAGCGGTCTCCAGCAGACTTGCCGCAGAAGACAATACGGACAAATCTGCCGTTTCCGCACCGAAGGAGATGCAGTCGCAGCCAAGCGCGTCCAGCAGCGATACGCCGCCAAGTGCGAAATTTTCCGCATTGCGGACAGACCACATCGAAGGCAGCAGAATGACAGCATCTGCACCGTTTTTTAGCGCCATTTCCGTGCGGACAGCAGGAGACAAAATCGCCGCATCGCCGCGCTGAACGAAGCAGCCCGACATAACGGCAACGACGCAGTCGGCATTCGTTTGCTGACGCGCCTCATGCAGCTGATAGGCGTGTCCGGAATGGAACGGATTGTATTCGGCAATGACCCCGACCGTGCGCATGCACTTGCCTCCTTCCGCATAATATGGGCAGAACAACGCTTTCATTATAGCAGAATCGGCGAAAACGTCAATGAAAAATCGCTGATACCGTTTACAGAACCGCCGAAAGATGGTATAATAATGCTGGGCGTACCTGTACAAATCAGAAAGAAGGAAATCACAATATGAAGCAGTTCATCGTGGAAACCTCCGCACGTCACGTGCACGTCACTCAGCAGGATCTGGAAACCCTTTTCGGCAAGGGCTATGAGCTGACGGTTAAGAAGATGCTCTCTCAGCCCGGTCAGTATGCCAGTGCAGAGCGTGTCGACGTTGTCGGCCCGAAGAAGACGCTCACCGGCGTGAGCATTCTTGGTCCTGTCCGCAGCGCGACGCAGGTCGAGCTGTCCCTGACAGATGCTCGTTCCATCGGCGTGACGGCTCCTGTCCGCGAGTCCGGCGACATCGAAGGCTCTGGCGCATGCAAGCTCGTTGGTCCTGCCGGCGAGGTTGAAGTGGCTCAGGGCGTGATCGCAGCGAAGCGCCATATCCACATGACGCCTGCGGATGCTGAAGAATACGGCGTGAAGGATAAGGATATTGTCTCCGTGAAGGTGGATACGGACGGACGCTCCCTCGTGTTCGGCGATGTTGTCGTGCGCGTGAGCGACAAGTATGCGCTTGCAATGCACATCGACACGGATGAGTCCAATGCTGCCGGCTGCGGCCGCGCTCAGATGGGCGAAATCGTCAAGTAAATAACAACGCATGCAGGGTTTCCTGCCGCTGAAACGTGTGGTTACAGAAATGTTCATGACCTGACGACGAAGAGGAGGAAGCCCTGCATGAAAAAACGGCTGATTTCCCTGCTGCTCGCGTGTTTGACGCTCTGCCTGTCCTGTGCTCATGCAGAGGAGGAACAGACCGCTTCCAGCCCATACTTTGAGCTGTATCCGATTGCGCTTGGCGATAATGCCGTCTTCGAGGTTCCGAATACATGGGCGTATCAGCTGATCGAGGAGGATGGGCTGCCGCCGATGGCTTACGTCATCAACGACGAGGAGCAGCTGGTGCTGGCTGCCAAGCTGCCTGCTGATTGGGAAGATACCGAAGCAAGCGAGGCAATGGGACTGCGTTCCTTCATCATTGAGGGAACGACCATCATGGTCGGGCTGACAACATCGCAAAGCACAAGGCTGCAGGAAATGACTATCAACGACATGCCGGCAGTGCTGGTGAACATGGTTGGACAGGGCTTCGACATTCTCTGGATTGGGGATTCGGGCGACCTGTATTTCTTTATGTTCGAAAACAGCGATGAGGATTTTGTCGAGGATGTCATTACGGTTGCAAAATCGTTGTGCGTGTTTCATCTGAAGGATGAGCAGGTCAATCTGGCCTCAGATTTCACCTACAAGGCGGAAAACGGCGAGGTCACCATCACCGAGTACATCGGCGAGAGCGAACATGTGCTCATTCCAGACACCATCGAGGACATGCCGGTTACGGCGCTGGCGGACAGTGCATTCTATGAGAAGCGCGTCACGACGGTCGTCGTGCCGGACAGCGTCGGACAGGTCGGTGCAGCGTGCTTTTCCGGCGATAATTATCTGGTCAGCCTGACGCTGCCGAAGAATCTCGAAGTGCTGGCGGAAGGCTGCATCGAAAGCTGCGTCCGCCTGATGGACTTCGAGTTGCCGCAGGGGCTGAAGAAAATCGAACAGGCGACGCTGTACTTCAACCTCTACCTGACGGAATTGACGCTTCCTGCCGGTCTGACGGACATCGCACAGAGCAACTTCATCGGGCTGTTCAGCTTGGAGGATTTTTCTGTTGCGGAGGGGAACAGCGCGTTTACCTATGACAGTACAAATGGACTGCTGATGACGGCTGACGGCACACGCGTGCTGCACTGCTTCTCGGAGCTCGCACCGCAGAGCGTACTCATCCTGCCCGATGGCGTGAAGACGATTGACCCGCTTGCGTTCTACTATGACTACGAAGCGGAGAAAATTGTCCTGCCCGAAGGCACGGAAACGATCGGCGCGATGGCGTTCGGCATGTGCCCGTACCTGACGGAAATCGTCATTCCGGCAAGCGTGACATCCCTTGGCGTACTGGATGGGATGGACGGAACGGCCGGCATCGCATCGCTGACGACGAACGTCATCGTGACGCCCGAAGGCAGCACTGCATGGGAGTGGGCGCTCAACTTCGGCATGACCGTCAAGGCGCAGGAAGAATAATAAACAGAATCTGACTGAATTAAGCCATCAACAACGCATAAGAAAAGGAAGACAGGAGGTTCACAGTGAAAAAGAGAAAACTGACTAAGGTGGGTATTTTTCTTCTGGTGGTATCTTTTCTGCTGTGGGTAGGTGCCATTGTCTACATCTTTCTGGGCTATGGAAAGCTAATCACGACGACTAACATAGGTTGGGGAGAACTTGCAGGAAGCCTGCAGTTACTTGTAGCTGAAGGGATGATTCTATCTACAGCAGCAATGCCGATTTTCTTTGCAGAGATGTTTTCAGCACAAGCAAAAGGCAAAACGCGCGGTGCTGTGATCGGTGCAGTTTTGCTGATAGCGTTGCTGGTGTATGAGAACGTGGATATTGCTGAAATATTCAATGGTGGTGAATCCGGCAGTGTTAATTTTGCAAACCTGCTTGTTGATTTAGTTGTTCCTGCACTGGCGATCCTTGCTATTTTGCTCAGCAATCGTCCATTGGCTATCATCATGGCAATACTGTCCATAGGAACAACTGCAGTAAGGGTGATGAATGCATTGGGGGTTGGTGCTGTATTCTCGCTCAATGGCACTGGTTATACATCTTCCGCACTCTCGCAAGTGAGCGGAGCCATTAGTGTTTTGCCTGTTGCAGCAGAAATCGTCTACGGGTTGGGCATGTTTTTTGGTTTGCTTGGCGTAAAGAAAATTGAGAAATAGTCTACATGACGGGAGGAACATAATTAATGAAGAAACTGATTGCGTTGCTTTGTGTTAGCGTCCTTTTAATGGCTACGGTTCCTGCCTCGGCAGACGGCTTGGGTGATCTTTTCGGCGGATTCTTTGGTGGAAGCACTACGGAAGAAACGGAAACCGATACCAACTACTTTGAAGGCGAAACGGAGACGGTAGAAGTCAACGGCGTTAAGCTGACTGTTCACTCGAAGTTCAAGAAAGCAATGGACGAGTATGATGAGTTCATCGATGAATACGTGGCATTGATGAAGAATCCTAATGACATGGCGAAGTACATGACTTTCCTGACCCAGTATGCGGAAACCATGGAAACCTTGAGCGCCTTCGAGAATGACGAAGACTTGGTTGACGATGACCTTGCCTATTACACGTATATCATGAGCAACATCTCCATCAAGCTGCTCGCCGTAGAGTAAGAAAGACTCAACAGATGGCTTTCACGATAAGCCATGCGCAACCTACTGCAAATTCGGCAAATGTTATTTTAAATCTGGTTGATTGAAAATAAAGGAGTGTAATCCCCTATGAAAATTCTGATTGTCAACGCCGGCTCTTCCTCCCTGAAGTACCAGCTGGTCGACATGGACACGGAAACGCTGATCGTCAAGGGTCAGGTCGAACGCATCAACATCGAGGGCTCGCACCTGAATCAGAAGACCCCTGACCAGTCCAAGGTCATGGATATTTATGAGCCTGTTCCTGATCACGTTGTGGCAACAAAGCTGATGCTCCGCGCACTGCTCGATCCGGAAAAGGGCGTGCTCAAGTCTGTCGATGAGATCGGCGCAGTCGGTCACCGCGTGCTGCACGGCGGCGAGGAATTCACCGCGAGCTGCATCATCACGCCTGAAGTCAAGGCTTGCATCCGCAAGTTCATCCCGCTCGGACCGCTGCACAATCCGGCAAACCTGATGGGCATCGAGGCCTGCGAGGAAGTTATGCCGAATACGCCGCAGGTGGCCGTGTTCGACACTGCCTTCCATCAGACCATGCCGCCGAAGGCGTTCATGTATGGCGTGCCATATCACTATTATAAGGACATGGGCGTCCGCCGCTATGGTTTCCATGGCACGTCTCACCGCTATGTCAGCAAGCGCGTCTGTGAATTCCTTGGTGTCAGCCCGATTGGCAAGCGCGTGATTGTCTGCCATCTGGGCAACGGTTCCTCCATGTCTGCCGTTGTGGACGGCAAGTGCGTTGACACATCGATGGGTCTGACGCCTCTTGAGGGTGTACTGATGGGCACGCGCTGCGGCTCCTGCGATCCGGCAGTTGTGCAGTTCATCGCCAACAACGACCATAAGACGGTCGATGAAGTGCTGACGATGATGAACAAGGAGTCCGGTCTGGTGGGTATCTCCGGCCTGTCCTCCGATATGCGAGACATCGACAAGGCGGCGGATGAGGGCAATGAGCGCGCTGCATTGGCTCGCGACATGCTGCTCTACGGCATCAAGAAGTACATCGGCTCCTACGCGGCGGCGATGGGTGGCGTGGACATCATCGCGTTCACCGCTGGTATCGGCGAGAACGGTCCGGAACTGCGCGAAGCCGTGATGAAGGACATGGAGTGGATGGGCGCGAAGCTCGATGTCGAGAAGAACAAGGTTCGCGGCAAGGAAGCCATCATCTCCACAGACGATTCCAAGGTGACCATCTGCGTCATTCCCACGAACGAGGAAATCATGATTGCACGCGACACGAAGGAACTCGTCGAGGGCATGAACAAGTAATTCGCGTGACATTTTTTCGCAGTAGAATGAAGTTTTGCACAAAAAAAGTGTTGACAAAGCGCGAAGAAAAAATTATAATATGAAATGGTCTAATTTGAGGTGATGAGTGCATGATGCTGGATGTTCTCCAAGCCCTGCGTGATCCGGGAACGGCTTACGCATTCTCTGCGGAGCAGACCATGGCTGCGCAGGATATCAGCGGCGAAGAGGTCATGTTCGATCCGGTTCATCTGGAAGGACGACTGACCGCGAACGAGGACGGAAGCGTCATGGTCGAGGGCTCTCTGAGTACCACGGCACATGCTCATTGCGCCAAATGCCTGTCTCCTGCGGCTTGTACGGTCACCGGCTCATTCCAGGAAACCTTCCTTCATGGCGGCGATCCTGAGAATGATGAGATTTTCACCTATGAAGGCGCTAAGCTGGATTTGGAAAAGCTCACGCTGACGCACGTCCTGCTGAATCTGCCGATGCGCTTCCTCTGCAAGGAGGATTGCCGCGGCGCTGAACAGTATCTGGAGACCGCAAAACAACAGAAGCATTGCCCGGACGATGCAAATATTCAGCGTCCTTTTGCGGCATTGCAGCAGTTGCTGGCTGAAAAGTCCGACAACAAAGAATAATTCGGTCAGCAATTTGGCTGCCAATTAATGAGGAGGTGTGATCATGGCTCTTCCGAAGGGAAAAATCTCTAAGGCTCGCAAGCACAGCCGTCGTGCCAACTGGAAGCTCACCCTGCCGGGTATTGTTGAGTGCCCCCAGTGCCATCAGATGAAGCTGGCTCACCGCGTGTGCAAGCATTGCGGCTACTACAAGGGCGTTCAGGTCGTTGCAGTCAACGAGGAAAAGAATGCTTAAGGCGCTTGCCGCGTAATGCGGTTCAGCCTTGAGGTATCATATGAATATGCTCGCAACGTGATGAGGAGTACTCTGAAATGCGTGCTTAGAGAGGGCGGTTCACTGGCTGAAAGATCGCCTGCAAGGCAGTCGGGGGAAGGTCGCTTCACAGAGCGTCCGGCAAGGGGCGCACCGAATGTGTGCGCAAGTAATCGGATGCGGATTGCACCCGTGATCGTGCAGTTGAGGCAGCATTACGCTGCGAAGCAAGGTGGTACCACGGAAACAGCTCCGTCCTTCGGGATGGGGCTGTTTTCTGTATCTCCAAATGCAAGCAGAAGGGAAACAAGATGGATTACGCGCAGCAGGTCTTGCAGCGCCTGCTTCAGCCGGGGACACTGCTCCTCGTGATTGGCATGGTCGTTGTGTACACGTCAAAATTCACGTCCGGCAAGCTCTTTTCGGGCGGTGAAAAGGCAGATATCGTCATCAAAATCATCGGTTGCGTCATCGCACTGATCGGGACGCTGATGATTTTCCTATAAGGAGGAATGAGTCCGATGGAAATGGAGAAGACATTTAATCCGCAGGCGGTCGAAAAGGACATCTACCGTCAGTGGGAGGAATCCGGCGCGTTCAAGGCGCACATCGAAGCAGGCAAAAAGCCGTTCACGATTGTGATGCCGCCGCCTAACATCACTGGTCAACTGCATATGGGTCATGCGCTCGACTGCACGCTGCAGGATTTGGCCATCCGCTATCACCGCATGAAGGGTGACCCGACGCTGTGGCTGCCCGGCACTGACCATGCCGCTATCGCAACCGAGGTCAAAATTGTCGATGCGATGCGCAAGGAAGGGCTGACGAAGGAAGCGCTCGGCCGTCAGGGGTTCCTTGACCGTGCCTGGAAGTGGAAGGAAGAATACGGCGGACGCATCGTTACGCAGCAGCGCCGCATGGGCATCAGCTGCGACTGGAGCCGCGAACGCTTTACGATGGACGAGGGCTGCTCGAAGGCGGTTCGCGAGACGTTTGTCCGCCTGTACGAAAAAGGACTGATTTACCGCGGCAACCGTCTGGTGAACTGGTGCCCGTGCTGCAAGAGCGCCATTTCCGATGCAGAGGTCGAGTATCAGGAGAAGGAAGGCAGCTTCTGGCACTTGCTCTATCCGGTGAAGGAAACAGGCGAGCTGCTGGAGCTGGCGACGACGCGTCCGGAAACCATGCTGGGCGATACCGCTGTGGCCATCAACGAGGCAGACCCGCGCTATGCGCACCTGCACGGCTGCCATGTGATGCTGCCGCTGATGAACCGTGAAATCCCGATTATCTGCGATGAGCACGCGGACATGGAAAAGGGAACCGGCGTCGTGAAGATTACGCCCGCCCATGACCCGAACGACAACGAGGTCGGCATGCGCCATGACCTGCCGGTCGTGCGTGTGTTCACGTATGACGGACATATGACCGGTGCGGAGGATGCTGCAAAGGATGCCGACGGTCAGGCGATTGACTGCGGCAAGTATGCCGGCATGACCACGATGGAAGCACGCAAGGCGATTGTGGCGGACATGACGGCGCTGGGACTGCTCAAGAGCATCGAACCCCTGACGCATGAGGTCGGCACGTGCTACCGCTGCCATACGGTGATTGAACCGATGGTGTCGCGGCAATGGTTCGTGAAGATGAAGCCGCTGGCCGAGCCGGCAATTGCCTGCGTGAAGAATCACGAAACGCGTTTTGTGCCGGAACGCTTCACGAAGCAATACATGAACTGGATGGAGAACATCCGCGACTGGTGCATCAGCCGTCAGCTGTGGTGGGGGCACCGCATCCCTGTGTGGTATTGCGATGACTGCGGCGCAATGACCGTCAGCCGTGAAGACCCGACGTGCTGCTGCAAGTGCGGCTCTACGCACATCAAGCAGGATGAGGACGTGCTGGATACGTGGTTCTCGTCAGCATTGTGGCCGTTCTCTACGCTTGGCTGGCCGGACAACACGGAGGACTTGAAGTACTTCTATCCGACGAACGTGCTTGTTACCGGCTATGACATCATCACGTTCTGGGTTAGCCGCATGATTACCATGGGCATGGAAATCATGAAGGAGCCGCCGTTCCAGACGGTGCTGATTCACGGTCTCGTGCGCGATGAGCTCGGTCGGAAGATGTCCAAGTCGCTGGGCAATGGCGTTGACCCGCTGGAGGTTGTCGACCAGTACGGCGCAGACGCGCTGCGTTTCTCGCTCGTGATGGGCGTGAGCGCCGGCAACGACACGCGCTATATCCCGGCTCGTGTCGAGGCAGCGCGTAATTTCGCCAACAAGATTTGGAACGCGAGCCGATTCGTCCTCATGAATGTGACTGAGCATGTCGAACTGGATGACAAACACCTGACGGCGGCGGACCAGTGGATTCTGACGCGCTTCCAGGATGCTGTTCGCGCGATCTCCGGCAACATGGAGGAAGGCGAATTCGGTCTTGCGGCAGACCGCATCTACGACTTTGCGTGGAGCGAGTTCTGCGACTGGTACATTGAGCTGGCAAAGAGCCGCCTGAACGGTGAAGATGAGACGGCGAAGAAGGCTGTGCAGGGCGTGCTGCTCTATGTGCTGGAAGGTCTGCTGAAATTGCTGCATCCGTTTATGCCGTTCCTGACCGAGCAGGTGTATAAGTATTTGCCGGGCAGTGAAGGCTTCCTGATGCTCAAGTCCTGGCCGGAAGTGAAGGCAGAACTTGACTTCCCCGAAGAGGCGAAGCAGATGGAAGGCATCATGGAGATTATCCGCACCATCCGCAACCTCCGTGCGGAAATGAATGTGGCGGCAAGCAAGCGCACACATCTGATGCTGCTGCCGAATGAAGGCTGGCAGGATACGCTGTCCGGTGCAGGGGCGTACTTCCAGCGTCTGGCAGGCGCAAGTGCAATGTCGCTGCTGGAGCGCAGTGCCGATGTGCATGAAAAGACTGTGTCTGCAGTGACAAAGGCGTGCACGCTGTATATTCCGCTGGGTGATTTGGTGGACTTCGAGAAGGAAATTGCGCGTCTGACAAAGGAACTGGAAAACGTGCAGCGCGAAATCAGCCGTGCGGAAGGCAAACTGAACAACGCAGGCTTCGTTGCGAAGGCACCTGCTGCGCTGGTCGAGCAGGAGAAGAACAAGCTCGCCATGAACCAACAGAAGGCGGAACAGGTTGCCAAGCGCATTGAAGAACTCAAGGCGGATATGGCACAATAATCAGGGGAAAATACACCCGCAGGTGTCTGCTTCGGCGCCTGCGGGCGTATCTCAATTTCATCCAAAGAAGGAATATGATCCATGTTAAGCGGTGCGCAGGTTGTAGAGGCAATTCATGGCAGCTATGCAACGGGCAGCAAAAACGGTTTTCAGAATGTGCTCGGGCTGTTGAAGGAAATGCACGTTTCGATGACAGTGCCTGTGATTCATGTTGCAGGAACGAACGGCAAGGGCAGTACATGCGCCATGCTGGAGAGCATTCTCCGCCATGCCGGTTATCGGACAGGAATGTATACATCCCCCTTCCTGCAGGCATACGAGGAGCGCATCCGCATCGACGGTTGCCCGATGAACGAGGAACAGCTCGTCCGCTACGGCAATCCGCTCGTTTCGGCGGCGGAGAAGCTGCGCACATCCGGCAGTTTCGTCACGCCGTTCGAGATGGGCACGGCGCTTGCACTCGCGGCATTCGAGGGAGAGCGGTGCGAGATCGCGATTGTTGAGGTCGGCATGGGCGGACGCAAAGACCCGACGAACATTGTCAAGCCGATTATCTGCGCGATTGCTGCCATTGGTCTTGATCACATGGCGTATCTGGGTGACACGCTTGAAAAAATTGCTGCGGAAAAGGCTGGCATCATCAAGGAAAACACGCCTGTTATCTGCCATCCGGCGGAAAGCGGTGTCCGGCAGGTGTTTGCAGAAGCCGCGAAGGAGAAACATGCGCCGCTGTATCAGCTTCATCGGGACAGCATTCTGTCTGCTGCATGCGATGCGCATGGGTCAACCGTCAGCTACCGCCTGTCAAAGGATTGGCCGAACATCCATCTTTCGCTTCCGGGTGAGCATCAGCTTGAAAACGCCATGAGCGCACTCGCAGTGGTTGAGGAGCTGGTGCGTCAGGGCTGGAAAATTCCGGACAGCGCAGTCTATGAGGGACTGTCATCGGTGCGTTGGCCGGCTCGGTTGGAGTGGTGCGGCAACGTCCTGATTGACGGCGCGCATAATCCGCAGGGGGTGCATGCGCTGCGGCAATTCACGGACAAATATCTGCCGGATAAGCGCAAAATTCTGTTGACCGGCGTGTTGGCGGATAAGCTGCAGGAGGATATGCTGCGCGATTTCTGCGCAATCAGCCATGAAATCGTGACGGTTACGCCGGATAATCCGCGTGCGCTCGATGCGGAGGAATATGCCTTGGCGCTTCAGCAGCACGGTGCGTCCGCAAAGGCGGCAATGTCGCTTGCGGATGGCATCGAAGCAGCGAAAAAGCTTGCCGGCGATGACGCGGTGATTGTGGCGGCAGGGTCGCTGTATTTTGCAGGTAGCCTGAGAACAGCGCTCGGGCTCCCCTGGCGTGAATAAGAAGGAGGACACCATGGAGTTTGTCCACGAACCTGTTCTGCTGCAGGAAGTGCTCGAATGGATGGCAGTGAAACCGGATGGCGTTTACTGCGATGGAACGCTCGGCGGCGGCGGACACAGCGGCGCGATGCTGAAGGCATCCGGCGGAACGGCGACGCTCTACGGGCTTGACCGCGACATGACGGCGATTCAGGCGGCGACAGAGCGGCTGCAGTCATTCCCGAACTTTCATGCCATCTATGGCAATTTCCATGACGGCAAAAGGCTGCTGGCGGAAGCAGGTGCCCTGACCGGACTGGACGGCGTGTTGCTTGACCTTGGCGTGTCCTCACCGCAGCTTGACCGCGGTGAACGCGGCTTTTCCTATCATGAGGATGCGCCGCTGGACATGCGCATGGATGTCAGCAGCGGCATGACGGCCGCCGAGCTGCTCAATACCGCGGACGAACGGGAACTTTGCCGCATCATCCGCGATTACGGCGAGGAGAAGTGGGCGGCGCGTATCGCGGCGATGATCTGTGAGCACCGTAAAATCAAGCCGATGGAAACGACATTCGATCTCGTGCATGCGGTCGATGCGGCCATCCCGAAGGCTGTCCGGCGCAAGGATGAGGGTCATCCGGCACGGCGGACATTTCAGGCGATCCGCATTGCCGTTAATGATGAACTTGATCCGCTTGATCAGGCTGTATGCGACTTTGTGGACTGCCTGAAGCCCGGCGGAAGGATGCTCGTTATCACGTTCCATTCGCTGGAGGACAGGATTGTCAAGCGCTGCTTCCAGCGGTTGCAGAATCCGTGCACGTGTCCGCCGAAAGCACCGATTTGCACGTGTGGCAAGAAGCCGATTGTCCGAATCCTTGCGCACGGCGCGGTTGCTCCGTCCAAGGAGGAAGTCGAGCGGAATCCGCGTGCGCATTCTGCCAAGCTCCGCGTGGCGGAAAAGCTGGAGGTGAGGTAAATGCCGACGCTGTATGTCGTGGGGACACCCATCGGTAATCTGAGCGACATGACGCCCCGTGCCATCGATACGCTGCGCAAGGTCGCGCTGATTGCGGCGGAGGACACGCGCGTCACCAAAAAACTGTTGACCGTCTTTGACATCGATACGCCGCTGACATCCTGTCATCAGCATAATGAGGACACGAAGGGCGTGCAACTGGCTGACAGGATGCTTGCAGAGCAGATCGATGTAGCGCTGACGACCGACGCAGGTACACCGTGCATTTCTGACCCCGGGTATGCGCTGGTGAAGGCGTGCGTGGAGCGGAATATCGAGGTGCTTGCCGTGCCCGGCTGCTGCGCGTCCATCAGTGCACTGTCCGTCAGCGGCTTTGACACGCGTGAGTTCGCCTTCTATGGCTTTCTGCCTCGCGAAAAGAAGGAATTGCGCGAAAAGCTGCTGAGCATGGCGAAGCAGGTCAAAATCGCGGCAGTGCATGAGTCGCCGTTCCGCGTGATTGAGCTGGTGGAGGCTATCAGCGAAACGCTGCCGGGATGCCGAATCAGCGCGTCATGCGACCTGACGAAGCTGCACGAAAAGACGATTCGCGGCGAAGCATCGGACGTGCTCGCACAGCTCAAGAGCAACCCGAAGGCGGAAAAGGGCGAATATTGCCTGATTCTGGATTTTCATGAGGTGCATTTGCCGGAGGAAACGCCGGTCAGCGTGGCACAGTCACTCGAAGCGCGGCTGGTCGATGCGATGCTTGCACAGGAGCTGTCGCTTCGGGATGCGCAGAATGAGCTGATTTTGAGCGGCGAGAAGAAAAATGCGGTCAAGGCGGCGGCACTCCGCCTGAAAAAGCTGTTTGCGGAGGAGGATAATGAATGAGGACAATCAATGCGCAAACCATTGCAGACACCATCGCACGGCTGTGTGTCGAAGCAAATCGAAATCTGCCGGAGGATGTCGCCTGTGTGCTTCATGCGGCGCTCGATGACGAGCCGTTCGCACCGGCAAAAGACCTGCTTTCACTCTTGGCGAAGAACGAGCAGATTGCGCGGAGCACGCAGATGCCCATCTGTCAGGATACAGGTATGGCGGTGGTGTTTGCGGATGTCGGGCAGGATGTGCATATTGAGGGCGACTTTACGGCGGCAGTCAATGAGGGCGTACGCCGCGGCTATACGGACGGTCTGCTGCGCAAGAGCGTTGTCGGCGATCCGCTCCGTCGCGTCAACACGAAGGACAACACGCCGGCAGTGGTGCATGTGCGCCTTGTACCGGGCGATACGCTGACGCTGACGGTTGCGCCGAAGGGCTTCGGCAGCGAGAATATGAGCCGCCTGCAGATGCTGACACCGGCATCGGGCGTTGACGGCGTGCGGCAGTTCGTGCTGGATACGGTCAAGGCGGCAGGTGCGAATCCGTGTCCGCCGATGATTCTGGGCATTGGTATTGGCGGCGATTTTGAGCAAGTTGCGGAGAATGCCAAGCGTGCGCTGATGCTGCCAATCGGCAGAAAGAACGATGACCCGTATTATGCGGCACTGGAGGATGAACTGCTTTCACTCATCAACGAAACAGGCATTGGTCCGCAGGGACTCGGCGGCAAGACAACATGCCTTGGGCTGCACATCATCGCCGCACCGACGCATATTGCCGGTCTGCCGGTTGCCGTTAACGTCAGTTGCCATGTGACGCGCCACGCGTCTGCCGTACTGTAAGGAGGAGCTGAATGCGTAAATTAACAACTCCGCTGACCGAGGAAGATGTCAGGTCGCTTCATGCAGGAGAGCACGTGCTGCTGTCCGGTGTCGTGTATACAGCCAGGGATGCGGCGCATCTGCGGATGATGGCGTTGCTTGCGGAAGGCAAGCCGCTACCGGTTGAACTGGAAGGGCAGGTCATCTACTATGCCGGACCTACCCCGACGCCGCCTGGCAAACCGGTTGGCTCCATCGGTCCGACAACCTCGACACGCATGGACTCATCAACGCCGACGCTGCTCAAATACGGGCTGCGCGGCATGATTGGCAAGGGCAGCCGCTCACAAAGCGTCATGCAGGCGATGCAGGAATATCCGGCAGCCTACTTTGCAGCAGTCGGCGGCGCGGCAGCGCTTATGGCAGAATGCGTGACATCGCTGGAGGTTGTCTGCTGGGATGATTTGGGACCTGAATCCGTCAAGCGGCTGACGCTCAAAGAGCTGCCGCTTGTTGTCGCAGCGGACTGCTATGGTCAGGATGCGTTCGTGCTGGGTCAGCAGCAATATCTTGCAGGATTGCAGCAATAAAAAACAGACTCATACGCGGGAATGATTCCGACGTATGAGTCTGTTTGATGTGAGCGATCAGCCGCGGAGCAGCTCTTCGACCACCTGCTGGGAATGCGCTGCCGCCAGTTTCGTGAAGGTCGGATAGTCCATGTTGCTCTGACCGTCCGCCTGGTCGCTGATGGAGCGGAGAATGCCGAACGGCACGCCGTTCATGTAGCATGCATGCGCCACGGCACCGCCTTCCATCTCGACGGCAAGCGAATGGAAACGCTCATGAATCGCTGCACGGCGTTCGCCGTTCTGGATAAACTGGTCGCCGGTCGCGATGATGCCCTCGTGGACGGTCAATCCGGCACGCTTGGCGGCGGCAACAAGCTGATTGCGCAGCGTGTCATCGCAGGGAAACTCAATCAGGTTCACCTTGCTGACGAATCCGACCGGGTCGCCGATGGGGGAAGTATCCATGTCATGCTGGACGGCCGCGGTCGCGACAACAAGGTCGCCGATGGAGATGCCGTCTGCGCCGGCGCCTGCGACGCCGAGATTTAAAATCCAGCGCGGCGAGAATGCGGTGATCATCTTCTGTGCGCACACGGCGGCATTAACCTTGCCCGGACCGCACACGGCGACCACTGCATCCTGTCCGAACAGCTTGCCGCTGATGAATGTATCCAGCCCGATTTGCGTGATCTGACGCGATTCCATTTTTTCTGCCAGTGCCTCGACCTCAACAGACATGGCACCAATTAATCCGACCATTGTGATTTCCTCCGTCATTCATTGGAATAGGATGATTATACACGTTTTTTCTGCTTCCGTCAATTGAGATGCTGATTCTGCGTGTGAAACCTGTAAAACATCTGATAACAGCACATTTGTGCTTGCCAAAGTCGTCCGGATTATGTATACTATTTGTTTGCCGGAATAGTCCGGCATGAAACATGAGGCGCATCGCATCAATCGGATGCATCGCACCTCACGAGGAGGAACTATGCCCAGGAAAAAGACTAATTTGACCATGCCGGTGCTTCCGCTTCGGGGAAAAATGGCATTTCCGCGTATGGTCTTGCATTTTGATGTCGCACGGGTCAAATCTGTCGCGGCGCTTCAGGAAGCGATGATGCAGAATCAGCAAATCTTCCTGGTTGCGCAGCGCGATGCGGATGAGCAGGATCCGGATCAGGAGGATCTCTATCAATACGGCACGATCGCGACCATCAAGCAGGTTATGAATATGCCGGGTGACAATCTGCGCGTGCTGGCGGAAGGCGAAATCCGCGGTGAACTGATGCGCCTGACGCAGCGCGATCCGTTCCTGATGGGGCGTGTCCGTATGCTGAATACGGATGCGCCAGAGGACAGCATGGAATATGCGGCGCTGCAGCGGACGGCGAAAGATACCTTCGAGGAATATGCCAGACTCAGCAAGCGCGTCACGCCGGAAACGGTCGCGTCCATCCGTGATATCGAGGATGCCGGACAGGTTGCAGATCTGATTGCCGCGAATGTGCTGACAAAGCTCGAGGAGCGTCAGGAAATTCTGGAGGAGATTGACGTTCATAGCCGCTTGGAGAAACTCTGCACGATTCTCAGCCGTGAAACGGAGCTTGCAAGCGTTGAACAGCAGGTGCAGGCGCGCGTTAAGACGCAGATTGACAAGAATCAGAAGGATTACTATCTCCGCGAGCAGATTAAGGCGATTCAGACCGAGCTGGGCGATACGGATGCGACGGACGTCGAGGAACTGCGCGAACGTGCTGGAAAGACGCCACTGAACGACGAAGCGAAACAGCGCGTTGAAAAGGAAATCGACCGCCTGTCGCGGATGATGCCCGGTACGCCGGAAATCGGCATGGCGCGAACGTATATCGAGTGGATTCTCGACCTCCCGTGGGGCAAGGAAACAACGGATGACCTGAATCTCGCACGGGCACGGAAGGTGCTTGCGCAGGATCACTATGGGCTGGAGAAGGTCAAGGAGCGCATTATCGAATATCTGGCGGTGCTGCGGCTCAAGCAGGATATGCGCGGCCCGATTCTTTGCTTTGTTGGACCGCCCGGTGTCGGCAAAACGTCCATTGTCCGTGCGATCGCAGAGGCAGTCGGCAGGAAATTCGTGCAGGTATCGCTGGGCGGCGTTCGCGATGAGGCAGAAATTCGCGGTCACCGCAGAACGTATGTCGGCGCGATTCCGGGGCGCATCATTTCCGGCATGAAGCAGGCAGGCACGATGAATCCTGTGTTCCTGTTCGACGAAATTGACAAGATGAGCCACGATTTCCGAGGCGACCCTGCCAGTGCGATGCTGGAGGTGCTTGACGGCGAGCAGAACAGCGCCTTCCGCGACCACTATCTCGAATTGCCGTTTGACCTGAGCCGCGTCATGTTCATTACGACGGCGAACAGCATCGACACGATTCCTGAACCGCTGCTTGACCGCATGGAGGTCATCGAGGTTCCCTCGTACACCGAGGAGGAAAAGCTGCAAATCGCTAAGCGCCATCTGCTGCCCAAGCAGGTTAAGGAGCATGGGCTGAGTGCCGGCACCGTCAAGGTCAGTGACCGTGTCATGCGCAAGCTGATTGAAGGCTATACGCGTGAGGCAGGCGTCCGCACGCTCGAAAGAACGATTGCGAAGGTCATCCGCAAGGCGGCGGTGACGATGCTCGATGAGGACAAGAAGCAGGTCAGTGTGACAGAAAACGTGCTGCAGCAGTATCTCGGTGCGCCGCGCTTTACGCGGGAGATGCCGGAGAAGGAACCGCGGGTGGGCATTGTCAACGGCTTGGCGTACACGACCGTTGGCGGCGAGATGCTTGAAGTGGAATGCCTGACGATGCCCGGCAAGGGTACGCTGCAACTGACGGGCAAGCTCGGGGATGTGATGAAGGAATCCGCAGAAGCTGCGTTCTCCTACGTCCGTGCGCATTCGGCAGATCTTGGGCTGGCAGATGATTTCTACCAGAAGCTCGATATCCACATCCATGTACCGGAAGGCGCAGTGCCCAAGGACGGTCCGTCTGCAGGCGTGACGATGACGACGGCGCTTGTATCCGTGCTGACGGGTATTCCGGTCAGGAATGATGTCGCGATGACGGGTGAAATCACGCTGCGCGGACGCGTCCTGCCGATCGGTGGTCTGAAGGAAAAGACGCTGGCGGCATATCGTGCCGGCATTACGACGTTGATTATTCCCGCGGAAAACAAGAAGGATCTGGAAGAAATCCCGGCGTACGTGCTGGAGCAGTTCACCATCTGCTGTGTCGAGCAAATCAGCGAGGTGCTGGAAAAGGCACTCGTGCGGATGCCGACATTGAAAAGGAGCAACTCCATTGGAAATTAAAAAGGCAGAATTTGTTACCTCCATGGCGCAGTACGGTGCATTTGAAGGCGTGGGATTGCCGCAGATTGCCGTGGCCGGCAAGTCAAATGTCGGGAAAAGCAGCCTGATTAACCGCCTCTGCAATCGCCGCAACCTTGCAAAAACGTCGCAGACGCCCGGCAAAACGCGGCTGATTAATGCGTTCGTGCTTAATGACGCGTTTCATCTGATTGACCTGCCTGGCTATGGCTTTGCGAAGGTCGACAAGCAGGAGAAACTCCGCTGGGGCAGGATGATGCAGGATTATTTTGAACAGTCTGACGAGCTGCGCCATGTGCTGTGCCTTGTGGATATCCGGCATGAACCGACGGCGGACGATGTGCAGATGAACACATTTCTGCGGCAGATGGGCATTCCGTTCACAGTCATTGCGACAAAGGCGGACAAAATCAGCCGCGGCGCGAGGCAGAAGCAGCTTGCACCGATTTGCCGTGCGCTGCTTGTGCAGCCGTGGGAAATCATCTGTTGGTCATCCGAGGACGGCTCTGGCCGCGAGCAGCTGCTCGAATTGCTGGACAAAGTGCTGTCTGAGGAAAGTAATCCGGCAGAAAATGTGTGAAGATCAAGCAAAATTTTCATTCTGCATTCAATCCCTATTGCACTTCACCGGTCTGTGTAGTATAATCATGCACCGTGAAAACGCAGTGTGTTTTCAATTGAAATCATCAGATTGACCACAGAGCCGGATGCGCCCTTGCGGTTTACATGGAGGAGGATTACCCTTTTATGAAAAAGTATATTCAATGCCCGCGCTGCGAACTGAATTATATCACAGTGCCGGGAGATAAATACTGCAAGGTCTGCATGCGCGAGATGAAGGGCGAGGGCGGACAGGACGATGTGGAGATGTGCAGCATCTGCAACGAGAATCCGGCGCTGCCCGGCCGCGATATCTGCCTGTTCTGCCTGAAGGAAATGAGCGCACAGGCTGGCAGCAGTGTCAGCTCGACCGATGACTCCTCTGACTCTGACGGTGAGCAGGTCAATCCGCGCAGCCTGACGGATATGGATGACGTCAGCTCGATGGATGAGATTCAGATGCTGCCGGAGGAAACGGACGGCGAATATACAAAGATGGCCGGTGAAATGACCTCCCTCGAAGGCATGCAGGAGGACGAGGCCAACGACGATGATGATGAGAGCGAAGAAGAAGGAGACGAGCTCTGATTTTGCCTCGATCTGGCTGTCGGGCGCGCAACGGACGCTTCTTTGAACAGGAGGACGCATGACGCTGTATGCCATCGGAGACCTGCATCTGCCGGGCGGCGAAGAGAAACCCATGGACATCTTCGGCGACCACTGGGAGAATCACTTCGCACACATTGCTGAGGACTGGCGTGCCCGCGTGCAGCCGGAGGATATCGTGCTGATTCCGGGCGACATTTCATGGGCAATGCAGTTGGAACAGGCAGTGCCGGATTTGCAGAGCATTGGTGCATTGCCCGGACGTAAGGTGCTGATTAAGGGCAATCACGATTACTGGTGGAGCAGCCTTGCCAAACTGCAGCGTGTGTTGCCGTCTGGCGTGACTGCGCTGCAGCATGATGCGGCGGATTTGGGCGAACTGGTCGTCTGCGGCACGCGCGGCTGGATGTTTTCCACGGCTGAAGAGACATTAACGGCGGAGAATGAACGCATCCTTAAGCGGGAGTTGCTGCGGCTGGACATGGCGCTGGCATCGGCGGAAAAGCTGGCAAACGGACGCAAGCCGATTGTGGTGATGCTGCATTATCCGCCGCTGTATGATGCGATGCGCCAGACGCCCTTTACGGAGGTACTTCTACGTCATCCGGTGCATACGGTGGTTTATGGGCATCTGCATGGCGTCGGCATCCGCGCAGGCTTCACGGGTGTGCAGGATGGAATCCGGTATATGCTGACATCCTGCGATGCATTGGGTTTTCGGCTGGCAGAAGTTCCGCTGAACTGACGAATACAGGTTGTTGAGAGACGGTAAAAAGCCGTCTCTTTTTTTGTTTTGGGCATGAATTGCACAGAATGCGCTGTCAAGTGCCACCGTCAGGTGAAAAACGAGGCATTTGCCGTGAAACTATGAAAAAAGAACGGTTGTCCGCATTCAGTCAGGGCGGGAATACCACGCTTTTCCCGAAAAAGGAGCGTAAATTTCATGCTGCTGAAAAAATCCTGAAAAATCGAAAAAAAAGTCCGCTTGCCCCCTTGAAATTTCTTATCGTGGGCGGTATGATATGAAGTGCCAAAACGTGTTTTTGGAGCCCTATTTTGTGTACTGAGTGGGGGTGAGTGCGTGGGGGAGAACATGAACGAGCAGAATGAGCGCTTGTTATCCGCCAATGAACGCACAAACGTTCCCCTCACGGACGAGCAGCTCCGCGAAAAACAGAATAAGCGGTTTCGTGGGACATACAACCATTCTCTGGACGGGAAGGGTCGGCTTGTCATTCCGTTGGCGTTTCGCCAGGAACTTGGTGAGCATTTCGTGATTGCACCGGAATTTGACTTCAAGTCGATCGCTGTTTATCCCGAAATGGTCTTCCTGCGGCTTTGCGAGCATTATGAGCAGTTGGGCAGGAAGAAAAAGAATGCACAGCTGATGAACTATATGCAGTGGTTTAACTCGCTGTCCTTCACCAACCAGGAGTGCGACGCACAGGGGCGCGTACTGCTGCCGGTCAAGCTCCGCACGATGATGCTGGGCGACGAGAAGGATGTCGACATTATGGGCAATGACGACCATCTCCGTGTGGCGGCGACGGTCAATACGATGGCGAACTTCGAGGCGTTCAAGGAGAACCTTTCTGCAACGTGGGCTGCGATTGACGAGTTGGAGCTCAGCGAAAGCGAATAAAAACAGAATCAGATTGAATTGAATAAAGGGTAGCTCATCAAAGCGGAAAGGAGAAAAAATGAACGGTCATGCCGGAGAATGGCGCAGAAGCAGGGCTGCGCAGTTTGCCGACCCACGCCGTCGGGAGCAGACAATCAACGCGATGCGAAGGGACGCGTCACGGGTTGTTTCGATCGGCAAGGAAAGTGAATCGCTGTGGGAGAACTATCATCCGACCGTGTCAACCGCGACAGGCGGATGGAGCAACACAGGCA
This sequence comes from Anaerovoracaceae bacterium, assembly GCA_963590165.1. Classification (GTDB taxonomy): domain Bacteria; phylum Bacillota; class Clostridia; order Christensenellales; family Aristaeellaceae; genus UBA11524. The sequence goes on from CAVANO010000045.1 coordinate 164,826, forward strand.
GACGCCGCGCGGAAAAGATGATGCCGGAGGAGAAGAATGGCTTCGCGGCCGTGTCAAGACAGGGAGTCTGGACACCGCTGGTGGCGCTTGCTGCCGTGATTTGCATCGTTGTCATGACGATGACATGGCTGAATGTCCGTCAGCAAATCAGCGATTTGTCGGAGCAGAACACAAAGCGTTCATCCGAAATCACTGCGAAGCAGTCAGTCAATCAGGAACTTTCTGCGCAAATCAGCGTCGCGACAAGGCAGACGACGGTGAGACAGAAGGCGGAAAAGCTCGGCTTTGTTGAAAATCAGCTGGAGACGATTGAACTGTCCGGCGTGGAAAATGCGATTTACGGCATTCAGGACAATACGGAAAGCACCATGACAACGACCGACGTTGCGATGTTGCTGCGCGTACAGTGAGCTGAAATTAGAATGAGGAGATTTCACAATGGAACTGCAGAAGCTTCTTGCTGATATGCCTTATTTGCTGGACACAAAGGGTGACCTTTCTGTCGATATTCAGGCGGTTTGCTCGGATAGCCGGAAAAAGGTGGAGAACGGTCTATTCTTCTGCTTCGCGGGTGCTCATTTTGACGCGCATCGATATGCACCGCAGGCGGTCGAAAATGGCTGCACGGCGCTGGTGGTTGAGCATTTTCTGGACGATCTCGATGTGCCGCAGGTGCTCGTGAGCAACGGACGTGCTGCAATGGCACGCATGGCGGCAGCATTCTACGATCATCCAGAGCGGAAAATGCGCTTTGTCGGCATTACCGGCACGAAGGGCAAGACGACAACGAGCTACATGGTGAAGGCTATCTGCGAAAAGGCGGGATTCATGTGCGGTCTTGTCGGCACGACGGGCAACATGATCGGCGAAAAGCATATTCCGTCCGGCAAGACGACGCCCGATCCGATCGACCTGATGCGTGACCTGCATCAGATGGCGAATGAGGGCGTGCAGGTCGTGGTCATGGAGGTGTCCGCACACGCGATTGATATGCACCGGCTGGACGGCATGATGTTTGAATGCGGCTGCTACACGAACCTGAGTCAGGATCATCTGGATTATTTTAACACGATGGAGAACTACTTCCTGTGCAAGGAGAAGTTCTTCACTTCCGGCATGGTCAAAAATGCTGCGATTAATGCCGATGATGAGCATGCATCACGCATCCTGCAGGATATCACCATCCCGCATGTGACCTACGGCATTGCGGTGGAAGCTGATCTCTTTGCACGTGACATTGAAATCACGGAGAACGGCGTATCCTTTGAAATGAAGTTGCAGGATATGCATTTCCTGCCGGTCAATCTGCAGATGACGGGCATGTTCAACGTGTACAATGCGATGTCGGCAGCGGCATGCGCACTGATTCTGGGTATTTCGCCGGAGCACGTCAAGGAAGGCTTGGAAAGCATCCGCAGCGTTCCCGGACGAATCGAAATGCTGCCGACGAACACGCCTTACCGCGTGATTCTCGACTATGCGCACGCGCCGGATGCGCTCATCAACATTCTCAAAACATGCCGCACCTTTACGCGAAACCGCCTGATTGCGCTCTTCGGCTGCGGCGGTGACCGCGACAAGGGCAAGCGTCCGATTATGGGGCGCATCGGCGGTGAATTGGCGGATTTCGTTATCCTGACGAGCGATAATCCGCGCACGGAAGACCCGATGGAGATTCTGCACGAGATTGAAGAAGGAATCCGCGAGACAGACAGAGAATATGTAGTGATTGAAAACCGCCGTGAAGCGATTCGGCATGCGCTTCAAATCGCCCGCGAGGGTGACATTATCGTGCTGTGCGGCAAGGGTCACGAGACGTATCAGGAGACGATGGGCGTGAAGCGTCCGTTCGATGAGAAAGTCGTTGTGCAGGAGCTGCTCCGCGAGATGAACGGCGAGGGCTGATAAGAGGGAAGGATACTGCATGTTCATGAATGTACTGCTTGCGCTTCTGCTGTCTGCCGGAATTGTCCTAATGACAGGCGATAAGCTGATTGAGTGGCTTCGGTCGCATCAGATGAAGACGAGTGAAAATGAGCTCGGTCCGAAGGAACATCTCAAAAAGCGCGGCACACCGATCATGGGCGGATTAATGATTGCACTGGGCTGCGTTGTTGCGGTTCTGGTCTTCACCATCGGCAACAAGGCATGGCTGACGGCGGTGCTTCCGTTGCTGTTCGTGTCGCTGGGCTCGATGGCAGTTGGTCTGGCGGATGACTGGACGAAAGCAGTCAAGCATCGTTCGGAAGGTCTGACGCCGATTCAGAAGATTATCGGGCTGTCGGTTGTATGCATCGGCTATGCGTTCTGGTGTTACGTGACGATGGGCAGCAAGGTGATTGTTCCATTCGTGAACGTGGAGTGGGATCTTGGCATCTTCTATATTCCGTTGCTGGCACTGACTGTGCTCTTTATGACGAACAGCGCAAACCTGCAGGACGGCATTGATGGCATCCTGTCGAGTGTCACGAGCATCGGCTGTATGGGCTGGATGCTGATTGCAGGTCTGTGCGCTCTGACAGTGTATCAGCATCTGAACGGCGGCTCGTTCGGCGTTGCGATGGCGGCAGTTGCTGCTGATGCAGACCCGGACGCGGTGCGCACGATGCAGGATTTATACACGGCGGTTGCAGTGTTCGCAGCGGCGCTGTGCGGCGGTTGCCTCGGCTTCCTGCGTTTCAACCACTATCCGGCGAAGGTGTTCATGGGCGATACGGGCTCGATGTTCATTGGCGGCGCGGTTGTCGGCATGGCAATGCTGCTGCGTCAGCCGTTCCTGCTGCTGCTCATCGGCTTTACGTGCTGCATGTCGAGCGTGAGCGTCATCCTGCAGCGCTATTATTACAAGGCAACGAGAAAAATCTATGGGACGCCGCGCCGACTGTTCAAAATGTCGCCGCTGCATCATCATTTCGAGAAGTGCGGCATGAAGGAAACACAGATTGTGGCGATGTATTCCATCGTTACGCTCGTGCTGACGATCATTGCAGTCATTTCCGTCATTGTGTAAGGAGCAATCATAATGCGCAATACAGAAAAATATGCAGGAAAGCGCGTGCTGGTCGTTGGCATGGCAAGAAGCGGTGTCGCGGCGGCACAGCTGCTGAATCAGTCAGGCGCACATGTCATCATCAATGATAGCAAGACGGCAGAGCAGCTTGGCGATGCGCTGAAGCCGCTGGAAAATCTGCCGCTGGAGCGCCGTCTCGGCATGCCTGCGATGGACGCAATGGATGGCATCGATGCGATGGTTATCAGCCCTGTTGTGCCGGACAATGCGCCGTTTGTCAGGAAGGCGAAGGAAAACGGCATCTACGTGACGGGCGAGCTGGAAATGGCGTATCAGCTGTCCTCCGGCGATATGGTGGCGGTGACCGGCACGAACGGCAAGACAACGACCGTGACGTTGCTGGGCGAAATCTTCCGCAACGCGGGTCGTAAGACATATGTGGTCGGTAATATCGGCTATCCGTACAGTGCAGCCGGACTGACGAGCACGGACAGCGACATTCATGTCTGCGAAGTGTCGTCCTTCCAGATGGAAACGGCGGAAACGTTCCATCCGCATGCGGCAGCGCTGCTGAATATTACCGAGGATCATCTGAACCGCCATGGCACGATGGAAGTGTACACCGCGCTCAAGATGCGGCAGTTTCAGAATATGACCGAAACAGATACGGCCGTGTTCAACGATGACGACCCGGCACTCAAGCCGCTGATTTCACAGGTGAAGGCGCAAATTATGCTCTTCAGCCGCAAGAAAGAAGAAGAGCAGGGCGCATTCGTGCGTGACGGCATGGTGCTTGTGCGCTGGCATGGCGCAGAACAGGCAATCTGCCCGGCGGCAGATATCTACATTCCCGGACCGCACAACCTTGAAAATGCGCTGGCGGCATGCTGCATCGCGACGGCGATGGGCGTTGCGCCGGAGGTGATTGCACAGACGCTGCGGACATTCCAGGGCGTTGAGCATCGCATTGAATTCGTGCGTGAGCTGGACGGTGTGCGCTACATCAATGACAGCAAGGGCACAAATGTCGATAGCACCATTAAGGCGATCCAGACGATGAACCGCCCGACGGCGATTATCCTCGGCGGCTATGACAAACATTGCGATTTTACGCCGATGGTGACCGAAATGCTGCAATCGGCATATATCCGTGAAGCAGTCCTCATCGGCGCGACGGCGGATCAGATTGAACAGACGTGCCTGAAGAACGGCTACACGCATCTGCACCGCGCAGGAACGCTTGAAGAGGCTGTTGACATGTGCCGGAAACTGAGTCATGACGGCTGGAATGTGCTGCTTTCGCCGGCATGCGCATCGTTTGACATGTTCTCGGACTACGAGAGCCGCGGACGCATCTTCAAGGATATTGTTCACGCGCTGAAATAAAGGCATACGTGCCGGCTACGGGCGGCACAGACCATGAATCCCGCGGACAGCTTGCTGGTCAATATCATCCTGCTGCTCGCGGGATTTCCGATTCTGATGAAGAGAGAGGAGGAGAGCCATGCCAAAGCAGGACAGGCGGCGCAGCGGGATGTATTCCCAAGACGGTCAGATAAATCAGAATGTCAGCCCGTTTGAAGAGCCGGCACAGTCACCGGAACTTCGGCAGGAACGCTCTCCTGACCTCTATCGTGCAACGAATCCGTTCTGGAATCAGCCATTGCAGGGAGAAGGCATCGAGGCGTCGCCGCCGGATGTGGGGGAGCCGCCGAGAACGGTACAGGAGCCGAGCATCTGGCAGCATCCGGATGTGCTGGACACGGACAGCTACACCGAAGCAAAGCACCCCAAACGCAAGCGGCGCGTCATCTTGACGATTGTGCTCGTGCTGGGGGTGCTCGTGCTGGCAGTGTCGCTTGTGCTTGGGATGATGCGCATTCGCAAAATCAAGGTGACGGGCAATGCCGGCTTCTCAGCGGAGGCGATTATTGCCCTGTCGCAGATCAAAATCGGACAATTTTCGCTCGTCAACGAAACGGAAATCATCAACCGGATTGAGCAGAATCCATATCTGATCTGCAAGCGTGTTTCGCTGGAATCCTTCGACACGATCTGCATCGAGGTGAAGGAACGCCAGGAGGTGACCTTCCTGACAACGAGCGGCATCGGCGTCATCACGGATGCACACGGCTATGTGCTGCGGACAGTGTCGGACGCAAATGAGTCGCATCCGGAACTCATTAAGGTGCAGGGGCTCAGCATCAAGATGGTCATCATCGGACAGAAACTGATTGCGAGTCAGCAGGCACCGTTCAATGCAATGACGGAAATCCTCCTGCAGCTCAAGGTCATGGGCGGACTGGATCAGATTGCCATTCTGGATGTCAGCTCAACGGAACGGCTGACCATGCAGACGATGGACGGCATGGAAATCGTGCTGGGTGACAGCGAGCAGCTCCACGAAAAGCTTCGCGCGTTCCTGCTTGTCCGCGAAGAATTGTCGGACATGGGCATTTCCGGCGGCACGCTCGTGATCAGCGATCCGGTGAATCCGATTTATACACCGGCGGATGAATAAAAATCGAAAACCATTTGGAAAACACCCCAAATGACAGGAAAGCACTTGCATTCCGCCTGAAAAAGGCTTATAATGGAGTATGGTATATTAGATATAGGACTGCGTATGTCCGGCTGGACAGTCAGCTCACGGCAACGCTTGGGATTCCCATCCGGAGCGGAAAAATGATTCAGTGATGCTTGACCCGCGGGCAATCGGATTGGGCGTCGGATGGATTCCGAAACCGGAAAACAGGGGGTAGAGATTCATGAAGATTACGGTACCGACGATTGACTTTGGCACCAGCAAAATCGTCACCATGGTCGCGCAGAGCAATGGAGAACGCTGCGACATCGTTGGCTCCGGTGCTGTGGCGTACAGCGGATACCTCCAGGAGGGCTGGAATAATCCGGAGGAAATCAAGGACGCAATCCGCACGGCGGTTGATCAGGCACAGAAGACCGGCAATTGCCGTATCAACAAGCTGAATGTCGGCGTGCCCGGCATGTTCACGCGCGTTGTGGTCGAAGAGGTCAAAGTATCGCTGACGGGACCTGATCCGCATGTCACGGCGGAGGATGTGCGCGCCTGCTTTAAGCTTGCGGAAAATTCCAATGAAAATGAAAAGAAGCAGATTATCCACAGCGCACCGGCATGGTTCCGCGTGGATGACGGGAAAAAGACGCTTTCTCCTGTCGGCATCAAGGGACGCGAACTGACGGCGATGATTGCGAAGGTCATTGCGGATCAGTATTTTCTCGATGACGTTTCCTATCGGTTGAATGAAATGGATATCGAGGTGGGCGAGTTCTATTCCACCGTCGCGGGCGAGGCAACCTACGCGCTCAGCCAGGAGGAACGTGACAAAATCGCCATGCTGATCGATATCGGCTACCTCTGCACGGACGTGATGGTGATGGAGGGCGATGCGCTGATCTTCCACAAGTGCCTTGATATCGGCGGCGGCGATATTGCGGTGGATCTTGCGGAGAAGCTCAACATCCCTTTCTCCTTTGCGGAGGAGAAAATCAAGCAGGTCTATAATTTCAACAGTCAGAACCGCGATGAAACGTATATTCTTCCGGCAACGGAGGATACGCCTGCCCGGACGATCACGCGCGATGAAGTGTCGCCGATCATCGAGGCGAAGGTCGAGGAAATCGCGGAAAAAATCAACAAGGCGCTTGAGGACGGCGGCGTAAAGCTTGGCAAGTGGTCGAATGTCTACCTGACCGGCGGCGGGCTTATCCTCAATAAGGGCGGCAAGGATTTCCTTGCCGGAAAGCTCCATCGGATTATCCGCGAGGCACAGCGCACCAACAACAAGATGGCAAGCCATATCTTCTCCAGTGCGGTCGGGCTGACCATTCTTGTTGTGACAACGCAGGAAGAACAGCGGAATCCGGACAACGGCATCAAGGGTATATTTAGCCGTGCATTGCGCTGGCTGATGGGCTATTAATCAGATTCAATCGAAGATCACCATAAAAGGCAGGGGGATGCAACGTGATTGAGACTCAGAATGATCAAATGACCAGCAACTATGCTTCCATTAAGGTCGTCGGTTGCGGCGGCGGTGGCGGCAACGCGGTCAATCGGATGGTAGAGGCTGGTCTGCGCGGCGTTGAGTTCATTTCGATCAACACGGATATGCAGGCATTGCAGATGTCCGGCGCTCAGACGAAGATTCAGATCGGCGAAAAGGTGACCAAGGGTCTCGGCGCGGGTGCTGTGCCGGAGGTTGGTCGCCGCAGTGCCGAGGAATCCCGCGAGGAAATCGCAGCGGCGCTCAAGGGTGCTGATCTTGTTTTCGTGACGGCTGGCATGGGCGGCGGCACCGGTACGGGCTGTGCGCCGATCGTGGCGGAAGTGGCTCGTGAGCAAGGCGCTCTGACCATTGCCGTTGTGACGAAGCCGTTTGCCTTTGAAGGCAAGCAGCGCATGCGCAATGCCGAGGCTGGTATTTCCGATCTCAAGCAGCGCGTGGATACGCTCGTTGTCATCCCGAATGACCGCCTGCTGCAAGTGGTCAGCAAGGGCACAAGCATGGTTGAGGCGTTCGGCATTGCGGACGATGTGCTGCGTCAGGGCATTCAGGGCATCAGCGACCTGATTGCGGTGCCTGCGCTGATTAACCTTGACTTCGCCGATGTCAAGACGGTCATGGAGTCCGGCGGCATGGCGCATATGGGCATCGGCTACGGCGAAGGCGAGAACAAGATGGTCGATGCGGCGAAGAACGCTATCTCCAGCCCGATGCTCGAAACGACCATCAACGGTGCGCGCGCGGTGCTGATCAACGTCACCGGCGGCAAGGATATTTCTATTATCGATATCAACGAAGCGGCAAACCTCATCATGGAAGAGGCAGATCCGGATGCGAACATCATCTTCGGTGCAGGCATCGATGAATCGATGGGCGACAGCGTCCGCATTACCGTCATTGCGACGGGCTTCGAAAAGACCCCCTTCCCGCCGCGTGAGCCTGTGAAGTCTGCCCGTGACCTGAACCGCGACCGCCTCTACGGTACCTACGGTTCGACCGGCAGCGCCAACGCAAGCAGCACGCAGCAGACCGGCGAATATACGCCGTCTTACACGCCTGTCAATGACACGTATGCCAGTCACCCGACGATGGGTGTTCCGCAGGCACCGATGGCGCAGCAGCCTGCTTTCTATTCGCAGCAGGTACCTCAGCAGACCATGCAGCAGCCTGTGATGCAGCAGACCATGCAGCAGCCGATTCAGCAGGCCTATGGTCAGCCGCAGCTGTTCGCCAACCAGCAGCCGCAGCAGAGTGACTTCCAGCTGCAGGGGTTCCAGGGGCAGATGCAGCAGCAATACGCCGGCGGCGCAACGGGGCCGATGCCGTCTGTACAGGCACCAGCGCCCAAAAAGCCGACCACCGATGCAAACGGTGTCCCGTCCTTCATGAAGAGACGCAACAGCTAATCGTATAATTAAGGTATTACGCACCGCGCCGTGATATGATGTCGTTTCATCCCATCATTTCGCGGTCTGCCGGTGCGTTTTTTGATCAGAACAGGAGGGAAGATGATGCTGAAACGACTGCTTGGGTTCTTGCTTGCGGCGATTATGCTGATGACATGTGCACTGGCGGAGGATCAGAACGTCAACCATCTGCTGGAGCTGTGCGAACGCGTGGATTTGCTTCTGCGCAACGACCGGATGGTCAGAGACTGGGTGTCCGGCACAGATTCTGCCATTGCCGATGAAAATAAGATCATCAATCGTCTTCGCGCGGGCGACAGATCGATGCCGAAAGCAATCTACTTCGTTTCCGAGGAGACGCTGAAGGAAGCGTTCGTGGCTGGCAACGATGCATATGATGATTCCGAAGAGCAGCGGACATCCCTCGTGCAGATTCCGCAGCAGGTGCTGATCGACCAGCTGGATGACTACGGTCAGTCGCTGTTTGGAAGCCTTGCCCGTCAAACGAACTACCTGTCAGACAGCGATGAGCCCATGCTGGGGCTGTACTTTGTGCTCTATGACGACGCGCTGCCCATGCTTGGGTATATCAACGGTGACGGCGAGGTTAATGAGCTCTCCTGCATGCCGATTCTTTCAGATGAGCTGATGAAGTGCGAATCCGCGGAGGAGGTAACCGCGTGGATGGAGACGGTCGGGCTGCCGGCAATGGCATGCACGGCGCTTGACATCACCGATGCAAAAGCAACGGTATTTGAAAGCTCCTTCCAGGCGGAAACCACGACACCGATTCCGTTTGACATTCTGGCGAATGCAGCAGACAATATGGATACGATGCTGCAGAACGGCTATCTGCAGACAGTCTGGGGCGTTTCGGACGAAGATGCGGCAAAGATGGACATCCTGCGTCATAACGGCAGTCGCCCGCGTCAAATCTTCCGTATTGAGCTGATGAACAGTACGAGTGCCGCCGTGGTGCTGCTGAAGTATCGTAGCGCTGAATTGTGCGTGCAGCATGAAGCCATGTCCTCATGGACGACGGATCAGGTTTGTAGCCTGCTGTATCAGTCGATCGTCAATGCAATCGATGACAGCATCATCGCGCTGGTGGAGGAGTTCAATAATTCGTCGGAGGACGAGTCGATTTATTCGGATACAGAGACACAAGACTTTCTGGAACAGGCAACCAGCCTCTATGAGGACTATTTGCTTCTGTACTCCATGATTAATTACTCTGCGCGAATGGAGAAAGTGACTGGTCTGCCGGAAGAAAGCATGGCGATGTATCTTCTGATATACGATGAGGGTGCACCGGTTGCAGTCTTGGTTTCGCAGGAATATGGCGTGACGATGCTGAGAACGTGCTATATCTACTTGGAATCGCTTGCAAACTGCAAGAGCGTGTCAGACGTGTCGCTGGTGCTCAATGGAATGGGCATGCCGTTTGATGTGACGGAAATCACCGATCAGACGGAACTGTAAATGCACCGAACGCCGTTCCTGATGATAAAAAAAACGGGAACGGCGTTTGCTTTGACTCTAAAAATGTGAAAGCTTTGTGAAAACTGCATTGTAAGCGCTTTTTTTTAGAAAAATACTGTTCAAATTCAGCAAAATATACTATAATAATACGCAGATATCCAAACACCATGCGATGGGTGTCTGATCATCGTGATGAGGAGGAAAGCTGTGCGTAAAATTATTGCAGTTATGCTGTCCTGCATGCTGGCGGCAGGTATATTGCTTGTGCCGGCATATGCTGCGGACGCGCCGTTTATGCTTGCCGGGCTTGAAACGACGGAGTCATCATCATCAACGGAGCCGCTGCACGATTGGGATACGAATCAGTTTTTTACCGTCATGGCGGAAAAGACAGGCGTATCGTTTTCCATCAGTGAATTTTCAGATGCGGAGTCGTGGACAGAGGAGAAGCAGTCCATGCTGTCTGGAGAGACTGCCATGCCGGATCTGCTCTTCAAGGCAGAACTGACACCGCAGGAAACGCTGGCGTTCTATGAAGCAGGCAAGCTGATTGACCTGCGGCCGTATTTGGAGGAGTATGCGCCGCACGTCTGGGCATTGCTGCAGAGCAATCCGGAATGGCTGGAGGCAGTTTCGCTGCCGGATGGTGCGATTGTCGCACTGCCGGCAATCAACGAGTTGGCGCCGAACAATACCATGTGGATCAACAAGACATGGTTGGAACGCGTGAAGGCAGATGTGCCGACGACGGCTGAGGAACTGACGGAGGTGCTCAAGCTTTTCCGCGACAGGGACGTTAACCAGAATGGGCAGAAGGATGACGAAATCCCGCTGTCGTTTACCAGCATGTGGAATTTGCGATTCCTGGCACATGCATTTGGCATCAACGCGGATGACTACTACCTGTCAGAGGAGGACGGCGTCATCAGCGAGAACCTGACAACCGATGCGAACCGTGCCTTCCTTGAGTGGCTGCATGAGCTTTGGACGGAAGGCCTGCTGGATTCGGACGGGTTCTCGGCGCTGCGGCTGCTGGAATCATCGACGACGAGCAGTTCGAGCAGCTCGAGCGAAAATGAAACAGCAAAATACGGTGTCTTCTTCGGCGCAACGCCGGTAGATGTCGTTGGTTCGACGCTTGCAGAGGAGTATGTGGCACTTGATCCGCTGGTGTATAACGGCAAGCAGACGTACCGTGACTTCACCGGCGACCTGTACCGAGGTACATTTGCCATTTCCTCGACTTGCACTTCGCCGGAAACGCTCCTTCAATGGATTGACTACCTCTATACGGATGAGGGCTTCCTGCTGGCAGAGGTTGGTCAGGAAGGCACAGACTACGAATGGAACGACGACGGTACATGGATGTACGTCCGCGCGGCGGATGAAGTGCTGTCGCTGCAGGCATCGACCATCATCTGGACGTCTAATACGCCGAGCTACGCAAGCGCCGCCGTTCAGGGCAAAATCGATGATGCGGAAACGCAACGCATTGTCAGCGAGCTTGTGCGCGTTCGGCAGTACGAAAAACGCTCTATGCCGCTTTTGTATCTGACGGAAGAGCAGCTTAGCCAGGTGACGGCGCTTCAGAAGAGCATCAGCAGCTATGCGGAGCAGCAGATGACGTGGTTCGTCGCGGGTGATGTGGCGCTGAATGATGACACGTGGGCGGAATTCTGTAGCCGCGTTGAAGAACTTGGCATTGACGAGATGACCGCCATCTGGCAGAATGCCTATGACAGCGCATGGCATGCCGGCGAGTGAGGATGACTGCGCACATGCGGCGCATCCCTGACCGTTCATAACAACAGAATAAACGAAAGGGTGGAACGTACCATGAATCAGTATGCCACGATGATCCGGAACCTCAAGTCGCCTGCGGTAATGGAGCGCCTGATGCACCTTTATGGCCGCCGCGACGGAATGCTGGTGGAGCAGACCGGCCGTTATATCGGGATGCTCAAGCGCCACGAAGAGCTGTTCCATGAGGAGGAGCGCGAGGTGCTGATGATCAGCGCTCCCGGAAGAACGGAAATTGGCGGCAATCACACCGATCACAACCGCGGACGTGTGCTGGCAGCGGCTGTCAACCTTGATGCGCTCTCAGCAGTTTCCGCACGCGATGACATGCTCGTCCAGGTGTACTCCGACGGCTACGCGCCGATTCGGCTGGACTTGAATGAGTTGTCTGCCGTTCCGGAGGAGAAGGGCACGACTTATGCACTCATCCGCGGCGTGGCGGCACGTATGGCGGAGCTGGGGTACAGAATCGGCGGATTTAATGCGGCAGTCACGTCCAGCGTGATGTCCGGCAGCGGTCTGAGCAGCTCGGCGGCGTTCGAGGTGATGGTTTGCGCGATCCTTGATGCGCTGTATAACGGCTTTACCATTGATTACAAGACGCGTGCCAAAATCAGCCAGTATGCCGAAAACGAGTATTTCGGCAAGCCGAGCGGACTGCTTGATCAGATGGCGTCTTCTGCCGGCGGACTTGTGACGGTTGACTTCAAGCATGATGACCCCGAAGTGCGTCCGGTCAGCTTCGACTTTGCGCAGTACGGCTATTCGCTTGTCGTTGTTGCGACCGGCGGCAGCCATGCGGATTTGACGGATGATTACGCGGCGATTCCGGCGGAAATGAAGGCTGTTGCGGCGCAGTTCAATGAGCCGTATCTGCGGCGCGTGCGTTCAGAGGAGTTCTATCAGGCACTGCCGAGCCTGCACGGCAAGGTCAGCGACCGCGCACTGCTTCGTGCGATTCACTTCTATGAAGAGGATGAACGCGTAGCACGTCAGGTGGCGGCGCTCGACCGCAACGACCTGTTTGCCTTCCTGTGGGAAATCATCTGCTCCGGACGGTCTTCTTATATGTATCTGCAGAACGTGTATGCCAATGCCAACGACCAGAGCTTGTCGCTCGCACTGGCGATGGCGGAACATATGCTCAAGGACAAGGACGGCGCATGGCGTGTGCATGGCGGCGGATTCGCTGGTACGACGCTGAACTTCGTGCCGGATAAGATGCTTTCGCAGTTCATCGAGACGATGGAAGCAACGTTCGGTGCGCATTGCTGCAGCGTGCTGGATATTCGTCCTGAGGGCGCGGCGGTGCTGCGGCTCGTGGAACAATAACAATACAATCAATACCTTGACAAGGTTGGGTGCCTGTGCTATCATAGCGATGAACAGGCACCCATTTTCGTGCCGTTCACATCAAAATGCATAGCCACTTGGAGCTTCTTCGGGGCAGGGTGAAAATCCCTACTGGCGGTACAGCCCGCGACCCTTCCTGCCTGTGCGGCGAGGAAGGCTGAACCGGTGAGATGGTAATCGATTCCGGTGCCAACAGTATAGTCTGGATGAGAGAGGAAAGCTGGAAGTATGCGCGTGAAACGCTGTTTTCGCCTTTTTCGCGATGCTCCGCCCCTGATTAGCGATTTGCTTCAGGGGCGTGCATATTTTTGAAGGAGGCTTGTCAAAATGACACAGCTCAAAAAAGGAAAACAGCTCCCGGTTCAGTACCTGACGCGCATTGCGGTGCTTGGTGCGCTTTCTGTCATCCTGTTTATGATCGAAATCCCCGTGATTGCGTTCTATAAGCTGGATCTGAGCACATTGCCCGCGCTGCTGGGTGCCTTTTCGATGGGGCCGCTGCCGGGTCTGGCGATTCTGTTGATTAAAGATTTGCTGGGAATGCTGAAATCGTCCTCAATGTACGTGGGTGAACTGGCAGACTTCATCATGGGTGCGGCGTTCATTTTGCCGGCATCGCTGATGTATCGTCGGAATAAGACACGCAAGACGGCTCTGCTTGGCATGCTGACCGGCACGCTGTGCATGATTGTTGTGGCTATTCTGGTCAACTGGAAAATTGTGATTCCGTTCTACATGACGGCGTTCAACATGCCGATGGAGAGCATTGTTGCTATGGCACAGGGCGCAATGCCATTTGTGGATACTGAATGGAAGCTTCTGCTGTGCGTGACAGCGCCCTTTAATCTGCTGAAGGGCATTGTGCTCAGCGTGCTGACGTATGTGCTGTATAAGCGTCTGTCGCCGCTGCTGCACGTTCGTAAGAACTGAGAGGAAGAGAGCCCATGAGAACGCATTCGCCGGAGGAAACACGCGAGCTTGCTGAAAAGCTGTCCCGTCAGCTACAGGCAGGGGATGTCCTGCTGCTTCTGGGTGATTTGGGTGCAGGCAAGAGCGAATTCACACGCGGACTTGCGCATGGGCTCGGTATACAGGGGACAGTGGCAAGCCCGTCCTTCACGATTCTGAACGTCTACGAGGACGGACGTGTGCCGCTGTACCATTTTGACTGGTATCGGTTGAACAGCGCAGAGGAACTCTACGAAATGGGCATGGATGAGTATCTTGGCGGTGACGGCATCGCGGTGGTTGAGTGGCCGAGTCAGTGTCCGGAGGCGATTCCGGCGGATTATTTGGAAATCAGCCTGACGCCGATGGGCGAGAGCGAACGCGAGATTACCATTACGCCGCGCGGAGGATTCCGCGAAATCAGCATGGAGGAACAAGAATGAAACTGCTTGCGGTGGATACATCCGGTCCGGTGTGCGGAGTGGCGATTCTGACGGAGGATGGCATCCGGCATGAATGTGTCACGATGAATCACAAGACGCACTCGGTCAATCTGCTGCCGATGATTGATCGCGCATTTCAGGCGACAGGGCTGACGATTCAGAACATGGATCGGCTGGCGGTTGTTGTCGGTCCGGGGTCGTTCACAGGCGTCCGGCTGGGCGTCAGCACGGTGAAGGGGCTTGCACACGGCGCGAACAAAGCGTGCGTCGCGGTGAACGCGCTCGAAGCGATGGCACAGGGCATCAGCGGCTTTGACGGCATCGTCTGCCCGATTCAGGATGCACGCGCAGGGCAGGTGTACGGTGCAGCTTTCCGTGTTGGCGGTGAACGGCCGGAGCGGCTCATGAAGGATCAGCCGTTGAAACTGGAAGAGTATGTCACGGAAATCAGTCGCTTAGGCGAACGATTCCTGTTCCTCGGCGACGGCATGCCTGTGCAGCGCGAGAAAATTCAAACGCTGTTGGGTGACAAGGCCGTGTTTGCGAAGCCCATGCATGCATTCTTGCGGCCGTCGTCTGTTGCATATCTGGCGTCGCTTGAGGAAAACACGGTTGATTACCTGACGCTGATGCCACTCTATCTCCGTGCCCCGAATGCAGCGCTGAACAAGAAGCTGACGGAGGGTCTTCATGCCTGAGCAGAGTGAAATCCGCATTCGCCGGATGACCATGGATGATGTGGATGGCGTATATGCGGTCGAAACAGCGTGCTTTGAGGATGCATGGAGTCGAGATGCCTTTGTGAGCGACATGAACAACCGCGTTGCACGGTATCTCGTGGCAGAATCAGATGGCAAAGTCATCGGTTATGCCGGCGCATGGGTCATTTTGGACGAAAGCCACATTACGAACATTGCGCTGTTTGCGGAATACCGCGGGCAGGGCATCGGTAAGCGACTGACGGCTGCGTTGCTGCAGTACATCTCGAATCTTGGTGCTGCGTATGCGACGCTGGAAGTGCGCCGGAGCAACCTGATTGCGCAGAGCCTCTACCGTTCGCTTGGCTTTGTGCAACTGGGCGTTCGCAAGCGTTACTATACGAACAACGGTGAGGATGCGCTGCTGATGGTTTGTGAGCACCTGCCGGCGGCTGACCCGGATTTCACCGAGGAAGAAACGGTATTTGAATGAGACAATGACGCTCGTCTATATGACGGGCGTTTTTGCAAAGGAGGCGACTTATGGCAACGATTTTGGTGACGCACGGCGTGCCGAGTGAGGGTTTTTCTCTGCTGCAAGGGCATACAGTCATCATTCCTGCACCGCTGACATCGTTCACGGATGAACAGCTTGCTGCTTATATGCCTATGGCGGATGCGGTAGTTGCCGGCGGTCGGCTGACGGGTGACCTCATCCGCAAGGGGAGAAAGCTCAAAATCATCGCGAATTACGGGGCAGGGTATGACAGCGTGGATATTCAAACGGCGGCTGAATGCGGCGTGCCGGTCACGAATCTGCCGGATACGGTAGCGGAAAGCACGGCGGAGCTAGCCTTTGGTCTGATGCTGGCTGTATGCAGAAAAATCGGTGAAAGTACCATCCGCATGCACAGTGAGGCACCGGAAGGGCTGTTCGGTATGGGGCGCAATATGGGGCACAATCTTCGCGGACAGACGCTGGGCATTCTCGGCTGCGGCAAAATCGGGCAACGACTGGCGGAAATGGCATCAGCATTCGGCATGCACGTGGTGGGCTTCAGTCGGCACGGTGTGCATCATCCGTGCATCGAGAGCGTAACGAGGGAAGAACTGCTGACGCGCTCGGATATCGTGTCGCTGCATTGTCCGCTGACGGATGACACGCGCGGCATGGTCAGCAGAAAAGTACTTTTCTCCATGAAGCGAGGTGCAATCCTGATTAACACGGCACGCGGCGGACTGGTGGATGAAGAAGCACTTGCGGAGGCAATCCGCCGCGGTCAGTTGTCGGGAGCTGGGCTGGACGTGTATCCGGACGAGCCGCATGTCCCGGAGTGCCTGCGTGCATTGCCGAACGTGGTGATGACGCCGCACATCGGCGCGAATACCGAGGAAGTGCGCAGACGCATGGCAGAGGAGTGCGCACGGCAGATTCTGGATGCACTGGCCGGCAGACTGCCGGAACATGTTGTCAATGGGATTTCCACGCCAATTAGTTTGTAAATCCGCCTGCAAATGATTGACATTCGGCTGCATTCGCGGTAAAATATGTTGTAAAAGCGCTTGAAAAGGCGCCTTACAATCTGTCAGAAGACAAAGGGGAAACGAACATGTTAGCGCATGAAATGACTATTGCAGGACTTAAGCGCGCCCTGCCGATTTGCCGCGTAAACGATGACCTTTATATCGCCGGTTTCGTGATTTTTGGCGACTGCGAGCTGACCATCGCCTGTGCGACGGAGCTGCTCAAGCGCGTGCCTGAATACGATTACATCATCACGGCGGAGTCGAAGGGTATTCCGCTGGCATACGAAATGGCTCGTCAGCACGGCGACAAGAAGTGGTTTCTTGCGCGCAAGGGCGTGAAGGTGTATATGCAGAACGTTGTCGGCGTTGAAGTGAAGTCCATCACGACCGCTGCGACGCAGAAGCTCTACCTTGACGGCGCGGATGCCGAGATGATGAAGGGCAAGCGTATCCTGATCGTTGATGACGTGATTTCCACAGGTGAATCGCTCAATGCACTCGAAGCGCTTGTCAATCAGGCAGGCGGTGAAATCGTGGGACGTATGGCGATTCTGGCAGAAGGCGATGCGCAGGATCGCAAGGATCTCGTTTACCTCGAGAAATTGCCGCTGTTCAATGCCAAGGGCGAAATCATCGGTTAATTGCATAATAACAAGAAGACCTCCGACTGCATCAGCAGCCGGAGGCTTTTTATTTGAGATTTCGGCAGATTCGGATGATTTCCATGCCGGTTGTGTCGGTCGGCTGACCAAGCGCGTCAAGCCCGTCTTTCATGCTGCGCGTGATGACGAGCGTGTCATCATCGCGGGCTTCGATGTCGCACCAGCCCAGCCGCAACAGTGCTGAATGCTGGCGATGACGCAGTTTGTTGCTGACATAGGCTGTCAGAGAAAGATCCTCGTGTCCCCACGGGAAGGCACGGCGATTCCATGGATCATGGCAGCCGGTCAGACCAGCCTCGTCGCCGTAGTAGATGGTGACGCAGCCGGGCAGTGCGCACAGCAGGTCGATGCAGAGCTTATAGCGCTTGACTGCCGTCTCGTATTCCTCGACGCTCAGGCGAACATGCTGCTGATCTGCCTTGCTCAGCTCCTGACATTCACGTCCGGCGAGGATGTTCAGCACGCGGCAACGGTCGTGACTGCCGATGAGGTTCATCAGCGCATAGCGGAATTGTGCCGGATAGACCTCCTGCTGATGGCGGATGAGGCGCACGAAGTCAGATGCCGATTCCTTGCCCATCACGAAGTCCAGAATTGCCTGACGGACAGGGTAGTTCATGACGCTGTCGAGCGTGTCGCCTGTGCAGTAGCAGCGCATCTGCCCGTAGGAAATCTTGTTGCTTGCGTCCTCCCATACTTCGCCCAGAACAACAGCTTCAGGATCGGCGTTTTTCGCGGCGGTGCGCAGCTTGCGCAGAAAGTCCATCGGAAGTTCATCTGCAACATCGAGCCGCCATCCGCAACTGCCTGCCTCAATCCAGCGCGGCACAATGCCCTCATGCGGCTGGAACATGAACTTCTGGTAGTCGGGATTATCCTTGCGCAGTTCCGGCAGAGACAGAATACCCCACCAGGCCTTGTAGTCATCCGGATAGTGGTTGAAGGTGTACCAGTCGTAGTAGGCGGAGGATTGCCCCTGATATGCGCCGAGCGTCTCGTAGTGCCCGAAGTGGTTGAAATATACGCTATCCTCACCCGTGTGGGAGAATACGCCGTCGAGCATGACGCGCATGCCCTGCTCCTTTGCCGCATTGCAAAGCGCGGTGAATTCCTCGTTTGTGCCGCATAGCGGATCAATCTGCGTGTAATCGCCGGTATCGTAGCGGTGGTTGGAGCGCGCACGAAAGACGGGATTCAGGTAGATGATATCAATGCCGAGGCTCTTCAAATAGGGGAGTTTCTCCTGGATGCCGCTTAATGTGCCGCCGTAGAAATCAAGCTCCTGATATTTGCCGCCGCGCAGGTCGCCGACGCTGAGCAACTCCTCGTCCCAATCCTTGTGAAGATAGCGATCCTGCCGCGAATCAACGGACTGCGTCGGTGCACGGCGGAAACGATCGGGGAAAATCTGATAGATGTTTGCACCATGGAATGCTTCGGGCGTCTTGTAAGCCGGGTCGTATACCGTAATCTGGAACGATTCCGGCTCGCCGTGCTCGCAACATAGCCCGACGCCGCCGAGTTTGTCCGGCTGATTGCCATACCGCAGCGTCCGACCGTCCTTGCGGTAGATAATGAAGTAATACCAGAACAGACCGGGTTCTTTCGGCAGCGGAATGGCAATTTCCCAGACATGCTCTGCTGTCGGCAGCATGGCATAGCAAAGTTCTTCCGTCATCCACGTGCGGAGAACAACGCTTGTCGCTTCGTCACAGTGGATGCGAATGAGAACGTTGCTGCCGGCAGGTGCCGGACCGGATGGATCGCGGTAAAACGCATCGTGCGAATTGTGCAGGATCATGGTGTCAACCACCCATTCATCAAAAATACGGGCAAAAAATAGATAAGTACGGCAAAAAGTCCGAATTTCTCCGGACTTTTTGCTGTTCATTCGTAAATTAGCGCTTTCCCTTCAGCGGATCGAGGTGCCAAATGCGGTCGTTGTATTCGCGAATGGTGCGGTCGGAGGAGAAGACGCCGGACATCGCGGTGTTGATGACCGCCATGCGGTTCCACTTGTCCTTGTCGGCGTAATCCGTGTTGATGCGGCGCTGTGCCATGGAGTAGGAACCGAAGTCCTTGAGGACGAAGTACGGGTCTGCCATGTTGCCCCAGTCGCCGATGAGCAGGCTGTGATAGAGATCCTGCAGCGCGCCGGGTGCATCAGGCAGCACGGTGCCGTCGATCATCTGCGTCATGGCAAGGCGCAGCTCCTGGTTCGTCTCGAAAATCGTCATCGGGTTGTAGTTCCGTTCGCGGTACATGTCCAGCACCGTATCGGAGCGCATGCCGAAGATGTAGATGTTGTCCATGCCGACCTGCTCGGAAATTTCGACATTCGCGCCGTCCATCGTGCCGATGGTGACGGCACCGTTCATCATGTACTTCATGTTGCCGGTGCCGCTGGCTTCCTTCGAGGCGGTGGACAGCTGCTCAGAAACTTCTGTCGCGGGAATCAGCACCTGAGCGCTGGATACATCGTAGTTCTCCAGGAAAACAACCTGCAGCATCTTGCTGGCACGCGGATGCTTGGCGATCAGCGCAGAAATGCCGTTGATGAAGCGGATGATCTGCTTGGCGCGGTTGTAGCCGGGAGCTGCCTTCGAGCCGAAAATGAACACGCGCGGCTGCATGGTGAAGTTCGGGTCATTGACAATGCGGTTGTAGAGCACCAGCACATGCAGGGCGTTCAGCATTTGACGCTTGTACTCGTGCAGACGCTTGGACTGCGCATCGAACATGAAGTCCGGGTCGACAATCACATTCTGCCGATCCTTGAGGAAAGCAGCGAGGCGTTCCTTGTTATGATGCTTGATGGCGGCGAACTTCTCGCGGAAGGCAGCGTCATCGGCATAGGGCGCCAGCTCGCGCAGCAACTCAGGCTCTTTAATCCATTTTGTGCCGATCGTGTCGCAAATCAGGCTCGTCAGTTCGGGATTGCAGGCCATGAGCCAGCGGCGGTGTGTGATGCCGTTCGTGATGGCGCTGAACTTCTCCGGCATGACCAGATAGAAGTCATGGAACGTTTCAGCCTTGAGGATATCGCCGTGCAGCTGGCTGACGCCGTTGGTAGAGAACGTCATCGCGACGCACAGGTTCGCCATATGGATGTAGCCGTATGCGATGATGGCCATGTGACCAACGCGTTCTGCCTGACCGGGGAAGAAATTCCACAGGCGTGCACAGAGGCGCTTGTTCATTTCGACCAGAATCTGGTAGATACGCGGCAGCAGCGTTTTGACCATTTCCTCCGGCCATTTTTCAAGCGCTTCCGCCATGATGGTGTGGTTGGTGTACGCCATCGTCCGGCTGACAATCTGCTGCGCTTCGTCCCAGCCGAGACCTTCTTCGTCCATCAGCAGGCGCATCAGTTCCGGAATCGCCAGACCGGGATGCGTGTCGTTGATATGGATGACGACCTTCTCCGGCAGCTTGCTCCAGTTCGTGCCGTTGAGCTTCTTGAAGTCCTTCAGGATATACTGAAGCGTGGCGGAGGTGAAGAAGTACTGCTGCTTCAAGCGGAGCAACTTGCCTTCGTAGTGGTTATCTTCAGGGTAGAGGATGTTCGAGATGGCTTCGGCCAGCTCCTTCTCCTCGGTTGCCTGTACGTAGTGGCCGTGGTTGAAGTCACTCAGGTCGATGCGCTTCGGCGCACGGGCACTCCACAGGCGCAGGCTGTTGACGGTCGAGGTGTCGTAGCCGACAAGCGGCATATCATACGGAACGGCTTCGACCGTGTTGTAGCCGACATGACGGAAGGTTGTGCGGCCGTTTTCGTTCGCCATCTCGACGGAGCCGTTGAAATGCACCTCGCAGGCATCCTCCATGACGGGCATTTCCCACACGTTGCCGTTGCCGAGCCAGTAGTCCGGCAGTTCAACCTGCTGTCCATCGACAATTTTCTGACGGAACAGACCGTATTCATAGCGGATGGAGCAGCCCATGCTCGGCAGGTCAAGCGATGCCAGCGAGTCCATAAAGCACGCAGCCAGTCTGCCGAGACCGCCGTTGCCCAGCGCGGGTTCAGGCTCCTCGCGGAGCACCTTGTCCACATCGATCTGCAGTTCATCGAGTGCCTGCTTATAGGCATCGAGCGACACGAGGTTCAGAATGTTGGTATACAGGCTTCTGCCCATCAGGAATTCAACGGAAAGATAGAATAGGCGTTTGCTGTTGTTTGTCTTGCGCTCTTCACGGGAAACCATCCATTTTTGCATGATCTGGTCGCGGACAGTCGATGCAAGGGCACGATAAATCTGCCCATTGGAAGCTTCTTCGATCGTCCGTCCGTTATAGCGCTGCAGCTTGCCGATAATGGAAGCTTTAATCGAGTCTTTATCAAAGGATGTCGTAGGCATGGAAATCCTCCTCACTTTTGAAAGGGGTTTAACGGCAAATGCCTGCATCAGCGATCGGAAAAAGCAGTTTGCCACCCGAGGAACAATCATACCACATTATCAAAAAAAAGACAAGGGCAGGGATGCTGACGAAAATCCGAAAAAACTGCGAAATGTGCACAAAAACAAGGGAAAAGCAGCAACCCGCGGAAAATCCGACGAATTGCTTGCAATTGCGGGTTGCGTGGCTTATAATGAGAACGTTATTTCAATGAAGAAGGAGCTTCTGCGTGAAACGAAACCATTTATTTGCGCAGCAGGGCGTACGCACGGCGCTGCTGATGCTGCTCGATGCGCTGCTGCTTTCGGCATCTCTGCTGATGGGGCTTCAAATTTACTATGATATGCATGCGCCTGCCGCCCATTTGACGCACGTATGGCGGAGCCTGCTGCTGCTTCTGCCATCGACGATTGCGCTCCTGTACGGGATGGGCTTCTACAAGAGCATCCTCAAGTATGCGGGCGTTGATTTGCTCGTGCAACTGGGACTGGGGACGCTCGGCGGCACGGGCGTGACATATCTGGTGTCGTTACTGTGCTATTCGTTTATCCACGAACAGAACTTGTTCCTGATGCCGCGTCCGGTGTATCTGGTGCAATGGCTGCTGGCGATGGTGATGATTGCAGCAGCGCGTTTTGTACTGAAGGTTGCCGGCGGCGAGGGCATCGGGCGCTTCCTCGGCAGGCAGAACAAGAAGACACGCCGCGTGATGGTTGTCGGCGGCGGCTGGGGTGGTGCACAGGTTATCCGCGATATGCTGGCAGGGCGCTTCGGCGACTGTGTGCCGGTGATTGCGGTGGATGATGATGAATCGCGGCGGAATACGAAAATCGGGCGCGTGCCGATTGTAATGGACACAACGCGTGTGGGCGAATACGTCAGGCAGTATGCCATCGATGATATCATCATTGCAATTGCAACGCCGAAGTCAGATCTGACGGGGCTGCTGCATGACTGCATGGATACCGGTTGCCGCGTGAAGCGCTACACGGTCATGCAGGAGATGGACGGCGGTCAGGGACAGATGCGCGATGTGAACATTGCCGACCTGCTCGGACGCGATGAGAAGCATCTGGATATGTCCGGCGTGGAAAAGGTGATTGCAGGGCGCTGTGTGCTGGTGACGGGCGGCGGCGGTTCTATCGGATCGGAAATGTGCCGGCAGATGATGCGCTTTGTGCCGTCGAAGCTCGTGCTGTATGATATCAGCGAAAACTACATGTACGACCTGCTTTCGGAGCTGAAGAATCAGTACGGCGAAATCGTCAAGAACACTGTGGCGCTGCGTGTCGGTTCGATTCGCGATAAGGAAACGCTTGATCAGGTGTTCGATGAGTTCCATCCGGAAATTGTGATTCATGCCGCGGCGCACAAGCATGTACCGCTGATGGAGGACAGCCCTGAACAGGCGGTACTCAATAACGTTTTCGGCACGTACAATGTCGCCGAATGTGCGAGAAAACACGGTGCAAAGCGGTTTGTCATGATTTCAACGGACAAAGCGGTCAACCCGACGAATGTCATGGGTGCATCGAAGCGCATGGCGGAAATCATCATCGAGGCGATGCAGAAGCAGAGCGACACCACGCAGTTCACTGCGGTTCGTTTCGGTAATGTACTCGGATCGAATGGCAGCGTTGTGCCGCTGTTTGAACGGCAGATTCGTGCAGGCGGTCCTGTGACGCTGACGCATCCGGACATCATCCGATACTTCATGACAATTCCTGAGGCGGCGAGCCTCGTGCTGCAAGCGGCGTCTATTGCCAAGGGCGGCGAGCTGTTCGTTCTGGATATGGGCAAGCCGGTCAAAATCCGCGAGCTGGCGGAACGCATGATCCAGCTGTATTCCGACCCGATGAAGCCGCCGGTCAAAATCGTCTATACAGGGCTTCGTCCGGGCGAAAAGCTCTATGAGGAACTGCTGCGCGACGAGGAAACCGATACCGCGACCAGTATGGAGAAAATCTTCATTGCAAAGCCGGAACAGTTTGCGTGGAGTGAGGTCGAAAACATGCTGGCAAAGCTCCATGCATGCATCGAGACGCACGGTGACATCAAAGCGTGCATGCACGAGTTGCTGCCGTCCTTCAAGACGCCGGAGGAGGTCAACAGCCGCGCGAGAACATAAAAAGTGCTTTACGAATTGCACGTACATCGGTATAATAGCAGTGTGAAATGAAATATGGGGGAGGTTATGAGCATGCGGTTTACGAAGATGCACGGCATCGGCAACGATTATATCTATGTGAATTGCTTCGAGGAGCAGGTGGACAATCCGTCCGAGCTGGCGAAAAAGATGAGCCGCCGTCATTTCGGTGTCGGCAGCGATGGGCTGATTCTGATTTGTCCGTCTGATGTGGCGGATTTCGAAATGCGGATGTTCAATGCGGATGGCTCTGAAGGCGAGATGTGCGGCAACGGCACGCGCTGCATCGGCAAGTACGTCTACGACCGCGGTCTGACAGACAAGACGACCATCAGCCTGATGACGCGCGGCGGATTGAAAACCATCAAGCTGAACGTGAAGGACGGCAAGGTCGAGACGGTTCGCGTGGATATGGGCATGCCGGAGCTGTTTCCGCCGAAAATTCCGGTTGATCTGCCCGGCGAAGTCGTCATGGGGCATCGACTGAGCGTTGGCAGCGGTCAGTATGACGTCCACTGCGTGTCGATGGGCAATCCGCATTGCGTCGTTTTCGTGCGTGACCCGGATTATGTGGATATCGAGACGGTCGGACCATTGCTGGAGAATCACCCCATTTTCCCGCACCGCGCGAACATCGAGTTCGTGCAGGTGGTTGACCGCGGCCATCTGCGGATGCGCGTCTGGGAACGCGGTGCAGGCGAAACGCTGGCGTGCGGCACGGGCGCTTGTGCATCGATTGTTGCGGCAGTCATGACCGGCAGAGCGGATCGCCATGCAGTGATTGACTTGCCCGGCGGTTCGCTGACGCTGGATTGGTCGCCTGACGACGGACACGTCTATCAGGAAGGCAAGGCAGCATTCGTGTTTGACGGCGAATGGATCGGCGAAGAATAATTCAATTTGGAGAGTGTAATATGTTTCATATTAATGATGATTTCACCCGTCTGCCGGGTTCGTATCTGTTTGCTGAGATTGCGCGGCGCGTGAAAGTGTACAGCGCTGCACATCCCGATGCGGACATCATCCGTCTGGGTATCGGCGATGTGACGCGTCCGCTGGCACCAGCGGTCATTGATGCCATGCACAAAGCCGTCAGCGAAATGGGCGTGCAGGAGACATTCCATGGTTACGGCCCTGATTACGGCTATGATTTCCTCGTCAATGCGATCCGTGAGCATGACTATGCAAGTCGCGGCGTGTCTGTTGAGTATGATGAAGTGTTCATTTCCGACGGTGCGAAGTGCGATGTCGGCAACATTCAGGAGCTGTTCAGCGGCGATGCCGTAATCGCGGTGACTGACCCGGTCTATCCGGTGTATGTAGACTCGAATGCGATGGCCGGCCGTGCGGGCGACTATGTTGACGGTCGCTGGACAAAGCTCGTCTATCTGCCCTGCAATGCGGAGAATGGTTTTGTGCCTGCGTTGCCGGAAAAGCCGGCGGATGTGATTTACCTCTGCTATCCCAACAACCCGACCGGTACGGTGCTGAACCGTGAACAGCTGACGAAATGGGTGAACTACGCACGCGAAAACGGCGCACTCATCATCTACGATGCAGCATACCGCGCGTTCGTCTCCACGCCGGATATTCCGCTGACGATTTACGAGATTGAGGGTGCGAAGGAATGCGCGATTGAGTGCAATTCCTTTTCCAAGACGGCTGGCTTTACCGGCACGCGCTGCGGCTACACCATTGTGCCGCATGCGGTGAAGGGGCTGAGCGCAAAGGGAGAAAAGATCGAGCTGAATGCATTGTGGAAGCGCCGCATGTCCACGAAGTTCAACGGCGTCAGCTATCCCGTGCAGCGTGCGGCGGCAGCTGTCTACACCGAGGATGGTCAGAAGCAGATTAAGGAAACGATTGCCTACTATATGCAGAACGCCAAGATTATCCGTGAAGGGCTGACGGCGGCAGGCATTACCGTGTTCGGCGGTGTCGATGCGCCGTACATCTGGCTGAAGGTGCCGGCAGGCATGGACAGCTGGACGTTCTTTGACCGGCTGCTGGATGAATGCCACATTGTTGGTACGCCCGGCTCCGGCTTCGGTCCGAGCGGCGAAGGCTATTTCCGCTTGACGGCCTTCAACACGCTGGAAAAGACGCAGCAGGCGATTGAACGCATCCGCAATTGGAAAATCTGATAATAAAAAACGCACGGTTCATCGATGAGCCGTGCGCTTTTTTATCGGACGATGATTTCTTCGCCGTTTTGGTGGACGATGCAATGATACGGCTTGCGAGAGGTGCTTTCGCAGCAGAAAGCGCCTGCCTCGAGAAATGCACAGTAGCGCGTGCTGTCTGCAAGGATGCATACGGCGGATTTGTCCGGCTGAAACCAGTGCAGCACGAGACGGTCAGCGTCATCCGCATCAGCGGTGCGGTCGTTGACGCCGATGGGCAGCAGCGTATTCTTGCGGACGAGCACCGGCAGTTCCTGATAGCCGTGCATCCGCCTGAATGTGCCGGTACAGCACTCGCCGCTGTGCAGCATTGTCCAGATGCCGTCGGGCAGACGGACATCTTCGGTGCCATCATCTGACGGACGCAGAATCAGCAGACTGCTGCCGAGCATCACGCCGCCGTCAACAGACGTTACGGTGAATCCGGGACGAAGGTAAGGAAGCAGCGACAACTGAAGGAATGCGTAATGCCGGAGCACGTTGCCGGGCTGGGCATCGCCGGAAAGATGCCGGATGAGCAAATCAGCCGGAATGGGTTGACCAGGCTGCATCAGCGCAAAGGCAGCGCGGAACAGGAACGCCTGGCGGCTGTCAACATCGTCAAAAAGCGGCGATGGCGCATCGGTGAAGCCAC
This sequence comes from Anaerovoracaceae bacterium, assembly GCA_963590165.1. Lineage (GTDB taxonomy): Bacteria > Bacillota > Clostridia > Christensenellales > Aristaeellaceae > UBA11524. The sequence goes on from CAVANO010000045.1 coordinate 191,562, forward strand.
TGAAGGGGATTTCCTGCGAAGCAAGCAATGATGCGGCGCGCGTGCGTAGTGCATCGCTGTGCGTTTGGTCGGACACAAGCAAACCGTATATCATTTCATATCCTCCAGCAGCCGGCATAGCTGACGAAATTCACGCCTGCGCAGGCGCTTGCCGCGGTGAAGAATCAGGAAGCGCAGACGGAAGCGGTTGCAGCGCGTAAATACGGGTGTTGTTCGACGCGCATGGAAACGGTCGGTTAGCTTGACTTCCGTGCCTTCGCGAACGAACAGCACACATTTCTTCACCGGCGAAGGGACACCGCCGTCGGCAATGGCACGGGCAAGTGTCTGTGCGTGGGTTGTGACCTGCATGACGGGGTTGTAGAAGATGAGCGGATCGCCGTTTTTTCGCGTGAGCAGCAGGTCGTGGTCGGAATAATCGCCAGTTACGCGTCCGGCATGGTTTTTGACCTCGATAACGGTTGCGCCGCGGCGCGTCAGGGCAACGAGGTCACATTCGCTGCGGTTGCCGGCATGGACGATGCGGTTCGGGTAGACATGGACCGAATTCGGCAGACGCTCAAGCATCGCGCGGGCATCTTCTTCGCCGTGAATGCCGGAAGATACGAGCGTTGCGGCGTACTTCGCACCCTTCGCACGGCGCTTGAGGCGGAAAGAAACCAGCACCGGCGCAGACAGCAGTACAGTGAACAGCGCGATGATGACCCATGCGCGGAAACGCACATCGGCGGATAATGCGTCCTTCAGCGGCGGAAACCACCACAGCGCGGTCAGCACGGAAAGTGCCCAACAAATCGGCGGTAACAACCGTGCGCGGAACAATAGCAAACGTTGTCGGCGGCGCAGGACGGTCAGTTTCTGCGATTGTCCCTCACTGCCGGAATGAAAAATGGCCATAGACCTCCTTCGGCATACAGAACATGTGTATGCGAACAAAGAATAATACGACAAATCACGCGGAAAATCCTGCTGAAACGTGATTGACAATTGCTGCAGGGGCTGGTATAATCATTTGTGTCGGGCAATGAAGGACAGGATGGACGCAAATACGGCTGTCAGAGAGGGAGTCACAGGCTGAAAGCTCCTGCCGGAAGCGTGCATCGGACAATCCGGAGCTCCCTGATGAGAGTCAGGCGTGATCCTCGCGTGAAGGGGAATGAAAGGCGCAGCAAAGCTGCGTAAACATGGGTGGCACCGCGATTTTTCGCCCCATAACAGCCGGAACATGGCTGCCATGGGGCTTTTTTCATACCGCGCTGTCAATAGAAGGAGGATTGAATCAATGCTGACGCAAGCACCGCGTGGCACAAAGGACGTCCTGCCGGCAGATTCCTATCGCTGGCAATACGTGGAAGGGAAGATGCGCAAGGCTGCAGCAGAAGCAGGCTTCCGCGAGGTTCGGACGCCTGTGTTCGAGCATACGGAGCTGTTTCTGCGCGGCGTAGGCGATACGACCGACATCGTCCAGAAGGAAATGTATACCTTCAAGGACAAGGGCGACCGTTCCATCACGCTCAAGCCGGAAGGTACGGCGGGCGCGGCACGCTGTCTGCTGGAAAACAATCTGTATGCTGACACGCTGCCATGCAAGATGTACTACCTCAATGCACCGATTTTCCGCTATGAGGCACCTCAGAGCGGCCGTCTGCGCGAGCATCATCAGTTCGGCATGGAGTGCTTCGGCGCGAAGGATGCCTCGGCGGATGCGGAGTTGATTCTGCTGGCATATCGCCTTCTGAGCGGACTGGGTGTCAAAAACCTGTCCGTGAACATCAACTCCATCGGTTGCCCGAACTGCCGTCCGAAGTATCATGCGATGCTCAAGACGTTCTTGTCCGGCAAAATCAATGAGATGTGCGACACGTGCAAGACACGCTTCGACCGCAATCCGCTTCGTGTACTGGACTGCAAGGAAAAGCACTGCCAGGAGCTGGTGAAGGATGCGCCCTCGATGCTCGATGTCCTCTGCGATGACTGCAAGGCGCATTTCGCGCAGCTGCAGGCGTATCTTGATGCCTCGAAAATTCCGTACCGCATTGATCCACGAATCGTTCGCGGACTTGACTACTACACCAAGACCGTGTTTGAGCTGATTACGACGACGGAGAACGGTAATCTGACTGTTTGCGGCGGCGGTCGCTACGACAATCTGGTGGAGCAGCTGGGCGGTTCGCCGCTGTGCGCGGTGGGCTTCGGCATGGGCATTGAGCGTGTGCTGATGTTGCTGGACGGCGAAGGTATTCAGCTGCCGAAGCCGAATCTCTACGATGTATTCGTGACATACATGGGCGAGCACCAGGTGGAGGCTTTCTCGCTGGTGGAAACGCTGCGCGATGCAGGTCTGAAGGCGGACATGGATCATACCGGCCGCAGCCTGAAGGCACAGTTCAAGTATGCCAACAAGATGGAAGCTACGCTGACTGCCACGTTGGGTGACGACGAAATCGCAAACGGTGTCGTGAAGGTCAAGAACATGGCGACGAAGGAAGAGCGTACGATTCCGCTGGCAAGCATCGCCGAAGGAATCCGCGAAATGCTCTGCAAGTGAGATCAGAATCAAATTGAAAGGAGCTGCATCACATGCAGAACCGTACCCATACCTGTAACGAACTGAGATTGTCCGACGAGGGTAAGCGCGTCCAGCTGTCCGGATGGATGGACAGCGTGCGCATCGTCAGCGCGAATCTCGCGTTCGTCATCCTGCGCGACTTCTATGGCACGACGCAGGTTGTGATTGACGACGAGGAGCAGATGAAGGTCATCCGCAGCCTCAACAAGGAAAGCGTCATCTCCGTAACGGGCACTGTCCGCGAGCGCGACAACAAGAATCCGAAGATTCCCACGGGTGACATCGAGGTCGTACCGGAGAAGATTGATGTGCTGGGGCGCTGCCGCTATAACGAGCTGCCGTTCCAGATTAACCGTTCGCGCGAAGCGGACGAGAGTATCCGCCTGAAGTACCGCTACCTCGACCTACGCAATCCGGATGTGAAGAAGAACATCGTCATGCGCTGCAACGTCGTGACGGCGCTGCGCAATGCCATGAATGCACACGGCTTCCTTGAAATCACCACGCCGATTCTGACGGCTTCTTCTCCTGAAGGAGCGCGCGACTACCTCGTACCTGCCCGCAAGCATCCAGGCATGTTCTATGCGCTGCCGCAGGCGCCGCAGCAGTTTAAGCAGCTGCTGATGACATCCGGCTTCGACCGCTATTTCCAGATTGCACCGTGCTTCCGCGATGAGGATGCGCGCGGCGACCGCAGCCCGGGCGAATTCTATCAGCTCGATATGGAGATGGCATTCGCAACCCAGGAGGACGTGTTCAGCGTGCTCGAGGATGTCCTGCCGCCGATCTTCGCGAAGTACGGCACGTACAATGTTGCTTCGAGCGCACCGTTCAAGCGCATTGCGTATAATGATTCCATGGAGCGCTACGGCTCGGATAAGCCTGACCTGCGCATTGACCTTGAAGTGCAGGACGTGACGGAGCTGCTCGGCAACTGCGGCTTCGCGCCGTTTGAGGGCAACACGGTCAAAGCAGTCGTTGTCAGCGACATGGCGGCAACGCGCAAGCAGATTGACAAGCTCTGCGCGGATGTCGAGGTCGTGACGGCGAACAAAGCGTACTGGTTCAAGCTCGATGAAAAGGGTGAAATCGCCGGCGGCATTGCGAAGTTCGTCAAGGATCGCAAGGATGAGCTGGTCGAGAAACTCGGACTGAAGCCGAACACGTTTGTCGGCCTGACGAGCGGCAAGAAACTTGCTGCTCAGAAGGCGGCCGGTGTCCTGCGCCGCTTGGTTGCCGATCTTTGCCCGGCACACATCGACAGAGAAAAGTATGAATTCTGCTGGATTGTCGACTTCCCGATGTACGAAATCGGCGAGGAATCCGGCGAGCTGGAGTTCTGCCATAATCCCTTCTCTATGCCGAACGGCGGCTTGGAGATTTTGCAGAAAGCAGCGGCAGGCGAGGTAGATCCGCTGAGCATCACCGCGTATCAGTATGACCTGGTTTGCAATGGTGTTGAGCTGTCTTCCGGCGCAGTCCGCAACCATGATCCGGAAATCATGATCGAGGCGTTCAAGCTCGTTCGTCTGGGCGAGGAGGACGTGAAGGCGAAGTTCCCGGCGATGTACAACGCGTTCTGCTATGGTGCACCGCCGCATGCAGGCATCGCGCCCGGCGTCGACCGCATGGTGATGCTGCTTGCCGGTGCCGAGACCATCCGTGAGGTCATCCCGTTCCCGATGAACAAGAACGCCCAGGACGTCATGATGGGCGCACCCGGCAAGGTCGAGCAGAAGCAGCTGGATGAGCTACATATCGCCTGCGTTAAGCCGGAAGAGTAATCATACAAACAAATTAAGGACGGATCAAATGCGATCCGTCCTTTTGATGTGAAGAAGTTGTGGATAATTATTCAACCGTGACAGACTTGGCAAGGTTGCGTGGCTTGTCGACATCGCAGCCGCGGCTGACGGCCATGTAGTAAGCCAGCAGTTGCACAGGGATGATGGCCAGCAACGGAAGCAGTTCAGACGGCGCGTCCGGTACAACCCATAGTTCATCTGCGTCCTTCTCTGCGCGTGTGCGCAGGGATTCCGGACAGATAATCAGCGTCTTTGCACCGCGGCTCTTGACCTCGCGGACGTTCGAAAGCGTCTTGTCTGCCAGAAGCTCCTGCGTCAGCAGTGCACAGACGAGCGTTCCCTGCTCAATCAGGGCGATGGTGCCATGCTTGAGCTCACCGGCTGCATATGCCTCGGACATGATGTAGCTGACCTCTTTGAGCTTGAGGGAGGCCTCCATGGCAAGCGCATTGTCAAGCCCGCGGCCGATGTAGAACACATGCTGACGGTCGTGGTACAGGCTGGCGAAGCGCTGGATGGACGGCTCGAGCGCAAGCGTCTTGGCAGCGAGATCCGGCATGTCCGCCATTCGGTGCAGCAGGGCAGAGGCAGCATCGTCGCTGAGCATGCCGCGTTTCTGCGCCAAATCAACAGCAAGGAGCATCATCATCTCAATCTGGGTGATGTATGCCTTCGTGCTGGCAACGGCGATTTCGGGACCTGCGTAGGTGTACATAACGGAGTCCCCGGCGGTGCGCGCGATGGACGAACCGACGACGTTTGTCAGTGCCATGACCTTTGCACCGAGACGTTCTGCCTCGCGCATGGCGGCAAGCGTATCAGCCGTTTCACCACTCTGGGAGATGGCAAGGAAGCAGTCCTTGTCATCCAGAATCGGGTCACGGTAACGGAATTCAGATGCGACATCGACCACAACGGGCAGACGCGCAAGTTTCTCAATGACATACTTGCCGACGACGCCGGCATGATATGCCGTGCCGCAGGCGACAATTGTCAGCGTGCGCAGGGAACGCGCCTCTTCTGCCGTAATGGGGAAGGCGCCCGGACGGATGACCATGCGCTCCGGGTCGACATGCGCGGTGAATGTTTTCTTGAGTGCTTCAGGCTCTTCGTGGATTTCCTTGAGCATGAAATGCGCATAACCGCCCTTTTCTGCAGCCTCGACGTCCCAGTCAACGGTGATGGGATGCAACGGACGCTCCGTGCCGAAATGGTCATAAATGTGCACACTGTCGGTCGTCAGGACGGCGATTTCACGGTCATCGAGCAGCTCGATCTTGCGCGTGTGCTGAATGAGTGCGGGAATATCGCTGGCGACATACTGCGCACCGTCAGACAGGCCAATCACCAGCGGACTATCCTTGCGCGTGCAGTAGAGCGTGTCGGGCGATTCAGTGTTCAGCACACACAGCGCGTAGCTGCCCTCAAGCATGGTCTGTGCCTTGAGCAGGGTCGAAAGCATATTGCCGTCATAGAGCGTATGGAGCAGATGCGCGATGACCTCGGTGTCGGTTTCGGACACGAATGCGCAGCCCTGCGCGATGAGACGCGTGCGCAGCTCCTCATAGTTCTCGATAATGCCGTTATGGACGACAGCAATGTGCCCCTTCATATCCGTATGCGGATGGGCGTTGATATCGTTCGGCTCGCCGTGGGTTGCCCAGCGCGTATGACCGATGCCGATGCAACCATGCAGGGGCGCGGCATTCACACGTTCTATGAGGTTGAGCAGGCGTCCTTTCGCCTTGCTCAGATGAATGACGCCGTTTTCCATGACAGCAATGCCTGCACTGTCATAGCCGCGATATTCCAAACGGGACAGGCCGTCCAGCAGGATGCCCTGCGCCTGTTCATGACCGATATAGCCAACAATTCCGCACATTGAATGATCCTCCTCAGCAATACATCATAATACATGTGCCATCTCGATTATACACTTTTTTCCGAAAAAAGCAACCCCTGATTTGATAGACAGCTGGAAAAAGTCACGGATTATTTTTCTGGAAAATTGAAAATTGTTCATATTATACAAACTGCAAAGAATCGATAAGCTGATAAGACATGAAATAATCAGCAAGGAAAAAACGCGGAAACGCATGAAAAATCGAAGCAATCAGCCTTGTACATGTCGCCACTGGTCAAAACATGTCCGAATTGTACTGAAATGCAAACGTTAGCAGTTTTTGAAAATCTCCAAAAATGCAGGGAAAAATGCTGAATAAGTCTTGACGAAAATGCATAAAAGTGGTTCAATATAGGTGAGGAAACCACGGGCAAAATGCCGTTCTTCCTTGAAATGTATGGAAGAATATAGAATACAAAGGTAGGTGTACGTATGCTCTATAACGGCCCGACGGCGGCGCAGAGAGATCAATTTCATCAGGGGACGAACCGTCGTGCTTACGAAATGCTCGGCGCGCATCCGGTTGTGCAGGATGGGCGGAAGATGTGGCATTTTGCAGTATGGGCACCCAATGCAGCAGCTGTATCGCTCATCGGCGAATTCAATCAGTGGGATAAAGAAAAGACACCCATGACGAAGGTCTACGATGGCACATGGGAGGTTCGCCTTCCTGCTGAGACGTTTGATGTCAAGAGTGATCCGAAGCGTTATCGTTATCCGGATGCCGAAAAAAAACTGACAACCTATAAATATTGCATAAAAACGCAGGAAGGAATCTGGCAGGATAAGGCGGATCCGTATGCGTTCGCGATGCAGCTGCGGCCGGACACAGCGAGCAGAATTTATGATTTGTCCGGCTATCAGTGGGGCGATGCCAAGTGGATGGAACAACGTAAAACGTATGATCCGTACCACAGCCCTGTGAATATTTATGAAATGCATCTGGGTTCTTGGCGGCGGCATGAGGATGGCACGTTCCTGAGCTATGCAGAAATTGCCGAACAGTTGGTGCCGTATCTGACCGAGATGGGCTACACGCATGTCGAAATGATGCCGGTGATGGAGCATCCGTTGGATGAATCGTGGGGCTATCAGGTGACGGGCTATTATGCCGCGACCGCCCGATTCGGCGAGCCGAAGGAACTGATGGGGCTGATTGATGCGCTTCATCAGGCAAATATCGGCGTGCTGCTGGACTGGGTGCCGGCGCATTTCCCACGCGATGCCATGGGACTTCGCCGCTTCGACGGAACGCCCTGCTATGAGCATCCGGACCCACGGCGCGGCGATATGGCGCAATGGGGAACGCACATGTTCGATTATGCGCGCGGCGAGGTCAACTCGTTCATGCTGTCCAATGCGTGCTTCTGGCTGGAGTGGTATCATGCTGACGGGATTCGCGTTGATGCGGTCACGTCGATGCTGATGTACGACTTCTGCCGAGAGCCCGGGCAGTGGTTGCCGAATAAGTACGGCGGCAGGGAGAATCTCGATGCGATTGCCTTTCTGCGCCGCCTGAATGAAACTGTGTATCACGATTTCCCCGGCATCATGATGGTGGCAGAGGAATCGAGTGCCTACCCGATGGTGACGCGCCCGATTTATCTGGGCGGTCTGGGCTTTGGCTTCAAGTGGAACATGGGCTGGATGAATGACATCCTGTCCTACATCAAGCTCGACCCGGTTTACCGCAAGTATCATCACGATAAGCTGACATTCTCACTGATGTACGCATTCTCGGAGAATTATATCCTGCCGTTCAGCCATGATGAGGTCGTTCACGGCAAGCACTCCATGCTGGATAAGCAGCCGGGCGACTTGTGGAAAAAGTTTGCGGGTCTGCGCGCACTGTACGGTTACACGATGGCGCATCCGGGCAAGAAACTGCTGTTCATGGGCAGCGAATTCGGGCACTTCATCGAGTGGAAGTACGATGACCAGCTGGACTGGTTCCTGTTGCTTTACGAAAATCATCCGCAGGTGCAGCAATGCTGCAAGCGTCTGAATGAAATCTACCGCACGACGCCGGCACTTTATCAGATTGATGACAGCTGGGATGGTTTCCAGTGGATTCAGGCGAATGACAGCGACCACTCGATTGTAGCGTTCTTGCGCACCGACCGCAAAGGCAATTCCATCCTGTGTGTGACGAACTTCACGCCTGTGTTCCATCCGGAGTACCGCATCGGGCTTCCGGCAATGGGCACTATCGAAGAATTCTTCAATACCGACAGGAAGGAATTCGGCGGCTCCAACCAGTACAATGCCTGGACGGTTCACACGGAAAAGCAGCAGCTTCAGGATTTCCACTACAGCTGCAATATTTGCGTGCCGCCGCTGTCAACTGTCTATTTCACCTATCAGCGTGACCCGGAGGAGGAAACAGCAAAGCAGGAAACGCCTGAAAAAGCGGAAACTGCCACCAGCGTTTCCCCGAAGAATACGGCAAAGAAACCGGCTGCCAAGAAACCTGCGGCGAAGAAGAGTACCGCAAAGAAAGCCATTGGCTGATTCAGCATTCCTTAGAGGCGAGGAAGGCTGTTTCACATAAACGCGGAGGATTCTGCAATCGTCCGCACCGTCGGATTCATATCCGAAGCCGAAAGAAACAAGGATGAAGGAGCGTGTTCCCATCATGAAGAAAAAGACCTGTGTTGCCATGCTGCTGGCAGGTGGACAGGGCAGCCGTCTGGGTGTCCTGACCAAGAAGGTGGCGAAGCCGGCAGTGCCGTACGGCGGAAAGTACCGCATCATCGACTTTCCGCTGTCCAACTGCACGAACAGCGGCATTGATACTGTCGGCGTGCTGACGCAGTATATGCCGTTGGAGCTGAACTCCTATATCGGCTCCGGTGCGCCGTGGGATCTGGACTTGTCCACGGGCGGCGTGTTCGTTCTGCCGCCGTATCAGACGGGCAAGACTGGCGACTGGTACCGTGGTACGGCGAACGCTATCTACCAGAACATGGCGTTCATTGAGCAGTACGATCCGGATTACGTTCTGATCCTTTCCGGCGACCATATTTATAAGATGGACTACAACGCGATGCTGCAGTACCACATCCGCAAGGGCGCGGACGCAACGATTGCTGTCCGCCCGGTGCCGTGGGAAGAGGCAAGCCGTTTCGGCATCATGAACACGGATGCGGATGACAACATCATCGAATTTGAGGAAAAGCCGAAGAACCCGAAGTCCAACAAGGCTTCGATGGGCATTTACATCTTTACGTGGTCGAAGCTCCGTGCATATCTGACGGCGGACGAGGCAGACAAGACGTCCTCGAACGACTTCGGCAAGAATATCATTCCGTCGATGCTTAATGACAAGCAGGTCATGGTTGCCTATAACTTCGAAGGCTACTGGAAGGACGTCGGCACCATCGAATCCCTTTGGGAAGCGAACATGGATCTGCTCAGCGTACCCATGCCGATTGACCTGCACGATAAGAAGTGGCGCATCTACGCCAAGAACCCGGGTCTTGCACCGCATTACATCGCCAAGGGTGCAGTTGTGAGCGATTCGCTCGTGACGGAAGGCTCCGAGGTGTACGGTTCCGTGCATCATTCCGTTATTTTCGCGGGCGTGACGATTGAAGAAGGCGCGAGCGTGATCGATTCCGTTATCATGCCGCATGCGGTCATCAAGCGCGGCGCAGTTGTCCGCCGTGCCATCGTCGCGGAGAACGCGGTCGTCGGTGCAGGCAGCATGATCGGCGAGGAAACCGGCAACATCGCTGTCGTCGGTCAGGGCATTACGCTTCCTGCAGGTGTCAGCGTGTCGGCTGGTCAGCAGGTGGATGAAAACACCAAGTTCTGAGCATCACGCTTCTCATGACAGCAGCGGAAAGGATTGAAAACAATGAAGAATGTAATGGGTGTTATCTACACCGGCGAAAATGACGCGAATCTGCGGGAGCTGACACTGACGCGTGCTATCGCGGCGCTGCCTGTAGGCGGACGTTACCGCGTGATTGACTTTCTGCTCTCCTCCATGGTCAATGGCGGCATCAAGAATGTCGGCGTGATCATGCAGAAGAACTACCATTCCCTGATGGATCACATCGGTTCGGGCAAGGAATGGGATCTGCACGGCAAGAATGACGGCCTGAAGGTGCTGCCGCCTTTCCTGACGCGCGAGAATGTCGGCGTGTATGCCGGCATGCTGGATGCGCTTCGTTCCAACACGAATTATCTCTCCCGCTCCAAGCAGGAATATCTGGTGCTGAGCAATTCCAATATCATCTATAATGCAGATTTGGCGCAGTTTGTTGATTTCCACAAGAACAGCGGCGCAGACATCACCGTGATGTACACTGCTGACCCGAGCATGCAGCGCGATGAAATGGGCTGCTATCTGGCTGTGGACGAAAACGGCAAAGTGACGGATCTCGAAGTCGACCCGACGCATCCGAATCTGCCGCTGACCAGCATGGATGTTATCGTGCTCAAGCGCGAGTTGCTGCGCACCCTGGTGGATAAGGGCGTGGCGCACGGCTATCATGATTTCAACCGCGATGTGCTGCTTCGCCTTGTAGGTGAGGGCACAGCGCGCATCAATGCGTGGGAATACAAGGGACTGTGCTGGCGCATGGACTCCGTGCAGAGCTACTTCAAGTTCAATATGGATGTGCTGGATTCTGACATCCGCCATCGCCTGTTCACGGCTGATCTGCCCGTGTATACCAAGGTTCGTGACGAAATGCCTGCCCGTTACGGCGACAACGCGACCGTGATTAACTCGCTGGTTGCAGACGGCTGCATCATCGAAGGTACGGTGGAAAATTCTGTGCTGGCGCGCGGCGTTCGCATTGCGCCCGGTGCACATGTCAAGAACTGCATCATCATGCAGGATGGTCAGGTGCACAGCGATGCGTCCATCGAAAACTGCATTCTGGACAAGCAGACGGTCATCAAGCGCAGCGCCCACCTGATCGGGCCGGCGGCGTACCCGATTGTTATTGCGAAAAACGTTGTGATCTAAGCTGCTGCTTTTTGCGCGGCAGCGTCATCTGAATCGCCTGACGCGGTTCGGATTTGCAAACCGCGTCAAAGTATGCTATACTGTTGACGCGGTTTTTTGCACAAATCCGCTTTTTCCGGAACTGCTGACTGCTTGTGCAGCGGTTCCTTGCCACCCCCGGCAGGAAAATTTCTGAAGGAGGATATACATCAATGAAAATCTTGTTCGTTGCGAGCGAGTGCGTACCGTTCATCAAGACCGGCGGTCTGGCGGACGTGGTAGGCGCTCTCTCGCCGGTTCTTGCGAAGCAGGGCAATGATGTCCGTGTGATTCTTCCGCTCTATGCAGCAGTGCCGAAGCAGTATGTGGATCAGATGAAGCATGTGCTGGACTTTGAAGTGCAGCTCGGCTGGCGGCGGCAGTACTGCGGCATTGAGATGCTGGAGAAGGACGGCGTGAAGTTCTACTTCGTCGACAATAAGTTTTATTTTGGTCGTCCGTATATTTACGGGATGGGCGGCGACGAGTACGAGCGCTACGGCTTCTTCTGCCGCGGTGTGCTGAATGCGTTGCCGTTGCTGGACTTCCAGCCGGATGTCATTCATGCGCATGACTGGCAGGCAGGCATGGTGCCGGCACTGCTGAAGATTCAGTACGCGCATCTGCCGTTCTATGCCAACATCAAGACGATTTTCACCATCCACAACCTTCAGTATCAGGGCGTGTTCGGCATCCGCGAGGTGCAGGATGTGCTCGGTTTGGGCGACAGCCTGTGGACGGATGACAAGCTGGAATGCTACGGCTGTGCGAACTTCATGAAGGCGGCGCTCGTGTATTCCGACATCATCACGACCGTCAGCCCGTCTTATTCCGAGGAAATTCAGACGGCATATTACGGCGAACGGCTTGACGGTCTGCTTCGTGCACGCAAGCACGAGGTGTTTGGCGTGCTCAATGGCATCGACATGGTGGACTACGATCCGTCCATCGATACGCGCATTCCGCAGACGTACACGGTTAATGACCTGAGCGGCAAGGCAAAGTGCAAGGAAGCGCTCCAGCAGAAGCTTGGACTGGACGTTGATCCGTCGATCCCGATCATCGGTATGGTCGGCCGACTCAGCAACCAGAAGGGTCTCGACTTGGTCGATTATATCATCGGTGACCTGATGAACGAAAAGGTGCAGCTTGTTGTGCTCGGCATGGGCGAAAGCCGCTATGTTAACCTGTTCTCGTGGGCAGAAGGCGAATTCAAGGGTAAGGTCGCGGCGCGTTTCGCGATGGATCACATCCTTGCGCATCAAATTTACGCTGGCTGCGACATGTTCCTGATGCCCAGTCAGTTTGAGCCGTGCGGTCTGAGCCAGTTGATCGCGCTGCGCTACGGCACGGTGCCGATTGTCCGCGAAACGGGCGGTCTGCGCGACACGGTGCTCTCCTACAACGAGTACACTGGTGACGGCAACGGATTTACATTCTTCAACTACAATGCCAACGATATGTTCAATGTCATCAAGCGCGCGATGGATTACTACACGAACCACAAAGACGTGTGGTATAAGCTCCAGCAGCGCGGCATGACCGGCGATTACAGCTGGACGAACTCCGCGAGCAAGTACATGGAGCTCTATCACGGCTTGGTCGGAGGGCAGTATGACCATGACTCCGCATCCGCCACAGAGACGAAAGACTCTGATGACGATGCGGAGGCGAACCCAGTAGTCGTCCCTTTTCCGTATGAGAAGGAGGAAGCCGTTGATCCTGTAAAGCCGAAGCGGAAGCGTCGGACGAAGGCAGAGATTGAGGCGGACAAGGCGGCAGAGGCAGCCAAGCTTGCTGAAGCAGAGAAGCCGAAGCGGAAACGTCGGACGAAGGCAGAGATTGAAGCGGACAAGGCGGCGGAAGCAGCCAAACTTGCCGAGGCAGAGAAGCCGAAGCGGAAACGCCGGACGAAGGCAGAGATTGAGGCGGACAAGGCGGCAGAGGCAGCCAAGCTTGCCGAGGCAGAGAAGCCGAAGCGGAAACGCCGGACAAAGGCCGAAATTGAAGCTGACAAAGCGAAAAACGAAAACAAGGCGTAAGCATCCCATTGAACTGGCGTTCTGAGCTGCGCAGCAACAGCTTGGAACGCCAGTTTCATGATGAAGGAGCAGAATATTGTGCTGAAGCAGGGCGAAAGAATCGACAGGCTGGAACAAGCAGGGTTGCAAATTCTTCAGAAGGAAGATGGCTTTCGCTTCGGGATGGACGCGATTCTGCTGGACAGCTTTGTTCGGGCGGATAAGCGCGACCGATGCGCTGATTTCGGCACGGGCACAGGCGTTTTAGCACTGCTGCTGGCAGGACGCGGTCGTGCGGCACATGTCGATGCATTCGAAATTCAGAGTGAAATGGCGGATATGGCGCAGCGGAGCGTGCAGCTCAACCATCTGACGGCGCTGATTGATGTGCACGCAATGTCGGTGGAGCAGTCGGATCAGGTGCTTGCACCATGCAGCATCGATGTCATCGTCTGCAATCCGCCGTACGGGCATCACGGCACAACGCTGCCCAATCCGGATGAATCGCTGTCGATGGCGCGTCATCAGCAGAAGGATGGGCTGGCATCGTGGTTCAAAGCGGCGTATCGGCTGTTGCGAGGCAAAGGACGGATTGCACTGATCTATCCGGCTACGCGAATGCTGGAAGTTATGAAGTTACTGGAAAAGGCAGGACTGACGCCCAAACGGTTTCAGCTTGTATACCCTTCGGCAGATAAGGCGGCAAATCTCGTGTTAATTGAAGCACTCAAGGACGCAAAACCGATGCTGCATCCGGAGCCGCCGTTGGTCATCTACGAGGCAGATGGCACGCTGACGAAGCAGCTTCAGAGAATCTACGCGATGGAGTAGGAAAGCAAATGGAACGTGTAATCGTGGTTGGCGGCGGCGCGGCAGGGATGGCGGCGGCGATTGCTGCAGCATCATGCGGCGACAGCGTGACGGTACTGGAGCGGATGGATCGTGTCGGAAAAAAACTGCTGGCAACCGGCAACGGACGCTGCAACCTGATGAATGCCGGTGCGCATCGTTACCCGGGCGGCGGCACGTTTGCTGACGCTGTGCTTGCACAATGCGGCATCGAGGAACAGCGGCGCTTCTGGCAGTATCTCGGCGTGCGGCTTCGCGAGGAAGAAGCAGGACGCATCTATCCGGTCAGCGGACAGGCATCAACCGTGCTGGATGCGCTGCGGATGATGATGGACAGCCTGCACGTGAATGTCAAGACCGGCGTGAACGTGAGGCATTTGGACAGGCAAGCGCATGGCTGGACGGTTATGACGGACAGTGGTACATTGCAGGCGGAACGCGTTATTGTTGCAGGTGGCGGACGTGCTCAGCCGAAGCTCGGCAGTGATGGCAGTGCGCTGATGCTGCTTAAGGACGTTGGATGTGCGGTTAGACCGTTTGCGCCGGCACTGACGCAGATTCTAACGGACACGGCAGCGATTCGCGGCTTGTCCGGCATCCGCGTGAAGGCGGAGATTGCGGTCATGGAGAACGGCTCGGCTGTTCATCAGGAGCAGGGAGAATTGCTCTTTGCGGACTATGGCGTGAGCGGCGTGTGTGCGATGCAGTGCGCACGCTATGCATCAGCCGGTCGAACGCTGCGAATTTCGCTGACGCACGGCATGGGCTTTGTGAATGCAGCGGAGCTTCGGCAGGAGCTGCTTCGGCGCAAGATGGATTGGAAAATGCGCCCATTGGCAGATGTGTTGACGGGACTGTGCGTACCGAGGCTTGCGGCGGCGCTGATGCGTGTGGCTGCGTGGCGCGACACGGCGAAATGCACTTGCGGTCAGATGACGCGAGCGATGGCGGAACAGCTTGCGAAGATCATCGATGGCTGGGACATCGTGATTCAGGGCGTGAAGGGCTTTGAGAGCGCACAGGTGTGCATCGGCGGTGCGCAGGTGTCGGCGTTCAATCCGCAGACGATGGAAAGCAAGGCAGAACACGGCCTGCACGCAGTCGGTGAGGTGCTCGATGTTGATGGCGATTGCGGCGGATTCAACCTGATGTTTGCCTTCGGAAGCGGCATCATCGCCGGACTGAATGGGCGGAAGGCACCATGGTAATAAGAAGGAGAAAATCAGATGATTCGGACGATTATTCATATTGATGAAGAAAAGTGCTCGGGCTGCGGTCTGTGTGCATCGGCATGTAAGGAGAACGCCATTGCCATCATTGACGGAAAGGCAAAGCTCCTGCGCGAAGATTACTGTGACGGGCTCGGCAACTGCCTGCCTGCGTGCCCGATGGGGGCAATCAGCTTCGTCGAGCGCGATGCAGCGCCGTTCGATGAGAAAGCAGTGCACGCGGCAATGGCGGAAAAGCAGGCAGCCAAGGCACCTGTGAGATGCCCCGGTATGGCAGTCAGGATGATGAAACGCACGGAAACAAAGGAAGAGAGCGGCGGTTCACGGCAGAGTCATCTCCGGCAGTGGCCAGTGCAAATTCGTCTGGCACCGGTCATTGCACCGTTCTATCAGGGCGCAGATTTGTTGATTGCTGCCGACTGCACGGCGTACGCATACGCAGGCTTTCATGAGGACTTGATTCGCGACCGAATCGTGCTGATTGGCTGCACGAAACTTGATGATATCGACTACAGCGAGAAACTCGGCGAGATTCTCACGAAAAACGAGATCCGTTCCGTTACGGTGGCGCGGATGGAGGTGCCCTGCTGCGGCGGCATGGTGTTCGCGGCGGAAAAAGCGATGGCACGAAGCGGCAAGAAACTGCCAATGCAGACAATCATCATCGGGACAGACGGACAAATCATCCGATAAAAAAAGACCGTCGGCGCGAAATGCTCCGACGGTTTTTGCAATCAGATGTCGATAAATTTCCGAAATTCAGGCAGAATGCCGATGCCATCCGGGTAATGCGCAGCAAACTGTGGTACGGCGTGGCTCGGAAAGCTGTTTCCCTCGATGAAGGTCGGACCGTTCGGCGTAATGGCAACGTCCCATGCGACAAAGCGCATTTGCGGCACCTTCTGCGCGGCATCCATACACATCTTCTTCGCTTCCTCCCAGTAGGGGATGGTGAAGCCGATGATGTCCGTGCCGGTGATGGGGTGCTTCGTGTATGTGTTGCCAGCTTTGTCTGCGCCAACGGTCAGCAGTTTGCCGCTGTCCAAATCGATGCGGGCTGCCATACCGCCGCAGTCGACATTGTCCATCACCTTGCCGTTGCCGATGCGCAGGAAAGCGTAGACGATGCCCTGCTTCTTGTCGCCTAGCAGCGTGGCGATGCGGCAGGTGTTGACGGAAGTCGGACACATACGCGCCATTTCCGGATGCTGGACGACGACCTCTTCAAGGATGCCGATGCCCTGCTCCTGCAGCTTCTTCAGGAAGGCAGACGGGTCAGTGCCCCAGTCCGCCGCAGTGTACTTCAGGATACCCTGACCGCTTGAGCCTTCCAGCGGCTTGCCAATCAGCGAAGGCAACTGCATCATCTCCTGCAGTTTGTCCAGCGGCGTATCGGCATTAATTAGCAGCCACTTGCGCGGAATCCATTCCTTGAAAAGCTCATTGAACTGTGTCTTATCATCGAAAAAGTGCCAGTACGCCTTGTCATTCATGCGACGGACGATGGAGTTGGAGATGCCGCGCGTAATGACGGTCTTGCGCTGTTCATCGTTGAGGTTGTACATCTGGGCGATTTTATAGTCGACATAGCCGGCGTTATACTTGACGGCACAGTGCAGCATGTCGCAAAGCAACCAAATGCGCGGCTTGCCGGAACGTTCCTGCAGCAGCGCGGTGGTTTTCCACATGTTATGCCAGTCCATCTTGAATAGGCGCTTGAAAAAATACGAAAGACGGCTCATAAGCAGCAATCCTTTCCGGCAGAAATCAGACGTTGAAGCGGAACAGCACGATGTCGCCGTCCTTCATCACGTAATCCTTGCCTTCGGAGCGGACAAGCCCCTTTTCCTTGCACGCCGCCATGGAGCCAAGCTCAACCAGCGTGTCGAAGGGAACGATTTCCGCGCGGATAAAGCCCTTCTCGAAGTCCGTGTGGATTTTGCCGGCTGCCTGCGGTGCCTTTGTGCCGTTAACAATCGTCCAGGCGCGGCACTCATCTTCACCGGCAGTCAGGAAAGAAATCAGACCGAGCAGACGGTAGCACGCGGTAATCAGCCGGTCGAGACCGGACTGACCGATGCCGAGCCCTTCGATGAACTCCTTCTTCTCATCCGGTTCCATCTGGGCGATTTCCTCTTCAATGGCGGCTGAAATGACGATGATTTCGGCGTTCTCGCTCTTGGCGATTTCCTCGACGCGGTCAAGTCCCTTGATTTCGCTCGTTGGCTTGCCGAGATCTTCCTCAGCGATGTTTGCGGCGTAAATCACGGGTTTTGTAGTCAGCAGAAACCAGCTGTCAAGCACTTCCTGCTCCTCGTCCGTGACAGGGCAAGTGCGGGCAGGCTTGCCGGATTCGAGGTGCGCATAGATTTTGTCCGCCAGTTCAACCTCGATGCCCGCCTTTTTGTCGCCGCCGCGGAAATTCTTCAGTGCCTTGTCCTTGCGGCGCTGCACGGTGTCCATATCAGCGAAAATCAGCTCAAGGTTGATTGTCTCGATATCGCGCGCGGGGTTAATAGAGCCGTCAACGTGGATGATGTTGTCATCCTCAAAACAGCGGACGACATGAACAATGGCGTCTACCTCGCGGATGTGGCTGAGAAATTTGTTGCCCAGACCCTCGCCGTGGCTTGCACCCTTGACGAGACCGGCAATATCAACAAACTCGATGGTGGTCGGAGTAATCTTCTTGGGATGATACATCTCACCCAGCACGTCCAGACGATGGTCAGGAACCATCACGACGCCTGTGTTCGGCTCGATGGTGCAGAACGGATAATTGGCAGCCTGTGCGCCCGCCTGCGTGATTGCGTTAAACAGGGTGCTTTTCCCGACATTGGGCAAACCGACAACGCCTAATTTCATGATGCGGAATCTCCTTCTGTGTTTCTAATACAGCCTCCTTATTATATACGGATTTTTCGGAAAAAGCAAACATTTTCAGCACATTTGCACAGAAAAAGACGCTGCCAACGGCTATGCATCGGCAGCGTCTGGAAAGTCTTAGCAGTAATACTCCATTGGGTAAGTCGGATGGGCGATGGTTGTGCCGGCAGCGTAGGAGTGGATGTGCGAGAAACCGCGTTCCATTAGCGATGTACGGAGCCGAAGCAGCTCATGCTCATAGCCCCGGATGTCTGCATCGTAAAAATTGTGTTCACAAGGCTGTCCCCAGACATATCGCCGGTCGATGTATTCCAGCGCGATGGTGCCCTTCACGGGCGACTTTGGATAGCGCTCCATGCAGGCAATGGCACGTTCGACTGCCGTATGCAGCGCTCGAAGCTCGCGCATCCGCTGATGAAGCTGCTCGTTTTTCTCCACGAGAATCGATTCAATCAGTGTGATGTCCTCCTGTTGCAGCACGTTTGCAATTTCGGACAGGCTCATGCTGAGTTCTTTCATATAGGCAATCATGTCCAGACGGGCATTCTGCGCGATATCCTGCATTTGCGTCTGCCGGGAAAGTATGCTATAATCAAAAAGAAGAATAACGATTACGAGGTGAGCTACTTGATCAGCATTGGGCTGATGACCTTCCTGCACAACGACAATTATGGCTCCATTCTCCAGGCATATGCGCTCCAGCAGACGCTGCGCAATCTTGGTTTTAATGCGGAGCACATCGACTATTGCCCGTCAAAAGCGGAAAAATTTCGGAATCTGCTTGCCAGCGGCAACTCACCTCGTCTGATTCTCGATGGCATGCGCAAGCGCAGCGCTGCTCAGGGGCTGACGTGCGGCTTCGATGAATTCCGGCAGACGCAGTTGCGCTTATCGCCGCGCTGCGCAGATCACCGTGCACTGACTGCTCAAGCAGCGAATTACGACGTGCTGATGTGCGGCTCGGATCAGATTTGGTCGCCAACGTGGCTGAATCCGGCGTATTTCCTTGACTTCACGGACAAACCCAAGATCGCCTACGCGCCGTCGATGGGCGTTTCCGCGATTGACAGCGCATCGAAGCGGCACAAGATTGCTGCGCTGACGAAATCCTTCTTTGCTATGTCTGTTCGGGAAGAGGAAGGCGCGTTATTGTTACATGAAATCACCGGACAGAAGCCGCCTGTGATGCCCGACCCCGTGCTGCTGCTTGCGCGTCAGGCGTGGCTGACACTTGCAGGGGAACCGTCAAAACGCCATGAAGCGATTGGCTTTTTTCTTAGTGACCGCCCCGATTACATGGATCAAGTGCGTCAACAGAGCGAGCAGACCGGGTTGCCCGTCCGCCTGATTCCGCGAACCGCTTCTGCGCTTCAAGCCGATTATCCGCAGGAACGCAATGTGACACCCGTCAAATGGCTGAACTTGCTTGCGGGTGCGGAGCTTGTTGTGACGGACAGCTTTCATGCCGCGGCATTCTCACTGTTGTTGCATACGCCCTGCTTGATTCTTCGGCGCGACCGCGATGGTGATCCGCTCAGCCGTAACAGCCGCATTGACCAGCTCTGCCGCTCACTTTGCGTTGATGATCCGCTTCATCCTGATTTTGATATGGTCGATTCGCAGATTGCCATTCGCCGCGAAGCTGGATTAGCGTATTTGCGCGATGCCGTTAATCGAGCAGCCGCGTCAGTTCATCAGGCAAAGGCGAAGTGAGCGACAAGTGCTCTCCGGTCAGCGGATGTGTCAGACTAATTCCGGCGGAATGCAGCGCAAAGCGTTCCGGCAGTTCCGGCAGTTCCGTTCCGTACAGGAAATCCCCTGCGATCGGACAGCCAAGATATGCCATGTGCACGCGGATTTGGTGCGTGCGTCCCGTTTCGAGCGTCAGTTCCAGCAACGAACGCGCCTTTCCGCGTGACAGTACCCGATAATGCGTCACGGATGGCTTGCCGTCAGGCAAGATCACACGCCTGATGCTTGCTGCATTCTCCTTCGCGATGGGTGCATTGACGGTGCCTTCATCCTCCGGCGGATGACCTTCCACCACAGCCTGATATGTTCTGACAAAATCGGACGTATGAAGCAGCGTTTGCAGCCGATGCTGTATGTATGCATCCTTCGCCACGACCATCAGCCCGCTTGTGCCCTTGTCCAGTCGATTCACTGGACGGTACACAAAGTCCGCTGGACAGCCTAAATGAGCAAACAGCGCGTTTTCCAGTGAATCATCCGGATGCTGCACGCCGGACTGACTTGCCAACGGCGCAATCTTGTCAATCACATACAGGTGGTCGTCCTCATAGACAATGCTCAGCGGCAGATTATACGGCTTCAGCTGATAAACCGGTTGATTGTCTCTGAAGGCAATTGCCAGTGTCTGTCCTGCATGGACAAGTGCATTTACCGCGGCAATCTGCCCGTCAAGCGTAATTCGTCCATCCCATTTGGCGGATTTCACCGCCGTGTTGCTCACGCCCAGGCACTGACGAAGGACACTCTGCACCCGCATGCCGTCCTCCTGCGGCAATATCACATGTTCCAACTGATTCACCCCTGATTTGGAGAGGATAATTATGAAGGGTATTCTTGAAATGCTTGCCGGCAGCGGTTATGTTTCCGGCGAAAAAATCAGCCATGAGCTGGGAATCAGCCGCGCCGCCGTATGGAAACGCATTGAACAGCTCCGCGAAGAAGGCTGGCGGATTGAGTCAGGCGGCAAACGAGGCTACCGGCTTCTGGCGGATGATAGTGTGAATCCTGTATTTTGGCAGGAACAACTGACAACGCGTGAACTCGGACGCGGCGAAAACTGCTATCAGCCTACGCTTGAATCCACCAACACAACCCTCAAGCAGATGGCGGTTCACGGTGCGCCGAACGGCAGTCTCTGCGTATGTGACTGCCAGACAGGCGGCAAAGGACGCTTGGGTCGCTCATGGGTTGTGCCGTCTGGACAGGGATTGCTGCTGAGCGTGCTGCTTCGGCCGCACATGCTTCCGCGCCATGCGCCGCTGATTACGCTTGCCGCCGCCATTGCCATGACGCGTGCCGTGCAAGAAACGACATCGCTTGATGTGCGCATCAAGTGGCCGAATGACATCGTCTGCAAGGGCAAAAAAATCTGCGGCATTCTGCTGGAAATCAGTGCTGACCCGGACCAGATCGAATACGTTGTTGTCGGTACAGGGCTGAATGTCCGCCGCAATTCCTATCCGCCGGAGCTTGCAGACAAAGCCGGTGCGCTCGAGGAGTTTGCCGCACCGCCGCTTCGCCGCGATGTGCTGACGCATTACCTCCGTGCGCTGGAGGACACCATTGACTTGCTGGAAAAGGACGGCTTTGCGGGCATTCAGGCGGAATATCGCCGCTACTCCTGCACACTGGGCAGTGCCGTGCGCGTTATCGGCACAGACAGCGAGTTCACCGGCGTTGCAGAGGAACTCGACGAGACGGGTGCACTGCTCGTCCGGATGGAGGATGGGACGCTTCGGCGCGTGCTGTCCGGCGATGTGTCCGTTCGGGGGCTGATGGGCTATGTCTGACATCATGGGAATCGGGCTGGATGTCTGCAGCATCGAGCGGATGCAGAAGTTAGTCGGCAACGAGCGCTTTCTCGCGCGATACTTCCGCCCTGATGAAATTACATACATCCACAGCCGCAGCGCGCAAAGTGCCGAAACGCTTGCCGGACTGTTCGCCGCGAAGGAAGCAGTCCTGAAAGCACTCGGCTGCGGGCTTTCTCTGCCGCTGACAGACATTGAAATTACACACAGCGAATCGGGTCAGCCACGCATTCAGACGCACGGCAAGGTTGCCGAATATGGCGGTTTTTTTCTGCTGTCTATCACGCACGATGCCGGTGTTGCTGCTGCATCGGTCGTCTGGCTGAAATGAATAGAACACCCTGCGGATATGCGTATTGCCTTCCGCAGGGATTTTTATGCTTTTTCCGCCTTCAGCCATGCTTCCCATACATCGGGCTGATAGCCGATTGTGCATTGATTGCCGTTGCGGACAATCGGCGACTTCAGCAGCCAGGGATTTTCACGGATTGCTTCCATAATCATGCTGTCAATATTGCAATAGCACGCCGGATGTTCCTTTGTGCGCTTGTCATCCTTGTCCAGCAGTTCCTGCATGCCGATGCCCTTCGCCATGATTTGCAGTTCGCGGTCGCCGAGTTTGTGTTTTTTGAGGTCCATCACTTGAACGGTTATTCGCCGCTCTTTGAAGAAGCGTTCTGCCTTCTGCACATCAAAATTCTTCTTGCTTACATATAGCTGAATCACGCTTATCGCCTCCGCACATCGTCGCCCAAGAATTGCAGGAGTTTGCATTGCCTGCCATCGAGAAGCCGCGAGGTTATGCGCTCCGTATAGCGCCGACGCAGTTCCTCCTCATTGAGGTTTGTGCTGATGACAGTTCCCTTCGACCGCAGTTGCCGCTCGTTGATGAGGTTGAACCACTGCACAATCGTGATGTTCTCCATCAGCGGCTCGCTGCCCATGTCGTCAATCATCAGCACATCCGTGTCTATGAGCGTATCCATGTCCTCCTGCTTTCCGGAAAAATATGCCTTGCGTGCCGTATCCAGAAAGCGGTATGCGCTCAGCAGCATCACGTTATAGCCGCGTTCCAGCAGCCGCTTTGCCATTGCATGCATCAGGTATGTCTTGCCGAGACCACTCTGCCCCATCAGCAACAGGTCATGCGTTGCGGCGTTCGGGTAATTCTCCGCATACTGCTCGCACTGGTGGCGCAGCATGTCCATGAGCTGACGCTGGCTGTACTTCTTGCCCGGCAACGGCTGGTCGGAGAACACGTTCAGGTCAAATTCAGCGAATGACTGCTCCTTCTGTTCACTCAGCCCGACTGCGCTGTACAGCTTGGTATAGAATGCAGTGCGCATGCAGGGACACATGTCACGTATTGCCTCGCCGACATAACCGGTATCGCGGCACTGCTTGCAACGATAGACGGGCTCCAAATAATCCGCAGGATAGCCGTTTTCCTTGAGCAACGATGCAATCCGCCGGTTCATGACGTCCATGCGCTCAGGCAGATTGACCGTCTGAGAACCGCCCAGCACGCTGCGGACACCGTCAAAAATCATGCGCTGACGTTCCTCAAGACATTTGCCCAGCTCCGGACATTTTCCGACTGCCTCATTGCGGCGGCGCTGCTCCTCCTGCGCGTCCTTCTGCCGCTGCTGCTCGTATTCCAGCAGCAGCTCCTGGATGATTTCCTTACGCATGGTTTTCCTCCTGCCACTGTGCCATCATCTCATCAAGCCCGTTGTCCGACGGTGTATAGGTGCGTTGCGTATACTGCTGTTCGCCGACCACTTTCGTCTGACGAGTACCGTTCTTGTCTGTTCCGCTTGTTTTCTGCTGATTCTGGTGGCTTTGATGCTCTGCCTTTGCTGCCTCCATCGTTACAATGCCCTTCTGATGGAAACTTTCGAGCATCTTGTCCAGATAGGCAATCGGCTTTTCCTTTCCTGCTGCCCATGGTGCACAACCAAGCACGAATGTCGCTGACAGTTGCCATGTTTCCAGCCACTTCGTCATCAGTCGGCGGTCGCTGGCATTCGGTGACGCCTTCTCATCCAGCATTGCCTGATACAGCGTCACGAGGAAAGCATTCTGGTCATCTATATTGCGCATGTACTTTTCGATTTCCGGCAGCGTCTTTAGCCCGCATGTCTGCCAATTCATCAGTGTCTGCAGGACATCCTGCGGTGCATTTCTGCCGTTCTTGGCACACTCAGTGGCGGCGAAGAGAATGACCGCGTCCGGATACAATGCCTGATAGCTGCGGTACAGGCTCAAGGTCGACTCATTCACCGTCAGTGAACGGTTGCCCAGCGCAGCAAGCATGCGCTTGAGCGGTGCAGCAGCGGCATCATTCTCGCTGAAATCGCGCGCGACATCCTTCTCGGTGGAGACCTCCTTCTCATGCAGCCGTCTCAAGATGCCGTCAATGTAGGCGAATGTGGGATTGATGCTCTTGACGGACTCATCGACTGCCTTCAAAATGCCGTCCGGCGTGAAATGCCATTCCAGCAGCCATTTGCGGTACATATCCTGCTCCGGTGCTGTCGGATTGCGCCGCTGACCGAGCTTCCGCAGGACGCTTCTCGTGCCGTCCCACACCTTCTGCTCGCGCCCGAAAACCTCTTCGGCATCCTCTGGCGTCATGATTTTCTCATCCGCCAGCGCTGTTGCCAGCTTCTCCGCTGTCTTCATGGACACGTTCTTGCCGTGCAGCTTCACGAGATGCTTCATCATCGCAATGACAACATCAGCCGGAATGTGCATGTCCTCCACCCATTCGTAGCACTGGCTGATTTCTTTACCGTGCAGTCGGCGGTCATTGTCGAATACAGCGTAGAGCGCCTCGGCAAACGCCTCGTATTCCGGGTCTGTCGCCACCTGTGTCCCGAGCAGGGTAACCTGATTTGCGTTCAAATACCGATACTGCGGCGGATTGTCCGCTACGCGCTGCACAAGTCCCTTGCGTTCCCAGTAGCGATAGGCGGAGCGAACCTCCTCCTCCGACAGGTTCAGCAGGCGTGAGAGCTTTTCGATGCTGCTGTCCGCCTCCTGATGGTAGCACATCATCAGCCCGTACACATACACGCGCACCGCATCGCCCGGCGCACTCGGCAGGTAATTCAATATAAACTGATTTGCCAGCGGCGTCACATCAAACAGCGCATACGGCTCATCAAAGGAAAACATTGCCATCGTTCAAAGCCCCCGTCCCTTTCCAATCTTTCTTATTATATCATGCTTGCCCGACCGCGTCAAATGTGGTACAATAATCTGACTAAGCATCGCAAGGAGGAGGAAACGCATGGGACGGACTGTCATTGTCGCTGAAAAGCCAAGCGTCGGGCGAGATATTGCCCGTGTACTGGGCTGTAAGCAGGGCGGAAAGGGCTGCCTGTCCAATGATCGGTGGATTGTTACGTGGGCAGTTGGTCATCTCGTCACCCTTGTCGAGCCGGATGAGCTCGATGAAAAGTACAAGCGATGGACGTTCGACACGCTGCCAATTTTGCCTGATGATATTCCGCTCAAGGTCATTGCCAGCAGCCGCGACCAGTTCGCTGTTGTCAAAACCATCATGAATGATGCCGACACGGATAAGGTTGTCTGCGCAACAGATGCCGGGCGCGAGGGCGAGTTGATTTTCCGTTACATTTACGACAAGGCAGGCTGCAAAAAGCCGTGCGACCGCCTGTGGATTTCCTCCATGACAGACGAAGCAATTCGGGAAGGCTTCGAGAAACTCAAGAGCAGCACCGCCTATGACGGGCTGTACCGCAGCGCACAATGCCGTTCGCAGGCGGATTGGCTTGTCGGCATGAATGCCAGCCGCGCCTTCACGCTGCGCTATGATACGCTGCTTTCTGTCGGACGTGTCCAGACGCCGACGCTCGCCATCCTCGTCAAGCGGCGCAAGGAAATCGAAACCTTCGTGCCGGAAGAGTACGCCACCATCACCGCGAATTTCGGCGACTACAGCGGCATGTACTTCCGCGAAGGGCTTGAGCCGGACACACATATCCCCGAGATTCAGGAAGCGAAGGAAATTGCCGCTCAAATGAAGGGCAGGGAAGCAACTGTCCTTTCCGCCGAAACGCAGCAGCGCCGCGATCTTCCGCCGCAGCTCTATGACCTGACCAGTCTGCAGCGTGACGCAAACCGTCTGCTCGGCTTCACTGCTGACAAGACACTTAAGCTTGCACAGTCACTCTACGAAACGCATAAGGCACTCACTTATCCGCGCACGGATAGCCGCTATCTGCCGCCGGACATGATTCCGCGCGTCGTACAGACGATGAAGGCGCTGCCTGCCAGCTATCAGTCGCTCGTGCCTGGTGCCCTGCCGAACGGCAAGCTGCCTGTCAGCAGCCGCACCATCGATGCATCGAAGGTCACCGACCACCATGCCATCCTCCCGACACCGCAGCGGATTTCGCTGGACAGGCTGTCTGCCGATGAGCGGCAGCTCTACGACCTCGTGGCACGCCGGATGCTCGCTGCTTTCTATCCACCGTGCGAGTACAATGCCACAAAGGTCATTACCGGTGTGGGCGACCATCGATTCCGGACGAACGGCCGCGTCATCCTGCAAAATGGCTGGCGTGATGTCGCGCCGCTCGCGAATCCGCCCAAAGCAGCGAAGCCGAGCAAAAAACCAGCTGATGCTGAGGAGGAGACGGCACTGCCGCCGCTTGCCGCCGGTGACCGACGTACGGTGCAATCTGCCAACGTCAAGGTTGACAAGACGAAGCCGCCGGCGCAGCATAATGACGCATCGCTCTTGTCCGCGATGGAGAATGCCGGACGCGAATCCGAGGATGAGGACATTGTCCGTCAGATGAAGGGTAGCGGCATCGGCACTCCTGCCACACGCGCAGCCATCATCGAACGGCTGATTCAGGTGGGCTACGCTGTGCGCAAGGGAAAGACCATTCTTGCGACAGACAAGGGCGTGCGGCTTATCGAGATTGTTCCGGAGCAGCTATCCTCACCGGAAACAACAGGACGCTGGGAAATGGCGCTCGACAAAATCACCGACGGCAAACAGGATGCTGCACGGTTTATGGAAAGCATCCGGAAATTCTCGACGTTCCTGGTCAATTATGCCCGCAATAACCAGGCAAACGTCACCTTCCCGGACGATGGGCGACGGAAGAAGCGTGCGCAGTCGCTTGTACAGCACGGCAAAAAGCTTGAGGATTGCGTTTGTCCGCTTTGCCAGCAGGGTCAGGTGCTTGAAAGCACGAGATCCTTCTTCTGCAGCCGTGCGGCAGAAGGCTGCCACTTCACGCTGTGGAAGGACTGCCTTGTGCGCGGCGGCGGACCGGAAATCACGGAGAAATTGCTACGGCTGCTGCTGAAGAATCCGGTTCTGCGAGGCTCAACGGGAATCGTCACCCTCAAGGACGGCATGATTGCCTTCTTTCCGCCGGATGCAAAGCAGGCAGCAGCCTTCCGTTCCCTCTCATACGAGAAAAATCAGCGCTGAAAGTCGAGCATCACGAAAAACGCTTGCATTTTCCGACTGATTCGCCTACAATCAAAATTGCCGAATGCATTCGGTTTCAAAATGATTATAGCGCCGGTTCTCCGGCAGAAATGAGGTTCTATCATGGCTGACCAGCTCCGCACGCGCGAGGAAATCCCTGCGCAGTACAAATGGAATCTGACCCACATTTATCCTGACGACGCCGCATGGGAAAAGGCTCTTGCGGAGGCGCTTGAGGCAGGCAAAGCCTTTGCAGCCTATGAAGGCAAGGTCGCTGAAAATCCGCGCCAGGTCATCCGCGATTATTTCGCACTGGATGAAAAGTTCTCGCCCGTGTATTCTTATGCCTTCCTGCGCCGTGAAACCGACAACGGCGACCCGGTCGCGCAGGGTCTTCGTGCCCGTGCATCCCAAATCGGCATGCAGGTTGCCACGATGACGTCCTTCTTCGAGCCGGAACTGCTTGAGCTTGATGCAAAGGTACTTTCCGACATCGCCGCTGACCCTGACATGGCAGATTACGATGCCTTCCTGCGCACACTGTTGCTGCAGAAACCGCACTCCCTTCCCAAGGAGCAGGAGCGACTGCTCGCCATGATGGGTCAGGTTGCACAGGCACCGGGCAACATCTTCAGCATGCTGTCCGATGTCGACATGGTTTTCCCGGACATCAAGATGCCCGATGGCACGACGCAGCAGCTGACCGAGGGCACC
The DNA here is from genome assembly GCA_963590165.1 of Anaerovoracaceae bacterium. Classification (GTDB taxonomy): domain Bacteria; phylum Bacillota; class Clostridia; order Christensenellales; family Aristaeellaceae; genus UBA11524. The sequence continues at coordinate 219,579 of CAVANO010000045.1, forward strand.
TATTCTCAGTTCATCCGCTCCGAGAACCGCAGCGTCCGAAAGGCTGCCTATGATGGCATCATGGATACATATGGCAAGTTCGGGAATACCATCGCCGCAACGTATAACGGCAGCGTCCAGAACGATGTGTTCGAGGCACGTGCCCGTCATTATGCCACTGCCCGCGATGCACGCATGGAGCCGCTTGAAATCCCTACGAGCGTGTATGACAACCTGATTGATGAGGTGCACAATGCCATTCCGATGCTCGATGATTACCTGACGCTTCGCAAGCAGGTCATGGGGCTCGATGAGCTGCACATGTACGACCTGTACACGCCGATGGTCAAGGATTTCCAGATGGAGCTGAGCTACGATAAGGCGTTTGACCTCGTGCTCGAGGGACTCAAGCCTATGGGCGAAGACTATCTCAATAAGCTCCGCGAGGCACGCACCGGCGGCTGGATTGATGTCTATCCATCCAAGGGTAAGTCTTCCGGCGCCTTCTCCTCCGGCAATCTCCGCAACGTGCACCCCTATGTGCTGCTGAACCACAATGACAACCTGTCTGATACGTTCACCATCGCGCATGAGCTGGGTCACTCCATGCATTCCTTCTATTCTAACACGAATCAGCCTGCACCGAAGAGCGACTACAGCCTGTTCGTCGCTGAGGTTGCATCAACGTGCAATGAAGCTACGATGATGCGCTACCTGCTCCGCAAGTTCAAGGACGACAAGAAGACGCTGGCGTATTTGCTCAATCACTTCCTTGAGCAGTTCCGCACGACGGTGTATCGTCAGACGATGTTTGCTGAGTTCGAGCTGATTGCCCACACGATGGCAGAGCAGGGTCAGCCGCTGACGCGCGAGAGCCTGTCGAAGGCGTACTACGAACTGAACCAGAAGTATTACGGCAACGTGTGCGTGGTGGATGACAACATCGCAAACGAGTGGATGCGCATCCCGCATTTCTACCGTTCCTACTACGTGTACGTGTACGCGACCGGTCTGTGCGCGGCGGTTTCCCTGAGCGACAAGATTCTCACCGAAGGCGAATCCGCCGTGAAGGATTACCGCAAGTTCCTGTCTGCAGGCTGCTCTGTGCCGCCGATTGAGGCGCTGAAGCTCGCCGGCATCGATATGAGCAGTCCGGAGCCTGTCCGCCGCGCACTGTCCGTATTCAAGGACACGCTCGACCAGTTCAAGGCGGTCATCAAGTAACGGAGGTGTTCTACCTTGATGCAGGGGTATGACAAGGATGCAGCGGTCAAATTCATCACGCGCTGCATCCGCAAAGCTGACCATCCGGAACTATCAGAGCAAATAGACGCGCTCATTCCGCAGATGATTGACGCGGACATGGCATACATGCATGCTGCCGGTGTGCTGGATGAGGAAGGCTATGCCGGCGAAGCGTATTATGAGGATGACGAAGCGATTGAATCCATCGTCGATGCGCTCGCGGCAAAGAATGGTTTCGATGCAGACATGGCAGTGAAGCTCGCGGCACTTGCGGCGGATTACCTCGATGCACAGCAGCTTTTCCTCGATTCACAGGGCATGGTGGAATACGACTGACCATTATGCCCACGCAGAATCTGTCAAAATGTGAAATGGGTCAGGAGAGGAATTCTCTTGACCCGTTTTACGTGAGACGATGCACGATTTCGTCTGGACAAAGGCGGGAAAACGGCGTACAATAAGCTTGGTGTCAAGGCGGATCAGCCGTCTGAATGCCAATCAAAATGAAGGAGCACGACCATCATGATCAAGGCTGTATTATTCGATCTGGACGGTACGCTGACCAATACACTCGAGGATATTTCAACCGCGATGAACCGCGCACTGGCGCTGCACAATTTGCCGGGCTGGGAAACGCAGGAATATTGCTACCTTGTCGGCAATGGTGCGAGGATTCTGGCGCAGCGCGCGGTTCGGGAGCATCAGGAGCTGGCAGAGGCGGTGCTGGCGGATTATCAGGCGTATTATGAAAAGCACGCGCTGGATAAGACACGGCCGTATGAGGGCATTCCGGAGCTGCTGCATGCGCTGGCGGAACGCAATTTGAAACTTGTGGTGCTGTCGAATAAGCCGGACGCGGACACGAAGAACGTCATCCATCATTTCTTCCCGGATGTGCCGTGGAGTTGTGTTCGCGGTCAGGTCGAGGGTGTCCCGGTGAAGCCGGATCGGGCAGGCGCGTTGCTCGCGGCAGAGGAAATCGGCGTTGCACCGGCGGACTTCCTTTATCTGGGCGATACGAAAGTCGATATGACGTGTGCACGCAATGCCGGCATGAAGCCGGTCGGCGTTCTGTGGGGCTTCCGCACGGCGCAGGAGCTGCTGGACAACGGTGCACAGGTGCTGATTGCAAAACCGATGGAGTTGCTCGAAAAATTCAATTTGTAACAATTTTGTAATAATTCTTTACAAGTCTGCATACTTCTGATATAATGAAACCAACTTACTTCAGGAGGGGAAAAGCATGAGAAAAGGCATCGTGCGCGTGCTGACACTGGTGCTGATGCTGTCGCTGGTTGTTTGCGGAAGCGCGAACGCCATGAAGCTCCAAAAGAATGACAAGAACGACCATGTCACACAGCTACAGAAGGCACTTCAGCAGCTCGGTTATTATACCGGCACGATTGACGGCAAGTACGGAACCGGCACGGTTGCTGCGGTAACGGCATATCAGACAGCGCAGGGACTGTCAGTTGACGGCGTGGCGGGATCTTCGACCATCGCGCTGCTGGAGGCGCAGACGGGTATCGATATTGACGGCACGGCTTCGATCTCTGCGTCATCGGATGGTCTGTTCAAGGGCGACTATTCCAAGATGCAGTTCTCCTCCAGCGGTTCGCGTGTCAGGATTCTCCAGCAGGCGCTGAAGGATTTGGGATTCAGCGTGTCAAAGGTCGATGGGGTTTACGGGCAGTCGACGTATGATGCGGTTGTAGCCTTCCAGACGGCAGTCGGGCTGAAGGCTGACGGCAAGGCAGGCAAGAATACGCTTGAGAAGCTTGAAAGCTACTTTGACAGCAATGGCAACGTTATCAAACCCCTTGTGACGGCAACGCCCACAACCGATTTGAGCAACATTACCTATGGTGTGCCGACACGAATCCTCCGCGAGGGATTGGGCGGTCAGGACGTGCTGTATACGCAGAACCGACTTGCTGCGCTGGGCTATTTCAGCGGCATTTCCGATGGTCAGTACGGCAGCGCGACGAAGAATGCTGTCGTCGCTTTCCAGCAGAAGAATGGGCTGGATGCAGACGGCGTGGTCGGCGCGAAGACACGTCAGAAGCTGTTCTCGGACGGCGCACTTGCCGCGAAGGAAACGGTTGCACCAACAACCGATGCTGACCGCAAGCTGTCGCTTGGCATGACGGGCAGCGACGTCAAGTCCGTGCAGACGAAGCTGATTGCCCTGGGCTACCTGACGGGCAAGGCGGACGGCACCTACGGCAAGAAGACAGAGGAAGCTGTTCGCAACTTCCAGAAGCGCAACGGACTGGATGCTGACGGCATCTGCGGCGAAAACACTGTGACGGTGCTCTTCGGTAATAACCCGATTGACGCAGGCAGCTCCATCACGCCTTCGCCTTCGCCCATCGCGGAAACGGCGCCTGTGCGCGTCATCCGCCCCGGCGCGTCCGGCGAGGATGTCCGTTCTGTGCAGAATCGCCTGAAACTGCTGGGCTACTATTCCGGCAGTTTGGACGGCGTGTACGGTGCTGCAAGCGTGGCGGCTGTGCAGGCATTCCAGCAGCGCAACGGGCTTGATGTTGACGGCAAGGTCGGCACGAAGACGTCCGAATTGCTGTATTCTGAAAACGCGATTGCTGCGGATACCAGCACGGCTGCAACGGCAACGCCCGCACCGAGCTACGGTGTGGTACCGACACGCACGCTCCGAAACGGTTCGACCGGCGATGATGTCAAGTCCGTCCAGACCAGGCTGAAGGCGCTTGGCTATTATGCCGGCACGGCGGACGGAAATTACGGCAGCACGACTGTTGCAGCAGTGGCATCGTTCCAGCTGCGCAACAACCTCGATGCAGATGGTGTGGCAGGTACGCGCACATTTAAAAAGCTCTATTCCGACAGCGCTGTCGCAGCTGCAAATACGGCGACCGCAACGCCTGCCGTAACCGCAGCCCCAACGGCAACGACTGCATCGAGCCGCCCGACACGCCAGCTTTCTACTGGCTGCACGGGTACCGATGTTGCAACTGTCCAGCAGCGCCTGAAGGATTTGGGCTATCTGACGGATCAGGTCGACGGCAAGTATGGTGCGAATACGTCCGCCGCGATGCTTGCCTTTCAGCAGCGCAACAGCCTGACCGCGAACGGCATTGGTGATACGGCGACTTATGATGTGCTCTTCTCTGTCAATGCGATTACAGCGGATGGTCAGCAGACGGATACGGCAACGCCAGCTGTCTATACGAAACTGAAGGTCGGCTCGACAGGCAATGAGGTGCTCCGCCTCCAGCAAGCGCTGAGCACACTGAATTACACGGTCAACATCAACGGCACATATGATGAGACAACGCGTGCAGCTGTGTTGGCGTTTCAGAAGCGCAATGGGCTGGATGCGGATGGCATTGCAGGCACGAAGACACAGACGAAACTCTACAACGATGACTGCGTGACAGGCGATACGGCGCTGCCGGATACGAGTTCATCAAGCAGCACGACAACGTATACCTCGTCGGCAGGACCGGCGACAAGCGAAATCAAGCTGCTGATGTGGTATACGGAAATCAAGCCGACCATCAAGTCCGGTCAGACGGTGCTTGTCTATGAACCGTCAAGCGGCACGTCCTTCAAGCTGCGGCTCTACTCCCTCGGCAGACATGCTGACGCGGAGCCGCTTACGGCAGAGGACACGGCCATCATGAAGGCGGCATGGGGCGGTTCGTTCTCGTGGAACGAGAAGCCTGTGTATGTGCTGCTGCCCAGCGGTACGTGGGCGCTTGCGTCTATGCATTCCATGCCGCATCTTTCCGGCAGCATCAAGGACAACAACTTTGATGGGCATCTCTGCGTTCATTTCCCGAGAACGCTGGAGGAGACGGCAGTCAAGGACCCCAAGAACGGCATCCGTCATCAGCAGGATATCCGCAAGGCGTGGAAGGCACTGACGGGCGAGGAAATCACGTGGTAAACCCACAACTATAAAAATACATCCGCAGGTTAGAGCACTGCGGATGTTTTTTTGATGCTTAGATAATCGGAATTTTGACGGTATCCGTGAGTTTGCCGTCGCTGATGGTGACTTCAACTGCGCCAGAATCGCCTGCCTGAATGACAGTTAACGCTTCGCCGTAGTATGTGTCCGTTTCAGGCGTCAGATAGCTGTCTGGATGGAAGGGACAGGCACTGCCGGCAGCGAGCAGTGTTCCGCCGGTGACAGAAATCTGCACTTTGCCGCGTTCCATCGGCTTGACCTGCCCGGCTTTGTCAGTATAGCGGATGCGGACATATGCAAGGCTGCCGTGCGCAACCTTCTTTTCTTCCGGGACAGCGCGCAGGAAGGTATCCTCGCCGGCTGTGACAAGCTTGCAGCGCCCCAGTTCGCGGTCAATCGCGTCATACGAGACTGCCTCGAGCGTGCCGGATGCATAGGGAATGGTGAATTTTGCCAGGCGGTCCTTCTTGAGCTCCTTCTCGCCGACCTTCTTGCCGTTGAGCAGCAGGACAACCTTTGCAGCGCGTGCGTAGACCTCAATGTGCGCCTTCTTGCCTTCGCAGCCACGCCAGCTCCATGTCGGAATGGCATCTGTCATCTTCCAGGCGGAAGGGGAATGGCTTTCGCCGGAGAACATGACGGGTCGGACGGCAATGTACGGACCAATTTCCTGCTCCAGCGCGACGCGGGTGTAGAGCGCTTCGCCGAGCGGGCGGCCGTTCAGGTCGATTCGGCCGGAACCAGCGGTTGACCAGCCGACACCGCCTGTCTGCGGTGCATATTCCTTGTATTCCCACGAGCCGATGCCTGTTTCGCCGAGGTAGTCAATGCCAGCCCAGACGAAATCGCCGATGAGTCGCGGCTGCTTCTTGGCGAGCTCACGGAAACGGTATGCATCGTTGCAGAACGTTTCGCTGCCGAGAATCAGGCGGTTCGGGTATTTCTTGAGGTCGTGCTTATAGCGGTAAATGCCGTAGTTGTAGCCGGCGACGTCCATGTTGGCGAACGCATCGCGCGTCTTGACATCGCAGCCATGCAGCGTTGCGCCGCGCTTCATGAACTCATCACCCATCAAGCCTGCCAGGTCATTGAAGAACTTGCTGCCGACAGCCTTCTTTTTCTTCGGAGCGACACCTGCCTCGCGGAGCTTTTCCGCCTTCTCGGCTTCCTGCTTTGCCTTTTTGTCGCTGTAAACGCCGAAGCCGATGGACGACAGGAAGTTGAAGAAGATGTTCACGCCGCAGGTGACCGGACGCGTGCTGTCCAGTTCGTGCAGGAAGTCCGTCAGCTCGCGCGTGAGGTGAATGCCCTTCTTCTGCGCGGTTTCGCTGACTTCGTTGCCGGTGGAGTAGAGAATGACAGACGGATGATTGTAGTCCTTGTTGACCATGTCAGTCAAATCCTGCTTCCACCACTTGTCGAAGTAGGGAACATAGTCGTATTCGGTCTTGTGGATGTACCAGTGGTCGATATATTCGTCCATCACGAGCAGACCGAGACGGTCGCAGGCATCGAGAAGTGCCTTTGAGCAGGGATTGTGGGCACTGCGCAAGGCGTTGTAACCGTTTGCCTTGAGGAGGCGGACGCGACGCTCTTCCGCTTCAGGAAAGCAACGCGCACCGAGAATGCCCAAATCATGGTGGACGCATGCACCCTGAATGATGACGCGTTCGCCGTTGAGCAACAGACCTTTCTTTCCCCACTGAATGGTGCGGATGCCGAAATGCTGCGTGTCTTCATCGTTGCCGAAGCGGACGCGGCAAGTGTACAGGTTTGGGTGCTCGACGCTCCAAAGCTTCGCATCGGGGATGGTCAATGTCAGCGTAACGCTGCCGTTTGACTCGGCGGCTTCGCTGCAGATGCTTTTTTCGCCGGAAAGGATGTCAACGGACACAAGCCCTTCGCCAACCGTGTTGACAACGACTTCGATGACGGCAGGGTTAAGCGACTTCGTGCGAATGCGGACACCGTTCAGCTCGATGTGCTGCTGGCGGTCTGCCGTCCAGAGGACGACCGGACGGTAGATCCCTGAGCCGGAGTACCAGCGGCTGTTGGGTTGATCGGAGTTGCGTGCGATGACTCGCAGCTCATTTTCCTCGCCGATATGCAGATGGTCGCTCAGGTCTGCATAGAAATTCGTGTAGCCATAGGGACGCTCGCAGCGCTTTTCGCCGTTCAGGTAGACCTCCGCCAGATGGTAGATGCCCTCGAACTCGAGCAGAACCGTCTTGTTCAGGAAGGACTTGTCGGGCGTAAAGCGGCGGATATACTCGTAATCGCGTCCCTCATACCAGCCGGTGTTGATGCCGCCGGGCGAGAGCTCGTTGCGCGGCTCAGCCTGCATGGCGTCATGCGGAATCGATACAGGCACAAACGGTTCATCGCTGTCCAAATGGCGGAAGAGCCAGCCGGTATTCCATGCGGTTGACTTCATGGTGCATCATCCTTTCATTCATAGGGGTGGAGAGTGCATGAAAACCCCACCCGGGGCAGGAAAGCCTCGGATGGGGCGGAATACAGGCATGCGCTGTACTCCCATGCGGACATTACTCGTTATGAGAGAATGCCTTGACTGTTACGGAGATGAAGGAAACCAGGTACAGCACGACGCCGACCAGAGAGAGGTACAGCGCGACATCCTCGGTTTCGGGGCGGTTGATCGGGATGAACCACACGTCAGCAGCCAGTGTGACGCGGCCCATAGCGAAGAAGGAGATGCAGCCGATGAGCGCAAGACCGGTGAGGATGATGACGATGTCCTTGAGGGCAGAACTCTTCATCTTGTCAGACGCAATCAGCAGCACCACGGCGACAGCAGTCAGCACGATGGGCAGCCAGTCCAGCGTGGAACCGGCGAGATAACCGGTCAGAGAAGTGATGAGATAAAGCACGAACGCAAGGAGCGCCGTAATCAGAGCGACAATACTGTTCTTTTTCATGCTTTTTTACCTCCCTTGGAAGTGGCCTTGCTGATGACCCAGCACAGCAGGCTGATGGCAGCCAAAGCACCAAAGGCGTATTCACAGTCGGTATAGAGCGTGCGCCACCAGGTCATGACTTCCTCGGTGTGCGTGGTGGAGTTGACGCCGTTGAGCATGGCGGAATTGGCCAGTGCATACAGGGCGTAGTGGAGGTCTTCCTTGATTGCCAGCAGGATCTGACGGTCGCCCTTGAGCGCATCCTCAGTCCAGTAGTCGACGCTTGCGCCGAAGCCGCAGAAGTTCGACGTGCCGGCAAGGATGGACTCCTTCGGAGCAGCCTTCAGGGAGACGCTGGTGAAGTCCGTCACGTTGTAACCCTTGAAGCCCCATTCGTCACGGAGAATGTTGACCATCGTGGCGACGTTTGCGCTGGAGGCGACTGCGCCATGACGGTTGTAGGAGGTCATGATGCCGAGTGCACCGGTGGTGTAGGTGTCGTCCTTGGTGGCGTCATTCACGAAGGATGCGGGCTTGCCGTTGCCTTCGATCGCCTGCTGCAGGTTGCGCAGCTCCAGCTCACGGGCTTTCTGCTCGTTCATGAAGACAGCAACGCCGGAACGGTTGACTTCCTGATCGTTGAAGGCGTAGTGCTTGATATTGACCAGCGTACCCTTGCTCTGAGCACCCTGAACAACTGCACTGCCGACATAGCCGGACAGAATCGGGTCTTCGGAGTAGTACTCAACGCCGCGGGCATTGTAGGCGTGACGATGGATGTTCATGCCAGGGCCGATCATGATCGGCAGATCCAGCACGAGGGTGGATTCACCGAGGATGATTTCGCCGTTTTCAAATGCGAGTTCCTTGTTCCAGCTGTAAGCCAGGTTGGTGGGAGACGGCGCAACGCGCGTGCCGGAGTTGCATTCTTCTGCATCCTCGTAGGCGACGCCCTGATAGCTGCCCTCATTCAGGTAGTGAGAGTCGGAGCCGCCGGGGCCGTCGTCCGCAGCCTTCTGAGGCATGTTGATGGAGGCAATGCCTTCGATGTTGTGGAATGCGTTCTGGGAGAAAGTCAGGAACTCGGAAATGGTGACCTTGTTGATCAGCTCTTCCCAGCGCGGATCATCGTAGTCAGCATTCTTGAGGTCATTGATGGTCAGGTCGGACGTGGTGTCGCCGAACACGAGGTCGGACACGTCGTCATCCGCCTTGATGGTGTACAGGTCGTTGCCGAGCAGGCGGGAAAGCTGTTCATTTGCCGTCAGACCGGAATAAGTCTTCGGGAAGGTGCCGTTCCAGTCAGTGCGGGACAGATAGGTCACCGTGCCGGGCTCGAAGGCGTTGTAATCCATGGCGTAGTCGCCCTCGGTCAGCTGGTTGGTAATCGTGGTGCCGGTCTTGCTGACGGAGAAGGTCGTCGCATCAACATCGCCGGTCCAGTTCCAGTGATACGTCTTGCTCTTGTCACCGTCGGCGGTCATGCCGTCTTCGGCAGTCTTGCCCTGTGCAGAGAGAATATTGTTCAGTGCGTCATGCGCATCGTCGCCGATTGCGAAATAATAGTCGCCCGGATCGACGATGTACGTCTGTGCCTTGTTGGCATCATAGGAAGCAAGGTTTGCCATGTCGATGGACATGGTGATGGTCTGAGATTCGCCGGGCTGCAGCGTGTTGGTCTTTTCGAAATCCATCAGCTGCACAGCCGACTTCTCGACGCCGTTCTCACGGTCGTAATCGGTGTAGGGCGCCTGCGCGTAGACCTGCACAACGCTCTTGCCCGCGACGTCGCCGGTGTTCTTGACGGTCACGGTGACGGTCGCAGTCTTCTTGTCATCGGAAACGACAGCATTGTCAAGCGTCTGCTCGAACGTGGTGTAGCTCAGACCGTAGCCGAAGGTGTAGACGACCTCGTTGGCGTAATCCCACGTGCCGTCCTCAGTCGCGGCTGTGCCGTCAGCATTGGCATAAGTGCCTGCCTTGGCCTCTGCACCGCCGTTGCCGAGCACGATATCCGCATAACGGGTTTCGTAGTAGCGGTAGCCGGTATAAATGCCTTCTGCCTCGATGAGGTAGGAGTTGACATTCTGATCGGAAGTGAAGTCCGAAGCATTTGTCCATGCGGTGTTGTTGCCGTAGTTCATCATGGCAGGCGCAAGGGCGCTGTTCTTCGCCATCATGTCGCCAAGATGAGCGGAAGGGGAAACCGTGCCGTTGAGCACGTCGGCAACGCCGTAGAAGCCGTAGGCGCCCGGGAAGCCGATCCACACGATTGCGTCGATGTCAGGATCGTCCTTCAGGTTGGCGATTTCCATCGCGTTGGTGGCGTTTACCAGCACGATGACCTTGTCGAAATTCGCCTTAGCCTCGTCGATGAGCGCCATTTCTTCATCAGAGAGGGAGAGAATATTGCCGGTGACGGTGTTCACGCCTTCCGCCAGACCGTCAGCACCGGGGAAGTAGCCGTCGCCTGCTTCGCTGCCGGGACGACCGACAACGACAATTGCGGCATCGCTGTATTCCGCGTAATCCTTGCGGAAATCGGGGTTCAGAGCAGCAAGCTCATCCAGCGTCAGTTCGCAGGGATCATTGTAGGCAGTGATATCAGCATATTCCGGGCTGATGCCGCCGCCGAAACGGGGCTTCGTCCATTCCTTGTCCGCGAAATAGTTCGTGTATGCCTGCAGCATGGACGGATTCAACTGGAAGCCGCGTTCCGTGAAGCAGTCGAAGATCTGCACGACCGACTTGCCGTCCGTGATGGAACCGCCGGAAGAACCGTACACAGGCGCATAGCTGCGGACGCCGAGCATGGTGATCATGGCATCCTTCGCCAGCGGCAGCGCGTTGTTCTCATTCTTGAGCAGCACAACGGTTTCCTGCGATTCACGGATCGCGAATTCCTTCAGCCCTTCATAGGCTTCCTTCGCTGTCTTAAACTTGGAAACATACGACCACGCTTCGCCGGTTTCGTCTGCTTCCGTGACGGTTACCTGGCTGCGGGTGTTGAAAAATGCGTCGACGGAGGTGCGGTAAGTCTCCAGAATGGAGCCAGCCATCAAGGAAATGGCCAGCAGCAGACAGAAGACCATGGTCAATCCCCGCCAGACAGAAGAGCGTTTGAACATATGGATCCTCCTCCTTACGTAATGAAAATCCTTATAAGCAGCCATACACGATCAGCAAAATAAAAGCCCTGCTTTGCGGTCACGAAAAAGAGGTTTTGTCTGATGAAAGAGAAAACCGCCTTTTCATGAAACGCATAATCTGTGAACGACTGCTCAGCGCGGCGAATTCCCCTTCAATCCGCCTCACTTTTCTTTAGTTTATCATAGAATAACAAAATATGAATAAATAGTTACATGAACTTTCACAAGTGTAAAATTAGTCTCGGATAATTCTGCTGATTAGTTGAATTTCATTGATATAAAAGGAGCTTGTATGAAAATGATGGAATTATATATTGTTGCAAGTTTCTTGCGGAAAAGACGCGGAGCGTTTGAGGACGAATCTGCTTTCAACAGCAACTGAAAGCAGGTTTGTCCATCGACAAAAGGGACGGCTTGACCGCTTGTGCGGAAAGAACGGCATAACCGGTGGGACAACCGCGCTGAATTTAGAGATATACGGCAATTTGCGCCAAAAAAACGACAGGTTACGCAAAGCACACTTGAACTTGCAGCATCTGCTGGTATAATAATCATAGAATTTGCGCGGTCCTGTATTGCGCAGTACGTAAGGGTGGAATCAACATGAAACATGCGGACTTGGTTTCCAAATTAACGCTGGAAGAAAAGTGCGCTCTTCTTTCCGGCAAGGATGTTTGGCACACACGGGATATCCCGAGATTGAATATTCCCTCCATCACGCTTTCCGATGGTCCGAGCGGTCTTCGCAAGCAGGCGGGCGAGGGTGACCACCTGGGTCTGAATGCTTCGACAAAGGCAACGTGCATTCCGTCCGCGGCAACGCTGGCATGCAGCTGGGACGAAACAGTTGCTGAGAGCATGGGCTGCGTGGTCGGCGCGGATGCGGCAGAGCAGAAGGTCGATGTCTTGCTTGCACCCGGCATGAACACGAAGCGTTCCAGCCTGTGCGGCCGCAGCTTTGAGTACTATTCCGAGGATCCGTACCTGTCCGGCAAAATGGCGGCAGGTTTCATCCGCGGTGCGCAGTCGAATGGCATTTCCGCCTGCGGCAAGCATTTTGCGGCGAACTCGCAGGAACTGCTGCGCATGCATTCCGACAGCGTCATGGACGAACGGACGCTGCGCGAAATGTACCTGACGAACTTCGAGATTGCTGTCCGCGAGGGCAAGCCGGGCTTCATCATGACATCGTATAACCGCATCAACGGCGTGTATGCCAATGAAAGCCGCCATTTGCTGGGCGACATCCTGCGCGGCGAATGGGGTTTTGACGGTGCGGTCGTGACCGACTGGGGCGGCAGCAACAGCTATATTGAGGGTGTCCGCGAAGGTATGAACCTTGAAATGCCGGCAGCAGGCGATGACAGCCCGTGCCAGCTCATCAAGGCAGTCAAGAACGGCGAAATCGACGAGAAGATTGTCGATGAACGCGTGGACAAATTACTGGATTTCATTCTTGACAAGCGCGAAAAGACGAACACGAAGCCGCATGACCTCGACCGTCAGCATGAGGAAGCGCAGGCTGCTGCGGAAAAGTGCCTCGTGCTGCTGAAGAACGACAAGAATGCGCTGCCGCTTGACAAGCAGGCTAAGGTTGCGTTCATCGGTGATTTTGTCGCAAATCCGCGCTATCAGGGTGCAGGCAGCAGTATGGTCAATGCCGCGAAGGTCGATGATACGACGTCGGCACTGGATGACTTCTTCCCGGCACGCGTTGGTGTTGCGCAGGGTTTCGAGCGGCTTGATCAGCAGAATCCGGTACTTGCGGCGGAAGCAGTCGAGCTTGCGAAGAAGGCGGACTGCGTTGTGGCCTATCTGGGTCTGCCGGAATGCTTTGAGACGGAAGGCCTTGACCGCTCGCACATGCGTCTGCCAGAGAATCAGCTGGCTCTCCTGAAGGAGCTTCACGCGACCGGCAAGAAGATTGTGGTTGTCCTCTCCTGCGGCAGCGCGGTGGAAACGGATTGGGTGCAGGAATGCGATGCGGTGCTGTATGCAGGGCTTGGCGGTGAAGCGGTCGCCCATGCGGTGCTGCGTGCACTCGTCGGCGAGGTCAACCCCGGCGGTAAGCTGGCGGAAACGTGGTACCGTCATTATGCGGACGCGCCTGTCAGCCATTATTATCCGGGCAATGAGGCTACGAGCGAATACCGTGAAGGTCTCTATGTCGGTTACCGCTACACCGAAACGGCAGATGTTACGCCGGGCTTTGCGTTTGGTCACGGCTTGAGCTATACGTCCTTCAAGTATGACAAGATCGCATGCGACGGCAAATCCGTTTCCTTCGACATCACCAATGTCGGCAGTTGCGCCGGCGATGAGGTGGCTCAGTTGTACGTCCATAAGCCGGAAGCGGTGGTTTTCCGTCCGGCGAAGGAATTGAAGGGCTTCAAGCGCGTCCATCTCGAAAAGGGCGAAACGAAGCATGTTTCGATTCCCTTTGAGTCGTACACCTTCCGCTATTTCAACGTGCAGACGAACCGTTTCGAGGTTGAAGGCGGTCAGTATGAACTGCTGATTGGCTCCTCTTGCCGCGACATTCGCCTGAAGACGACGCATGAGGAGAAGGGCACGAACGCACCTGACCCGTATCGCCAGCTGGCGGTTGAGAGCTACCGCACGGCGCGCGTGACGAATGTGTCTGACGTGGAGTTCACGGCGCTGCTGGGTCGCGCGATTCCGCCGCATAACTGGGATCGCAAAAAGCTGCTGACGCTCAACGATTCCGTGTCGCAGCTCTTCTACGCAAAGAACGCACTGGCGCGCCTTGCCTACCGCATCCTGACGAACATGAAGAACAAGGCCATCGCGCAGGGCAAGCCTGACCTGAATCTGCTGTTCATTTACTACATTCCGTTCCGCGGCATGGCGAAGATGATGAACGGCATGGTGTCCATGGCGATGGCGGAGGATATCCTGTTCATCGTCAATGGTCACTTCTTCCGCGGCTGCGGACGGCTCATCCACCATTTCTGCCATCGTCCTAAGCTGGATTTGAATCCAGATGCGAAAAAGTAACGCTAAGGGAATCCCAAATAGGAAAGGAAGCATATTTTCCATGAAACAGTCTTTCTGGCAGTCTCCCATGACGAGCACCAGCATTCCGAAGGACAAGGTTACGACGGCAGAAACCCTGCTGGGCTACCTGATTGGTCCGTTCGGCGCGATGCTCTCCTCCGGCATCTTTACCTCCTTCCTCCAGAAGTATCTGGGCGAGGCGCTCGGCCTGAGCAGCACATATCTGTCTGTCCTGCAGCTTGTCTCGACGTTCCTGATTGTGGCGGCGAACATCGTTGTCGGTCAGCTGATTGAACGCACCCGCACGATGGCTGGCAAGGCTCGTCCGTGGCTGCTGCTCTCCGCACTGACGATGTCTGTGGCAAGCGTGCTGATGTTCATTGTGCCTTTTGAAGGCACGGCGCGCTATGTCTGGATTGCCATTGCCTACAACCTCTATTATGCTGTTGCGTACCCGATTTACAACACGGCGAACGCGACGCTGGTTCCTGTTTCCACCCGCGACAGCGAAAAGCGTGGCGTGCTGGCTTCGATGAACAACTTCGCGAGCCTTGGCGTGATGGGTGCCGGTTCGATGGTGTTCCCGATTCTTGTGCAGCTCTTCCTTTCTTCCACCGATGAAGCTGGCAATGTCACCTACACGGGCTTCGGCACGCAGTGGTTCATCGTCATGCTGGCCGTTGCCATCTTCACGGCGCTGACGATTTATCTGCAGTTCAAGTTTACCCGCGAGCGTGTAACCGAAGAAGGTAACACCGAGAATGCTGCTGAGAAGAAGCAGACGGTCTCCATGGGCGAGCAGCTTAAGGCGGTTACGTCCGAAAAGTGGTGGTGGATCATCATCATCTTCTATCTCTTCTTCCAGTGGTCCGGCGCGGTTAAGAACAGCTCTATGACCTACTTCTGCGCGGAAGTGCTTGGCGGTGACGGCTATCAGACGGTTCTGAGCATTCTGGGCGCAATCCCGATGGCAGTGGCGGCTGCGTTTGTGGTGCCGCTGGCGAACAAGTTCTCCAAGCAGATGCTGACGCTCGCCGGTCTGGTGCTCGGCGTGGTTGGCGGCGTGATTGCAGGTTTGGGCGGCGATAACCTCGTGCTGGTCGGCATTGGCATCGCACTCAAGTGCCTCGGCTCTGCACCGGCATGCTACCTGATTCTTGCCATGCTGGCAGACGTCATCGACCATGTCGAATACAAGCACGGCATCCGCACCGATGGTTTGACGATGAGCATTTACTCCTCCCTGATGGTTGCTGCAACCCCCATCGGCGGCGCCATCATTCAGGCACTTAATGGTGCACTCGATGCCAAGACGGCTGCGTCCGTCAACTATATCTGGATTGAAACGGTTGCCTATGCGATTTGCGCTGTGCTGCTGATCTTCTTCACGGTCGAGCGCAATCTCAAGGCTGAACAGCAGGAAATTGCCAATCGTACGTCGAAATAAGACATAAGATTGGTGAAAAGGGCAGCGTCAGCGGCAGGATGATGCGTCACACCGATGCAGAATCATGACGGAAGGGCGCTGCCCTTCTTTCATGTGATCAGAAAGGAAAGAATCGTTATGAAACTATTATCGGTTGCCATACCGTCCTATAATTCCCAGGATTATATGCGCCATGCGATCGAAACATTGCTCTCCGGCGGCGAGGAGATGGAAATCCTTGTTGTTAATGACGGCTCCAAGGACGATACGGCAAAAATCGCCGACGAATATCAGGCAAAGTACCCGACCATCGTCAAGGCGGTGCACAAGGAGAACGGCGGGCACGGCGATGCAGTCATGTTTGGGCTGCGCAACGCGACCGGGCGTTACTTCAAGGTTGTCGATTCGGATGACTGGGTCGACGAGGACAGCCTGAAGCGAGTTCTCAATCAGCTGCGGACGTTTGTGGCAGAAAAGAGCGACGTCGACATGCTGATTTGCAACTATGTCTACGACAAGGTCGGCGTGAAGCACAAGCATGTGATGCAATACCGCCATGCCGTACCGGTCGGACGTGAATTCGGCTGGGATGAAACGCGATTCAAGATCGGCGAATATCTGCTGATGCACTCCGTGATTTACCGGACGGAACTGCTGCATGAATGCGGTCTGAATCTGCCGAAGCACACGTTCTATGTCGATGAGCTGTATGTCTATCAGCCGCTGCCGTATGTCAAAAAGATGTATTATCTTGATGAAGACTTCTATCATTACTTCATCGGGCGCGACGATCAGTCCGTGCATGAGGATGTCATGATCCGCCGGATTGACCAGGCATTGCGCGTCAACCGCATGCTGGTGTCTGAAGTGGACGTAAGCAAGGTCGAAAATGCCCGCAAGCAGAAGTATATGCTGCGCTATCTGGAAATTATCACGACGGTTTCCTCGATTCTGCTGCTCAAGAGCGGGACGGAGGAGAACAAACAGAAGAAAGTGGAGCTGTGGCAGTTCATCGAGAAAGAGGATCCGTTTGTATACGGCAAGCTCCGCCATGGCTTTATGGGCACCATCCTGCATCTGCCGGGCAAGTTTGGTCGGCAGGTCGCTCTGCTGGGCTACAAGATTACGCAGAAAATCTATGGCTTTAATTGATGGAGGAACCAGTTATGCAGTATGATTATCTGGTTGTTGGTGCAGGGCTGTTCGGTGCGGCGTTTGCGCAGATGGCGAAGGAACGCGGCAAAAAAGTGCTTGTGATTGACCGCCGCAATCACATTGGCGGGAATGTCTATACCGAGGATGTCGGCGGCATTGCAGTGCATCGCTACGGCGCGCATATTTTCCACACGGATGACGAGGAAGTCTGGCAGTACGCCAACCGTTTCGCCACGTTCAACCGCTTCACGAATGCGCCGCTGGCAAAGTACAAGGACAAACTCTACCACATGCCGTTCAACATGAACACGTTCTATGCGATGTGGGGCGTGACGAAGCCGGAAGAGGCGCGGGAAATCATCGAGAAGCAGCGCAGGGAAATCACCGGTGAACCGAAAAACCTCGAAGAGCAGGCAATTTCGCTTGTTGGGCGCGACATTTACGAGGCGCTCGTGCGCGGCTACAGCGAGAAGCAATGGGGACGCAAGTGCAGAGAACTGCCGGCGTTCATTATCCGTCGTCTGCCGGTTCGCCTGACGTATGACAACAACTACTTCAACGACCGCTATCAGGGCATTCCGGACAAGGGCTATACGGCGATGGTCGAGAAGATGCTCGAAGGCATCGAGGTGCGGCTGAATGCGGACTTCCTGAAAGATCGCGCAGCATGGACGAGCATGGCGGACAAGATTGTCTATACCGGTCCCATTGACCAGTATTTCGATGAGTGCTACGGTGCGCTTTCGTATCGTTCGCTTCGCTTTGACACGAAGGATTTGCCCGTGCAGGACTATCAGGGCAATGCGGTCATCAACGACACGAATGCCGAGGTGCCCTACACACGCGTCATCGAACACAAGCATTTTGCCTATGGTCAGGCGGATGTGCTTGCGCTGCCGCACACGGTCGTGACGTACGAATATCCGGCGGCCTGGAAGCACGGCGATGAGCCGTATTATCCGGTCAATGATGCGGAGAACGGTGCGCTGTATGCCAAGTATCAGCAGAAGGCGGCAGGTGAGCCGAATGTAATTTTCGGCGGACGCCTCGGGCTGTACAAGTATATGGATATGGACGACACGCTTCGCGCGGCGATTGACTGTGCACGCAGGGAATTGCAATAAAAAGCAAAAGGCGGTGGAAAACAGGTGCGCTTGGCAATTGTAGAGGACGAGGTTCGCGTGCAGGAGCAGCTCAAAAGCTATGTGCTGCAGTACTATCAGGGACGCACGAATGAGGTGGAAATCAGCCTGTTTTCCGACGGCGACGAGATTCTGGAGGATTATTCGGCGTCGTATGACGTGATTTTCCTCGATATCCAGATGAAGCACCTGGACGGCATGGCCACAGCGCAGCGAATCCGTGAGCGCGATGAGGATGTGTATCTGGTTTTCATCACGAATCTCGCCAATTACGCGATTCGCGGGTATTCGGTCAATGCGCTGGACTTCGTGCTGAAGCCGGTGAATTACCTGATGCTGCGTCAGTTGCTGATTCGTGTCGAGCACCTGCTGGCACAGAAGCCGAAGCGCTATATCACCCTGCCGACCGAAACGGGATTGACACGCATCGACGTCAGCCAAATCGAGTATGTCGAAACGGAAGGACATGCCGTCTGCATCTACACGGAGCAGGAGACGTTCCACCTGCGGCAAAGCATGAAGAGCGTGGAGGAGATGCTTGCAGATTACGGCTTCTTCCGCTGCAACAGCTGTTATCTGGTGAATCTGCGCCATGTGGAGCGCATCGAAAACGGCGTTGCCATCGTGCATGGCAAGCCGCTTGCCATCTCCCGACCGCGTCATAAGGCTTTCATGGAGGCGCTGACGAAGTATCTGGGAGGCGGCAAGTCATAATGGAATTCCTGGAGGTAGTTTTTTTTCCACGGGTTCATACGGCGATTGCGGAATGGCTGGCATGCCTGCTGTACATCTATCCGCAGCGGAAACGCTTCGGCGCGAAAAGTTGGCAGCAAATCGGCATCTACATCCTGTCCTTCGGCGTCCTGCTGGGCTTCAATGAACTGAATCAGCAGACGACCGGCATCTGGTGGGTAGGTGCGATGGCACTTTGCTTGGCAGGTATGCTGGGAATGATTGTTGCATCCTGCAAGGTGCCGTTCACGCTGGCAGGATACATGTGGGCACATGCGTTCATCACGGCGGAGTTTGCTGCGTCGCAGGAATGGCAAATCAACTACTATCTGCTGATGGATGGTGTCATCGGGCTGACGGGTACATGGGTGCTGATGATTGCTGTGTATGCAGTCGTATTCTATGTGCTCTGGCTGGTGAACGGGAAACACCGCATCATGCGCGGCAACATGCGGATTAACAGGCAGGAGCTGATGAGCGGCATAGCGATTGCACTGTCTGCTTTCTGCCTGAGCAACTTCAACTTCGCATTTCAGGACAATGTTTTTTCAGAGTCGCTTGGTACGGGCATCCTGTATTCGCGCACGTTGATTGACTTCGGAGGCATGGTCATGCTCTTTGCGCATGATATCTCGCGCGCGGAGCTGCATCTTAGCCATGAACTGGAGGCGATGGAAAGCCTGTTCAACCGACAGTACGAGCAATACCGTCAATTCGATGCGAACAATAAGGCGATTCATCAGGTGTACCATGACCTGAAGCACCAAATCGAATTCATCCGCAACGAGAAGAGCGACAAGAAGCGTGAGTCATATCTGCGTGAGATGGAAAAGGTCGTCACGATGCACGAAGCGGAGGTCAACACGGGCAACTCGATTCTGGATACGTTCCTGACGAGCAAGAGCCTGCGCTGCGCCGAAGAAAACATCGTCATGACATGCTTTGCGGACGCGCATGACCTCGGTTTCATGGACATGATGGACATTTGCTCGCTGTTCGGCAATGCGATTGACAACGCCATCGAGTGTGTGGAGCAGATTGAGGACAAGAGCATGCGCCTGATTAAGCTGACGGTGCGCACGCAAAATCGCTTTCTGCTCATCCGTGTAGAGAACTGCACGAACAAGGCGGTTGACTTGCGTGACGGGCTGCCGGCAACGACGAAGGAGAACAAGGAAAGCCACGGTTACGGCATCAAGAGCATCCGGAAGGCTGCGGAAAAATACGGCGGCTGTCTGACACTTGAGCAACAGGATGGCTGGTTCATCATGACCGTACTGATTCCTTTGCCGGAAGGATACGACAACGAAAAGGCAGACTGAACCATCAAAATAAGCGGCTGTACTCCTGCGAATTGCAGGAATGCAGCCGCCTTTTCAGTTGATTCAGTCAATTGCAATCTTTTCATACTCGCGAGAGCCGAAGCCGAGCGTTTCGGCGCACTCGATGGTGTAGACACCGTGACGGCTTTCAACACGCTCGAGGAAATGTTTCTGTCCTGGATCGTCCGTCGCGGCGTACACCATGTCAAGACACGCTTGGTCAATCGCAATTGGGTCGAGCGATGCCATCATGCCGATGTCCGCCATGCAGGGATCCTCCGCAACGGCACAGCAGTCGCAGTCCACAGACAGGTTCTTCATGACGTTGATGTACACTGCCTTGCCGCTGAAACGCTTGGCAACGGACGATGCCGCATCTGCCATGGAGGCGAGAAAACTGTCATGATCCGCGCCGAAATTGACGGCAGGATCGCCGGCACCATGAATGTACAGTTTGCCGTAGGAGGAAGCAATGCCGATGGAAAGCTGCTTGAGTGCACCGCCGAAGCCGCCCATCGGATGACCCTTGAAGTGGCTCAGGACGAGCAGAGAGTCATAGCGTGCGAGGTGGTTGCCAACGTAGTTCTTCTGGATGACGCGGCCGTTCGGAATGAGCAGCTGCAAATCGGGCGCTTCCGAATCCATGATATCGACGGTGAAGGCATCTGCCCAGCCGTGGTCGCGCATCGTCTGCCAGTGGACATCGGTGGTGTTGCGCGAACCCTCATAGGCGGTGTTGCACTCGACAACCGTACCATGCACCTTCTCAATCATCGGACGCCAGAAATCGGGACCGATAAAGTTCTGATTGCCCTTTTCGCCGGAATGGAGCTTGACGGCGATGCTGCCGGTCAGCGGCAGACCGCAGGCATCATAGAGCTTCAGAACGTTTTCAGGCGTGATGCTGTGCGTGAAATAGACCTTCGACTTCATGATGGATTTCCTCCTTGCTGATTTGCCTGCTTATTGAGTGCATCGGTTACATAGCCGGTCAAAATGTCGACAATGCGCGCGTTTTTACCGCCGCCGGCAATGATGACATCCGCGAAGGATACGTAATTGGCGATGTACTCGTTGAACATGGGTCGTACGGTGGAAAGATACTGGTTTGAGATGCTGCTGATGGAACGCTGCCGCTCGACAATGTCGCGGTTAATCCGCCGAAGCAGGCAAATGTCCGCGTCCACCTTGATGTAGAGCTTGAGAAACATCAAATCCATCAGCCGCGGGTCGTAAAAACAGTGAATTCCCTCCAGAATGATGACATCGCGCGGATAGAGCAATTCATCTGTGTCAGCACGGCGGTGCAGCGCGTAATCATATGCCTTTCGCGTGACGGGCTGACCGGAAAGCAGCTGCTTCATATCTGCAAGAAGCAGGTCATGGTCGAAAATACCCGGCTCGTCATAATTGAGCTGTGCGCGGTCATCAAACGGGAGATCAGGATGGTCGCGGTAATAGCAGTCCTGCTGGATGACCAGGCAGTGGTCGCCGAGTTGCTCGGAAAGCGCCTGTGCCAGCGTGGACTTGCCGCTGCCGCTCGCGCCGCAGATGCCGATGAGAATCATGCGCATTCCTCCGTTTCAGGCTTATTGCGGGAGCGATATGCTGTAAACCTCCGTGCCGCTGGTGACGACTGCGTAGTTGTTGTCCGTGATGCCGATCAGCGAGGAAATGGCACGCCCGTCCGGCAGGGACACAGCATACGCGACAAAACGCTGGCTGCTCAGCGGTGCTGTAAAGAGGTAGGAGGAGGAGAAAGCATACAGGCGCGTGCTGTCAATCGCTGCCCCGACGCAGGTAGTCGGCAGGGTGATGTGATTGTCCATCGAGGGCGTCAGGACACGCAGTTCGGTGACGGCAATCTGACTGCTTGTTTGGTTGGTCGGCGCGAAAAGCATCTGCGGCATGCCGCGCGAGGACAAGCTGTAGTTCATTAGCCGCCAGCCGTAAATCAGCTCGGTGCCGGAGGTGTCCTGAACGCCGCGATAGTCGTAGGTGGTCAGCTGCTGCGTGTCGAACACATACAGCTTACTATCCGCATAGAATACTTTGTACACGAGATGTTCGCCGAGATTAACATTGCCGGTGTTCATCTTGTTGACCTGGAAGGTGTGCAGATAGGTCGCGACCGTCGGGCTGTAGACGTCCATGCTTAGCGTCCAGCAATATTCCTCGCCTGTGCCGAAAAAGCCGCAGTCCAGCAACATCATGCCGTCAAATACGGCATCCTCGCTGTCGAGCAGCTGACCGTTCAGGTCAACCATCCTGACCTCGGGGTTAGTTGTGTCACCAATGACGATGATAGCATTCTTTGAACCGATGCGCGCGAACTGAATCTCGCTCGTCATGGGCTCATTGTAGGTCGGCTTGCCGTTTGAGTTGACGATGAATAGCTGTGTGCCCGACCAAGCGATCATGTAATCATCCGACACGCTGAAGGAAGCATCCGAACCGACAGCATATGACCAGATAACGCTACCGGTGGAGCTGATGTAGTGGATGGATTCGCCGTCATAATACAGCACGCCGTCGCGGAATACGGTGACGTCCTGATGGGAAAAGCAGGGGAGTGTATAGACGCTGATGGAGCGGCTGCGCGTGAAATAGCGCACGAGGTTGACGGTCAGAACGATCACAACGACGACAAGCAGCACAATGCTGCAGTTGCGGAGCATTCGGAAACGCTGACGCCGCTTTTGATCGGGATCCGGAATCGGGGTGGAAGGATTTCTGCCTTGCATGAAATGCGCTCCTGTCGTTTATTGTCGCCGGTGGAGATGATAGACACATCGCTCACGGCGCTTCGATACTGTGTACGCATAAAAAACCATCTTTATTATAGCAGAGATTGCAGATCGATGCAACCGGATTGGATGAATTTGATGACGAGGGGAGAAATGAAACATACTCAAAAAACTTTTCCGTTATCAAAAAATGAAAAAATGTCGGAAACGCTTGACAATCTCTGCCGAAATGTTTACAATATACCTTGTCTGACAAGTCTGGTTAGGCTTGATGCGGGACATGCAGGCGTAGTTTAGTGGTAAAACTCCAGCTTCCCAAGCTGGTCTTGTGGGTTCGATTCCCATCGCCTGCTCCAATACCGCATCTGCCGCCGGAAAGCAGCGAAGCTACCTTCGCAGTTTTACGCGAATATAAGGAGGAAATCCCAATGGCTAAGGAACGTTACGAGCGCAAAAAGCCCCACGTAAACATTGGCACCATCGGTCACGTTGACCACGGCAAGACGACCCTGACCGCTGCCATCACCATGACGCTGGCTCAGAAGGGCGAAGC
>CAVANO010000046.1:0-74288 GCA_963590165.1 Anaerovoracaceae bacterium
ACTTCATATAACAATACCCCCAATACCGGGTGTCCAGTATTGGGGGTACATATCAGTGTCGATTTGGAATGACGAACTGACATGAGGCTCTTTTCATTTGCGCTTTTTACCTGGTGTGTTCGACGAGCGTAGCATTCTACAACTGCATCGTGGGTGATGCATTACCAAGGGCTTGGGGCAGTCAGCACCAACAAGCACGTTTGCAAAATGCACTTTGGCATGCGCAAACCCTGCTTGCCCGTGTTATCTCAAATTCGAGATTTTTGATTGGGCAAGCAGGGTCAAAGTTTTACTTTTGCCATTTTGCTTGTTGGGGACATGCCCCAAGCCCCGTTAATGCAACGTGGACGATGCAGTTGTAAAGAAACAAGGAAACCGTCATCAGACCTGATGATATCGATTGAAATCGAATCAAAACACTGACATCATACAAATTCGCGTGACGGAACACGCAAATTGTCAGCAGAGCATCGGTAAAGAGGTTTTGCCCCAAATGCAAGAATTTGATCGGCAACGATTACTGCCTGATGGCATTCAGCAGTTCCGGAAAGGTTTGCAGATGGTAGGTTGCGAGCGGATCTTCTTTTGCATCGCCGATCGCGGCGCAGGCAAAGCCGCCGCTTGCAGCTGCTTGTACGCCGGCGTGTGCGTCCTCCACGACCAGACAGTCGGCAGGGGAGAGATGAAGCATCGATGCCGCCGTCAGAAACACCTCTGGGTCAGGCTTGGAACGGGTGATGCAGTTGCCGTCCGCTACAGCATCGAAGAAGCCGGATAGACCAATGCGCGACAGAATAAAGGGCGTATTTTTGCTGCTGGAACCGATTGCCAGAAGCAGACCCTTCTCCCGAAGAGCATTCAGCGTGCGGCGGACATCCACAGAAAGGTCGGCGGGGGTCATATTGCAAAGCAGCCGGCGGTAGCGCTCGTTTTTTTCCTCGGCAAGGGCGGCCTTCTCCTCGTCCGTGTAGGAACGAGGAGCATTTTCCAGAATGATTTCGAGGCTTATCATTCGGCTTACACCGCGCAGCAAGTTGTTCCGTTCGCGGTCAAACGGAATGCCGAGGCGGTCGGCAAGTGCCTTCCATGCCTGATAGTGATATTCATCGGTCGAGCAGATTACGCCGTCCAAATCGAAAATAATGCCCTGATAACGCATCTGTATCCTCCTTAAATCCCTGCAAGCAGCGGCAGAACAGTGTTTGTCCACATTGCGCTGATGAACCAGACAAGTACCATCGCCGGAATCATGTCGGCAATGGGGAAAGACTTGATTTTGGCGATGCGCAGTCCGGTTGCGAGCATGATGAGCCCACCGCATGCCTTGAAATCATTCACCATGACCGGAGTTGTCAAGGGGCCAATCAGCTTAGCACAATAGAACAGCAGCAGGAAAATCACACATTGCGGCATGGCAACAAGCGCCGTCACCGAACCGAGATTGCAGGCAAAAATCATGGCGGTGAAAAAGTCCAGAACGGATTTAGCAATGAGAATGGAATGGTCGCCGTTCATGCCGGCAATGATGGCGCCATAAATGCCTGTACCGCTGGCGCAGAAGAGCACAATGGCGGTTACCAGCAGGGATGCGGTTGATTCATTCATGGCGGCGGCACCTGGAATGAGCCGTTGCATTGCCGCTCCCGCATGATGAATGTGCTGCTCCAGATGGCAGACAACGCCGAGAATGGTACCGATAATGAGCGAAAGCACAACAGCAGGCATGTTCTGCATAAGCACAATGGCGCTGATGCCGATGCCCATGGAGCAGACACCGAAGACGAGATTCAGCTTTTCCTTGAGTTCTGCCGTCATTTTCTGCCCGAAGGCGGCACCGGCAAGCCCGCCGAGTGCAACGGACAGGCAATTGATGATTATACCGATTGGCATGACAGTACCTCCCGTTACAGCCGCGTGTCCGGTAGACCGCAATACGCATCAACCGGGCTGATCCCGGTGAAGGGTCCGCCACAGAGAAGTTTGTTTAAAACTGTTTCGATGACAGTGCGCGTTGCAGTATAGGCATTGATGTACACGGGCACGCGTGGCGCATCCTGCAAAAGATACGGATTTGCCAATGAAACCATAACGCATGGCTCCTCATGCACGAAACGCGGCATATCTAGGGCATGCTTTTTGCTCCAATCGATGCGCACGGTGGTCTGATTGGAAGCATGTTCGTGATTCATGATGTACAGCGACAAGCGGCGGTCAGACAAGGCAGAGGTGCCGTGCAGATCATCTGCAAGGGGATCATAGCTTTCCACGGAGAATCCGGCTTTTTGCAGCCATTCGGTGACGATTGCCCGGACACTGCCGTCTGCAATGCTGTCTTTGCCGAGACAGATCAGCCGGATCACCGGATATTTTTCCGGTGTGACGGGCAGGATGGCTGAGTTTGTATTTTTGACAAGCGTGACGGCTTTTTCTGCCGCCTCGAGGTGCCATGCGGCGCTGTCTGAGACCATCTCGCATTCCGACTGAAAGCATACTTTTGCCTTCAGTGCCAGGATGCGCGTCACTGCTTCATTCAGGCGCTCATGCGTTAGTCGTCCGTCTGACAGCGCTGCCTGCAGATAGCCGAAGTCTTCTTCACTGTCCGTGGAGAAAACAAGCATGTCGTTGCCAGCCATGATGGCGGCGGGAATGGCATCGCGACGTGCCATTGCTTGGCAAAATCCGCCCATGATGGTCGCATCCGTTGTGATGACGCCATTGAAGCCGAATTTGCCGCGCAGTACACCAGTCAGCAGTTCGGGCGACAGTGAACCGGGCAGGCAATCCGAAAAGCGAAGAGACGGATTGATGTCCATTTCCACATTCGGCTGTACGATATGCCCGACCATGACGCTGAGCAGGTGATGGCGGTCAATCAGGTTCTGGTAGATGGCACCGTAGGTATCGTACCATTCCCGTGCACTCAGGCTGTTATAGGTAGGGTGCAGATGCTGGTCGCGGTAATCTACGCCATCGCCGGGAAAATGCTTGGCGCATGCCGCAATGCCGCAGGACTGCACAGCATCCACATACGCGCTGGTCATACGTTTGATGCGCTCAGGGTCGCTGCCAAAGGTGCGCACGTTCGTAATGGGATTCAGGGAATTCATGTCGATATCGCTGACGGGTGAGAATGTCCAGTTAATGCCTGCACTTCGTCCTTCCGTGCCGCAGACCATGCCGAATTTTGCTGCGACCGATACGTCATCCGTTGCGGCAGTCAGCATCGGCCATCCGAAGAGCGTTCCGTCCGTGACGGCGCCGGCACCGCCTTCCTCCAAATTGGCGGCCTTGAGCAGCGGAATCCGTGCCAACGGATCCAGCCTTGCCCAGCGGTCGCGGATGGACTGTGCAGGCTCCGGGCGGTACAGGATACCGCCAACCTTGCCGCATTTGACCATCTCTTCCATCTGTGCCATGGGATAATCCTGTCCCATCAGGCAGAAGACCTGTCCGAGTTTTTCTTCATCCGTCATGGATGCAAGCGTACCATACACCCAATTGACCTGTTTGTCCGACAGGAAAAACGGGTTTGCCTTTAAATTAATCATCAGCAATCTCCTTTCAAATCAAGCGAACGGCGGAAGGGTCAATGTGACGGATGTCCTTTGAGCCGGTGCGCGACATGGCGCAGCGCAGTTCATCCGTCATCTGCGATAGACGTTCCGCAACACCTGCTGCCCCTTTTTCGCGGAAAATCGGCATCATCGGGCGCACCGTGAACACGCCGTCTGCACCGAGCGCGAGTGCCTTGAAGCATTCATAGCCGGTATCAAGACCGCTGTCGCACAGGATGGTCAGGCTGTCGCCGACGGCTTTGCGAATTTCCGGCAGGACGGATAGCACAGGAGAATTCCATGGAAACATGTTTTGGTGCTGGCTGATCACAATGCCGGCAATGCCAGCTTCAGCGCAGGCAATAGCATCCGGAACGCTCAATACGCCCTTGCAGAAGAAGGGGAGAGATGTGCTTTCCGCATATGTTCGCAGGACGGACACGCTGGGCGATGCGAGTGGCTTTCCGCCGAAGGAATCGCGAAAACCGCGCTTGTTGTAAGCATGGTCGATATCCATGGCCACGGCACAGCAGCCTGCCTTCTCGTCATGCGCAATCATGGACAGCACATCATCGATGTCGGCAAATGGCTTGATGATGCGCGCAGCGGGAATGCCGGCAGCAACGACCGATTCGATTTCCGCATCGGTGGAAAAGCCTGTCCACATGGCTGTTGCAACCGATGCAGCAGCGGCGGCATAGCCGACCATGCCGCTCTCATGGAGCCGTTCGTAATGCGCGAGACCGCCAAGCAGAATTGGCGTGGCTAATTTCCGACCGAAAAGTGTGCATTCGGTTGATGCTTCCTCTGTGCCGATGTAGCGGTAGTTGATGGTCAGTCGATCCAGGTAGGCACGGTTCAGTTCGTCAGAATTGCCGTTCATCATTTCATCCTCCTTGTCAGCCATTGTGCCATGGCATCAAACAGCGCAGACGGCGCGTCGCCGAATTGTCCGGGATATTGCTCCGCGTCATGTGCTGTGCCCAGCATGTGCGTACCGCCCTCGACAAAGGCAATGGTCTTGTCGGCAGAGGCAGCGTTTTCGTAGATCATTTCACTTGCGATGCACTCATAGCCGCCGGTCATGCCCATAATCAGCATTGGCGCGTGAATGTGTTTCACGTTGCCTGGCGTGCAGCAGAAGCAGGAGTCGTAATCAACGCCTTCAATTCCTGTTTCTGTTACCCGATAGCCAGGCAGCGTTCGCACGCAGTTCGAGGAAAGGTATGTGCGCACGGTGGTGTTCCAGCAGCCCAGACCGTAAAGCGTTGTGCCATACAGTGCGCCGCGGGGAGTGCGAAGGGAGCGGATGACTTCGTGTGTGATGCTGCCGTCCCTGCCGTGAATCAGGTCATAGGCGCCTTTTGTGTGCGATAGCAGATGCAAATCCTGCGGAAACAGCCGATTGTTCGGCGCAACTTGACTTCCGCCGGGAATCAGGAACGGTTCATCATCTGCAAAGCGTCCCTGATGCTTTTCCAGCATGGACAGGCGCTCGAGCGCTCTTTCACGGATGCGGTCAGCGCGTTCTGCTTGCGCAATATAATAGGAAGAAAGAAATGCGTCACTGTAATGGGTGGTGCCGTCTGCCCGATAGCCGTTTTCTGTGGAAAAGGGGTCAAATGCAGGGTTGTTGCTGCATCCGCTTGCTTCATCCTGAACAGCAGGGTCAATGCTGACGAGCGTCATCACGCCGTTGCCGAAATTGGAATCAATGAGCATGATGCCATCCGCAACAGGCAAGGATGGCACATTGCCAAGTTTGACAATCAGCCGGTCATCCTGAAAAATATCAGATCCGTTTTCGGCAATTGCCTGATACAGGCTCATCAGCGTCGCACCGCCGCTGTGCCCGAGCAGCACAATCTGGTCAATGCCGGGCTGACGGCGCATTTCATCCACTGCCAGCTTAACGGAAAGAAGCTTCTTCTCCAGTGGGTCAGCCGGATTTTCGACATTTGCGCACAGGGTCAGGAAACCGTGCGATGCCATGCCTGCACCGCCCGGAAAGGAAAGGTAATCAGAATCAGAATGCAGTACGACGATGCCGATACTGCTTTTTTTGATGGCAGGGACGTAGAAAACAGCGTTGATTCCCTGCATGAAGGTGCCGATGCGCACGTAAGATGCGCGGTATAGCGTGTCGGCCATGGGTTCCTCCTTCCTTCGCGAAGAGGGACGTAAATTTCCCGATGAAGGGACTTGACAAATACCCTCAGGCGATTTATGATAAGTATAGCACAATTAGAACGTGTTTTAAAGTACGTTCTGAAATTTTTTGAGGAGGATTTGAAATGACGGCAGTGATGACAAAAAAGGTCGGCCGCGATTTGACGAGCGGTCCTATCTGGAAGTCCCTGATGCTCTTCGCGATGCCCATTGTGCTGGCAAATCTGATTCAGCAGCTGTATTCTATGGTGGATTTGATGGTGATCGGGCAGTTCGTTGGCAATGTGGGTACGGTGGGCGTCAATACGGGCGGCGAAATTGCCGACTTCCTGACGCCGGTTGCAACTGCCTTTGCATCCGCAGGACAGATTTATATTGCCCAACTGGCAGGCGCAAAACGATTCAGCGATCAGAAAAAGGCGACAGGCACCTTTATCACCCTGATGATGATAGCATCTCTCGTCCTGATGGTCATTACCATCGTGCTGACGAAGCCGATTTTGCGGATGCTGAACTGCCCGGAGGAGGCAATGGGGGAGGCAACCTCCTACATGGTCATCACAGCGATTGGATTGCCTTTTATCTTCGGCTATAACGCGGTCAGCGGCGTCCTGCGCGGCATGGGCGAAAGCAAGCGTCCGCTGCTGTTTATCATCATTGCGGCAGCGGTGAATATCGTGTTGGATATCCTGCTGGTCGCGGTGATTCCACTGAGCGCGGCTGGAACCGCCATTGCGACGGTTATTTCTCAGCTTGCCAGTTTTACGGCTTGCTTCATCTATATGTACAAGCGTCGTGAGACGTTTGATTTTGAGCTGAAGCTGAGCTATTTCAATCTGGATGCAACGCATATGAAGATGCTGCTGCAACTGGGGCTTCCGCAGGCAATTCGTTCCATCCTTGTGCGCGTGTCCATGCTGTGGATTAATGCAAGCATCAACGCGTGCGGCGCGATTGCTTCCGGTACAAACGGCATCGGCAACAAGCTGCAGAAGTTCCTCGAAATGTTCTCCTCCTCTATGTCGCAGGCATGTGCCGCCATGGTTGGGCAGAATCTCGGCGCGCAGAAGCAGGACCGAGCAAAAAAAGCGGTTCGTTATACACTGGTGACGAGCCTTGCCTTCGGTGTACTGATTTCGCTGCTTATCCTCCTTTTTCCGAAGCAGACCTTCGGCATTTTTACGATTGATCAGCAGGTGGAGGCACTCGGCGTCTTCTATGTTCAGATGCTGGCGGTGCATATTCTCGTGTCTGCTGTCACCAGCTCGTACCAAGCCATGGTGCTTGGAGCGGGCAGTGCGATGCTGAACTTTATCATCGGCGTACTGGATGGCGTCGTGTGCAAAATCGGGTTGAGCCTGCTGTTTATCCAGCTGTTTGTGAATGCGGCGCCGGAGACGTTCTCGGTCTGGACAGCCATGACTGCCTATGCAGAGTCAGGTCTGACGCTGGAGGAATTCCTGCGGACGCAGGCATATTTCTGGGGGACAGGACTCAGCCGTGTGCTGCCTGCCATCGTATGCATGATTTACTTCTATACCGGCGCTTGGAAAAAGAAGAACCTGCTGAAGGACGCGAAATGACATGATGAGAGAGAAACGCAAGTCCTACAGGGAGCGCTATTTCGAAAACTGGGAAGCCGTGAAGGAGCCTGCACGGAATCGAAAAGGCTATTGCATGGTGTATCATTATGTCGGTGCATTCTGCCGTTATATGCCCTCAAAGCAGGGCGTGTCGCTGCGGTCAATTAAGCTACAGATGATGCTTGCGATGTCTTTGGGCACGGCTACGGCGATTACAGCAGGGCTTGCTGACGTGCCATTCAACCATTGTCGTCTGGCGAACGGCTTCGGCGCGCTGGCTGTTGCGGCATGGCTGATTGGCGCATACGGCGTTCTTCGCTTTGCAGTAAGCGGCGAATATATGAAACGCATGACGGCGGATGAAGTTGATCAGTGTATCCGGATCGGCTGGGTTGCCCATGCAGTGCTGCTGATGCTATCCGCTGTTTCCGGCGGAGCGGCGTTGATTTCCGGCAGAAACGGTACGGCTTCAGATGCGATTGTCATCCTTGCCGTGCTGCTCAGTACCGGATGTTCTCTTGCAATCCGCCGGATATTCGGTAATTTGCTCATGACCATGCATAAAAACGTAAATGGTCAGCCGGTGCCATAAAAATAAAAAAATCCGTTGACAAACGGACGGATATGATTTATAATCAGATTAGAACGTGTTCTAATACACGAATTAAATTACGTTACCACAAAAAGGAGGAGAACCATGAAAAGAACCCTATCACTCATCGTAACCATCTGCCTGCTGCTGTGCGGAATTTCCTGCGCAGCCGCGGAGGAAACAGCCGTGTTCGACGGTAAGGAGTACACGCTCCTTTACACCGTTGTCTGCGATGCCAGCCTGACGCTCATTGACGCGCAGTTCGACCCGTATTTCGAGGGCGGGGCGGAGGCTGGCGTTCGCGCAATCGTGAATGCCGGCAACGTCTATGTCAACGGTCAGCGGATTCCGTACACGCTTGCGGATGGCACGCTGAGCACGGAAGCGCTTGTCGTGAATGGAGAAAACGCCATCTGGCAGGTCGAAGGCGGCTGGGCATGGAAGGCACATCTGCAGCGGCAGTGGGATGACGGCTTCTTCATGCCGAAGGTCGAAGAAAACTACGTGCAAGGTCAGCCTGTGACGCTCGAAGAAGCAGCCTTCCTGTATACGAAGCACATCGCCTACATGGTTGGTCAGACGATTCAGCTGTACGCGGAGGTTGGCAGTGACAAGGCATCCGTCATTTCGACGACCTATTACACCTCGACATTTATCAGCGAGATCAGCAAGGAAAACGGCGTTGTGTCCGTAAAGGATGACAGCGGCGAGGATATCGGCGTGACATTTGCGGAGGAAAACTTCGACAGCGCTATTCAGCCGTTGGATATGATGATTTACTGGCAGGACGGCGTGAAGGGCTGGACGGCGAAGCGTGCCTACTCCGTGACCGGCAAGCTGATTGAGAACACCGACCCTGACGACAAGGACGCTATCAAGCATCCACTTTTCCTGGCTGATGGCGCAACGGAAACGGTGACGACCGGTGACTCTTACATCGGCAAGAACTTCGGTGAGGCCTTCCGCCATACGCAGTTCATTCGCGGCGAGCGTCGTACTGACCAGTACAACAATCCAGATGAGGTGATCATCATGTGGTCGTCCGATGACGGTGCGGATCACGTGATCGGCTTCACGCGCGGCAGCGGCGCTCCGGCAGCACTTGCTCATGCGGTTGCCTACGCCGAGCAGATCACGGCTGATGTCGTGGTCAGCGCGGACGGCACGGATGTACCGGCAGACAAGTACTGGGTGACCGAAGAAATCTGGACACCTTTCGCTGAGAAGTTGGCGGAAGCAAAGGCAATGGTGGAATCTGGCAACACCGACCAGATCGCTTGCGACAACATGCTCTTTGAGTTGGGCAATGTGCTTGGCGGTACGGAGGATTTAACCAGCACGAGCCCCATGAAGATGAATCCGCTGGGCGTAGTCGGCACGATGGCGGCAGGTACGGCTCAGTAAACAGGAAAGAATTCCGTTGAACGGATATTCGTTAAATGATCAAGGAGGAAGACATCATGAAGAAAATCTTGGCTCTCGCACTGGCACTGTGTCTTGCGCTTACTGCCTGCTCGTTCGCATTTGCAGCGGATGCGGACAACAACGGCCGTGTGGACAAGGTTGTCTATGCCGGCACGCAGTCCTATATCAGCCTTGTACCGTTCCTGAATCCCAAGACCTACACGACCGCCGTGTTTGAGCCGCTGGGCTCCTTCACGACCTACGGTGATGATTTCCAGGGGCTGCTGATGGAGTCCTGGGAATATGACGGCGACCGCACGTATACCGTGAAGCTCTACGAGAACATCCACGACTCCGAGGGCAATCCGATTAAAGCATCGGACGTGGCGTTCTGCTACGCGACTGAGCAGGTCGGCTCTTCGGAAATGTCGACGGTTGTCAATGCAATCGAATCCGTGACCGCGATTGATGAGTATACCGTGCAGTTCGTCTGGAAGACAACGCCTGTCAAGGGTGCCTTCGAGCATGTGGCGAGCTACGTCAATATCGTTAGCGAGGCCGCGTATGTGGCATCGGGTGACGGCATGGCATCGAAGCCGGTCGGCACGGGTCCGTACAAGGTGACCGACTGGGTGTCCGGCGTGTCCATCACGCTGGCTGTGAACGAAAATTACTGGGCAACCGGCGATCAGGTGAAGCTTCCGCGTCAGCAGCAGCCTGCCGATGTGATCGAAATTCAGACGATTTCTGAAACCTCACAGCTTTCCGTTGCCCTGCAGATGGGAACTATCGACATGACGGCGGACATCGCAAGTCAGGATGCGGCATTCTTCGCAGAGGGCGGCCCGTTCTCCTCGATGTACACGGTCGAAGAGACTACAGCGACTGCACCAAAGTCCCTGCTTGTCAACCATTCGCCCAACAGCAAGACGTCCGACCCCTATCTGCGTATGGCGATTCTGACCGCGATTGACCAGGAACTGGTCGCTGCGATGGTCAACGGCGGCGCAAACATTGCCACCTATGGTCTCGGTTCGCCCATGAATCCTGACTATGATGCGGAAACCTTTGCTTCCTATATCCCTGCCCACGATGTGGAGAAGGCAAAGGAGTACCTCGCACAGTCACAGTATCCGGACGGCTGCGAAATCACCCTGTTGTTCATTGATGGCACAATTGCCAACGATATCGCCGTCGTTGTGCAGAGCCAACTGGCGCAAATCGGCATCACCGTGAACGTTTCCGGCAACATTTTCCCCAACTGGCTGGCTGCCAAGAACGATGATTCCGCGTGGGAACTGAACCTTTCCGAACTGAGCGGCTTTTATGTGACTGACCTGTGGGAATCTGCCTTCGTGAAGCAGAATGAGGTTTTTGCACCGGATGATGAGTTGGCGGAACTGCGCAGCGTCATCAGTAGCGCATTGAGCGTCGCGACGAATTCTCAGGAAACCGTGAATGCGGCGCAAAAGTACATCACCGAGAACGTATATTGCGTGCCGTTGCTGGTGGAGAAGAAATACAATGTGTACAATTCTTCTTTGATTGACAGCATCTGCTATTCCGGCGAGGGCGCCGTGTGTGTGCAGGGTTTCTCCTTCAAGTAATCAGTTTTGAGCCTCCCCAAGGGGCTGCTGCAGGTCGTGCAACAGCCCCGTCTTCCTTTTATGACACGGCAATGAAAGGCGAGCCTATGTGGAGATATATCCTGAAGCGCCTGGCGATGATGGCATTTGTGGTGCTGGGCGTGGCAATCGTGATTTTTTCGATTATGTATTTCATTCCCGGCGACCCGGCGCAAATTATCCTCGGTTCCACCGCCACAAAGGAGCAGGTGGCGGCGCTGTCCCATGAGATGGGACTCGATCAGCCGTATCTTGTTCAACTGGGCAAATATCTGTCCGACACGTTCCTGCATCTGGACTTCGGTACGTCCTATCAATCGAAGCTTGCGGTAGGTACAGAACTGCTGGAGCGCTTCCCGCGTACACTGATCATTGCTGCATTCTCTATTCTGCTGACGGCGCTCATCGGTATTCCGCTGGGCATTGTTGCTGCAACGCATCAGGGAAAATGGCCGGATTACACGGCGATTGTCATTTCCATGGTAGGCATTTCGCTGCCCGGCTTCTGGCTGGCATATATCCTGATTAACTGGCTTTGCGTGCAGCTGCGCATTCTGCCCGCCTTCGGTGTCGCCTCATGGAAGAATTACGTGATACCGATTGTATCCAACTCGGTTGTCGGCATTTCGATGATTGCAAGGCAGTGCCGCGTAGACGTGCTGGAGGTCATCCGTTCCGACTACGTAACGACCGCGCGCGCAAAGGGTGTCAGCAACCGCAACACCATCTTCAAGCATGTAATGCCGAATGCGTTGATTCCGCTGATTACATCGCTTGGTGCGACATTTGCCAATTCGCTTGGCGGCACAGTCGTCACCGAAACGATTTTCATGATTCCCGGCATCGGGCTGTACATGACAAACGCCATCGGTAGCCTTGATTATCCGGCGGTTCGCGGCGGCGTGGTCGTGATTGCGATTGCGTTCAGTTTCGTGATGCTGCTTGTTGACTTGATTTATGCCTTTGTTGATCCGCGCATCAAGGCGCAGTATACAGGCAAGTAAGGAGGCGGAGAAAATGAATCAGACGAAGGTCAGGAAAACCAGTCAGGGACTGGAGGTTTTCAAACGGTTCATGAAAAATCCCCTTTCCGTCATCGGCATGACGATCTTTGTGATTTTCGTGGTGCTGGCACTGCTTGCTCCCTATATCTGCAAATATGATTATGCGACCATGTCTACCGAAACCTTTCAGGCACCCTCTGCGGAGCACCTCTTCGGCACGGACAAGTTCGGACGCGACCTGTTCAGCCGAATCCTCTACGGCGGACGATATTCCATCTTCATGGGTATTGCCGCGACCATCATCGGCACGGTCATCGGGCTTGTGCTGGGTGCGATTGCTGGATTTTTCGGGCAGACGGCAGACAACATCGTCATGCGCATTCTCGATGTCATACAGGCAATCCCTGGCATCCTGCTGGCAATGGTCATTTCAACCGCCCTTGGACCCGGCGTGGTGAATACCATCATCGCACTGTCCATTGCCGGCATTCCCGGCACGGCGCGCATGCTGCGCAGTTTGATTCTGCAGATCCGCAACTGCGATTATATCGAGGCGGCAAGTTCTATCAATTGCTCCAATGTCCGCATCATTTTCAAGCACATCCTGCCCAACACGTTCGGCCCGATTCTGGTTGGCTGTACGATGGGGATTGGCGGCACGATCATGCAGGCGGCTTCGCTGTCCTTCCTTGGGCTTGGCATTCAGGCGCCGATTCCGGAGTGGGGTGCGCTGCTGAATGAAGGCAAGAATTACTTTACGCTGTACCCCTATTTGCTGATTTATCCCGGCCTTGCCATCGGCATCCTGAGCTTTGCAACCTGCACCATGGGCGACGGGCTGCGCGATGCGATGGATCCGAGGCTGAAGAAGTAAGAAGGTGTGAAAGAAATGGACAATCAGGCGCACTTCCTTGAGGTTAAGGATTTGACGGTGTATTACACGGTCAGCAAAGTTGACACGAAGGCAGTCAATCATGTTTCTTTCACGCTGGAGAAGGGTGAAACGCTGGGTTTAGTCGGCGAAACAGGAGCTGGCAAGACAACCATCGCCAAAGCAATTCTCGGCATTCTGCCCCAGCCACCTGCACGGGTGATTGGCGGCAGCATCTGCTTTGAGGGTAAGACGCTGACGAAACTGCCGGAGAGCGAGATGCTGAAAATCCGCGGCGACAAGATTGCTATGATTTTCCAGGATCCGATGACAGCGCTGAATCCCGTCATTCGCATCGGCGACCAAATCAGCGAGGTCATCAGCCTGCATGAAAGCTGCTCGAAAGCAGAAGCACGG
Organism: Anaerovoracaceae bacterium; assembly: GCA_963590165.1. Classification (GTDB taxonomy): domain Bacteria; phylum Bacillota; class Clostridia; order Christensenellales; family Aristaeellaceae; genus UBA11524. The sequence goes on from CAVANO010000046.1 coordinate 13,220, forward strand.
AAAAAGGCGGAAGAAATGCTTGAAATGGTCGGCATTCCCGCGGCTCGGTACGAGGAATATCCGCATCAGTTTTCCGGTGGCATGAAGCAACGCGTTGTTATTGCGATGGCGCTGGCGTGCAGTCCGGATTTGCTCTTGGCGGATGAGCCGACAACAGCGTTGGACGTGACCATTCAGGCGCAAGTGCTGGATATGATTACAGCGCTGAAGAACAAGAACAACACCGCCATGATTCTTATCACGCATGATTTGGGCGTTGTGGCACAGACGTGTGACAAGGTGGCTGTGGTGTATGCCGGCGAAATCATCGAAAGCGGTTCGCTGGCAGACATTTTCGATCATCCGACGCACCCGTACACCATCGGGCTTTTCGGCGCGATTCCGGCGCTCGACGGGGAGGATGAATGGCTACACCCGATTGAGGGTCTGCCGCCGGATCCGACAAAGCTGCCTGAAGGCTGTGCTTTCTCGCCGAGATGTCCGCATGCCTGCGATGCATGCAAACATGGCAAAATGCCGAATAATGAAATTGCTCCCGGTCACTTCTGCCGGTGCCTGAGAGCAGGGAAGGAGTCCTGACATGGAAAATCCCTGCATTGAGGTCAAGCATCTCAAAAAATACTTTAAAGTTCGCAATGGCTTTCTCCATGCGACGGACGATGTTTCCTTCAAAATTGAAAAGGGAAAAACGATGGGCATCGTGGGCGAATCCGGCTGCGGCAAGTCGACATTGGGTCGTACCATCATCCACATGCATGAGCCGACAGAAGGTCAGATTTTCTACAACGGAAAAGACGTGACGCACATCGGCAGGCACGAGATGAAAGAACTGCGCACGCATATGCAGATTGTTTTTCAGGATCCGTATTCGTCGCTGAATCCGCGCCAGACGGTCGAGCAGACGATTCGTGAGCCGTTGCTGCTGACGAGAAAGTACACCAAATCGCAAATCGACGAGGAAGTCACGAAGCTGATGGCACTCTGCGGCATTGAGGAACGTCTTCGGCTTGCTTATCCGCATGAGATGGATGGCGGACGTCGCCAGCGTGTCGGCATTGCGCGTGCCCTTTCGCTCAATCCGGATTTTATCGTCTGCGATGAGCCGGTTTCGGCGCTGGACGTGTCGATTCAGGCGCAGGTGCTCAACCTCCTCAAGGAACTGCAGCAAAAACGCGGGTTGACGTACATGTTTGTGACGCATGATCTCAGTGTCGTCCGGCATATTTCGTCCAGCATCGGCGTGATGTATCTGGGACAGATGGTGGAAACAAGCGAGAGCAAGGAACTGTTTGTGAAGCCGCTGCACCCGTACACGAAGGCGCTGCTGTCTGCCATCCCATCGACGGACATTCATCATCCGCGTCAGCGTATCATCCTGAAGGGCGAAATCACATCGCCCATCAACCCAAAGCCCGGCTGCCGCTTTGCTGCGCGCTGCCCGTATGCAACGCCTGCTTGCAGTGAGCCGCAGCAGTTGGAAGAAGTGCTGCCCGGACACTTTGTCGCCTGCCATCGTTGCAAGGAATTGAATAACCTGTAAGGAGAAATTGCTATGAAGAAGATGATTATCCGAGCGGACGATGTCGGCTATACGAAAATCCATAATCTCGGCACGTGGGAGACGATTGACCATGGCATGGTGACCGCCGCAGACGTGATGTTGGAATCACCCGGCACGGAGGATGCACTGGAATATCTGAAGCAGCGGCCGTGGATTTCTCTGGGGTGGCATACGCATTTCTGGTGCAGCCCTGTCCTGCCGGCGGCACAGGTGAAATCGCTGGTTATCCCCGGCACAAACCGCTTCCGGCATGATATTCACATCGCCGATGACATTGATGAAGACGAACTGTATGCGGAAATGCAAGCGCAAATCCGTCGATGCGTTTTGATTGCCGGTCGTGCACCTGATACAACGAATATCGGTCAAAATGAAACCGTGTTCAATCGGGTGCAGAAGAGAGTCTGCGATGAATACGGCATTGCCTATCAATTTGCGCGGAAGGAAGGGCGAGGTGCCGTCGACAAGCCGCTGGACAAGTGGGCGCATCTGAATATTTTTGTTCCTTCTCCTGTGAATGCCTATGGGGCGCTGGAAACGGATTCCATCTCGGCACAGTTTGAAAACTATGACCCGGTAAAGTATTACACGGAGGATCCGGATCATCTGCTTGATTTGCCGGACGACTGCATTGTCGAGCAAAGCTGGCATCCCGGCTATGTGGACTTTTTCGTATATAAGGAAGGCGAACAATCGCCCCGAGCCAAGCTGTTTACCGCCATCCGCACGCAAGATGTTGCTGCGCTGACATCGCCTGTGCTGCGCGAATGGGTGAAGGCGCATAGGATTGAGCTTGTGAACTTCCGCGATGCACTGTATGGCACGCACGAATATCAGAATCATCTGCGGTGTACGGACAGCGACCTGTATATCGGGACGATTGAAGGCAGGTGAAGCAAAGAATGCCGTATTACAACAAAGACTACACCTATCCGGATATGTACCTCTGGCAGGATGAAACGTACCGCGGATGCATGAATGCTGCCGGACCGTTGTTCCTGAAGCTGCAGGAACTCCTGGAAAAGGAGAAGCGTACGGATCATTTCCCGGAACGGACAGATTTCATGACAGATGCGGTCAACCACATGCCGTATTTCCCTGATTACGTGAAGGAATGGGAAGAGAAGGGCATGTATTTTTCCTGCGCCGGCATGATGGGGGAGGTAATGGCACCGCGTGCGGTTAAGGAACATCAGGTAAAGGACGCGGCGGTACTGTATATTCCCTATGCCGCATCGAATGACCCAAAGCAAGGCATGAACCTCATCGCAGATAACGCCGAATTGCTGGAGCAGGCTGCAAAGGATAATATCCTCGTGCAATTTGCAGACTGCATGGCAAGCTTCCACGGCGCGATGATAGAAAAGGTGATTGAATCTCAGGGCACCTTCCGCATTCAATACAAACCAATTTTGCTGGATATCAGCGCGCTGATCCGCCATAACTTGACGCTGGCGGATGTGCCGGGTTTGCATTTGTCAGACTGGCAGGAACCGTTCCTGTTCGCCGGACGGATGGTCGTTGATATCACGGACAAGCTGGAGATGAAGCAAGCGCATCAGCACAATATCAGCGAGATTTATCGCCGCGATGAGAAACGCTGGCACTGGAATTTTGACAGGCATATCCGTACCATGGCGGCAAAGCGGCAGGCGGAAAGCATGCACCTTGAGGTGGATTCGCCGGATGCCTATACATCGGAGATGCAGGCATTTTGGAAGGAACGCGGCATTCGCTATGAGGATCATGACCGTGACGGCGATTGGTATATTACGCTGACACCGACCGGAAAGGCGGATGCGCCGGATGAAAAACTGCCGCTGTTTGTTGTCATGAAAGAGCCGCGGACGGCGTGCAGGGCATCGACGCAGACGTCATTCCAGTTTTACTATGACTTCATCGAGCTGTGTGCGCAGGGGCAGTTCATGATGCTGTTCTTTGCGCTGGAAACGCCGGAGGACAACGATGAGGTGCTGCCGGGTATCATAGAGCGTGTATGTGAACAGTATCCTGTTGACCCGACCAGAATCTACCTAACCGGGCAGAGCCATAACGGGCATTACGCGCTGGAGTTCTATCGCCGTCATCCGAAGTTGATTGCTGCCTGTGCGCAGTTGTGCGACCCTGTCGGCCTGCAGTCGGGCGCAGTCATCGATTACTATCTGTCCCGCGCGGATGAGCTGATTGAATCATTCCGTCAATATACCTATCCGGACATTGTCGTGAATGGCAGTTTGGAAAATTCGTATCGCAAGACGGATCGCAGCGCGGAAAAAGCGGCGGAGGATGTTCGGTATTTCCGGAATCGCATGGCGGCATGGAAATTGCATCCGTATACGGAGGAGGAAATCCTCGATGCGCAGCATTCACACGATTATGCAACGCGCATGAATGGCGTTCCTGCCGACCGGACGGAAGTGCGGTTCCTCATGGGTGACGAGGTGTATATTTCGGACTATTTTACGCAGGACGGCACGAACACGTTCCGCTACGCCTCCATTGAGAATACGCCGCACATGATTATGCCGCAGATGGCGGAGCTTTCGTGGGAATTCTGCCGACGATTTGCCAGAAACCGTGAAACGGGCGAAAGCATTGTGCGCTATTAAAATCATTCGGATTAGTGGCTAAATTGCGCGGCGTTTTCAGAAAGTTTGCGCTTGCATGTTGACAGAAAGTATGATTTGTGTTTTAATTCATGTGTTAGAATCATGAACAGGAGAAGGACGATGGCTGTTGATCAATTTCTTCCGAGAGAGCTGAAGTCCCTGGAAACGCAGCGGAAAATACTGGACGCGTCAGAAGAAATGCTCGCCCAGTATGATTTCAAATACCTGACTGTCAGAAACATCTGCCAAACCGCGGGCGCAGCATCGGGCTCTTTTTACCATCATTTCGGCACGAAGGAAAACGTGCTGATTCACTGCGGCAAGCGGCTTTTCCACCGTAATTTGCGCAATAATCCCTGCCCGCCGGAAATCGACCGGGGTGACTATCTGCATCAGGCGATGTGGTACGGCATTGTGCTTGCCTGCTTCTGCGAAACGCTGGGCAAGGAGTATGTCCGCACGATCTATCTTAGCGGCGAAAATGCCGCAGACCTTTTTGCTGAGCTGTACGACAGTTACCTGTTTCCAGTGCTGGATTATGCAATGGCGAACGGGTATATTCAGAATCACTTCAAGACGCCCATGGACGATGAAAAGGTGCTGAAAAACCTCAAGAAGGATATTCTTATCGTGACACGCGGCACGGTGTTGTATTGGTGCTGCAGCAAGGAAGAGGAACTTGTGGAGCCGTTCTATGTCACGATGGAGCACATGCTCTACCGCGTTGTGACCGGTACGCGCTCGGAAAAGCGTCCTGCAAACTATATCGGCCGCACGATGCTTGCGGATGCAGGGTATATCGACCGCCTGCATATGATGGGTTTCGCGGAATATGTTCGCTGCAAGAAAAACGGTGAAGTGTGAATGACAATGCAATTTAGTTAGGACAATATCACCAACCACAGGTCATCTATCGCACTTCAGTTTTTCATACAAAGGGTTGAAGAACGCAGCCGGTATTCGATGGCGTCCACGCTTTCCATGTACTTGACAAGGTTTTCGTCGCTGTTGGCAAGCAGAAATTCCGTAAAGGTCATCGGATCCATCTGCATAAAGCTGACCTTTCCGACCGGAAAGGAAGCCGGCTTCGCCAAGGCAATGTCAAGCAGTGAGCCGGCGCACGCGATGTGGTATTGCGGTGCATTCTCGCAGAAATACTTCATGGCATTGATGACCTTCGGGCAATTCTGTACCTCATCAAAGATGATGAGCGTCTTTTCGGGCACAATCTTCTGGCCGCATGCCAGCATCAGATTTTGCAGAATCCAGTTGACATCCTTGGTCGTCTCAAAAACTGCTTATATTCGAGCGAGAATATATTTTCTAACATCTATGGATCAGGAAATTTTGTTCCTGATCCTTTTTTATGGTCAGCGATGAGTTTCCGCAATGCACGGCGAATTTTCACTGTCTGCCTTCTAACCAGCCCTTGACGAAATTGCAAAAAAATCGAAGGTTTACTGGAGGTAAATCGAGATTTCTGCAAGCTGCCGAATTGTGTGGTGTTGCCTTTACTGTGCTCATGTTGTCTATTTTGTCGGTCGATTTTATGATTTACGCGCAAAAATGTTGATTTAGGCAATAAGACGACGCATTTTTTCCATGCTGTGTATAATGTAAACTGACGGGGGAGGAGGAACAGTATCATGAAGCGGTTGGTTTGGAATCCTTATTTGCCGGAGGGAACATTCATCCCCGATGGCGAGCTGCATGTGTATGGAAACAGGCTGTACCTATACGGAAGTCACGATAAGCCGCATGGGATGCGCTACTGTGCGGATGATTACGAGGTCTGGTCGGCGCCGGTTGATGATTTGTCGGACTGGTCGTGTCCGGGAAGAGCGTATGCGCGCCGCGGCAAGGGCAATCCGTTCGGTTATCGCTGCATGTGGGCGCCGGATTGCGTACAGGGTACGGATGGACGGTTCTATCTGTATTTCAGCTTTGATTTCCACAATCAGGTGAATGTGCTGGTCAGCGACCGACCGGATGGACCGTTCAAATATTATGGTGTTGTTCGATATTCGAACGGCACTAAATACGGTCACGGCAGAAATGACATCATGTGCTTTGATCCCGGCGTATTCCGTGACGATGACGGCAGCATATACCTTTATTCCGGCTACTCTGCGAACGAGGATCTTCGCAAGATGCTCCGCAATCGCGGCATTCGCAATGTGGATGGAACAGGCGGACAGGTTGTGCGGCTCGAAAACGACATGGTGACTGTGCACGGCGAACCAGCCACGCTGATTCCCGGCTACAAGAACAGCGCCGGCACGGGCTTCGAGGGACATGAGATGTATGAGGCGTCTTCCATGCGGAAGATGAACGGAAAGTACTATTTCATCTACTCCACGCGTGCGAGCCATGAGCTGGCGTATGCGGTCAGTGACCATCCGGATCGTGGCTTTCACTACGGAGGCGTGATCATCTCCAATGGTGAAATCGGCTATCAAGGCCGCAAAACGGAAGCAGCACTCAACTATTGGGGCAATATCCACGGTTCCATCGTACAGGCAAACGGGCAGTGGTACGTCTTCTATCATCGGCAGACGAACCGCACGGAACAGTCCAGACAGGGATGCGCGGAGCCAATCAGCATCGATGCGGACGGACACATTGCACAGGTTGAAATGACCAGCCAGGGACTATACGGCAAGCCGCTTCCCGGAAAAGGAAGTTATCCGGCGTACATTGCATGCAACCTTTACAGCGCGCAGGGGGCACTTAAATGCGCCTACGGACCATTCAGCCGCCACAAGTACCGGATGCATCCGTGCTTTACCATGATTCGTGGCGGCAGACAGGTGATTCGTGACATGCGTTCCGGCGCGACGGCGGGCTTTAAATACTTCGACATGCAGCAGGAAACGACGATTCGGGTGACAGTACGAGGCAGCAGCGGCGTGATGGAAATTAGAGCTTGCGAGTCAGGCGCACCGGTCGGTAAGATCAATTTGCAAAAGACGCATCAGTTCCGGACGTTCGAAGGTAAATTGAAGGCTTTGACAGGAAAGCAGGCTTTGTTTTTCACCTACGTCGGTGAAGGAAAAATCGATTTCCAGTCTTTTGAACTGATGTAAACCATGATATAATTCGGCAGAAAGCCGATTATAGGGGAAACGCAGATGGCGTTTTCTTTAATAATAAGGAGGTACGGAATCATGAGAAAAAGTTGGCTTCGTTCGGTTGCAGCGGTTGCGACAAGCGCTGTCATGCTGATGTCGACCATCGCAGCACCTGCCTTGGCGGATGTGGATACCTTCAAGGGGGTGGCAGCGGACGGCAAGTACTACACCGACTACACCACGCTTGCGGATGCGCAGGCAGCTGCGGCAGAGCTTGCCATTCAGATTGCATCGGAAGGCGATGTGCTGCTCAAGAACAACGATTCTGCGCTGCCGCTTCGCGGAAATGAACGCATCAGCATCTTCGGCGTTGCGCAGGATGAACTTGCAGGCAGCACAACTTCGGACGTGCTGCTGGCTGATGCACTGGCAGAAGAGGGCTTTTCGGTGAACAAGTCCCTTCGTGAATATTATGAGAAGATTGGAACGTCTTATGGCGAAGAAAATCTTACGTTTGATCGCGGCGTAGAGAATTCATATGGTCTCTATGGTGATGTTGCGATCGTTGTGTTGTCGCGCGGCGGAAATGAAGGCTATGATACGCCCACTGTGACATCTGAAGAGGCGGACGAGCAGGATCTTGCACAGCATGTCGGCTACACGGCGCAGAATGACGGAAAAATCTACAAGCACTCCCTGCAGCTGACCGACAGCGAAGAGGCACTGCTGGAATACGTCAAGGCGCAGGGCTTCAAGAAGATCATCTATCTGATCAACTCCTCCGGAATTATGGAGCTCGGCAATCTACAGAATGATGACGCGATTGATGCCATTCTGTGGATTGGCCGTCCTGGTCAGACTGGCATTGTCGGCGCGGCACGCATCCTGAGCGGTGTTGTTAATCCTTCCGGCAAGACGGTGGACACGTGGTATGCGGATTTTACCGCTGACCCCATCTGGCAAAACTCCATCAACAACCAGCAGGTTGGCAGCAATGTGGGTTACACAGTGGAAGGTCAGGAAGTCGATACCAGCGAGTATTCTGTTATGGCAGCATACATGGGCATTGCCGGTTCTTATCATGGCGTTGATTACGAAGAAGGCATCTACGTCGGTTATCGCTACTATGAAACGGTTGCGGCGGATAAGGAAGCGGCGGCAGCAGGTTCCGGCGAGGAATGGTACAATCAGGCGGTTGTGTATCCTTTTGGCTACGGTCTGAGCTACACAAGCTTCCGTTATGACAATCTGGTCGTCACTGCCGGTGATGAGACGGTTGCGGACGGCGCGGTGCTGGATGGCGCGAAGCTGTCTTCCTCCGTGGCAAACGGCGAGGCGGAAATCAAGACGATGACCGTGCAGGTGGATGTCACCAATTGCGGCGATATCGCAGGCAAGGAAACTGTTGAGGTTTATATCCGTGCACCGTATACACCCGGCGAAGTGGAAAAGGCACATGTGAAGCTCGTTGGCTTCGGCAAGACGGACGAACTGCTGCCCGGTCAGACGCAGACGCTGACCATTACAGTGAACGTGCAGGACATGGCCTCCTATGACGCGACGGATGCCAACAGCAACGGCACAAAGGGCTATGAGCTCGATGACGGCGACTATACGCTGATGGTCATGGCAAACGCGCACGGCTGGGCGAATCCCGATGCCGACACGTATCAGGCAGTCAACTTCAGCCTGAATGCGGATGCGTATCTCCAACTGGATGACTTCAGCGGCAACGAGATTGCCAACCTCTTCTCCATCGAGAACGGCATCTTCTACACCCTGCGCGACAACAACGGCAAGTATCAGTTCAACGACGACCCGGAGGCGAAGGAAACGCAGATGTCCCGCGCGGACTTTGAAGGCACGTTCCCGGTTGCACCGACGACGGCTGACCTGACGATTGCGGAAAACACGAACAAGTCCCTGAACTACTGGGATGCCTTCAACGCGGACGATACCGAGAACTACGGTGACAACAAGACCATTGATGGCGTTGTGTATGAGGCGGACGGCTATCAGACGGACTATCCGTGGATGGCGGACGTGGAAGCGGCTGCGGACGAAATGACCTCTTGGGATCAGACCGGCACCTATGGCATTGCACTGAGCGAAATGACGGGCATTGATCCCTACGGCACAGAGGTGCTGACGGAAGGCCGTTTCGCAGGCAAGACGGGCGCAGAGGCTTGGTGTGAATTCATGAACACCCTGACCTACGATGACGAGAAGGCGCTTGTCGGTCAACTGCAGAAGCTGACGATGGATTCCATCTCCATGAATGCGCTCAATGGTCAGGACAGCGCGTGGAATTACGCCAGTACGTTCAACTTCACCTGCAACACCATTCTGGGCGCAACGTGGAACACCGAGCTTTCCCGCGCTAAGGGCGTCATCATTGCCAACCTTGCGCTGCTTAGCGGCAACAACACATGGTGGGGCAACTCTGCCAATACGCACCGTTCACCGTTTGGCGGTCGTGTGTTTGAATATCCCTCTGAGGATCCGATCCTGACGGGTTATATCTCCGCGAATGAAACGCTTGGCTGCGTATCTCGTGGTGTGACGACCTATATGAAGCACTGTGTGCTGAATGATCAGGAAACATTCCGCAATGGTCTGAATCTGTTTGCATGGGTTTCCGAGCAGGCAATGCGCGAAATCTACTGTAAGTCCTTCCAAATTTGTGCGCAGGAAGGTCAGTCTACCGGCGTTATGGGTGCCTACGCCCGTGCAGGCCGCGTGAGCATGAACGTCAATTACAACTTTGTGACTGCACTGTTCCGCAAGGAATGGGGCTGCAGCACGATTTCCATCACGACGGACAACTTCTATGGCTTGCGCAGCTGCTCGCCATTGGATATGCTTGTGCGCGCCGGCACAGACAACGTTTCAACGGCGGAAATGTCCGGCACATGGGATGCGGACAAGAAGGCTGTTGTGCTGGCAGACGGTACGGTCAGCGCGACGCAGTGGTACACCACTCGCCAGTGCGCGATGATCTTCCTGTGGACGCATGCAAATACTGCTATGAACAACAACGGCGTCAATTTTTCCAACTGGACAGCAAAAGAACTGAACGGCACGCAGGGCACTGCACTGAACAATGTGAGCGTGCAGGCAGACATCGAAGCGGAAAAGATTATCTACAGCGTCAGCAATGGCACACTGCCGGCGGGTCTGTCGCTGAGCGAGGACGGCACGATTTCCGGTACGCCAACGGCGAAGGCTGGCATGTACACCTTCAGCATTCAGGCGACTGTCGACAATTATGTCACCGCAAAGCGCCAGTATACCATGACGATTGACACTGCATTCGCGCTGGATGAAACGGAAGCTTACCTCGATGAGGATTTCTACGCAGAGGTTGTTTCCGACACGGTCAATGAGGACTACTACACCAAGGGCGTTGTCTACACCATTAAGGCGGGCAGCCTGCCGGATGGTCTGACACTGAGCGAAAACGGCGAAATTACCGGCATCCCGACGACGACTGGCGAATTTACCTTCACAATCAGCGCAACCGCGACGAACGAAACGCGTTTCGGCTGGTGGGAAGTTGTGACGACGGTCGACGAGTATGAATTTGATGCGACCATCAGCGTTGTCGAATAAGGCAGCTTCCTCCTGAAAAATGGGGATGCGTCAGGGCTTCATGGCATCAAGCCGCTGGCTCTGCTGCATCCCCTTTTCGGCAATGTGAGCAGGATTTCGGTTGGAAACTCGTCAATAGAGAAGAGGAATGAAGCATGAAAAAAATCAGACATCATCTTCGCATTGCATCGGTGCTGCTCATGGTGCTGGCACTGGGCTGCGCAATTGTGCTGGCAGCAAGCCTTACGATTTTTCGCAGCCTGTGCCGAAGCATGATGTGACGCTGTATGCCGGCTATGAACAACAGCAGGCAGAAATCACGTTCGTGCTCTACGATCAGGAGACACAGACGCAGCAGGTGGAACTGGGCGGCATCATGGTGCAGCCGGATGATCCTGTGCGCAGCGGCTATGCGTTCACCGGTTGGTACACCGCGGCAGCCGGCGGCGAAGCAGTGGATTTCACGCAGACTGTGACGGAAAATTTGCGCATTTATGCCCATTGGGATAAGACCGTGGCGGATATCACGTTCGACCTGCAATATGAAGGCGCTGAAATGGAAGGCGTGCAGGTCAACCTCGGCGAAACTGCTTCCGAACCAGCAGCACCGGAACGCATCGGCTATGACTTCACCGGATGGTATGGCGATAAGTCTTGCACCGCTTTGTTTGATTTCTCTTCTCCTGTGACGGAAGACACGACGCTGTATGCCGGATGGACGCCGAGCCTGTTTACGGTATCCTTCGATGCAAACAACGGCAGCGGCGAAATTATCGATAAACAGGCTGTTTACGGCGAAACAGTCGAGGCGGCGGATGATCCTGTGCGCGATGGCTATGATTTTGTGGGCTGGTATCTTGACGCGGAAGGCACGGAAAAATACAGCTTCTCTGCAAAGGTGACGGGTGATCTGACGTTGTACGCCGTCTGGCAGGCAAAGAGCGAGACTGAAGGTGAGCGCGTCATCAGCTATCAGTACAATTACGATGACATGGGTGAATACACAACGCAGACGTACAAGGCAACGCGTAAAATGCGTGCACCGGATGCACCGTCCCGTTCCGGCTACTATTTTGCAGGTTGGTCGCGCGATCCGGAAGGAACTGTGATGTTCGACTTCTCCAGCGAACGTTCGACAAGCTCTTTTACCCTGTATGCACAATGGCTCAAAGGCTACACGTTCGAGGCGGAGTACACCTATCTTGACGGCAAACCGGGTCAGGGATCATCGGACAACTGCATGGGTGTGGATATCATTCAGACGCCCAAGGATGTGCTGGGCAACGGCACGAAGATGGGCATGAGCAACAACGCCTATGTTGGCAAGCTGTATTACAACGGCGCATATCTCGATTTCTGCATCAATTCCGACAAGGAAACGGACAATGCTGTGCTGGTGGTACGTCTGACACCGGACTTGTATGATATGCTCTTTACCGATGAAACATGGCAGGTGTTGATTAACGGCGAAGCGATCAAGTATGGTCGTCTGAACCTGACCGGCGCTATCGCCCAGACGGACTTTGATGAGGAAGGCAACACGCTTAACGGCGACATGTTCAAGCGCCCGTTTGCTAACTATGTCATCACGACAGCGCTGCATCTGCAGGAAGGCGAAAACGTCATCCGTTTGCTGACGAACAACAGCGAGGATCACGGCGGCACCTTCAATGCGAATACGCCGCTGATTGACTGTGTGTACGTCTATTCATCGACTGTGCTCTTGTGGAGCAAGTGCTATCCGGAAAACGTCGGCAAGACGATGGATAATGTAACTTACGATGTTACGTATGACACGGAAGCAAAGTGACAGAAAGGAATTGCAATCATGAAAAAGCAAAAGGGTGCAGGAAGAGGGCTCCTGCTTTTTGCGCTGGTGCTTGGCGTACTTGAACTGGTTCTTTATCTGCTGACTGGCAGAACGACTTTTGATCCGAACTATTCGGTGCTTGCCTTTGTCGGCATGGGTATCGGGATTGGTATGGCGCTTATCGGCGTCATCACACGGTGGCGGCCGTTGGCATTTCTCTCGTATCTTGGCTTTCTCTATGGTTTCATCCAGTATATTGCTTCTCAGCTGAACCTGATCGCGAACATTCTCTATGATGTGGACGGCTCGAGCTTTCCACCTTCGTTCTTTGCGACGCTGGCGGCATCACTGGGCGCTGTCATATTGGCGTTGGCAGCTGGCATCATGATGAAAAACGCACAAGACAATCAGTAAGGAGGAAGCATCCATGAGAAAGAGCAAGAAATGCTGGACAGTCCTGTCCGTTGTGACCTCGACGCTGCTTGTTATCGTGCTGTCCCTTACGAACATTGCATACAGCTATGAGACGCTGATTAATGCGACGCTCGGACTGACGAACTACCGCGTCATCGATAACAGCGATGGGACGGAAAACACGTCATATTTCACAGCAAAATATACGGATGCGCAGTCCATCCATGATTACAGTGCCGATGTCAGCGAACGGGTAGAAGCGGAAGGTCTCGTGCTTCTGATGAATAACGGCGCGCTGCCGCTGAACACGGAAAGCACGCTGAAGGTCAGCCTGTTCGCGACCGGCTCAGTCAACATCAACAACAGCGTGCAGGGCATGCGCGGCGGTGTTGGCGGTGCAGCGGATAATAGCAGCAACCTGCTGACGTTCCGTGAGGCGTTGGAGGAACTTGATGCCGGCGGCAGCAAGATTGCGGTCAATCCGGTACTTTGGAGCTTCTATACGACCGGCGCTGGGAAGGATTACGGCGGTCAGAAGCGCCTGAATTCGAAAACGAATGTCCAGACCTACTATATCAACGAGGTGCCGTGGTCGCTCTACGATGCAACGGTTAAGGCGTCCTTCACAGATTACGGTGACGCAGCTGTTGTTGTGATTGCGCGTGATGACACCGAAGGGGCTGACCTGAATGTGCTGGGCAGCGATGGTGAAAATGGCAACTATCTGGCATTGTCTGCAGAGGAAAGAACGCTTCTGCGCGAGCTGACAAAGCTCAAAGCGGAAGGCACGTTCTCTGCGCTGATTGTGCTGCTCAACGGTGCAAATCCGTTGCAGATGGATTTTCTGCAGGATGAGCAGATTGCAGTGGATGCGTGCCTGTGGATCGGAAATACCGGCATGACGGGCATTCGTGCCGTTGCGAAGGCACTGACGGGCGAAGTCGTTCCCTCAGGCCGCCTGACGGACACATTCGCGTATGACAATCTTTCATCGCCTGCCATGGCTGCTTGGGCGCTCAATCAAAACGGTGTTTTCTCTTCGCAGTATGATACGACGTCGCTCAACAACACGCAGAAAGCATATGGTGTCTACAGCGAGGGCATCTATGTCGGCTATCGGTACTATGAAACGCGTTATGCAGATGCAGTCGAGGGACGCAGCGGCACAGGGCTGTACCAGTATGATGAAACGGTTGCTTTCCCGTTTGGCAGCGGTCTGTCCTACACATCGTTTGAATACAGCGATTATCAGATGACGGCGACCGAAGACGGCTATGATGTGATGCTGACAGTCACAAATGCCGGCGACACATGGTCAGGCAAGGAAACCGTACAGGTTTACCTGCAGAAGCCGTACACGGATTACGCCATCGAGAATGGTATGGAGGTTGCCGCTGTTGAGCTGATTGGTTATGCCAAGACGAAAACGCTTGCTCCCGGCGAAACCCAGCAGGTGACGATACATGTCGATAAGCAGGATTTCACCAGCTACGACACTTATGGACTCGGCAGCTATCTGCTCGATGCCGGAACCTACTACCTTGCTGCGGGCAAAAATGCACATGACGCGCTCAACAATATCCTCGCGGCAAAGGGCTACACAACGGCTGACGGTATGGATGAAGCAGGCAATGCGGATTTGTGCAGCACCATTGAGGTCACTGAACAGGATCGCACGACATATACGGTATCTGCGGCAACGGGTGCGGAAATCACAAACCGCTTGAGCGATGCTGACATCAACAGCACCGTCAGCGCGGAAGAAAATCTTGTTACCTATGTGTCCAGAAGCAACTGGATCGGCACATGGCCGAAGGAGGCGATTCGGCTCGCACTGACCGAGGCATTTGAAGCGGAACTGCAGAGCGATCATGAGCCGGAAAGCCAGGGCGATATGCCGACCATGGGCGTGGACAGCGGGCTTTCGCTGATCAGCGTGCGCGGCAAGAGCTACGATGATGAGGCATGGGATACGCTCCTCAACCAGATGACCTTCGAGGACATGAATACGCTGATTACGACTGCCTATTGCGTAACGGCGCAGATTTCGAGCGTTTCCAAGCCTCAGACGAATGAACAGGACGGTCCGACCTACTGCAAGGAAGGCAAGACGGATTCTCGTTTCCCGTGCGAGGGCATCTGGGCTGCGACTTTCAACACCGAGCTGGTGAAGGAAGTCGGCGAGGCACTGGCAAATGACAGCCTGTATGCCGGTTATAATGGCATGTGGATTCCCGGCATCAACATCCATCGCACACCATACGGCGGCCGTGCGCATGAATATTTCTCGGAAGACCCGTATCTGACCGGTATGATGGCGATGGCGGAAATTAACGGTATCCAGCAGTATGGTGTTATCGCGTATCCGAAGCATTTTGCTTTCAACGATCAGGAGGTGAACCGCAACGGCATCTCTATTTGGCTGAACGAACAGTCTGCACGCGAAATTTATTTGCGTCCGTGGTATTACGCATGCAGTCCGCTTTACGGCAATGCGCATGGTGTCATGTCTTCCTTCAACCGTGTCGGAAACGTCTGGACGAGTGCCAGCGATGGGCTTGTCAACGGCATTCTCCGCGGCGAATTCGGCTTTAACGGCATGATTGTGACCGATATGGCGGATGCAAACGGCACAGTGTATATGTCCTGTGTGGACGGCATCATGGCAGGGACCGATTTGTGGCTAAGCTCCGGCAAAGATCACAGCCTGACGGCGTACCGCAATAACGCGACGGTCGTCAATGCCATGCGCGAAGCCTGCAAGCGTGTTCTGTATAACGTTTGCAACTACAGCGCTGTCATGAACGGCTATTCCGCCAGCACGCAGATTGTTCGTGTCTATACCTGGTGGGAGATTGCACTCTTTGCATCGCTCGGCTTGTGCAGCCTGCTGACGATTGTTTCCGTCGCGATGCTTTGCAGGGCTTGCAGAAAGAAAAAGTAACTGTTTCCGCGGACGGAAGGAGGATACAATGCCGCCTTTCGTCCGCTGGAAAGAGGAATAGGTGAAAACATGAAACAAATCGCATGGAACGACGGCTGGCAGCTGCGCCATTTGAATTCGCAGGACAAATGGCAGGCTGTCACACTGCCTTACGACTGCATGCTCCATGAAAAGCGAAGCGACGAGAGCCCGGGCGGATGCAACAATGGCTGGTTCGAAGCGTATGACTATGAACTTGTTAAGCATTTCTCATGCACCGCGAAGCAACTCCAGCAGCACATTTTTCTGGAGTTGGAGGCAGTCTATCATATCGGGGAGGTTTACTGCAACGACCAGCTCGTTGTCAGCAGACCCAACGGGTATCTGCCCCTGATGGGGGAATTGACGCCCTATCTCCGCGAAGGTGAAAACACGGTTCGTGTTATTGCCCATAACGCGCAGATGCCGAGTGCACGCTGGTATACCGGCGCGGGCATTTATCGCCCCGCGTGGTGGTACGAAGCGCCGGAGAAGTACATTCTGCTCCACAGCTTGCGGATCAAGACACTGAACATCGAACCTGCCTGCATTCGGGTCAGCGGCGCTACCAGCGAAAAGGGAAGCGTGATGCTGGATATTTTGGACGGTGAGAACGTTATCGCATCTGCATCCTGTGAAAGCGATGGCCACTTCAGCATACAAATCAAGCTGAAGAACATCACATGCTGGTGCATTGAAACGCCGAAGCTGTATGAATGCCGTGCACGCTTCGGAAGCGATGAAGCACGAACACATTTCGGGATTCGCATCGTCACATGCAGCGCTGCAAGCGGTATGTGCATTAACGGTCAGCGTGTTCTGCTGCGCGGCGCATGTATCCACCATGATAACGGACTGCTTGGTGCTGCCGCGTTTGATGAAGCAGAGGAACGCAAGGTGCTGTTGTTGAAATCGGTTGGCTACAATGCCATCCGCTCGGCGCATAATCCTTGTTCGCGGGCTTTGCTGGAAGCATGCGACCGATACGGCATGCTGATGATGGACGAGTACGAGGACGCATGGTTTGTCCATAAGACACGGTATGACTATGCAGGTTATCTGAAGACATGGTATCAGCAGGATTTGGCGGATCTGGCTCAGAAGGACTACAATCATCCGTCCGTTATCCTCTATTCCCTCGGCAATGAGGTGTCAGAAAGCGCGTTGCCGGAAGGCGTTGCGTTGTTCAAACAGATGAAATCACGCTTGCGCAGTCAGGATGATACGCGTCCGATTACATGCGGCATCAACATCGGTTTCAATCAGGCAATGGCGTCCGGACATTCTTTTTTCAGCGATGAAAAAGCGGCAGCATTTGATATTCACGACCTTGGCACGGAAGAGAAGAATCATCGCAAGTGGCTGTTCGGCGCATTGACGATGAAACTTAATGCACTGATGCCCGGCTGCGATCGTGCAACGCATGATATCTTTGCAGCATCGGACATTGCAGGCTACAATTACGGACTGTACCGCTATCGGATGGATCGGCGAAAGTATCCGGAACGGGTGATTCTCGGCAGCGAATCCTTCTGTGTGGATGAAGAACGCTTCCTGAGGGAGGCAAAACGTGATCCGGGCATCATCGGCGATTTTGTCTGGACAGGTATCGATCATCTCGGCGAGGTCGGGCTCGGTGCATGGGAATACCGTGCTGATGCGCCGACATTCCTGCATTCAAACGGTTGGCTGACTTCGGGTGCAGGTCGCATTGACATTACCGGCAAGCTTCTGCCTGAGGCGTACTATACGCGTGCTGTCTACGGGCTGCTCAAGAAGCCATATATCGCGGTTGTTCCGCCGAATCACGCAGGCGAGCGCCATAGTCCATCTGGATGGAAAATGACATCAGCGGTTGCGTCATGGGGCTGGCATGGCTGTGAAGGCAAAAAGTGTATGATTGAGGTCTACGGCTGCGGCGACCATGTGACACTCTTCCTGAACGGTATCAGAAAGGGTACGAAGAGCTTGCGGCGAAGCAGCCGAACATGTTTCCGGCTGCCGTATGAGCCCGGAAGCCTGACAGCGGTCGTCTATGACCGGAAGGATGCAGAACTTGGTAGCACGAGTCTGATGTCTCTCGATGAACAGCGGAAGCTGATGCTTGAAGCGGAGCAGCAGAAGTTGTCCCCGGGTGAGCTATGCTATGTGCGCATCCGGATGACGGATGGCGCTGGAACGACGGACGTGCTGTCGAATGATAAGATTCGGCTGGAGGCAGATGGCGGCGAACTGCTTGGCTTTGGTCATGCATGTCCCTTCAACAAGGATGGATACACGGGAAATCAGACGAAAGTCTATCACGGCGAGGCAATGGCGATTCTGCGTGCAGGGCAGGACGGTGCTATTCATTTGAGGGCATATGCTGACTGCGGGAAAGCAGAACTGACAATCGATATCCAATAAACATGCCGGCGCTGTATCCTGATGAATAGGGTACAGCGCCGGGCTTGTTGCGCAAGTTAAATGATTGTGATATAATCAATGTCAACAGGAAAAAGGAGTGTACGCCATGATCAGCATTGCCATTGTCGAGGATGACGTGCAGGAGCAGAAACGTCTGCAGCAGTATTTGACGCGCTATTCTATGGAAAATCAGCAGGCGTTCCGTTTTTTTCTTTATGGGAATGCATTTGATTTTCTGGAGGAAAAGCAGTCGTTTGACATCATCTTCATGGATATTATGATGCCTAACATGACCGGCATGGAGGCGGCTGCGCGGCTGCGCGAATATGATACCAGGGCAGTGCTGATTTTTGTGACGACCATGGTGCAATTCGCAGTGAAGAGCTATGAAGTGGATGCACTGGACTACATTGTGAAGCCTGTTAGCTATGCCCGGCTGATTATGAAACTGCAGAAAGCGATTCGGGTTATCGAAGCGAGTTCCGGCGGCATGGTGGTTATCAACGATGCGCGCGGCATGATTCGCTGTGCAACGAAGAACTTGATGTATGTTGAAGTGCATGGCCATAAGCTGGATTACCATACGACGGAAGGCGTTTATAGCGCTTACGGCTCGCTCAATGATCTCGAAAGCGTTCTGCACAGCTATCATTTCATGCGCTGCAATGCCTGCTATCTCGTGAATCCGCAGTTCATCAAGTCCGTCAATACGCATGATCTGCTTGTCATGCTTTCAAACGGTGAAGCATTGAAAATTTCTCAGACACGTCGGAAAGGTTTTATCAACGAGCTGACAAATTGGTTAGGGCAGGGGAATAGCTGATGTTTGATCTGATTCGCAATCTATTCGTTCAGCATGGATTTGTCGTGGAAATGCTGCTGATAGAGTGGATTTACTGCCATTATTATGAACGACGTGAGGATTTTGCTTTCCGCGTCCTTGCATTCGTTGCGCTGATGCTACTGAATTCTGTGGCATGGCGCTGGGCAGATACTGTTCTGCCGGATACGGCCTGGAGCTACTCGCTGCAAGGCATCGGCAAGTATTTGCTCTTTTTTCTGATTGGCTTCTGGGGTCTTCGTCTATGCAAGAAAATCGAAAAAAACGAGTCGTTCTTCTGCATGACCTGCTCGCTTGCTACGCAGCACCTGTCGTATGCTTGCTACAGCGATATTCTTGTGCTGTGCGGCTGGTCGTTTGACGCCATGCAGGAAATTCCTGTCATTTCCTGCGTGATGGCAATCGTCTATTTTGCTGCATATTGGCTGATTGTCAGGAAAATCAAGCAGCATCCGGAGCTCAGCTTTCAGACGCGCGAAAATTAACTTGTCGGCGGTCTGCTGATTCTCTTTGCGATTGTTATCAAATTCATCATGGAGCCGTATCTCTCTGCCGAAGAAATGCCGACGCTGTATGTGCTGGTCAGCATCTACAGTATTGTCTGCTGTATCCTTGCGCTCATGCTGGAGGTAGGTCTGTTCCGCAATCAGGCGCTGGCAAACGAAAAGAAATTCCTGATGCAGCTCGTCTATATGCAGGAAGAGCAGTACCGCACGTCTAAGGCGAATGTCGAGATGGTCAACATCAAATGCCATGATATGAAGCATCAGATCCGCCATATTGCTAATGCGGTAACGCCTGAGGCAGTCAAGGAACTTGAGCAGATTATTAATGTTTACGACTCATCGCTCCAGACCGGCAGCGAAATCCTCGATGTCTGTCTGATGGAAAAACAGCTCCTCTGCGAGAAAAACGGTATTAAGCTGGACTGCATCGCCAATGGTCAGTGCCTTGCATTTATGCAGCCGTCCGATCTGTTTGCCTTGTTCGGCAATGCGCTGGATAATGCTATTGAGGCTGTCTGCAAGCTGGACGACGTAGAAAAACGCATCATCTTCGTTAGCGTGAAGGAAGAACTCGGTATGGCGGTCATCCACATCGAAAACAACTATATCGGCGAACTTGTCATGACAGACGGCATTCCGCGCACCTCCAAGGGCGACGAGTTTTACCACGGCTATGGCATGAAGAGCATCCGCATGGTCGTGGAGAAATATGACGGCAACATGACGCTTCTGCCGCAGAATGGAATTTTCAATCTGAATATAACAATCCCAATTCCGGAAAAAAGGAAAAATAGTAGCGTCTAAAAGAGGCTGCCACAGTTTGCTTTCCTTCTGGCTATACCATATGGCACTGGTGGCGGACTCTTCTGCATCGATGTGGTCGCCATCCGTGTTGACGTAGAGATCGTTTATAGGTCACTTTTGCTGAATCGTGATTTGTCCATAACTTGAATGAACGAGTGACTAACATTCTCCTATATCGATCGGTTGATATTCATGCGAGAACTGTGGGCATATCGTTGCGATGAAAAGATGATTGAGATATAATCATGCTGTTTGAAATCAAAGCATGAAAATCATGGTTATTGCGGATGATCATGATGGTAAATCGGAATGACAGAGAGGAATGTCAGCAATATGAGGAAGCATGGCAGCAAGAAGTCATTGAAGCAATGGTCATGGATTATTTTGCTGGTCTGTATTTTGCCGCTGAATCTGATTTCGTTGTATGCTGCTGCACAGGCCTCTGAAAGCTATCGGCAGCAGACAGCGTTGAGCATCCAGAATGTGATGAATGTGGAAATGAATCGGCTCAATACAATCCTGACAAAGGCGGATAACTACCTGTTTACATTAATACAATCCGAAAACGGGCGGGTGGTGCGCTGGCCCGAAAGTCAGCTGGATTTTCAAAATGCTCGAATCAAAATGATGATGGATATGAATGATAATTTACCATCTGATCAGTATGGTAGCGGATATTTTATTTTAACGGATCATGATTTTGGTGAGAATAACAACGCCATGGAAAACATGCTTATTTCAGGTGCTGCGAGTGATACGGCAACGATTCGGAGTATATTGGAAGATGAAGAACAACTTGCGTCAGTCGGGAAGAGATGGATGCTGCTGACGATTCAGAACCGTTCGTATTTGATTCATAAAAATGAGATTAACGGAATTATTTACGGTGCGTTTGTGGATTATCAGGCATGGGAAACAAACTTTTTATCGCAGCTGTCTTACGAGAATACATTGTTGCTGACGGATTTGGAATCGACGAATACAAAGGGCAATCGGATTGTGATTACCGGCAATGCGCTGAAGCTCAGCTGGCCAATCTATTGTGTTGTAAATATGGGCAGCGTGAATGCTTGGAACGTGTGGCAATTTGTTGCGGTTTTGTGCTGCTTTCTGTGCGCTCCAGTGATTTATCTTTTATTTAGCAAGTATATTCTTCGCACTTTCAGTGAATTGACACATGCACACTGCGAGTTCAAAAATGGCAACAGGGATTATCGGATTGTTCAGCCTGCACCATTCAGGGAAATGGAAACCGCTTTTTTCTCTTACAACGAGATGGCTGAGAACCTTCACGATTTGCGGCTTGAAAACATGGAGAAGGAACTCAAAAATCAGAACCTGATGCTGGAAAAGCAAGAACTTGAGATCACGAATCTACAGCTTCAAATTCATCCGCATTTTCTG
Source organism: Anaerovoracaceae bacterium (assembly GCA_963590165.1). GTDB lineage: Bacteria > Bacillota > Clostridia > Christensenellales > Aristaeellaceae > UBA11524. The sequence goes on from CAVANO010000046.1 coordinate 35,199, forward strand.
CTGAATACGTTTAATTTGGTTTACAACCTTGCGGCACAAGGCAATGTTGAAAGCATCCAGAAAACGATTCTCTATTTGTCGGATTATTTCCGCTATCTGTTTCGAAACGGCAGAACGCAGCCACGCTTTGAAAAGGAACTGAAGTTGATTGAGGAGTACATTGAAATAGCTCAAACGCGGTATCCCGGCAGAATTGATACCGTGTTTGAGATTGATGAGGATATGCTGCTTGTACATGTGCCGCCACTGCTCTTCCACAACTTTGTGGAAAACTGTATAAAGCATGGGCTGAAAGATGACAACAAAATCTGCATTGTGATTACAGCAGAATATACGAACGGATGGGTGAAAGTAGAAATCTCTGATGATGGTCGCGGTATGCCGGAAGATGTTGTCAAGGCGATTAATACGAACACATTGGAGCAAGAGGAGAAAGGGAAAAATGTCGGAATCAGAAATTCTGTGAAGCGTCTTTATGCGATTTACGGCGAGCAAGCGACCCTGCATGTAGATTCTGCACCTGATGAGGGAACAACGGTGAGCATACGATTCCCCTATGAATTGGAAACGGATTGAGGTGATCAAGCATGAAACTGATGATGCTCAATGATGAGATTCTGACAGCTCAAATTATGAAGAAGGAGCTTGGATGGAAACAATACGGCATTACGCAAGTTGAATTGGCATACAATGTAGAAGAAGCACGAAAAATCCTTCGGACAATGGAGATTGACATTGCACTTTGTGACATTGAGATGCCCGGCGAAAACGGGATTGATCTGCTTCGCTGGATTAAGCAGGAAAACTTGGATATAGACTGCATCATGCTGACCTGCCATGCCAGCTTTGTCTATGCCCAGGAAGCGCTGAAACTCGGCTGCCAGGATTACATCCTGATTCCGGCAAAATATGAGGAAATCGGCGCGTCCATTCAGAAAGTTGTGGAACGCAGAAGGCAGCGAAAGGAAGAATCCGTCCTCAATGCCTATGGTCGGCAATGGCTCAAAAGCCAGGTGGAGGATATGCCTGATCAGATAGGAGAGCGGAAAACACCTGCAGAGGTTGTGCAGGATACAATGGATTATATTCAGAAACATATCGGGGATGAAGAACTCAGCGTGAAGGGAATGGCAGCACAGTTTTATATGAACCCGATTTACCTGAATCGGATTTTTAAGAAGGAGAAGGGAAGCAGCATCAGCCAATATATTATCAGCGAAAGAATGTATCTGGCTGCAAATTTGCTCAAGGAATCAAAATTGACAGCACAGGCGATTGCTGCCAAAGTCGGCTATCCGAATTATTCACATTTTTCCGCTATGTTCAAGAAATTCTATGGGTATCCTCCTACGCATTTGGCAAAGCCGTGACGAATCAGGAAACAAGTTTGTTTTCCGAAAATCATAGTTCGTTTTTTATATTTCCTTCTGTTTCGGATTGGTGTAAGATTTGATTACCCCCCCGAAAGGCAATTAGCCGGAACAGAAAAAAAGGAGGATATAAACCATGAATAAAAGACTGATGGCAATTGCCACCATGCTTTTGGCAGCCGTAATGTTTGTTGGAATGATTCCGATGGCGCTTGCAGAGCCGTACGAGGTCGTGATGCAGTGGCCGTCGTTGGGTAACACACCGTCCGGTCTGGAGGATGTGGAAAAGGCGATTAATGAAATTATTGCCGACTATGACATGACGATCCGCCTTGAGCCTGTAAATGCATTTAACCTTGTCAATGAAACCGGTCTGGCAGTTTCATCCGGCGAAAAACTGGATCTCTGCCTCAGCCTGTTCTCTGGTGTTGGTCCACTGGTCAACAACGGCAGCATTCTGGAAATTACGGATCTGCTGAATGAATACGGTCAGGATCTGAAGAAGGTTCTTGGCGAGCGTCAGATTACCGGTGGCAGCTACAACGGCGGCATGTACGGCATTCCGCTCCATTATGTTGACGGCAACGGCATGGGCTTTGTTATCAGAAAAGATATCTGCGACAAGTATGGCATTACTTTCGAACCGAACCGCATTTATACTCTTGATGAAATGGAAGCGATGTTCAAGACCATCAAGGAAGGCGAAGGCAACAGCTTCTACATCCTTGGCGGTGCCTTCTCCAGTAGTGCCATGACTGGTGCAGCGATGAGCTACGACAGTCTGGGTCAGTCTGAGGCTTCCGGCGTATTGATGCTGGACGGCAGTCAGTCTACCACCGTTGTGAATCTGTTTGCGACGGATGAATTCCGTGAGTTTGCAGAGCGGATGTACCGTTGGAACCAGATGGGCTTCTTTTCTTCCGATGCCGCGATCGCCACTGATGACTTCCAGGTCATGGTGCAGGCAGGTAACTATCTTGGCAGCGTGCTGCAGGTCGGTTTCTGCCAGTCGGAAGATGAAATGATCAATGAGGATTACACGAGTACCATCGGCATGGAGATGTACAACATCCTGACGCAGGAACCGTACGCATCAACCTCTATGTATACAAGCGTGCTCTGGAGTATTGCCAGTACGTCCGAAAAGCCGGAAAAGGCAATGCAGTTCATGAATTTGCTGTATACGAACCCTGATCTTTGCAATCTGCTGATGTATGGTCTGGAAGGCGTATCATATCAGATTGTCGAACAAGACGAGCATGGAACGGTGATTGCACCGGTTGACGGCATGAATACCATGACAGTGCCGTATTGGCAGAATTTCGGTGTGTATGGCGACCGCTTGTCCTGGTATGTTGTATCGCCATCTAAAACAACCAAGAACGAACGTCTCCGTGCAAATTCTGATGCGATCACCAAGGTGTCGCCTGCACTGGGCTATTCCTTCAGCATCGATCATGTGTCTGCAAAGTATTCGGCGGTGTCTGCTGTTGTCGATCAGTATCTGCCGATTATTCAGACAGGCTCCATCGATCCTGCGGATGAACTGCCGTTGTTCCTTGAGGCACTTGAAAAGGCGGGCATCAATGATGTGATTGCAGAGAACCAGAAGCAGCTTGATGAATGGCTGGCTGCACAGAATTAATACCTGAGGATCTGAAAGACTGTGAACGCAATGCGTTTGCAGTCTTTTTTATTGCGGAAGAACAGAAAATCGACTGGATTGGTTTGCTTTCCGCAAGTAGATGGTTTGCTAAAGGCATGTTATTTCTGATGCAGTTTTGCTATATTCTAAGTGATGAGCTACTTTCGGGGGGAAGGAGTTCAATGGAAAATAAAACGTTACAGGATAATCAGAGGGGGTGAACATGATAGTGGGGAGAACGATGAAACATTGCTGTCAGCTTGCTTGTGTAATTGCTTTGAGCCTTGTCTTTAGGCTGCTGTTCGGCTGCATTCCTGCCGTGGCGGAGGAGCAGACAAGCGAGAACAATGAGGAAATGTCCTACACGGAACTGTACCTCAGTTGCCGGGAAGTTGCTATCTACAGAAAGGCATACACGACGGAGTCGATGAATGCGCTGCTGAAGTATCTGAACCGAATCGAGTATGACACATCTGTTTCAGAAGTGATTGCGAAAATCGAGTCAGGCGATGAAAAAACAGCAAAGTTCATGAAGGGTATGGCAAAAGCGTATAGTAAGCTTGAAAAAGTATGCGAGTACGATGAAATTGCCTTTGATATTTGGGAAGGCCATGACAAGTTGCCGATCTTCGGAGGTACAGATCCTAACTGCTACGAAACAGCAGATGCCCAGTTGGCTGACAATGATGGATATAGGCCAGTACTGATTGATTATCGGTTGGATGACCCGTCAAGCGCCATAGGTACCCTGATTACGATACCATCGGTCAGGGCGGCTGTTGGTGAAATCGATGAGATTGCCCAAATCTGGAATGCTATGGGATTTAACGTCTTCGGGCTTGAACCTCGTTTCGACACGATTGATTCCATGGCGATGTATCCGCTTCTTCAACTGGATGCGCAGCGTGCACTTCGCTATCTTGCGTATCATGCTGAAGAACTGCAGATCGATCCGGATAAATTCGTAATGATTGGCGGCAGTAAAGGAAACCTCTCGTTTGCCATGGTCTATGATTGCTATGACATGACGCCGACAGAAGTGGCGGCAGAATGGAATACGACATTGCCCGGCTACGAGGATGATGCGATCGATCAGGAATATGCCCTGATTCAGGTCGGAATTGTTTCCTATGGCAAACTGTCCTTTACAGAGCAGTTCACAGCAGATACCATCAAGAATTCCAGAATCTACTCGGCGGAAAATTCCAGCAATAACATTCGGTTCCCGGATATCCTTGTCCTTGTTGGCAACTATGACAGCTTTGTGACGGATGAGGCAAATGTTCTCCTTGGTATGTATGACTACAACCACATCGCTGATAAGTTGTACGAAATCGCTTATGAGATTCACACCATGCAGGGTGTTCCGCATGGATTCTCATCAGGACTGATGTACAGCAATGTGACAGCACAGTGGATGGAAATCGGAACGTTTGTTTCGAACTGCTTAAAATGACCTACAATTGAGGAGGGAAGTTCAATAATCATGAAAAAGATGTTTCAGATAATCATCGCACTGGCAGCGATTATGTGCTTGATGCTGAGCCAGCTGACTTTTGTGAGCGCGGAAGCAGCAGATGACCTGACGGTTCAGGTTGAAGGTGGTCTCATTTCCGGCGCAATTGATGAAAATGGTGTGAAGTCTTATAAGGGTATTCCCTATGCGGCATCCGCGGCAGGCGAAAATCGCTTCCGTGATCCGCAGCCCGTGGAAGCGTGGGAAGGCGTCCGCGAGTGCACGGAATTCAGTGCGATTGCTGTGCAGAATCTGCAGACGGACACGTTCGGCAAGTGGACGGTGGAATATTCCGATGTGGATAAGTCACTGGAAAACGGCAAAATGTCGGAAGACTGCCTGACGCTGAATGTCTGGACGAAGGCCAAGGAGGGTGACAGCCTGCCGGTTATCGTGTACATTCATGGCGGTGCAAACACGAACGGTAGCAGCTCCATTGAAGTGTATACCGGCGAACATCTGGCGCAGAAAGGTGTCGTCTATGTTTCAATCAATTATCGTCTGGGCATCTTTGGCGGCCTGACATACAAGGACGCGACCGGCGACGAAGCAACGGGCAATTTCGGTCTGAAGGATCAAATTGCAGCTCTGAAGTGGGTTCAGAATAACATTGTTAAGTTTGGCGGCAATCCTGAGAATGTGACCATTATGGGTCAGTCTGCAGGCTCTGCAAATGTCCAGACGCTGATGCTCTCTCCGGAAGCGAAGGGACTGTTTGAACATGCTTTCTGCCTGAGCGCGAACACCTACGGCACAGAATACAAGACACTTGAAGACGCAGAGGCGGCTGTGGCGGAAAGCCTTTCTGCCTACACGCTGGCAGATCTGCGGAGCATGACAGCAGAGGAAATCTTGAATCTTCAGAGTATTGTCAGCTACAGCTACAATGTCAATGACGGCAAGTATCTTGTTACGGGTTCCCGCGAAGCATATGCCAGCGGCGAATATAACCAGTGCGATTTCATCATGGGCTGCACGATGGACGATACAGACCGCGTCATCGGCTATGAGGATGCTTCTCTGATTCCTGAAACGTTTGAAGCGGCCATTCAGGCTGTTTTCGGCGACAAGGCAGAGGAATTCCTTGCTGTTTATCCTGTGACAGGTGACAATCAGAAGGAAATCATTGATGCGGCAAACGCAGCGCTCAGCGCAATCAGCTGCTATCGTACAGCAGTTGCCAAGCAACAGGGCGACAGCACGCATAACAATTTCGTCTACTACTACGATCACATTTTGCCGGATACCGAAGACCGTATGCTTCTCTACGGCGCATTCCATACTTCGGACGTTGGCTATTGGATGAATCATTTTACTGTGAATTATCCGCGCAATTGGACGGAAGCTGACTACCTCCTTGGCGATATGATGTCAGATTACCTTGTTTCCTTTGCAACGACTGGCAATGTGAACACCGAAGGCCGCGCAGAATGGAAGACTATTGCGGACACGAATGGTCTGAGCTACATGCGCCTCAATGAAAATGCAGCATTTGTTGAAATGACAGAGGAACAGTCTGCATTCTGGCTTAGCCTCGAAAGCTATAATTCTGTCACCCTTGAGAGTCTTGCAGCAACCTCGACCGCAGATGTCCCTGATGGCATGGTCAAGGTTCAGGAACATGAAGTCACGGAAGGCGCTTTTATCGGTGAAAAGGTGACTGTTTACGAAAATGCGCTCGGTACGGAATTCTATCTGACCTTCGACATGTTCGGTGACACGCAGAAGATCAGCGGTACCATCGAGGATGGCACGTTTACTGTGACGCAGAACCGCACCGGTTACTTTACCGATGACGTGCCGGAGATGCTGGCAGACATGGACGAAACCGCATGGAAGGTTGCACAAGTGCCGGATGCGGGTGTGCCGGAGCAGATGGTGAAGATGCAGTATCACGAAGTGAGCGAAGGAGCATTTATCGGTACCACAGTTCATGTGTATGAAAATGCGGACGGTACAGAGTTCTATCTGACCTTCGACATGTTCGGTGACACGCAGAAGATCAGCGGCACCATCGAGGATGGCACGGTAACGGTCACACAGAACCGCACGGGTTATTTTACGGATGATGTGCCGGACATGATGACTGACCTTGACGAAACTGCATGGCTGGGCATCTGAAATTAACAACCGATCACTAAAAGAATGACCGGGCGGGGGATCCTGCTAATTTTGCGGGATCTCTTGCTTCATCCGCAAGACAAAATCTCTGAAAGAATTGCCAGCTGACGGCAGCGCTGATGGCGTAAATAACGGAAAAGGAGTGTTAATATGGAAAAAACAACAATTGTCAAACGAAAGAAAAAGTGGGATTGGAAGCGGCTGATTCCGTTTTATGTCATGATGCTGCCGGGATTGGCGTATTTGATTATCAACAACTATATTCCCATGTTCGGCATTGTTATTGCGTTTAAGAAACTGAACTTCCGCAAGGGCATCCTTGGCAGCCCATGGGTTGGACTCCAGAACTTTGAGTACCTTTTTGCTTCCTCTGATGCGTGGTCGATTACTCGCAATACAATCCTGTATAATGTGGCAAACATCGTTCTCGGAACCGTTTTAGCCTTCGGCATGGCAATATTGCTGAATGAAATCCGCAGCAAACGCCTGTCTAAAACCTACCAAACGTTGGTACTCCTGCCGTATCTGATGAGTTGGGTTGTCGTAAGCTATATTGCCTATGCCTTCCTGTCCTCGGATTCCGGCATGCTGAACGGTCTGCTGAAGACCGTTGGAGCTGAACCAATCAACTGGTACAGTGAAAAGAAATATTGGCCGTTTATTATCGTCTTCTTCAATCTTTGGAAGAGCATCGGCTATAGCATGATTATCTATTATGCCGGTATTGTCGGCATCAGCTCGGATTATTATGAGGCTGCGACGCTTGACGGTGCGAACAAATGGCAGCAGATTATCCATATCACGATTCCCCTGATGAAAACGACCGTCATTACGATGTTTATCCTCGGCTTGGGCGGCATCATGCGCTCTGATTTCGGCTTGTTTTATCAGCTGCCTAGAAACAGCGGTGCGCTCTACGATGTTACCCGCACGCTCGATGTCTATGTGTACAATGCATTGATGAAGAACAATGACTTTGGCATGTCCTCTGCGGCCGGCTTCTTCCAGTCGATTGTCGGCTTTGTCCTAATTATTGCTGCCAATAAGGTCATTGCGAAAGTCAGCGAAGACAGTGCACTGTTCTAAGGAGGAAAGAGCCAAATGAAACAGAGTAAAAGCATGGCAATTGTAGCCCATACCATCATGATTTTTGCTTCGCTGCTGTCTTTGCTACCATTCCTTCTGCTGATTATCGCCTCCTTGACAGATAACAACTGGGCAGTCGCAAATGGTTTCAGTTTCTTTCCCGGAAAATGGAGCCTGGATGCGTATATGTATCTTCGAGGACAGGCGTCGATGATTGGCAATGCCTATCTGATGACAATTCTGGTCACCGTAATCGGAACTGCAGTGAGCATCTTGATTACCACCATGTTTGCATACAGCCTATCTAACGCTATGCCCGGTGTGAAGGCGTTCAACTTTCTGGTTGTGTTTACCATGCTGTTTAACGGCGGCCTGGTATCCACTTATTATACGTACGCCAATATCTTCCATATAAAGGATTCCATTTGGGCATTGATTGTTCCGGGGTTGTTGATGAATGCATTCAATATTATTCTGGTCAAGAACTACTTCCGCAGTAGCATTCCGCCGGCGTTGATGGAGGCAGCCAGAATCGATGGCGCATCCGAATTTCGGATTTTCTTTGGTATTGTGTTCCCGCTGAGCAAGCCTATTGTGGCGACAATCGGCCTGATGACCGGTCTGATGTATTGGAACGACTGGCAAAATGGTCTGTATTATTTGACGCAGCGTCGCGGCTCGATGTACTACACGATTCAGATTGTGCTGAACACGATTAATGAGAATATCAGCTTCCTGTCAACGAACGCGAGTATGGGGACTGCCACCACAGCTCAGATGCCTTCAACAACAGCACGCATGGCTATCGCGGTAATTGGAATTCTGCCGATTTTAGTGATCTATCCCTTCTTCCAACAATATTTTGTGAAAGGTATTGTTGTTGGCGGGGTGAAGGGCTGACTTGGGAAAAAGAAAGGAAGCAAGGAAGATGTGTGAAAGCATTCGGATAAAATTGGAACATTTTGTTGAAAACAACGAAATTGCCGGTGCAGTCGTGCTTGTACGCAAGGAAGGAAAGCTGGTTTGCGAGTGTGCAACAGGCTATGCTGACCTATCGACAAAGGAACCAGTGAACAAGAAAACAATTTTTCGTCTTGCATCGATGTCAAAGCCGATCTGCGCGATTGCGATGATGCAGCTTGTCGAGAGTGGCAAGGCGGGGCTGTACGATCCGATCAGCAAATATATTCCGGAATTTGCCCACATGAAGGTATGCAAGGAAAAGCTATCAGATGATGCTTATGCACCTGATCCGGAAAATCCGACGAATTCCGGTATCAAAAAGGAAATCCGTGATGCCATGGAATATGTTCCGGCACAACGCAATCTGACAGTTTTTGACTTGCTCAATCATAGCAGCGGATTGGGCATGGGACCTATGGGGTGCACAATGCTTGAGGAAATCAAGGCGAATGGCGATACTGTGCAGGAACGGGCAAGAAAGTATGCCTCGTTGCCGCTTGATTTTCAACCGGGAACCGCATCAGGGTACAGCGCTGTGGCGAATTTCGAGGTGATTGAGGCAATTGTTGAGATCATTTCCGACGAAGCGTATCCGGAATATCTGAACAACCATATTTTTAAGCCGATGGGGATCACGGACATGGGCTATTTCCTGACGGCAGAGCAGCAAAAGAGGATTCCTCGCCTTTACGAATATACGGATGGAGCACTGAAGGATGTCAGCGATACCGACAAGACGTGGAAGTGCATGGATCCGCTGATTACCGGTCATCCATCTGCATCGGCAGGCCTTTATGGTTCCATGGAGGAGTACGAGAAAATAGCCCATATGCTGCTGAATCGTGGTAAATGGGGAAATTGGCAAATTCTGAAGCCTGACACGGTTGACATGATGGCAGGCAAGGGTATCTCTCATGACAGTCGTCTGTTTGCACCGATTTACTGGGGGCTGGGCATGTCTGTGATGGAATTTCCGGAAATGATCTCTTCTGCTAGGGCAGTTGGCAGTTTCGGATGGTCCGGTGCGTACGGCACGCATATGGTGGTGGATCCTAAAAACAATCTGGAGTTTGTTTTGGGTGTCAGCCGTTCGAACATTGGCGGAGCAGGATCGTATGTTTCCTTTGCGGTGGAAGATGCGGTGAAGGAAACGTTCTTAGCATGATGAAGGACAGAATGGGAGGAACAAGATGAAAATCTATGTCGATGGGCGCGCGGAAAATAATGGAATGGGCACACAGAATTCTCCTTTTCGGACGATTTCTGCGGCTGCAGAGATTGCACAGCCGGGCGATGAGGTATTGGTTGCACCGGGTGTATACAGGGAAGAAGTCAATCCTCGCAACGGCGGAACGGAGAGTGCACGAATTACCTATCGATCAATTGAGCCGTTGGCAGCACATATCACTGGTGCAGAACGTGTGAACAGTTGGAAACAACTGGATGAAAATGTGTGGACAGCAAGAATCCCAAACGGTGTGTTTGGAAATTACAATCCGTTTACAACGTTGGTTAAGGGCGATTGGTATATTGCGTTCTTTGTGGCGCATACAGGCGATGTGTACCTAAACGAAAAATCTATGTACGAGGTGTTGTCGCTGGAGGAAGTACGCCATCCCCAAAAGAGCGTCACCTCGTGGGATCCTGAATTTTCTGTTTATGTCTGGTATACGGAGCAGAATAAAGAAACGAATGAAACCATTCTGTATGCGAATTTTCATGGCAGGGATCCGAATGCGGAAAACGTAGAGATCAGTGTCCGTAGGCATTGCTTTTATCCGGCGGAGGAAGGGAAAGGATATATTACGCTTTCCGGCTTCCAGGTCAGTCAGGCGGCAACGCAATGGGCACCGCCGACTGCTTATCAGGAAGGCATGGTCGGTCCGCATTGGTCAAAAGGTTGGATAATTGAAAATTGCGAAATCTATGAGTCGAAATGCAGCGGCATCTCGCTGGGAAAATACCTGCAAAAGAATAACGACAACAAGTGGCTGAAATGGAAGTACAAGGATGGAACGCAGACGGAACGCGAATGCATCTGTCAGGCATCCTATGAGGGGTGGGACAAAGAACATGTAGGCAGTCACATTGTACGGAACTGCGATATCCATGATTGTGGCCAAACCGGTATTGTCGGTCATTTGGGCGGTGTTTTCTCGTTGATTGAGAACAATCATATCCATCATATCAACAATAAACAAAATCTGGCCGGTGCGGAGATTGGGGGCATAAAGATGCATGCAGCCATTGATGTCGTTATCCGTGGGAATCATATTCATCATTGTACTCGCGGCATATGGCTTGACTGGCAAGCACAGGGCACACGAGTGACTGGAAACCTGTTGCATGATAATTGCCTGCCGGAAGTGCATAAAGTATGCCGGGAAACATTTCTGGCTATGGGCGAAGATCTTTTTGTAGAGGTTTCTCATGGACCGACCTTGATTGACAACAATATTTTCCTTTCTGACCGTGCACTGAAACTTGCTGCACAGGGAATTGCTGTCGTTCATAATTTGATTGCAGGTTCGCTGGTGGCGGTTGGTATTGGTACGGATAACGGTGCACCTGATTTGCCGTCCCCACGGTATACGCCGTATCATGTGCCGCATGGAACGCAAATTGCTGGATTCATGACTTTCCTGCATGGCGATGCGCGTTTTTATAACAATATCTTTTTGCAGCAGCCTATCCGTGATTTCATGGCGGATGCAGAAAAAAGAATGAGCACAGATGGAAATCGCTGGGACGATGGGCATGTTCATGTCGGCCTGGATGGCTATAACGGCTATCCGACGGAGGAAATGTGGAAGAAACGCTATGAAGGCTATTGCGGCATGGGCGCTGATACGGGCAATCTGTATTATGATCATCTACCTGTCTGGGCATCGGGTAATGTGTATTTCAATGGCGCACAGCCGTGGGAAAAAGAAAAGGATGCGTTGGCAATTGAGGACGGGAATGTATCAGTGAAGGTAATACAGAGACAGGACGGCTGGTATTTGGAGACCAACCTCTATGAGCTGCTTCCAGCACAGTCATTGCCGGTTATGTCAACGAAGACACTGGGCATGGCGTTCGAGCCGGAAGAGCGATTTGAAAATCCGGACGGCACGGAAATTATTCTTCAGCAGGATTTTCTGGGGAATCATCGTGGCTGCACGGTCATTTCCGGACCGTTTGTCTCTGCAAATGCTGCAAAAAACAGGGTGACCTGCTGGTAAGGTTTCATGAGGGGAGAAAAAACATGGCTTACAATCACTTCTATCCGGGAAGAGTATGGCTTGACACGGAAGGAAAACGGATTCAGGCACATGGCGGCTCTGTAATATTCATCGATGGAACCTATTATTTTTACGGTGAAAACAAGGAGAAAACCGATGGAAAGAACGGCATATGGCATTGGGGCGTTCGAGCATATGCTTCTAAAGATCTGTACAATTGGACAGACTGCGGGCTGATTATTCCGCCTGAACCGGACAACGAACGTTCCGTTCTTCATCCGGCGATGATGACAGACAGACCGCATATTATTTATAATGCAAGGACGAGGAAGTTTGTTGCATGGCTGAAAACCATGCAGAAAAACGGCGAGCAAACAGAAACCGTTATGGTAGCGAATCACTTTCTTGGTCCCTATACGAAGGTGCGTGAGAATATCAGACCGCTGAACATGAATGCCGGCGATTTTGACCTTGCTGTTGCACCGGACGGTAAAGCGTACTATTATTTTGAAAGGGTGCATAGTGAAACGATCTGCGCTGATCTGACAGCAGATTATACAGATGTAACGGGATATTACAGTACGCATTTTTCGCACCCATGGCCGCCATTTGTTCGGGAAGGAACGGCGCATTTCATGCGGAAAGGTAAGCACTATTTGATCACTTCCGGCACAACCGGTTATTTGCCGAATCCATCCGAGGTGGCAATTGCTGACACATGGCATGGTCCGTATCGGGTGCTGGGGAATCCGCATCCGACGGATGAAAGCAATACGTCCTTTCACTCGCAAATATCCTCTGTATTCAAGGTGCAGGGAAAAAAGGATCTCTACATAGCCGCAGCAGATCGCTGGCGGCCACTGGAAATGCATTTGCAGTATGCAGAATACGGAAAAATGTTCGAAACGATTTTTGATCCGGATGCTGACAAATCCCATCTGCAGAAGATGGAAAACAAATTTCCCTATGATGCGAATAATAACACAGCAATTGCAGATTATGTGTGGCTTCCGTTGCGCTTTGTTGAGCCGTGCACATCCTATCCTGAGGGCATGGTGCTGATCGATTGGCATGACGAGTGGTCGCTTGATGATTATGAATGAGAGGAACGAGACAATGCTTCTGACGGAACTGAAAGTGAATCAGATTAAAACACCGATCGGGTATTGCCTGAATCCTCTGTCCTTTTCATGGAAGGTTACGGGAGCAGTCGGAAAGCAACAACGCTGGGCAAGAATCTGCATTTACCAGGATTTGAACTTGATCTATGATAGTGGTGAAAAGGCAGAGGCAAATAGCCTCGATTTCCCGGTTGATATGGCATTGCAACCTCGAACTAGATACACATGGACGCTGGAGGTGACAACAGATTCGGGTGAAACAGCGCATGCGCAAAGCTGGTTTGAGACTGGCAAGATGGATGAAACATGGTTTGCCAAGTGGATTTCACCTGACGATGCGGCGGGAATGAATCCCGTAGTGAAAAAGAGGTTCTTTTTTGTACCTGATACGGAGCAAACGGAAGGCAGGCTGTATATCTGCGGGCTTGGTATCTACGAGGCTTTTCTAAACGGGCAGAAGGTCGGCGATGAGCTTCTTGCACCGGGGTATCATTCCTATGACTTACATGTGCAGTCAAATACGTATGATGTTTCTGGACTGCTCAAGGCAGGGGAGAATGAACTGTGCATTGTTCTGGGTGAAGGCTGGTTTAAGGGAAGCTTCGGGTTTGACCGAATCAGCAATTTGTACGGCGATAGACTTTATGCGATTGCGGAGCTTTATGCCGGCGGAAAAGGGCAAGTGCTGCGCCTGCAGACGATGACGGATGAAACATGGACGACCTGCCGGTCTCCCATCACATTTGCCGGCATTTACGATGGCGAATGCTATGATGCGCGGCTTGAAAAGGAATGCGATGAGCAATATCCTGTGTATCTTCAGCAGCCCAAAGTGAGTGCGCTGAGTGATCGCTACAGCCTACCTGTCGTTAGGAAGGAAAAGTTGCAGTCGAAGCTGATTTGGACGCCGAAACATGAAGCTGTACTTGATTTTGGCCAAAATATGACAGGATGGGTCGAATTTGATGCAAAACTGCCAAAAAATGTGAAAATTCGCCTGACGGCTGGAGAGATACTGCAGGACGGCTGCTTCTATCACGAAAATTACCGAACAGCAAAGGCAGAGTATATCTATATTTCTTCCGGAAAATTCGCACATGTTCGACCGCATTTCACATATTATGCCTTCCGCTATATGAAGGTTGAATATGAGGATGAGGCAGGAAACTCGCTTCCGGCGGAAACGATGATGCAGTATCATCCGCATGCGGACGAAATGAATGCATGGCATATCAGAAGCGACATTGACCAAATCGGCACCATTCGGACGGGAAACGAAAAGGTGAATCAACTCTTCGCGAATGTGCTTTGGAGTCAGAAAGATAATTTCTTGGATGTACCAACTGATTGTCCACAGCGCGACGAACGGCTTGGTTGGACAGGTGATGCTCAGGTGTTTTCCGATACGGCATGTTACAACATGGATACGCCTGCATTTTACAGGAAGTATCTGTGGGATATGCGCGCAGAGCAGGAAGCAGCTGGCGGCGCAGGCGTCAATGTGGTGCCGCTGCTCAAGCATGGGATGTTACTGGAGAAGGCAGTCTGTCCATGGGCAGATGCCGCGGTGATTATCCCATGGAATGTATATCGACATTACGGCAACCGAAGCCTGCTGGCAGAATGTTATCCGGGCATGAAAGCATGGGTGGACTACCAGTGGGCACGAGATGAACGCACCGGCAGAGAAAGGCTTATCCACGATGGTTTCCATTTTGCAGATTGGCTTGCATTGGACAATCCGCAGCCTGGACCGCTGGGCGCAACGGATCCTTATTTTATTGCAAGTGTGTATTATATGGAGTGCGCAGAGCTGCTTACCCACGCTGCACATGATCTGGGGAAATCGGAGGATGAAGAAAAGTACGGCGTTCTTGCGGCAGAGATTCGTCAAGCGATTAGCAGGAAATATTTAGATAAAGGAAACAGCACCTGCGAAACGCAAACGGCGGAAGCAATGATTATTGCCTTTGGACTGGATCCGGCGAATAACGCGGAGCACGGCAGAAAATTGGCTGAGATGATTCAGAATAATGGCGGTCATCTGAACACTGGATTTGTCGGAACGCCTTTTCTGTGCCCGGCGCTGACAAAGGGCGGACAAAATGATACGGCAGTGAGTCTGCTGTTGAATGAGTCATATCCCGGTTGGCTGTATGCAGTCAACATGGGTGCGACTACAATCTGGGAACGCTGGAATTCGGTTGAGGCGGATGGTCATATGAATTCGGAAGGAATGAACAGCCTGAATCATTATGCTTATGGCAGCATTGAAGGCTGGGTTTATGCCGATGTGTGCGGAATTCGCCCGCTGATGCCGGGATACAGGAGAGCTTCGATTAAGCCACATCCAGATCGACGCTTGAAGTTTGCGGACATGATGCTGAATACTGCGGCAGGGCGCTATCGGGTGATGTGGCGGTATGCGGATGATGAAAGAATTTCTTATGAAATTGAAATTCCGTTCGGTGCAGAAGCAGAGGTGACACTGAATGGTGAAACAAGAACGCTGTTAAGTGGTCAATATGTCTTTTGATGGTTCATGGATGATGAGGAGGAGCAAGATGAATCAGTTTTCTCATGAACGGGTCAATGGTTTCCTTCACACGGAAGGAAGAAAGATGGTAAACGGAAACGGAGAAAAGGTTATTCTTCGGGGCTGGGCACTTGGCGGATGGTTGAATCCGGAAGGATATATGAATGGTGGCGTTCCGTTATTTGTCGAGGTGGGGAAGTTTACAGACTTTGCGCTGCCGAGGCGCTTTGAACGTGGCAGGACGGTGGAGGCAACTGTGCGCGAGCTGTGTGGAACGGAGTATGCAAAGCATTTCGTTCGGGAATGGCGCAACAATTACATTACGGAGGACGATATCCGGGCAATTGCGGAAATGGGATATAACTCGATCCGTCTGCCAGTCAGCGCACGATTGCTTTTGAAAGAAGAACCCGGCATTGAGTGGGTGGAGGAAACCTTCGAACTTCTTGAGCGAGTGTTTGACTGGTGCGAAAATTACCGGATGTATGTCGTTGTTGATATGCATGGAGCACCGGGTGGACAATCAGCGTTGGCTTGCGATGACGGTCTGGACAATCGACCGCATACTTTCATGGAGCCGGAAAGCCGCGAGAGGTCGATACTGATTTGGGAGGAACTTGCAAAACGATACCATGACCGTTGGATTATCGGCGGATGGGATCTCCTGAACGAGCCGCTGTCTGGACCGGATTGCCGCAAATATTTGCCAGAACTAGTCAAATTCTATGATGAAGCAGTTGAACGGATTCGCAAGTATGATGTTCATCATATGGTGACGCTGGAAGGTAGTATATTTGCCATGGATATGGATATTTTTGACCATGACTATGATCCGCAGTATCATAATTGGTGCATTCATATTCACTATTATGATTTTTCGCCGGAAGCGCGGACTTTGTACCGCTATTTGGATAGAAGCATCGCATGCAATGTTCCGATTTGGATTGGTGAAGGCGGAAGCAACCCGGTTAGCAATTCAATATTCTATGAAATTGCTGCAACATATGATATTGGCTATTGCCTGTTTACATGGAAAATTGCGGATGACCCGCTCGAGCATGCCAGAGGCGCAGCTCGTTATCCGCTGCCGAAGGAGTGGGAAAGAATTCGAGGCTTCATTCGCCGAGGCGAAGCACGACCTTCTTATGCGGAATCGCAACGGATTATGGATGAATACCTGGAAAATCTGAAGTTATGCAGATGCAGGATTGACCGCCAGCACAATCAATATGACCTCCGTCAGCCGGGAATCAGTTTGCCTGCAGTCGGTTTTGACCAAGGCAGTGCTGTCGGAACGGGCTGGGCTTATGGCAATGCCTTTGCCTACCGCACCGAGGAAGACATGAAAATGCCACTACGCCCGGGCATTATGCCGCAGCAGATTGAAATTGTTCCGACTGGAGAAACACTTCGCCCTGCGAGCCCGTTGACGGATCTTTGCCTGGAACTTCGGAAGAACGAGCGAGTTTCCTATACGATTCGCGATGTCAAGGAACGGTGCTTTGTTCAAATGGATGGAAGAGGCTACGAAAATGCAGAATTAGAGATCACCTGCCGACATGACGAGAAAATGTCAGACAAAACAAATCTCATTCGTGTGCCGGGAAAGGCGAACCATCAGCAGCTTGCTCTCCTTGAAAGGGGTGAAGAGTGGACGGTGATCATAAAGGTACTTGCAGGATATGTACAATTGGATGAGATTCATTTTGCAGTGGAAGCAGAGTAAATGACTCAAGGTAACACTGCACAATTCCACGGCGTTGCTGAATTGTGCTGAACCCCAATCGTCTTCAACTGTGAAAGATGTACTAATCCACCATGCGGGTTGATGCGATGTTTGCGCAGATGCATACAGCAGCACTCGGGATGCTGAGTCCAGAAGAAGTCGAAACTATCCGTAAACCATGGCAAAAGCAGCGGGAGATGATCGGCTGCTATGGTGCTAATCGGGACACGCGTAGTGGGATGTCGACATTGTGATGATACAGTCCATGGGGGAGTGCGAACGAAAGCAAACCGTTGAACTGTGATTACTGCATCCTTAAGCGTTCGCCGGAAACATTACAAGAAGGCTGGGAAGATGGAAAAGAAACTGCAAGCCCCTTGCAAGAACTTCCGGACAATGGTATCATATGATCGTTTCCAGACCACCGCTTTTGCTATTGATAGCATCCCGTGATAGCTTTTTGATAGCAAAATGTAAAAGACGACATGGAATAAGGATAATAGCTATTAAAATAAGCTAATAAAAGCTAAAATTACTACGCAGAAATGCTTAGATTAAAGCTTGAGTATCCCTGCCGCCGCAAAGCGTACAGAAATTGCCGGCGTAAAATGACGAACAGCCGAAATAAAATGGCGAGATTGCCGGAGAAAGATGGCAGTCTCGCCGATTTATATTGTCATGAAAAAGAAGGGAGAAGTGCAGAAACGAGATGTGGTATAATAAATCAAGAGATCGGAGTTTCAATTGGCGTAGCAGTCGACTATACATACAATCATCCGGATTCTTGAGATGGAAGGCAAGGCTGAACCGGGGCTCCTGAAACGCACGACATTGCAGGATGCCCTTCAGCGCGAAGGATTCTCGTCAGGGATGATGAAAATTTATCGCGACCCATCCTGTGGTTCTCAACGCTTTCAGCGTGTGCACCGGAATGACCTCTGGCAGGGGGACATCAAATACGGACCGATGCTCAAAATCAACGGGTTGACCACGCCAACCTATCTTTCTTTCTAGCCATATTATGCCTTATAGCTTGTTTTGCCTGCGCAACTCGCCCGGTGTACATCCGAAGCGCCGATTGAACATGGTTCTGAACAGCTTATAATTCGTGAAACCGTGTTTTTGAAGCAAATCGGTCAGCGTATTATCGGAAACGAGCAAATCCTTGTAAATCATTGCAAGGCGCAGTTCATTCAGGTAGTTTTGATAGGTTAATCCTACCGTGTTCCGAAAGACGCGGCAGAAATAATTTTTCTGCAAATGCGTCAATTCAGCTGCTTCATCAAGAGAAATCGGCTCGGCGTAATGCTCCTGCGTATAGGCGATAACAGCAGCAATCCGCTCACGGTTTCGCGCATTGCCACGCAGCTCGGCATCCGAAAGCGGCTGAGAAAACGTGGCATAGATCTTGTAGATAATCTGCAAATTGCGATACTCGAATTGAATGATCCAGCCGTAGGGGCGCTTTTCCTCCAGCTCCTTCATTTCAAACATCAATGCTCGGATTTCATCGATCACAGCGCGCTTTTCCGCATTTTTCGTGTGCGGATGATAGACAATCTGGCGGTTCAAGTTCAGCTGAAATGCCTTGCCAAGCGGATCGGACGGCACCTGAATCAACACGGCCGTATTGCCCGTCAGACTTGTCGTGGCATGCAGTTCGTTTGGATTAAAGATCATCAAGTCGCCTGCATGCAGCTCGATCTTTCGTCCGTCAAGCTCCACCGTCAGCTCTCCTTCCAGAATACTGATATACTCCAGCGCATTATGCCAGTGCATCGGCACATAGCTTTTATCTTTGACAGACAGTTCATAATGCGTCTGCGTTGTGGTATCCGGAGTGATGCTCTCGTAGTGCTGCTTATCCCGTTCAACCACTTTCATCTGACTCCCTATCCTTGTGAATTTTCTTTCTGCAGTGATAGTATAACCTCCTTCCCTGCAAAATGCAATCCATCAGCCTTCATTCCACCAGCCATGCAGCCAGCAGCGATTCAGTGCCCATCCATCCATCGAAGTGCCATGTGTGTCGTTTTGACCATCCCCCAGAATGGGTGCAGAAGCATCCCGGTACATCTGATAATTCCAGAAGATCCAACCTGCGGACGTCTCCCATGCACGCGTCTGCAGGCTTGCGATTTTCTGATATTCCCGCTTTGCAATTTCCGCCTGCTGTTTTCGGGTCTTACCGTGCCTGCGTGCCATCGCATAGGGACGGCGGCATTCCAGACACCACTCTCCTACCAAAACGGGCGTGTACTTCATCGCGTGCCGGATGTTCCTGCGTTCAAGACCCACAAACAGCTTGTATATCCACATTGCAGGAATTGGGATGAATGTTTCCATGGCATAGAGGTAATTATGCGTATCCAGCATAACATTCTTCATGCCTTCGCGTTGGAAAAAATCCTTCCACTTGCTAAGCCGGAAACCGTCACTGAAGACAATGACCTTCTCTTCCGGTAGAATTTTCCGAATTTGTTCATATGCCTGCCGATAGAAGCTCTTCAGGAACTCGGTCGGCACGTGACCTGAACCTTCCGCCTCCTTACGATCCCTCGCATGACCGGTTGATGGAGCCGTCCGATATACCAGCCAGCTGATCGGTTCATTGAGCACTTCGATGCCGAACAGCCCCTGACGATTTGCATAGCGCTCTGCCAGCCGACGAAGAACCGTCAGGACAAATGCCACCTCCTGCGGATTTTTGCACCATTTGCAGACACCGGTCAGTCCGCCGTTGTCATAGCCGTTCTGACTGCCAGGAACAGTATGCAGATCAATGAGGATTTTCAGTCCGTATTCCTCAGCCCAATCGAACGCTTGATCCAGATATTCAATGCAGCCAAGGAGCGGCAGTCGGTCGCCGAAAATAAAATATGGCACCGGGATGCGAACCATATTCAGTCCATGATTATGAATGGCAGCAAAATCATCCTTCGTGACGTACGTATCCCGATGGTGCTTCATCCGCCTTGTCAGTTCGTCATGAGGCAGATCGCGGTTCAGCCAGATTTCATCATTTGCCTGTGTTCCTGTAAACACCTCAGGGCTCATCCACTTTTCCAGCACCAGCCAGTTGCCAAGGTTTGTTCCTCTGATTTTCTCCATAGGCTCGCCTCCTCAGTTGTCCGATTCAATGGCAAGGAAATCAAAATACGCACATTTCTTTTTCAACATCCGATCTTCGCAGCCAATGCCGATAAAGGTGCCTGTAAATTCCCCGAAGCGGCTGTATTCATCCGAAAAGCGTGATGTTTCAAACGTGCT
The DNA here is from genome assembly GCA_963590165.1 of Anaerovoracaceae bacterium. GTDB lineage: Bacteria > Bacillota > Clostridia > Christensenellales > Aristaeellaceae > UBA11524. The sequence goes on from CAVANO010000046.1 coordinate 55,777, forward strand.
GCCGATGGGCGCGAAGGCTTTTCCGTCCTGACACCAAAATAGTCTGATTTCATTATCCTGAATGACAATCCGCAAATGAATCGGCTCATCCCCTACCTGGATGCCCTCGCCAAGGCAATCACGCTTCATGCCGTTCTCCACATGCGTAATCACCAGTGCCGGTGCATTCAGTCCATCGCTCCACGTTTTGCCCAGCAGAAGCCAGTTCATGTTGTCGTAGTAGACCAGCAGCCCTGCTGTCTGCTGATACACTTCCGGATGAAAGTCAAGCCTGGTCGTGACCGTCGTCCGCAGGGATGTCAGTTTGCGTGCCAGCAAACTCACCCGATTCTGCGAACAGAACGACTCCTGTCCGCGCAAGCAGACCCAGCCAGGACGCGTGACCGTGTCCGCAAACCCTGCCGCATCAATGCGCGGCGTATAATATCCAATGCCAAGCCTTCTGTCCGCAAAATCATCACAGGCGGGAAGTTGTGCAGGTGCAAAGGGCGGCAGGTTGCTTTCCTCCGTCTGCTCAGGAACTAAAATACTGCCGTTTGCCGTGCGCAGCCATCCATCCGTTGTCCAACGCATTCTGACGATGGCCGTTTCCCTGCCCAGCACACATCGAAGCGAAGGCTGCTCCGCAAGAATTGGACGCATCGGTCGAGAACAGTGGAACACCATATACGTTTCGCCTGACGGTATATCCGTATAGCTGCCGTGCCCTGCCTTCTGTAAGAGAAGCAACGGATTATAGAAACGCGGCTTGAGGTGGTCGGTCTCCAGATGCGCATCAAAATCTTCAGGCTGAGAGGTAAGCAGGACACCATTCGGGTCAGCCTGATACGGTCCCCACGGGTTGCCGCTTCTGGCCATAGTAACGCAGTGTCCATAGCCGGTTCCGCCCTCGGCGCACATCAGATAATACATGCCGTTGTGCTTCGTCAGGTGCGGTCCTTCCATACATCCGCGCTGCGTGGCACCGTGCCAGATTCTTCGCGGCGTTCCCATGATGTGACCCTTCTTCGGGTCATATTCCGCCATGCAGATGTCACCCGGCTTACAATAACCGTCGCGCGTTTCCCAATCGAGCGCCACAACATATTTTCTGCCGTCATCATCATGAAACAAGGAGGCGTCAAAACCGGAGGAATGCAGATAAACAGGTGTGCTCCATGGGCCGCGCGGATCTTTTGCGGAGACGAGGTAATTGTCCACATCGAAATACCGTGCGTTCATGGAATGCATGATGCCATAGACCGCATAGAAGGTATCCTCCGCTTCGCAATAAGTCAGGCAGGGTGCCCAGACTCCTTTTGCGCTCGGCAGTCCCCGCAAATCCGCCTGACACTCATCGGTAATGACATGGCTGTATAACTCCCAATGCTTCAGGTCGCGTGAATGATAAATCGGAATGCACGGGAACCACTCGAAGCTCGAAACTGCAAGAAAGAAATCATCGCCCTTGCGGCAGATGCACGGGTCGGCGTTGAATCCCGGAAGAATCGGGTTCTGAATCATTACATCTTCCTCCTCGATTTCCTTCTGCTGATGAGCAGCATGGTCAGGCTAATGAGCAGCAGCACCGCAATGCATGCATCTGCGCCATAGATTGCTACCTGCCACCACGGGATCACCTGCACAACGCGCGTTCCTGTATCCATGCCGTTCATAACATTGCAGTAATTTGCAATTGTATACAAAATGTGCTTTGTCGCCTGCTGCATGGCGCTGACAACCGTTGGATTGTTCTGATACTGGCTGAAACTCATTTCGCCGTTAAGCAGCCAGCAATCCGTTCCTGCCATGATACCGTCAAGCAGCGTCATGTACTGCAGACCGCCGCCCGCATAGTCTGTAATGACATAGCCGTCAAAGCCCCATTCATTCCGAAGAATCTGAGTAATGAGCCCTTCGTGTGCACTGACCCACGTTGTGCCGAGACGAATGAAGGCAGACATGACAGCATGTGCATTGCCCATGGACGGACGAACCGCATATTCAAAGGGACGCAGATAAATTTCCCGCGCTGCCTGTTCATTCAGCCAAACACAAGCACCGTCCCGGTGAGTATCCTGTTCATTGAAGGCAAAATGCTTCGCATAGGCAATGATGCCTTTGCTCTGAATGCCCTGCACCTCCGCCATTGCAGCAAGACCACTGAGCACGGGGTCTTCGGAATAATACTCGCTGTTTCTGCCGCCGAACGGCGTGCGCTGGATGTTCATGCCGGGCGCATAGATGCCATTCACGCCGGAAACCTGCGCATCAATACCGAACGCCTCGCCCACACAGCGAATCAATGCAGCATTGAAGGTACAAGCCAGCACACCTTCGCTCGGCAGACGGCAGGCTGTATCCGCGCCGTTCTGCGATGCATTCGTTTCCTTCACATAGGCAGGCCCGTCAGAATCCTTCGTTTCGGGTTTCGCAACGGAAGATATGCCAGCCGTATTACAGATTGCGGTTGTCAGCAGACGATTCATGTCCTCAAAGCTGATTTGGCTGACCAGTTTATCCCATCGTTCATCCGTTATCGGAACGCCACGCAGAGAGGCAATCGTCATTTCGCCGCTGATGCCCTGCGAAGGCATGGTACGTACAGTCCGATACGCTTTCCGTGCGAAGTCCTCCGTCGTGATGTTTTGCAAATCCTCCAACATATACTTGTTCACGGTGAAGCTTATGCTGCGCTGCGGGAATGTGCCCTCCCAATTGCTGCGGCTGACATAGGTCACATGATTTGTCATTGCACCATCATAGCGGTTCATGTCGGCACTGTCCAGCTGATTATAGATTTCCGCACCCGTCTCAGACGAAAAGGCATACGCTGTGCAGTCAAGCTGATCCTGCACCAATGCAGTTGCCGCCAACTCCGGTCTGCCGGAAACCAGATTGCCCTGCACATCGGTCATGCCAGTCAGACCCTTTGCTGCCATGATGTTGTTGAGCGCATCGTGTGCATCGCTGCCGACTGCAAGATAATAAGTTCCTGCATCGAGTATGTAGGTTCCTGCGCCATTTGAATCATAGGAGGCAAAGAGTGCGTCATCCACCGTGACGGAAACTCTTTCCGACGCACCCGGTGCCAGCTCTGCCGTTTTTTCAAAGCCAGCGAGCTCAACAGATGCCTTTTCGATGCCGTTCTCCGCATCGTAGGCAGTATAGGGCTTCTGCAGATAAACCTCCACCGCATGCTTGCCGCTGACATTGCCCGTGTTTGTCACCGTAACCGATGCCTGATACGTGCCATCTTCATTGCGGGTGACACGGAAGTCTGCATAATCAAACGTCGTGTAACTCAAGCCATAGCCGAATGGATAAGCAACATTCTGCGAATAGACATAATCGCCGACGCCATCTGTATTCATCACAGTATCCTCATACCGTGTCTCATAATAGCGGTAGCCGACATAAATTCCTTCTGCATAGGCATAATAGTTGAATTGCGAGGATGCCAGCGAGGAAATATCGCCTTCATACTGCTGCGTAACCGTCATGCCGAAGTTATCTTGCCAGGACGCCATCGCGGGCGACGAGAAGTTGTCCTTCACGAAGGATGCGGACAATCGCCCGGAAGGATTCACCTTGCCGACCAACGCATCTGCAACCGCATAAATGCCCGACGAGCCGGTATTGCCGATCCACATCACCGTATCGATATCAATTTCCGGATTGCTGAGGAAGTCAACCTGAATATTCAGTGCAGAATTCAGCAGCAGGATGATCCTGCCGAATCTGCCTTCCTGCTTGAGCTGTGTAAGATGCGTCAAGAGTTCCCGTTCCTCGGTTGAGATAGACAGATAGCTGCCGTCCTCCGTGTTGTCAAAGCCGCCTGCAAGCTGATCCTCACCCTCACCATTTTCACGGGTCAACACCACAATCGCAGCATCGCCGTAGAATGTACCCTTCAATTCCTCCGGAAAGCGGCTCCACGGCACCTCGTTGATTGCAGTTCGGGTAACACCGTAGGACGACCCTGCACCAGTCGCATAGAAATCCCACAGTGTTTCGTTCACATGCACGCCGTCAGCCTCCAACGCCTGACGCAATGTGGGATAATCCGTCTTGTCCTCCTTGTTCCGAACACCCTGCGTCGAACAGTTGATATAAACAGAGGCCGTCCCAAACAAGCTGACGCTGCTGCCGGCTTGCAGGGGTGCTGCACCGCTGTCATTTTTGAGCAGCACCAGGCCTTCTGCTTCCGCCTCTCGGTATATGCTGTTGATGTACTTTGCTGCCTCAACAGCATCGGTATATTCCTGAGGATAGTAGACAGCGCTGTCATTCAGACCGACAATTTGACTCGTTGCTGTACTCAAGGTCGAATTGATGACCGGCGCATACGATGCAACCGCCTGCGTTGCAACGAGCGCAAGCGTCAGCAGTGTTGACAGCCATGCAGAAGCCTTCATCCAGCGCCAGACAGAATTCTGTTTCTTCATTGCTTACACCTCCATGTCCGCCGGGCCGTATTTCATTGCCCTGCGCTGAATGACCGCGGCTAAAAGCGCAGCCAGCCATCCAGCAAGCAGCACTGATAGGGTCAGCATCATCACCAGCGAAAAAGAATTGCCGTCTACCCCGTAGATGACATTTGCGATATAATTGAGCTGAGAAACGATATACTCTGCCAAAGCTGTCATCGATGACAGATGCAGCACATAGCGCAGCAAAAGCGCATGTTTGCCCGCAAAGCTAACTGCTGCCAGCACGATGCCCAGCAATGCGGAAACAATCATTGCCGCGATACAAGGCATCAGAAGCTCAGGGCAAAGCTTATTGGTGCCGTACTGACAATACAGAAACAGCCCGATCAGGCTGCAAACTGCAGACAGCATGGTCAGCATGGGCACTGCCCGATTCTTCTTTTGATTCGCCATATTGCCTTCCTCCATTATTCTGCTGCCTGTTTCGCAGGCCAGCGTGCATCAATTCCATCAAGATTGGACGTATATTCGCACCCTTCCGTCCATGTCAACTCTGCATCCGCGTAAATCTTGATACAGTCCACCATAGGCGCCGCCGCATGCATGGAACCGCCATAGTCGTGATTGTTGTCCGTTACCAACCGGATGATATTGCTGCCCTCATGCAGATTCAGCGACGACGTAATCGTGTAGTCCTCGAAGGCACGCTTTGTGGAATAGTTCGGATCCTGATCCTTTGTAACTGCGCCGGTCAGATCGGCATTCAGCGTGAACATCTGCTCATAGGACTCCAGCTGTTCCTTGTTGACAATGCTGTTAAAGGAATAAACCGGATTCACGTACACCTTGTAGCCGTCCTTTTCGGCTGCTGTGCCGTCCTCGCCGCCGGTGAGGAAATACATGTCATGCAGTTCCGGTGTCAGGCGCAGCACAAGTGTCGCATTCGTGACATTCTCAGAAGCAGTAATGCAGAATTCCAGATAGCTGCCGGGGTTGTACAGGTAGCTGACATAATAGTCATTGCTGGCACCGGCATTGTAGCAATCCCATTCAATCAGGTACAGTCCCTTTGGATTGGACGATTCGCCAAACCCAAGCTTATCTTCATACTTGCCTGTATCGCCGATCGGAATGTCTGTCAGTTGCGTCAGCTCCGCCTCAAATACATACGCCTTCTTCCAGCACACATACAGATCCATGTTTTCCTTGATGCGGCTGTTCGGATCGAATTCCGTGCCTGACTGGCAATCCGGCGTAGTATACCAGCCAAATGCCTGATAGCCTTCGCGGACTGGGTACGTCACGCCATCTGTACGCATCGCGGAGAACTTGTTTCGGGCAACCTCCTCTTTCCTGTAAATATCATCCGTGCCGTCGTTGCTGTAGAAGGTAAGCACGCAGCTGTTGCTCTGGCTTTCCGCCCCTTTTTCACCCCAGCCAGCATACAACTTTACATCCTCCGTTAGCATGCCACCGAAGGTAAACGGTTTTCTGCAGCGTTTATCCGTATACCAGCCGGTAAACGCCATACCTTCACGGGTCGGTTCCTCCGGCTCGGTCATGATCATGCCGTAAGCGGCTTCAACGGTAACGGATTCGGGTGCACCGTCATAATTATAATCATAGGTAATAGTTCTCGGCAGTGCCGTCCATGAGGCATATACGGTTAAATCGCCTGTGATTTCCAGCTGTGCCATGTCAGCAGCACTGGTCAGCTTCTGATCGTAATACCAGCCGTTAAACGTATATCCTTCACGCTGGATGCGGTCGTATTTTCGGGCGTTCTTTCCAATTCTAACCTTCTCAGTTTCCGTCGTACCATCGCCGAGATCATAGGTAACGGTAGCGCGCAGCTGCGTCCACGCTGCGCAAAGCGTCATATCTTCTTCGGGCACGGAAGTAAAATCATATAGCTGCCGATTTTTGCCGTTGCCAACATACCAGCCGTCAAATCGGTAATCCCCCTCATCGCCGCGAGCAGGCGTCTCCGGTTCCTGTACCGTTTCATCCTTCGTCAGGTCAATGATTTGATCCTGAATTGCTTCGGCACCATAATAACCGAGGTCGAAGTGAACGGTGATTTTTGTTCTTTGCCAGCAGGCATACAGCGTTGTGTTTTTCGTGAACGGCTGACTGAAATCCACCGGCATCATGCAGGCAGCATCAAGGCACCAGCCGGCAAATATCGAATTTTCAGGTGCAGGCACCTCAGGCAGTGCTGTTTCGTCCAGCAGCGTGCCGCATTCGATGTTCAATGTCTGTGCTGCTTCATCCGCTATGCCGAAATCGAGCGTAATGCGGATTTTTGTCGTTGCCCAGCCTGCATAAAGAAAGACATCCTCATGCAATTCCTGCGTAAAATCAAACGGCTCCCCTGCGCAGCGCTTGCTTTCATACCAGCCGGTAAAGGTGTAATCTTCCCGGACAGGATCTTCCGGCTGCTGCACATGACCGGTTTCATCGGCAATCACCTGAACAACAGGTTGCTCACGGTCATTCAGGTTGAAGGTCACCACCCAGCCGGTCTGGGCAGGTGCATCCTTCGTCTGTTCGCTGCAGCTGCACAAAAGCAGCAGACACATTGCACACAATACAGCAGTCTTCCAGAGCTTTTTTGCTTCATTCATCTGTTATTCCTCGGCTTTCGGCATAAAAAGCGCTGCAGCATTCGGAAACGGGCGGATGCCCCGGGTTCTCCCAGAGCACCCGCCCTACTGCAGTGCGGTATTACCTTTACTTTACAATGATGGTTACAGGAATTTCGTAATCCGTACGGGTCATGACGCCGTTCACAGGTCCCATCGCTACCGCAGCAATGCTGCCGTCTGCGCTGCGCAGGCAGCTGCTGTAAACTGTATGTGTCGCCACGATGGTGAACTGATACGAGCCCTCATCGACATCGAGGAAGCCGCTGACTGTGCCGTTTTCATCGATTTCCAGTCCCTCAGGCAGTTCACCGGTCACGGAGTATTCAACCGTCGCACCGGTGACAATCTCCACGCCGACCAGCCGGAGGTACATCTCATTGGCCGTCAGCGGAACTGCTGTGATATTCTCGCTCAGTGCATCGATGACGATTTCATCGCCGACATATGCCTCAATGGTGTTGTTTTCGACCTCATATGCTTCGTCCGCCACCAGCGCATCGAGCGTAAATGCCGGAGCAATGGACATCGTACAGGTGCAGGATGCCGTCAGCCAACTGTCGATTTTGGCAGACACAACGAAGCTGTAATCACCGAAGACAGCAGGCGTTCCGGTCACAGCACCTGTGTTTTCATTCAGCATCAAACCGGCAGGAAGTTCGGTTTCTGCCGTATATACCACGTTTGCCGCAGGAATAGAATCCGGCATGGCTGCGCTGCCTGCGTAATCAGAGCCTTGCATGGCGTTCTCAAGCTGAACAGACATCCATGCCGAGGTATCATAGCCGTTTTTGTTCATGGCGCTGTTTGCATGCATGTACAGCACCCATGTGGCCGCCTGACGGGTTGTGTACCACTGAACGGCACTTTCGCGCTCATAGTCCGTGCCGACAGCAACCTTGACATCACCCAGACCACCGCGCAGCGTCGCATCCCATTCGCCGATGGAGAAGTAGCTTTTGCCGTTGTTTACGTCGTTCAGACCGGCACGAATCATCAATTCCGGATTCATCGTGCCATGGGAGCCGCCCATGTCGGTAGTGTAGGAACCGCGCATGTTCCATTCATCATGGAGCAAGCCTGTGATGAAATTGTAATTGCCGTAGTTATGCAGCGTACCAATGCGGTTCATTGCACCCATTGCACCCATGCCTTCGCCTTCCTGCAGGAGCATCTGCAGCGGCTTTGCATAAAGCTCGCGGATTGCCTGTTCGGACGCGAATGTCATCAGACCGGAGCGGTCAGTTTCCTGCTCGTTGAGAATGGCATGCTTCGGGCAGCACGCAAGACCGCGGCTCTGTGCACCGGCGCATTCGCGATACGCCATGCTGCCGGTCAGGAATGGGTCAGAGGAAAAATACTCGTGCGCACGGCCGGAGAACGGGCTGCGGTGGAGGTTCACGGTCGGACCCCACCAGCGGTTATATCCCTTCACCAGTGCGATATTGCCGATGACCTCGCCCTGACGCGTTGCAAGCTCCACGTTGAAGGTAGCAGCAAGCGAAGGATTGTCCGCAAACTGATACGTGCTGTTTAGATTCAGTGGGGAATCAACACCGCTCATCGTGCCGTTGCCCTCGATACCAACATCCAGATAGCTGCCGCCGGGCTGCGTATCGGCATTCGTTGCCTGCATGGTCACGACGTCCACCAGCTGATTCCATGTCAGGCTGTTCAGGAAAAGGTCCCATGCCTGCTGACCGGTCTTGCCAATGAATGCTTCCACAGTTGTGTCATCCGTCGTCAGCGTTTCCTGCCCGATCGGGTCGATGCCAGACATCGCCGACAGGCTGCAAAGCTGATTTCCGGCTTCCGCTGCCTGGGTCAGTGCAGCGAAACGCTCAGTGTCCATGATCTCATTGACCTTTTCCAGCCAGGGCATGTTGCTCTTTTCAACATAGCTTCCGCTGTCATCCGTCGTTTCAGCATCGGCGTAATCCGCAGGATCAACCAATACCGAGCCATCCGTATCCGTCACGCCATCAAGCACGAAATCATACCAATAGCTGTACATTTCAGCAAACTCATCAGAGATGAGCAACGCATCTGCAGTGGGCGATTCGGGCTGTGTCGATGCAAACGCGCCGCGCACCATCAGCGTCATGGGATCATTGCTGTTCGCATTAAAGGCAGCCGTATCGTTTCCCCAGTCGCCCGTCTTTTCCGCGGAAGCATTGCTGTTATCGCGCAGGGTATAGAACATGCCGTTTTCCGCGGAGAACAAATTGCTGGTCGGATTGTCCGTGTAATCATCCAGCCCAAGCAGAATGCTGCTGCTCAGGTCAAACGAGGCAGATGCGCCGAAGCCCTTGCCTTCGCTGACGTACTGTTCATTCCAAGCATGGGAGTCAGAAAGTGCCATCACGTTATACGTGCCGCCTTCGAGCGTATAGCCCTTGCCAACTCCCAGCACATCTTTGGCATCGTAGGAGGCGAAATCCTGCACATTCAGAGTCACTTCAACCGTCTGTTTCTCACCAGGTTGAAGCATGTCGGTCTTGCCGAAACCCGCCAGCACGACATACGCCTTCTGTGTGGAAACTTCAGCATTCCGGTAGGGTGCGTTCACATACACCTGAACCGTTTGCTTGCCGGCAGCTTTACCGGTGTTTTCCACTTCAACCTTTGCAACAAGCTGCTTGATTTCGGCGATGTTGCCTTCACAGGATGCAAGTTTCTCTTCAAGGTTCGCGACCTCATCAATCGGCACCTGTTTTCCGTCTTCAAGCGCATACAGCGTCAGGTTGTTAAAAGCAAAAGAAGAATAGCTCAGACCATAGCCGAAGGGATAAACAACGTCCCGATCATAATCGAAGGACGTGTAATCTGCCTCATTCGCTGCCGTTTCTGCATAGCGGTAGCCCATGTAGATATCTTCCTCGTACTCCACGCCCTTTGCTGCAAAACTGCCGTCCGCCGTAGCATACGTGCTGCTTGAACCGGTCTGCTCGTTGCGCATCAGGTTCTGCCACGTGGGATCCTTCGTGAAGTCCGCAAAGAACAAGTCAACCGTTATGCCGCTGGGATTCACCTCGCCGGTGATAATCTTGGCAAAGGATTTGAGGCCATCCGCGCCGGGACGCCCAAGCCACAGGATGGCATCGATGTTTTCATCCGCCTGCGCATCTGCCAGCTCGAAATTGTTGGAGGTGTTCATCAACAGGATAATCTTTTTGAAGCCGAGTGACTCGACATACTGAATCAGATCTTCCTCGCTGTCAGTGAATTGCAGCTCATGCTTGTACGCAACGCCATCCACTGTTGCAGGATACGCATGCTTCAGCTGACTGTACGTCTGCTTGACGTCATCCTCCTCCCATGCACCTTCATGCTCCGCAATGAATTTGTACGCAATTCCTTCCTTCACGCATACGTCTCCAGCAACGTATGCTTTCGCCGCATCGAACTCAGCCGCATCCGCAGCAGAAAGCTCGCCGGTGTTGACCGACTTATCAGCGCCCTCAGCACAGTCACGAGAAATAATGATGAACGCTGCATCCTTGTGGTTGGAATAGCTCTGCTCATAGTATCTGTTGCCCTGAATCAGCGACAATGCTGGCGTTTCATTGCCGCGGTCCGTCGAGTTGATCATTTTGTAAGCATCGGTGATGCGTTCATTCACCACAAAGCCGGCATCCTCAAGCGCATCGGCGATGCTCATGCCGCCAGTGCCGGAGGAAAAATTTCCGCCGGAACCTGCACCAATGACGTTCACCTGGCTGATGCCGAATACGGTGACCCGTCCGCCGTTGACCATAGGCAGTGCACCATGAGCATTCTTCAGCAGAATCTCACCTTCTGCAGCAACCTGCTCTGTAATTTCGGCCGCAGCCTGCAGGGCACTTTCATAGCTGTTGTAATCCGCGTAATAGCGGCCATCACTGGAAACAGCTGATTCCGCACAGCCGAACGTGCCGCAAAGCATGATGCTTGCCGCAAGCGCCGCGCAGAAAAACCTTTGGAAGATTTTGAGTAATCCCTTCATAAAGTACCTCCTCCTCACGGCAGGATGCACATTTTTGTGTGAAATCCCACCGTTTTTGATAGCCTGATTATACTTGAACCATGCATCCCTTGGGTAGGTGCTTTCATAGCTTAATGATAGGTTAATATTATCTTTTTGATAGAATCCTCCCACTTATGTGACAGCACACAAAACAAAAACACTTGCATCGTCTGAAATATGAAAGCTCAGTTCTCGACATAACGGGAACTGCGCTTTTATGATGGTTTCGAGCTAGGGGATTATGGGGCGGTTACGATTATTTTGCATATACGGTTACTATCAAGGAGTCGCGGTTGCCATTGCCGCCGGTAGCATAGATAGTAACCTTGCCGGCTGACACAGCGGTAACCACGCCGTACTCGTTCACCGTGGCAACCTCGGGATTGCTGGAACACCAGGTTACGGTTTTGTCGGTGGCATTGGCAGGCCAGAGTTCATATTCCAGCGACTGAGATTTGCCGATGAACATGGTACGCTCGCCGTAAACTTTTATTTGGGCGACCGAAACATTGCCCAAATGTATGTCATCCGATCCAGAATATGCCATTCGAATTGCCCATCCGGGATGGTAACATGATCCCACACTCTGTCATACTTGTCCTACTCTTGAAAATCTATATACAGTAAGGTATCTTTCGTCACTTCGACAACTTGGTATTTCGGAAGCAAGCCTGTATATATCTCAGGTGAAACGCAAATGCGGACTGGACGTCGGTGAAAACTACAATAAGCCGAAATCCGATGATTCGAAGCAGCCTCAATGCCCGCCGCTGCGGAAAGTCCTGCGATACCGCCGCCGACAATGTAAGCCTTTCTTTCCTCAATACCCTCCGGCTTGCGAGGGTGGACACGATCATAGTTTCTCATAAGTCATAACTCCTTTCAGTAGACAGGTGAATCTTTTGTGCGCCTCGGGGATGCTCGAAGCATACGTGGAGATCGTAGTGTAAACTGCCGGATAAACCGATGACATTGTGTGAGCCGCTGTTCTTTGCCAGCAACAAGGACAGTGAGACGTTCGTTGCCAGTCGGGGGATTATGGGGCGGATACGCCGGAAGCGTGCAAATCTCACTTCTTTTTCATGTCAATATAAATCGGCGAGACTGCCATCTTTCTCCGGCAATCTCGCCATTTTATTTTGTCTGTTCGTCATTTTACGCCGGCAATTTCTGTACGCTATGCGGCGGCGGGAATATCAGATCATAAAACATGGTTCGTTTCTCCACAAAGCTCTGATCTATTTTATTGTACAGAAAAATATGAACATCGTCATATAAATTTACTCCTGAATGGCGGCTGGCAGGGTGCTGCGAAGTAAGCGTTCCACATAGGAAATGGCTTTTTCGCGGGTGTAAGACTGCGGATGGGTGATATAGTCCAGCAGGGTTCCGGCAATGGCTTCGGAATAAAAGGAACACATGAATGTTTTATAATCTTGCTCCAATGTGATGCCCTGTTTTAATGCGCCTTGGTCAATCAAAGAGCCTAAGCAGGAAATAAAATCGAGATACAGGAAACGCTTCAGCCCTGCCTGACCGACAGCGTTATAAGCATTTGTTAATAGATATTGATTGCTTTCCACATAATCCAGCACAAAATGAATGACCTCGTGGTAGTCCACCATCAGGTCATACTGCTTGACGACTTCAACGGCCTCCGCTTCAATCATCCATTTGAACAATGCATAGATGTCTGCAAAATGATAATAAAAGGAATTCCGGTTGATGCCGCATTCGGAAACAAGCTCCCGTACGGTGATTTTATTGATGGGCTTCGCGACCATCAATTTTTTCAGTGCCGCCGCCAATTCCTTCTTGGTTGCTAAGGACATTTCCTGCTGCTTCATCAAAAATCCCGTTCCTTCGGCATGAGATAGCGTTATGATAACAGCATGAGCATAAAAAATCAATAGACATGATTAGGCAAGTGCCTAATGTTTTTCAGTGAAACGCTGGACAATCCTCCGCAATTATCTATTTTTTTTCTTGCCTTCCGTGCTTATAATAACCCATGTTGCGAAGGGAGGCAAGGCGGATGTCTGAAACAGACGGAGCGTATGAAAAAAGGGCGTATCAGGTGGAACTTGATACGATGATGGGAAAGCGGGCAGGGAACTTGCTGATTCAGCTTTTCGGAGAACACTTTTCCGGCGTTCTTCAACTCATGCAGACGGAAAATCCTGTGGAAGGGAAGGTCTTCGCCGACGGACGCTGCACACTCAGTGGGAGTCTTCGGACAAAAATTAAGCTATATTCCCTGTCGGGCGAAGGGCTTTTGTTGCCGGAGCGCGTGGATTTGCGCTTGCGCTGCGGCGGAGGCATTTTGCCACTTCGGGGAATAAGAAGGGCGGAATAAATTTGCATCGGTTTTATCGGGCAACAACACGTTTTCCTAAAGTCATGGTTGCCGTTTTCTTGGCACTGACGGTGTTTTGCGCCTTGTGTCAGCCGCTGATTTCTGTAAATTATGACATGAACGACTATTTGCCGCCGGAAACGGCTTCCTCTGTGGCGCTGGATGTCATGGATGCGGAATATGAGGGCGGCGTGCCGAATGCCAGAGTGATGGTAAAAAATGTTACCGTAGCAGAGGCACTAAGGTATAAGGAGGCGCTGGAGGAGATTGATGGCGTGACTGCAGTCACATGGCTGGACGATGCAGCGGATGTGATGCAGCCTTTGGAAACGCTCGACCAGGACACGGTGTCCACCTATTATCAGGATGGCGCGGCGCTGTTTTCTGTCACCATTGAGGATGAAAAGCGCATTGAAGCGGTTGATGCCATCCGTGCGCTGATTGGCGATGACAACGCCATGAGCGGCTCGGCTGTGTCCACCGCCGTGGCGACCACCAGTACAGTGACGCAGATTCAAATCATTTCCGTCTGTGCCGTGGCGTTCGTGCTGCTGATTCTTCTTCTGACCACCACCTCTTGGTTAGAACCGCTGATTGTGTTGGGCAGCTTAGGGGTGGCTATTTTAATCAACAGCGGCAGCAATTTGATTTTCGGCGAAATTTCCTTCGTGTCGAACGCGGCGGGAAATATCCTGCAATTAGCCGTATCGCTGGACTATTCCATTTTCCTTTTGCACCGCTTCGAGGAATGCCGCCGGGAAACGCCCGACCCGCGTGAAGCCATGGTGGAAGCCCTGTGCAAGTCCACCATGTCCATTCTATCCAGCGGCTTGACCACGGTCATCGGCTTCTTGGCACTGTGCCTGATGCAGTTCCAAATCGGGCTGGATATGGGCTTGGTGCTGGGCAAAGGCGTAGTCATCAGCCTGTTGACCGTCTTCCTGTTCTCTCCATCCTTGATTTTGCTGTCCCATACGCTGCTTGAAAAGACGCGTCACCGTTCCATTGTACCGTCCTTCCGGTGCTTGGGAAAGTGCGTGACCAAACTGATGATTCCCGCGATGCTCCTGCTGCTCGTCATCAGCGTTCCCGCCTACTTGGGTGCTGCGCAGAACAACTACTATTACGGCGCATCCCATATTTTCGGAGAAAACACGCAGCTTGGTGCAGATATCAAGGCGATAGAAGCAGTCTTCGGAAAAAGCGACACCTATGTGCTGATGGTAAAGAGAGGCACGCCGGCGCGGGAAGAAGCACTTTCCGCGGCACTCAAGGAGCTGCCGGAGGTAAGCTCCGTCATTTCTTACACAGACAATGCCGGCAGTGTGATTCCGACAGAATATGTGGAAGAGGATACGCTGTCCAAGCTGATGTCCGAGCATTACAGCCGTTTTGTGCTGTCTGTCAAGGCGGATTTGGAGGGGGATACAGCGTTTGACTTGGTGAGGCGCGTGCGGGAAATCGCCGAGGATTATTATCCGAATGAATGGCTGCTGGCGGGCGAGGGCGTCAGCACGAACGATATGAAGGAAACGGTCACGACGGATATGAGCAAAGTGAATTTCATTGCCATTGCCGCCGTATTCATTGTCCTCCTGTTCTCTTTCAAATCACTCTCCCTGCCGATTATTCTGGTGCTGGCCATTGAAACGGGCATTTGGATCAACACGGCCATTCCGTACTTTACGAATCAGTCCGTATTCTACATTTCCTACCTGATTATTTCTTCCATTCAGCTCGGTGCAACGGTGGACTACGCCATTCTGTTTACCGACCGATATACGGAGTTCCGTCGGAGCCTCCCGAAAAGGGATGCCGTTGTGCAGACGATTTCTTCCGTCACCGTTTCCATTCTGACATCCGGCTTAACCCTCACAGTGGTTGGGTTTTTGATGGGCTTTATTTCAACACACGGGTTGCTCAGTCAGCTTGGCTTTTTCATCGGGCGCGGTGCACTGCTTTCCATGGGCATTGTACTGTTCGCCTTGCCGGGCATGCTGTATCTGCTGGATGGCCTTATTCAGCGCACAACTAAGGGTGCGAAGTTTGTAAAAGGAGGAGAAAATTAATGAGATTAAAAAAAGGAATGGCGCTTGTGACAGCGCTCTGTCTGCTGCTTTCCTGCACCGGCTTGGCCGAGGGCGGCAAGGAGGAGGTTATTTACGGTGTATTGGATGCAAACGGTCAGGTCGATGGACTGTATGCCGTCAACATTTTTGAAGGCGGCGACATCGTGGATTATGGCGATTATTCGTCCGTACACGCCCTGAACACAGAGGATGAAATCACCTATGCAGATGGCACAGTGAACTTTCACAGCGATGCGAAACGGGTGTATTATCAGGGAAATTTGAACACGAAGGAGCTGCCGTGGCTGTTTGAGGTGACCTATTATCTGGATGGTCAGCAGATGGAGGCCGAAGCGCTGGCGGGGCAGAGCGGGCGAATCGAAATTGATTTGAGCATTCGGAAAAATCCTGCCGTGCAGGGCGATTTTTTTGAAAGCCATGCCTTGCAGATTACACTGACGCTGGACACGGAAAAATGCCATGCGATTGAAGCGGACGGCGCAACGCGGGCGAATGTTGGCACGAACTGCCAATTAAGCTACATCGTGCTGCCGAACACGGAAAAAACTATTTCTGTTTTGACCGATGCAGAAAATTTTGAAATGGATGCCATTTCCATCAACGGCGTGCGGCTTTCGTTGGATATTGAGGTTAGCGACAGCGAGCTGACGGAGCAGACGGACAAGCTCATAGACGCGGGCAAGGAATTGGATGACGGTGCACAGGAGCTGTTAGACGGCGCGACAGAACTGCATGACCACAACACGGAATTGATGGATGGTGCAAAGCAACTTGTGGATGCCGTCTATGAAACCGCCAACGACACGCTGAAGGAGTCCGAGGAGGATTTTAATAAGCTTGGCATAACATTGAATACTTTAACCAGCGAAAATTATTCAGCAGAAATTGCTCGCCTGCAAAGCGAATTACTTGACAAAGTGGATGATTATGTCTATCGTCAGGCGGAGAGTCGTCTTGCAAGCGCGGTGGAAAGCGCCGCACTGGAACAGGTGGAGGAAGCTGTCAAGGAGGCTGCATTGCAGCAAGTGACGGACAAGGTGACTGCGGCAGCGCGGGAACAGGTACGCAGTCAGGTACTTGCAGGCGGCGAGGAACAGGTACGCGCTGCCGTGGTAGCTGCCGCGCGCCAGGAAGTGACTGCCCAAGTACAGGCGGGCGCTGAACAGGAAGTGCGTACACAGGTCGAGGCACAGGCTCGGCAGACAGTGGAAAGCGCCATCCGCAACCCAAGCGAGGAAAAGATCAATACACAGGTCGAACAGCAGATGCAATCCGCCGAGGTACAGGCCGAAATCGATGCAGCAGTTGAGGAGCAACTTGCCTCTTCACAAGTACAGGCGCAGATTAACGCGCAGCTCATCGCTGTTGTGCGTCCGCAGGTTGAGCAAGCCGTTGAAAGTGAGGTACGCAGTCAGGTGACTGCTGCAGTGCGCGCACAGGTGCGTCAACAGGTGAGCAGCAGCGTGGAAACGGAAATCCGAAACGCAGTCAGGCAGGAAGTGTCAAAGCAGACAGAAGCATCGGAAGAGGCTGACAAACCCACCGAAGTGGAGACATCTGTGTTCGTTTCCGAAGAAGAAAATGCACTGGTTTCTTGGCTGCGCAGGCTGACTTCTCTGCGCATTTCAGTTGCCAGCGCGGAGGGGCTTACGGAGAACGATATCAATGCGATTGTCAGCACGCGCATGGCTTCCGCCGAGGTGCAGGCGAGGATTGATGCATTAACCGATGCCACCATGAATTCAGCAGACACACAGGCGACCATTGACGCAAAAACCGCTGAACAGATGCAAAGCAACGAAGTGCAGGGCATGATTGACACGCAGACTGCACAAAAAATCAGCGACCCGACTGTCCGCACACAGGCAGAAGAGGCGGCGCGTCAGGAAATTGAGACACAGGCAGAGGCAGCTGCACGGCAAAAAATACGCAATGCGATTTTGAATCTGTCGGACGATGAGGTGGAGGCACTGGTCAACCAACAAATGAAGACAGACGCTGTACAGGCGCAAATCGAAAGCACCGTCACAGAGCAGATGAACAGCCAACAGGTGCAGAACATGATTGCGGCTGAAATTGAAACGCAGATGGCTGGCGACACCGTACAGCAAAAAATCGATGACGAAACCGCATCACAGCTAGCTTCGGCGGAGATCCAAACCCTACTGGAAAGCACGATTGAGCAGCAAATGCAGTCCGAAAGTGTGCAGCAGCTCATTCAGCAGAACATAGAGACACAGATGGCTTCTGATGCTGTGCAGAGCCTGATTGAACAGAATATTGAAGAGCAGATGGCTTCCGACGAGATACGCGAGCGTATTGCGGAGGAAAAGGACAAGCAGCGCAGCGGCCAGGAATACCTGAGCAACGTGGCTAAAGCACTGGAGGAGAACGGCGAGAACGGCGAAGCATACCGAGCCTTGTCCGACTTGCGCGAAAAGCTGGACGATTTGCAGAAATTTTATGACGGCTTGCAGGATTATACGGACGGGGTCAGCGACCTTTTAGACGGCACACAGGAAATGAAAGACGGCACGAGCGATTTTTGCACGGAAACCGCAGATTTGAGCAGCACCGTGCAGGGAAAAATCGAGGACGTTATTGCCGAAAAAACTGGCGAGAAAGTGCCCAACGCTTCCTTCATCGATGCACGCAACGTCGATGTAAGTAGCGTCCTGTTCGTCATCACCATCCCGTCTATCCATATCCAAACAGAGGAGCAAATGGACAATGCAGAGGAAACAACGGAAGAGGGCTTTTTTGAAAAACTGATAGAGCTGTTTAGGTAAACATGTCACATCTATTTCAGATAGCAAGCTGAGCAGACCGGCAATGCATCCGCAAAAGCCGATGATCGAAAATATAAATGCGATGTTGTTGAGTATCCTTCCGGCTTTGGATAGTTTCTGAATGATATTGAGTGAGTTCATTGTAATTCCTTCCTCTTGGCAAAAAGCACGGTCTGCGCCTTCAGCGAGATTCTGACGACTTCATAGCCATAAC
>CAVANO010000047.1:0-20380 GCA_963590165.1 Anaerovoracaceae bacterium
TCATATAACAATACCCCCAATACCGGGTGTCCAGTATTGGGGGTACATATCACAACGCCTGGTGCGGCTCTTTTATTTTCCGACGCAGAAGCGGCTGAACACCTGGTCAAGCAGCTTTTCCTCGACGCAGTCGCCGGTAATTTCCGACAGCGCCTCCTGTGCCTGCTGCAAATCGACGCTTGTCAAATCCACCGAGAACAATTCGAGCGTCTGCTCCGCCTGACGGAGCGCAGTGACGGCGCGGCGTGCCGCCTCGATCTGGCGCGGCTGCGTCAACACGAGACGATCGCTGACCTTCGCCTGCTCTGTGAGGTACTGCTTGAGCGGCGTCAGGCTCTCCGGGTGGCTTGCGGCAACGGTCAGGCAGAGCGTTCCACCGGCAAGTGCGGCGATGTCCGACTCCTTCAGCACGGGCGGCAGGTCGCTCTTGTTCAGCACGATGCAGCCGGTGCGCGTCCTGAGCAACGTCAGCAGCGCCTTGTCCTCCTCGGTCAGCGGACGGCTCATGTCCAGCACGGCGAGCAGCACGTCTGCCTCCTCGACGGCACGCTTTGCCCGTTCCACGCCGATTTTCTCGACCGGGTCGTCCGTTTCGCGGATGCCGGCGGTATCGGTCAGGCGGATGACACAGCCGGACAGCGTGATGCTGCCTTCAATCAGGTCGCGCGTTGTGCCGGGAATTTCCGTCACGATTGCGCGTTCCTCGCCGAGCAGCGCGTTCAGCAGGCTCGACTTGCCCACATTCGGCTGACCGCAGATGGCGACGCGCAGTCCGGTCGACAGCAGCCGCGCGGCACGTTCATCGCAGGCGCTTTCGAGCGAATCGGCAAGCGCATGAATCCGTGGAGAAATGTCCGACGTCGCCTCATCGTCTGAAATTTCCTCCGGATAGTCGATGCATGCCGCGACGCCTGCCTGAATGGCGTACAGATCATCCGACGCCTTGCGGATGAAGGAAGACGCGCCGCCCGAAAGCTGGCGCATGGCTGCCTTGCGGCTCTGCTCGCCCTGTGCGGCAATGAGGCTCATGACCGCTTCCGCCTGACTTAGGTCGATTCTGCCGTTCAGGAAGGCGCGGCGCGTGAATTCACCGGGCTGCGCGAGTATGGCACCTTCCCGCAGACAGAGTGTCAGCACACGCTGAGCAATATAGCCGCCGCCGTGCAGCTGCAGCTCGGCGACATCCTCGCGCGTGTAGGATTTCGGCGCGCGCATGAGCACCGCCATACACTCGTCAATGATTTCCTCGCCGTCAACAACATGCCCGTACGTCAGCATATGGCTCCTGAGCGGATGCGCGGCGCCTGCAGGACGGAACACGCGCGTCAGGATGGATTCCGCCTCCGTGCCCGACAAACGCACAATCGCGATGCCGCCCTGTCCGGGTGCTGTGGCAATGGCGGCGATGGTGGTATTCATCATAGGGATTTCCTCATTTCCTCCCAATATTCAGGCGTGGTGCAGCATTCGCGCCATGCGAAGGTCTTGTCGGCCATCTGCCACGCCTCGCGGTCGCCGAGCGTCATGCCGTGCTGTTCGGCAACGCTGCGGACATGCCGGACGAGCGTCATCACGCCCTGATATTCGCCGGTCAGCATCTCCTGCATGCAGGCACGCGTCATTTCCGGCGCCGCGTCAACGAAGCCGTTCGCAAAATAGGCGCGGAGGTTCTCTTCCGCATCGTAGGATACGCTGTGCATCGTCAGCGAATTGTCCTCCCATACGGCGAACATGGCGGTGCACGGCGTGCCGGTTTCGTTCATGCCGGCGCTGCCAGGATTGACGGCGCGTTTGCCGTCCGATGCAACGTCCCAGCGAAGGTGATTGTGCCCTGACAGCAGCAGGTGAACGTTCTCCGGCAAAGCTGACAGCACCTGCGGCAGTTCCGCCGGCATGACGAGGTGATACGGGTCGCCGGGGGTGCCATGGGTCAGCAGCGCGTCGCCGATGCGCAGGTCAACCGGCAGTGCGCTGATGTCAATGCCGGACAGCTGTTTCGCGGTGCAATGGAGCATCGTCCAGTTGTAACCGCCGAAGTCCGCAAGGTGCGTCAAACGCTCCTCGTGGTTGCCCAGCAGCATGACCGCGCCGAGGTGCCGGAGCGTATCCATCACGGCGCGGCTTTCCGGCCCGAAATTCACCTGATCGCCCAGCGAAATAATCCGGCGGCAGGCGCGTGCCTCCATTGTTGACAGAATCGCCCGAAGCGCCGCGTTATTTCCGTGTAGATCTGTCAGCAGCAGCGTTTTTTCCATTGCGTACCTCCGATTTTATTTCCGCCTCTATTATAGGCGCTTTTGAGGGTGAATGGCAAGAAAAATTTTGATTCCCTATTGCATTTTTATTCATACCGATGTATAATATGCCCGTGCTCAGGAAAAGAAGCACAGCAAAATGCAAATCAGGGCGCCAAAGCCACCGGCACGGCGCTGAATTAAAGGAGTCGATTGAACATGGCAAAGATGCGCGTGCTGCTGGCTTACTCCGGCGGTCTGGATACTTCGATTATCGTCCCGTGGCTCAAGGAAAACTATGACTGCGATGTCGTCTGCGTGGCGGGCGACGTTGGTCAGGGCGAGGAGCTTGAGCCCCTGCACGAGAAGGCAAAGAAGTGCGGCGCCGAGAAGCTCTATATCGAGGATCTCCGCAAGGAATTCGTCGAGGACTTCATCTGGCCGACGCTGAAGGCCGGTGCCATCTACGAAGGCAAGTACCTGCTGGGCACGTCCTTCGCGCGTCCGCTGATTGCAAAGCGCCTTGTGGAAATCGCTCATAAGGAGAACTGCACCGCCATCTGCCATGGCTGCACCGGCAAGGGCAACGACCAGGTTCGCTTCGAGCTGACGATTAAGGCGTTCGACCCGAACATGCAGATCATCGCGCCGTGGCGTATCTGGGACATCAAGACCCGTGAAGAGGAAATCGACTACGCCGAGAAGCGCGGCATCCCGGTGCCCGTCAAGAAGGATCGTCCGTATTCCATGGACCGCAACATCTGGCACATCAGCCATGAGGGTGCTGATCTGGAAGATCCGTGGAACGAGCCGCCGAAGGATCTCCTGCTGACCATGGTCACGCCCGAAAAGGCGCCCGACGAACCCGAATATGTCACGATTGACTTCGAGAAGGGCGTGCCGGTTGCCATTAACGGCGAAAAGATGGAAGCGATCGACCTGCTGACGAAGGCAAATGAGCTGGCTGGTCGCAACGGTGTCGGCTGTGCCGACCTCGTGGAGAACCGCCTTGTGGGCATGAAGTCCCGCGGCGTGTACGAGACTCCCGGCGGAACGATGCTCTATGCCGCCCATGCGATTCTGGAGTCCATCACCCTTGACCGTCAGACGAGCCACTACAAGGAGCTTGTCGCGAGCAAGTTCGCCGAGCTGGTTTATGACGGCATGTGGTATACGCCCCTTCGCGAGGCGCTGTCCGCCTTTGTTGACAGCACGCAGCAGGCGGTCAACGGCACCGTCAAGCTCAAGCTGTACAAGGGCAACTGCATCAATGCGGGCGTGAAGTCCCCCAACAGCCTGTACATGGAGGAAATCGCGACCTTCGGCGACAGCCACGACCTCTACAGCCACAAGGATTCCGCCGGCTTCATCAACCTGCTCGGTCTGCCGCTCAAGGTCAAGGCCATGGTTGACCAGAAGAACAAGAAGTAATCAGCAATAGAAAAGCAAAGGGTGCAAGGGCAAAATCACAAAGCCCCTGCACCCTTTTTTTACTTCATTAAGTGTGCTTTTTTCAGGTGATTCATGACAAGTGTCGCACTGATGCCGGTCAGCGCTCCGAACAGAATCCCCGAAAGCATCAGCACCGCCATGTAATACATCAGCTGCACGGTGTGAAGGACAATCATCGCCATCAGGATTTGTCCGGCATTGTGCATGATGCCGCCGACAATGGACACGGTGATGGGGTGAATCCACTTGACGCGCGATAGCAGGCTCATGAACAGCAGCGACAGGACACCGCCTGCAAGCGCATAGGGGAGCGCTGCAACGCCGCCGAGAAACAGCGCGGCAAGCAGCACCTTGAGCAGCATCAGCACCCATGCAGTCGGCAGTGACAGCATGTAGACCGCGAAAATCAACACGCCGTTGCTTAATCCCAGCTTGATGCCCGGAATGCCCATCAGCGGCGGAAAGAGGCTCTCCACCCAGCTGAGCACGAGCATCAGCGTCAGCAGCATGCTGCAAAGCGCCAGCTGCTTCGTAGAAAACCGCGGCTTACTCATTCGCGGTGTCCTCCGGCAAATTCTCGGTC
The DNA here is from genome assembly GCA_963590165.1 of Anaerovoracaceae bacterium. GTDB lineage: Bacteria > Bacillota > Clostridia > Christensenellales > Aristaeellaceae > UBA11524. The sequence continues at coordinate 4,270 of CAVANO010000047.1, forward strand.
ATCCACTCGATAATCTCCTCGCGGTCGAAGAGCTGAAGTGAAATCTGATTCGGCAGGCAGATAATCATGTTGGTGAGGACGCGCGTGTCCTTGTTTTCCAGCGTGACCTCGCCCTGCTCAACGCAATCCTGATTGTCGCAGTTCGCCGCGTACATGTTGACGCTCGTTTCCGTGACATGCACGATGTTGACGCCGGTGCCGTTGGACAGCTTGTAGTACGTTTCACCTGTCAGCGGGACAGGCGCATAGACGGTGTTGCCCATCGTGACGACGAGGAACGCCTGCGCATCGTTGTCGAGGATGGATGCGATGGTTTCGTTCGGCACCTCGGTGGTCGATGCGAGCGGCGTGGCAGTGGCGGCGACGTCCTCCGGTACGGCGGTTTCGGCAGGCGCCGGCGTGTCCGTCGGGAGATCTGTCGGCGCTTCGGTCGGGACATCCGTGGGCACTTCAGTCATCTCGGCAGTCGGGTCGGGGGTTGCCGTCGCGACATCCGCTACCTCAAGGGCAAGCGTCGGCGAATTTGCGTCCGCCTGAATGGTGGTTTTCCGCTCCAGCACGAGCAACAGCACGCACACAATCAGCACGAGCACCGCGATGATAATGGCATTCCGCCGGAAAATCTGTTTCTTCTGTGCAGCGGACTGATCCGCAGACGGTTGCTTATTCATAACTTTTTTCGTCCATTCCCTTCTGCCTGTATAAGGCGTCGGAATGCGGAAAAATCCACAGTTCCGACTTTCTTCATGATACAACGATGTGCCGGATTCGTCAAGGGATTATGCGGAATGCTTGTTAAATTTCTGCTTAAATAAGGCATGAAAGCGGACGAAGTCCCCCCTTAAATCCGTTTTGGCAATTTTCCTCATTGCCCCAATGACGTAAACATGCTATAATAGACAAAACGACATCGCAGGAGGCACATCATCGCATGAAGCAATACGGACTCATCGGCGAGAAACTCGGACATAGTTTGTCCGTCCCCATTCATCAGGCAATCTGGGAAAAACTCGGCATTTCTGCGGCCTATCGCCTGATTGAGATTCCTCGTGCTGAGCTCCGCGAGCAGGTGAATACCCTCCTTCGTACGCTGGACGGCTTCAACGTGACCGTGCCGTATAAGACGGACGTGATGCCGATGCTCGATGCGCTCGACCCGTTTGCAGAGAAGGTGGGCGCGGTCAACACCGTGACGACCGGTGAACGCAGCTGCGGCTATAACACCGATGCGCCGGGCTTTGAGGCGATGCTGCATCATTTCGGCATGGATGCGCAGGACAAGCGCGTGTTCATCCTCGGCTCGGGCGGCGCGATGCATGCGTGCCGCTCAGCAGTCTGGCATATGGGCGCAAGCAGCGTGCTGATTGTGTCGCGCAGCCCGAAGCAGCCGGACGAAATCACCTACGACGAATTTTATGCTCGATTCCCGGATGAGGGCGGACTGCTGATTAACACGACCCCTGCGGGCATGTATCCGCATAACGATGGCTGCCCCATTGAACCGTCGCAGTTGGAGAAAATCGTGTCCGCGGCGGACGGCGTGGCGGATGTCATCTACAATCCGCCGGAAACCGTGCTGACTGCCGCCGCGAAGCGTGCCGGAACGCCTGCCGGAACGGGGCTGTATATGCTGATTGCGCAGGCTGTCGCGGCGGAAACCATCTGGCAGGGTTATGACATGCCGGCGAATCTCGCCGAAACGCTGATGAAGGAGCTGCATCTGCTGTGAGTGAAACGAAAAGGAAGAAAATCCTGATTCTGAACGGTCCGAACATCAACCTGACCGGTCTGCGCGAAACATCCGTGTACGGCGCAAAGACGTATGACGACCTGCTGGCGCTCTGCCGTGAGGAAGGCGAAAAGCTCGGCGTTGACCTGACCTTCGTGCAGTCCAACCACGAGGGTGACCTCATCGATGCGCTGCAAAAGGCGTATTTCGATGGCTTCTGCGGCGCGGTGTTCAACCCCGGCGGATACACGCATACGTCCGTTGCCCTGCATGATGCCATTGCCTCCGTGCCGATGCCCGTCATTGAGTGCCACATGAGCAACATTCACGCGCGCGAGGAATTCCGCCATCGCTCCATGACCGCCAGCGCTTGCCGCGGACAGATTGTCGGCTTCGGCTTCTACGGCTACATCATGGGCATTCGCGCGTTGCTGGAGGGATGAACTGCATGAAGGTCTACCGTCCTGACACGCGCAGAATCCCTGAGCTGGACGGCTTTCGGGTCATGCTCGTTTTCCTTGTCGCCTGTTATCACTTCTGGCAGCAGTCGTGGCTGACACCTTCCATCGGCAGCTATTCGCTGGATTATCTGCTTCGTGCAGGCTATATGCCGGTGGACGGCACCATCCTGCTGTCGGGCTTCCTGCTGTTCCTGCCGTACGCGCGCACGATGCAGCTCGGCGAACCGATGCCGAGCACGAAGGCGTTCTATCAGCGGCGAATTTGCCGCATCGTGCCGAGTTATTATGCGCTGACGCTGCTGATGCTCTTCGTTGTAGCGATTCCGTGGAATCAGTTCAGCTCGACTGCTGACCTTGTCCGCGACCTCGTCGCCCACTTGACCTTCACGCAGACGTTCTCCTATGCCACCTATGTCGCGACACCGCTGGGCAATTCTTCGTGGACGCTTGCCGTCGAGGTGCAGGCGTACCTGCTCTTCCCCTTGCTGGCGCGCGGCGCGATGAAAAATCCGCTCGGCACGCTGATGAGCATGGCGGCGGTCACGTTCGCATTCCGCAGCTGGTGCCTCTGGACGATGGACGATTACAACATGGTCGTCAATCAGCTGGGGAACTTCCTCGATGTGTACGCGATGGGCATGGGCGCCTCGATGATTTATGTCCGGCTGACGCGGCTGTATCCGGCGGAAAGCAAAAAGAAATGGCTGTGGCAGGGCGCGGCAACCGTGCTCTTTGTGCTGTCCTTCTGGGCGATGCTGCGCGTTTTCCGCACGCAGGCGTACACGAGCGGTCAGTCGAACCTGCAGGCAGGGCAGATGATGCGCCGTCCGCTGCTGTGCCTGACGATGATGGGCGTGATGCTTTCGCTGCCGTTCAGCTTGTATCCGCTGCGCTTCCTCTTCGGCAACCGGCTGATGCACTGGTTGTCCGCGATCTCCATGAACTTCTACCTGCTGCATGCGAATGTCGCCGTGCACTTGAAGCGCCTCGGCATTCCGGAATCCGTCAGCGAGGAGCCCCATAAGGCGGGCGAACGCGCATGGCAGTACAAGTATCTCGCGCTGTGCTTCTCGATTTCGCTTCTCGGCGCCATCCTCATGACGGTGCTGATTGAAAAGCCGTGCGGCATGCTCCTGAAAAAGCTGTTCAATCGCAAGCAACATCAATGTGATACTTCAAATCAGAAAGGATGATTTACGATGATGATTCTGTACCCCTACGGCCTTCGCAAGGCGCTGACGCTGTCCTATGATGACGGCGTGGAAACCGACATTCCGCTTGTCCGCCTGCTCGATGAATACGGCATCCGCGCGACGTTCAACCTGAACAGCGGCTTGTTTGCGCCGGAAGGCACGGTCTATCCCAAGGGACAGGTGCACCGCCGGATGACCGCCGCCGCCATCAAGGAGCTGTTCACGGACAGCCAGCACGAGGTGGCATCGCACTGCCTGACGCACGCATCACTCTCCGAACTGCCGCCTGCGCGCGTTGCCTATGAAGTGCTGGCAGACCGCGAGAACCTCGAGAACATGTTCGGCAAAATCGTCCGCGGCCTCGCATACCCCTACGGCACGTACAGCGATGAGGCGGTTGAAGCGCTCAGAAACTGCGATGTCGCCTACGCACGCACCGTCGTGAGCACCCATCGCTTCAGCGTCCCCACGAACTGGCTGCTGCTTCACCCGACCTGCCATCACGATGACCCGCAGCTCGATGCGCTCTGCGACCGCTTCCTCGCGAGCAAGGCACCGTTCAACCTCGAGCTTTTCTATCTCTGGGGACACAGCTATGAGTTTGAACAGCACGACAACTGGAACGTCATCCGCACTTTCTGCGAGAAGATGAGCGGCAAGAAGGACATCTGGTACGCCACGAACATCCAGATTGTCGACTACCTGAATGCCGGACGCCAGCTCCGCACCTCTGCCAACGGGCACATCGTCTTCAATCCCACATCCACCGACATCTGGGCGGAAAACAACGGCGAAATCATCACGATTCACGCCGGTGAAACGATCAACATCTGACCAATCCCCCTGCTTCGGCATCGTGCTGAGGCAGGGGTTTCTTATGGCACAAGAGGCTCTCCGCATGAGCCGTTTTATTGACAATTTTCGCACAAAATTGTATAATTATAATGGTTGTATAGGCTTTCCGCATGCCTGGTGAATCCCGGCATGCGCCAGGTCAACCGATGGTTAGTCAAAAAAACGAACTCCATGCAGGCGCTTTTCGGAGGTGGCGGCGAAAGGCGGCTTGCGGATGAGGTGCTGGGTATGGAAACGAAACCTTGTTATTATGCAGGAATCGATATCGGTTCGACCACCGTCAAGCTGGTGCTGCTCGACCGAGACGGAAAGATGCTCTGGGGCGAATACCGCCGCCACTGCGCGCATACGCAGGAGACGCTCGCCGCCATGATGCGTGCCGCCCGTGAAAAGCTCGGCATGTGCCGCGTACAGGTGCGCATGACCGGCTCGGGCGCGATTTCGCTGGCGGATGCGCTGCACGTCGGCTTCGTGCAGGAGGTCGTCGCGGTGGCGGACGCGCTGCAGCACGCTGCGCCGCAGACGGATGTTGCCATTGAGCTGGGCGGCGAGGATGCGAAGATTATTTATTTCACCGGCGGACTTGAGGAACGCATGAACGGCGTCTGCGCAGGCGGCACGGGCTCGTTCATCGACCAGATGGCGGCGCTGCTCAAGACGGATGCGCAGGGGCTCAATGAGCTGGCGAAGAATTATGAGGAGCTGTATCCCATTGCGGCGCGGTGCGGCGTGTTTGCCAAGAGCGATATTCAGCCGCTGATTAATGAGGGCGCGGCGCGCGAGGACCTTGCAGCGTCCATCTTTCAGGCAGTCGTCAACCAGACCATTTCCGGACTCGCGTGCGGCAAACCCATCCGCGGACATGTCGCGTTTCTGGGCGGACCGCTTCACTTCCTGTCGGAGCTGCGCAGGGCGTTCATCCGCACGCTGCATCTGACGGATGAAACGGCGATTGTGCCGGAGAATTCCCACCTGTTTGCCGCGACAGGTGCCGCCATGACAGCGCTTGCGGACGGCGCGGACGATGCCGTCCCGATGGACAGTTTGCTGGAGCGCCTTGAAAACGGCGTGATGCTGACCTTCGGGCTCAAGCACCTGCCGCCGCTTTTTGCCAATCAGGAGGAGTACACCGAATTCGTTAACCGGCATGCGCAGGCAAAGGTGCAGCGCGGCGACCTTTCCGCTTATGAAGGCAAATGCTATCTCGGCATTGACGCCGGGTCAACCACGACGAAGGTCGTCCTCATCGGCGACAAGGGCGAGTTGCTGTACAGCTTCTATGCCGGCAATTCCGGCAGCCCGATTGAAACGGCGCGAACCGCCATGCGCGAGCTGATGGACAAGATGCCGGAGAAGGCGTACATTGCGCGCTCCTGTTCCACCGGCTACGGCGAAGGCTTGCTGAAATCCGCCTTCCGCCTGGATGACGGCGAGGTCGAGACGATTGCGCACTGCACCGCCGCGGCATTCTTCGACCCGAAGGTCGACTGCGTGCTGGACATCGGCGGTCAGGACATGAAGTGCATCAAGCTCAAGAACGGCTCCGTTGATACGATTCAGCTCAACGAGGCATGCTCCTCCGGTTGCGGCAGCTTTCTGGAGAACTTCGCAAATTCAATGGGCTATACGGCGGAGGGCTTCGCGGCAGAGGCGCTGTTCGCGCCCGAACCGGTCGACCTTGGTACGCGCTGCACCGTGTTCATGAATTCCAACGTCAAGCAGGCACAGAAACAGGGAGCAACCATTCAGGACATCAGTGCCGGTCTTGCCTGCTCGGTCATCAAGAACGCGCTGTTCAAGGTCATCAAGCTTTCCGACCCGAAGGAACTCGGTTCGCATATCGTCGTGCAAGGCGGCACCTTTCATAACAAGGCGGTGCTCCGCGCGTTTGAGCAGCTTGCAGGCGTCGAGGTCGTCTGTCCGGACATTTCCGGCATGATGGGGGCGTTCGGCGCGGCGCTGATTGCTCGTGAGCACGATGCGGACATTGCCGGCGAGCACAAGTCGAGCGTGCTGCCGTTCCAGGAGATGCTCGACCTTCGCTGGCAGACGCGCACGGCACGCTGTCAGGGCTGCACGAACCACTGCATGCTGACCGTCAGCCTCTTCCCCGGCGGACGGCGGCACATTACCGGCAACCGCTGCGAAAAGGGACTCGGACAGACCGTCAAGGGCGATCAAGCCCCGAATGTCATGGCATACAAGCTCAAGCGGATGTTCGACTATGAGCCGCTTAGCGCCGAAAACGCACCGCGCGGCGAACTCGGCATTCCGCGCGTGCTGAACATGTATGAAAATTACCCGTTCTGGGCGACGATGCTCAAAAAGCTCGGCTTCCGCGTTGTGCTGTCGCCCGCGTCGAGCCGCACCGTATATGAAAAAGGCATGGAATCCATTCCGTCGGAAAGCGAGTGCTATCCGGCGAAGCTTGCGCACGGTCATGTGCAATGGCTGATTGATGAGGGCATCAAGACCATTTTCTATCCGAGCGTGTTCTATGAGCATCAGGAGGACATGCACACCCAGAATCACTTCAACTGCCCGATGGTCATTGCCAATCCGGAGAACATCGCCAACAACGTTGAGGACGTAACCGAAGGGCGCGTGCGGATGCTCAAGCCGTTCCTTGCCCTGACAAGCGAAAAGGTCGCCGCGGACAACCTTGTGCGCTTCTTCCGTGAAACGGATCAGATTCCGGAAAGCGAAGTCCGTGCGGCAGTGCATGAGGGCTGGGAGGCGCAGATTGCCGCGAAAAAGGATGTCCGCGCGGAAGGCAAAAAGGCACTCGACTGGATGGCAGAGCACGGCAGAAAGGGCATTGTCCTTGCCGGACGCCCGTACCATGTCGACCCGGAAATCAACCACGGCATGCCGGAGATGATTGCGTCCTACAACCTTGCGGTGCTGACCGAGGACTGTCTGCCGGATGACTTCGAAGCGGAGCATCCCCTGCGCGTGAGCGACCAGTGGGTGTACCATTCCCGGCTGTACCGCGCGGCACAGTTCGTAGCCAAGCGGAACGACCTGGAGCTGATTCAACTGAACTCCTTCGGCTGCGGGCTCGATGCCGTCACGACCGATCAGGTGTCGGAAATCCTCGAAAAGAGCGGCAAACTGTATACGCTCATCAAGATTGACGAGGTCAACTCGCTCGGCGCGGCGCGAATCCGCGTGCGGTCGCTCCTCGCGGCGATGGGTCAGCGCGAAAAGCAGCACATGACTGTCCGTCCCTGCTCCGCCGCGTATCATCGCGTCGAATACACGCGTGAAATGCAGCGCGAAGGCTATACCATCCTTGCACCGAACATGTCGCCGATTCACTTCCGCTTGCTGCAGCCGGTCATGGAAAAGGGCGGCTACCACATCGTCATGCTGCAGAACGACTCGCGCTCCGCCATCGATACGGGTCTGCGGTTCGTCAACAACGATGCATGCTATCCGTCCATCATCACCGTCGGGCAAATGATGGAGGCGGTGCTGTCCGGCAAGTACGACACGAACCGCCTTGCGCTCGCCATGACACAGACCGGCGGTTGCTGCCGTGCGAGCAATTACGTCGGATTCATCCGCCGTGCGCTGGAAAAGGCGAACCTCGGGCACATTCCTGTCATTTCCGTCAACGCCAACGGCATGGAAACGAATGCGGGCTTCCGCTTCTCGATGCCGATGCTGCTCGGTGCCGCGCAATCAATCGTCCTGGGCGACCTGCTGATGCGCTGCCTGTACCGCGTCCGCCCGTATGAAAAGGAAGAAGGCAGCGCGAAACGTTTAGCCGAGGAATGGTCGGAAAAGTGCATTGACTTCCTCGTGAACGGTCACGGGCATTACGGCGAAGTCTGCCGTCAACTGGTGGAAGCCTTTGATACGCTGCCCATCCATGAGGACATGAAAAAGCCGCGCGTGGGCATTGTCGGCGAAATCCTTGTCAAATACATGCCGGTGGCAAACAATCATCTCGTTGACCTGCTGGAATCAGAGGGCGCCGAAGCGGTTGTGCCTGACCTGATGGACTTCATGAATTACTCCGTCTACAACGGCAAATTCAAGCACGAATACCTCGGCAAGGGCTGGACGAGTGAGGCGTGCGCGATTTTCGGCGTGAAGGGCATCCGCATGCTCCGCCGACCTGCGCTCAAGGCGCTTGCCGATTCGAAGCGCTTCGAGCCGCCCATGCCGATTGAGCAAATTGCCGATCTCGCCGAGCCGCTGCTGTCGCTGGGCAACCAATACGGCGAAGGCTGGTTCCTGACCGGCGAAATGGCGGAGCTGCTCTGCACGGGCGTGCCGAACATCATCTGCATTCAGCCGTTTGCGTGCCTGCCGAACCACGTCGTCGGCAAGGGCGTGATCAAGAAGCTGCGCAAGACCTATCCGCAAGCCAACATCTGCGCAGTTGACTTTGACCCCGGTGCCAGCGAGGTGAACCAGCTCAACCGCGTCAAGCTGATGCTGTCCGCGGCGAAGAAGAATCTGTAAGGGAGCCTCCCTGACTCCTTTCAGGCATGCAAAAATCAGATTGACAAATTCCCCGATTTGTTCTATAATATTCACGATTCATCCGGAAAAGCCGATGAATCCTGAATATTTGATGACACAAAATGTCGCTTCACTGCTGTCTTGACGGTGAGGCGGCATTTTTGCGTCTATAAGGAGGAAAAAAAACAATGCCCCAGACAAAGCCGCAATCCATTTTCTTCACCGCCATCACCGCGTGGATGATGGTATACGTCATGACCGTGTATAATACTGCCATGGCGATGGGTTCCTTCACGAACCAGACGTTCCTCATCGCCCTGTGCGATATGTGGGTCGAATTTGTCCTCATCGCGCTGTGTGCGTACTTCATTTCCGGCCCGATTGCCAAGAAGCTGGCGTTCAAGGTCGTCAAGCCCACCGACCGCCCGATTGCAATCATCTTTGCCATCCAGACCTTCACGGTGATTTGCCAGGTTGCGCTGGCAAGCATCCTCGGCGTGTGGCACGGCGATGGCTTCACGGCGAATTTCATCCCGGATTACCTGACCTGCTACTGCAAGAACTTCATCATGGCGCTGCCTGTGCAGCTGATTGTGGTGGGACCGCTGGCAAGGAAGATTTTCCGCACGGTGTTCCGCGTGAAGGCTTAATTGAAAAGAAGAAGAAACAGGGATGTGCTGAGAATTCGTCGGCGCACCCTGTTTTTTGTTTGATAATTTTATGGCAGGACGATTGCTTTTTCACGTAAAATTCTGTTGAAAAGCAGATGAAGATGTGGTAAAGTATTTGTGTATGTGTTTTTCCGCACGGCGGACAGACGGGCTGACCGATGCAGGCAGCCTACACTGGAGGAAACAAACAACCATGACCATCATGAATGTCTTCGCCCTGTTCGGCGGCCTGGGACTCTTCCTGTACGGCATGCAAATAATGAGCGATGCGCTGGAAAAGGCAGCAGGTACAAAGCTCAAGCGCCTGCTGGGCATGATTACGCACAACCGCCTGCTGGCGATGCTCGCGGGCGTTGCGATTACCGCGCTCGTGCAGTCCTCCTCCGCGACAACCGTTATGGTCGTCGGCTTCGTCAATGCCGGATTGCTCTCGCTGACGCAGGCAATCGGCGTCATCATGGGCGCGAACATCGGCACAACGATGACATCGCTGCTTCTGTCCATTCAGATTGACTTCGGCGCGATTTTTACGTGCCTGGGCCTGGTACTCTCCATCCTGCCGGAAAAGTACAAGACGGCGAAACAGTTCGGCACCATCTCGATGGGGCTTGGCATCCTGTTTATCGGTATGGATGCCATGTCCTCTTCCATGGAGCCGCTGCGTGAATATGAGGGCTTCCGCAATGCCATCGCGTCCATCAGCAATCCGCTTGTCGGGGTGCTGATTGGTGCCGGCATCACGGCGATTCTGCAGTCCTCCGCCGCGAGCATCGGCATCCTGCAGACGCTTGCCGCACAGGGACTCATTGGCCTGGACAGCTCGATTTTCATCCTCTTCGGTCAGAACATCGGCACATGCGTGACCGCGCTGCTGGCGTGCCCCGGCACGAATGCCACCGCAAAGCGCGCCGCACTGGTGCATTTGCTCTTCAACGTCATCGGCACGGTGATTTTCGTCATCATCGCGTGCTGCCTGCCGCTTGCTCATTGGGTGGAGGCGCTTTCGCCCGACAACCTCAAGCTGCAGATTTCCATTGTCCATATCATCTTCAACGTCACGACAACCGCGCTCCTGCTGCCGACGGCGAAGTGGCTGGAGAAGCTTGCCTGCCTGCTCATCAAGGGTGACGACGACAAGCAGTCGGAGAGCATGAAGCTTGTGTATTTCGACCGCCGCATGCTCAAGACGCCTTCCATCGCTGCAGCGCAGATTTTCAACGAGGTGCAGCGCATGGGCACCATCGCAAAGACCAATTTCCAGCTTGCGATGGAATGCTTCAGCGAATACGATGAGAAGAAGGAAAAAGAACTGATGCGGAACGAGGAAGTGCTTGACTTCCTGAACCGCGAAATTACCGACACGCTGGTTGACATCAAGGGGCTTGACCTGCCTGAAAAGGACGCGCACCTTGTCGGCTCGCTGTTCCACGTCGTCAACGACATGGAGCGCATCGGCGACCACAGCCAGAACATCCTTGAATCCGCGCAGCTCAAGAAGCAGGACGACGTGAAGTTCTCGCCCAAGGCGATTCAGGAGCTTGACACCCTGTCGACCCTGGTCAGCGCACAGCTCCAGCGCTCGCTTGACCTCTTCAAGGCACAGGCGACCGACAACAAGCTGATTAACGAGGTCGAAGGCGTCGAAGAGAACATCGACGTAACGACCGAATCGCTCCGCACGCATCATATGGATCGGCTGAAGAACCATAAGTGCTCTGCGAAGAACGGCATGATTTATCTGGATATGCTGACGAATCTCGAACGAATCGGTGACCATGCGGAGAATATCGCCACCGCCGCAACAAAGGCAGCGGTTGCCAACTGATCAAGAAAATAGGGAATACAGAACAGGCGAAGGCTGCGGTCTTCGACTGTTTTCATGACAGATGGGCGCTTCGCAGTGCGAAAACTCTGCAACAGTGGGCATCAATCGCTGAATTAAAAAAAGCAGCAGCTCGGATTGAGTTGCTGCTTTTTAGTTACCTGTGCTGCGCTGAAGACGTTCCGCGGACTTCGTCCGTTTCTCTTCGTCCGCTGCTCTGTTCAGCGCTCGCGAGGCATGGTTGGTGACATTTGCATTGTTGACTTGTACCATTTTGGTTGGGGCTTTGCCCCAAACCCCAGCAGGGACGCTGTCCCTGCACCCTGCAAGGGTCAGGAAAAGGGACGAAGTCCCCCCTTGACCCGTTTCGCGACAGAGTACACACATTTGCATACAGGTTCCGCGTCTTGCTTATAACATCGTCAGGTGCTCATCTGCGCAGGCATTGAGGGCATCCTCAAATCCTACAACGCACACGCCGCCGTTATTTGCCATGGCGTCGAGCGCATCGCACCACTTGAGCAGCGCCGCATTGTCCGTCGCAAGCATTTCCGCGCGTTCGCGGCGAAGGTCATCCGCAGTGACGCCGGTCATGCATTCCAGGTCGCTCTGCTGCGCCTGCTGTTCAAGGCTCAGCGACGGTTCGCTGTGCGCAACGGTCGAGATGATGTACTTGTCAACCTGCTCATCACCCTCGGTGAAGTCGCGCAGACCCTTCGCGAGCGTGCGGTAGATGCCCAGCGTGCGTGCCGGCGACGGGTCGCGGTAGGAGTACGCGGAGATGCCGCCGAAACGGCTGATGACCAGCCCGACGCCGTACGCGCCGCCCTGTACGCGCACCATGTTCCACAGGTAGCTGTAGGACAGGATGTTTTCGGCAACGCATGCTGCGCCGTCGAAGGATTTTCCGGCAAGGCGGTAGTCGTATGCCATGCCCGCGTAGCTGATTTGCGCCGGAATGCGGTAGGCGCTCTTGTGCGGCATGTCGGTCGTATACGCGCTTTCCGCCGGAACAGCGGTGCCGTCCGGATAGGCGGACAGGATGGCGGATACATCGATTGCGCTGTCGGTTGCAATGCTCAGCGTCAGGCGTTTCTTCGCAATGGTTTCGCTGCTGAAGCGGCTGCACAGCGCCTTGAAGGCAGGATACTGCGCATCGAACTGTTCAGCGAGTTCCTTGAGTGCGGCAATGAAGCCAAGTCCTTCAACGGCGTTGCGGACGGCGGCAGCGGCGCTCAGATCGGCATTTGCGGCGAGCATCGCCATTACGTGACCCATGCCGACCACCTGCTGCTTGAACATTTCATTGTACTGCGTCAGCAGTGTGCGGATATTCTCCTGCGCGTCAAAGCAGGTTTCCGTCAGAATCTCATGCACGAGCGCGCATGCCTTGCCGACATTCGCATCCAGCACCGAGCACGTCACGCGCAGCATGGGTGTTGCCTTGCGCATGTCGCGGTTGACGGCTTTGATTTCAAACTTCAGGTCGCCGATATCGCGCTTAATCGCCTGATTGAGTGCAAGCGGGTCATGCTGCTTCGTCGGCAGCTTGCCCAGCAGTTTTGCGGCGGCGGAAAGGCGGCTCAGCTCAGGCAGCGTGCAGTCCGTCAGCGCAAAATAGAACGTCAGGGTCGTGATGCCGTTCATGGGCAGCGCATGGGTGATGACGCGCACGGAATCAACCTGCGATTCCTTTGCCGGAATCAGCACCGGTTCGCGCGAAATTTCCTTGACGGAGAGTACAGGCAAGGTCGCAAGCTGTTCGGCGGTGTCGGGCGTCTGCTGCCATGCGGCGAGCTTCTCGTTCTGTACGCGCAGCGCTTCCTTGTCTGCCTCTGTCCAGGCAGCCTGCCGCTTCGCGAGCCGTTCCGCTTCGTCCTTGCGCAGCTCTTCGCCGCACGTATGGGACGGCACCGTGCGGATGACCGCCATGTTGCTTTCATCCAGCAGCAGCTCTTCCATCAGCCGGTCGAAGCCACCGCCTTCCGCCATGCGGCGCAGCTCGGCATAGCGTTCATTCTGCACCAGCGGCTGCATCGGGTCGCCGCCGTAGAGCCACGTATTCAGCGAGAGGATGCAGCGCACCAGTCCTGCCGGCTGATGGAGCTGCCGCGCGTGATACTCGGCGCTGTTGATGGATGCAGTCAGCGCGTCCTGATCCAGTCCGGTCTTGCGCAGCGCCTTCACGGTATCACGGATCATCTGCCGCAGCTCGTCCTCACTGCCGTCCGCGATGCAGCGCATCGTCAGCATCATGTACGGCTGAGCAATCGAGTTGTCCAGCGTCATGCTGACATCCTGGCACTTGCCGGAAGAGAGCAGTGCCTTCTTCAGCGGCGCGTCATTGCTGCCCGTCAGCACATCGAAAAGAATCTCCGTCGCGGCAACGCGCGTGAGATCCGTCCACGGCGCGACAATTTTGGCAAGCGTCAGCATCGTCTTGCCGGCAGTGTCCTCCGATGCGCCGATTTCATATGCCTGTTCCGCCTGAACAGCGAACGGCTTCTGCATGGGGATGTCATGTGCTTCATCGAGACGGTCGAAACGGCTCAAATAGCTGTCAATCAGCGTCAGCACGCGGTCGAGCGGCACAGCGCCGTCCAGGTAAATCCGCGCGTTGGACGGATGATAGTACCGATGATACATGCTCAGGAACTGCTCGTACGTCAGGTCGGGGATGTTCTTTGGGTCGCCGCCGGAGCAGAAGCCGTAGCAGTTGTCCGGGAAGAGCACATCGAGTGTCTTCTGCCCGATTAGCTCATCCACATCGCTCATTGCGCCCTTCATCTCGTTGAACACGACGCCCTTGTACAGCGGCTGGCCGTTTTCATCCAGTTCGATGTGCCAGCCTTCCTGATAGAAGATGTTCGGATTTTTGAGGATGGCAGGAGCGAACACGGCATCGAGGTAGACCTCCGTCAGGTTCATGAAGTCCTGCTCATTCCGGCTCGAAACGGGATAAATCGTTTTGTCGGAGAAGGTCATCGCGTTCAGAAACGTGTTCATGCTGCTCTTGAGCAGCTCGACAAACGGTTCACGGACAGGGTACTTGTCGCTGCCGCACAGCACGGAATGCTCCAGAATGTGGAACACGCCGGTCGAGTCCTCCGGCAGCGTCTTGAAGGACGCGCAGAAAAGCTTGTTCTCCTCGCCGTTGTCCAGATAAACAAGCTGCGCGCCTGTCTTTTCGTGCGTCATCTCGACCATGCGCCCGTGCAGTTCCTCGCTTTCGCGGATGCGGTCGATGACAAAGCCATGCAGCTTCATGCCTTCGGTCAGATTCATGATGTTCTCTCCTCTCTGTATGCGAAATCCTCAGCGGATGTCCAGCAGGTCACTGACGTCCTTGCGCTTGGGGGCATCGGGCGATTCCGCCGGATATCCGACCGCAATCAGCGCCGAAACTGCCTGATTTTCCGGCAGCGCCAGCGCCTTTGCAATCGCCGCCTCATCGAAAACGCCCATGATGACGGTGCCCAGCCCCTGCTCATGCGCGGCAAGGCAGAACGTCTGCGCAGCGATACCTGCATCAAAGGACTGCCAGTGCGTGCCCTTGCTCGTGGTGAAGGAACCGTCGCGCTCGTAGCCGCTCCGGCCGGTGATGGTCGTCAGCACCACCAGTAACGGTGCGCCATGAAGGGTCGTTTGATTCTTCTGAAAGCCTGCCATGCATTCATCGGCGATTTTGTCGATTTCCTCGCGCTTCGTCAGGGCAATGTAGCGCGTCGTCTGCGTATTCTTCCAGCTCGGTGCATAGGCAGCTTTCGCAACGACCGCCTTGAGCACCTCATCGGACACGGGCTCGGCGGTAAACTTGCGGATGGAACGGCGGGTCAGCAGCAAATCGGACATGGTGTTTTCCTCCTGTTTCGGTCATTCGTCTTCGCTCTCGGTTGCGTGATTTTTTCCTGGCAGATCGCGGTCGTGGTAGTGATCCATAAAGCTGAATTCCTGCGTGCCGATTTTCCAGCCCGGCATGGTGTCAAGGCTGACAGCGTGAATTGCGCTGAAAACGTTCTTCTCGACATCGGGATTCGTTTCGCGGAGCGTCCGCAGGAGCTGCTTGATTTCCGCGCGTTTCGATGTGCCGACGCCGTCACCGCTCTTGTCGCGCTCCTCCGTCAGGCGGCATGCGCAGGCGATGAACTGCAGGTTATTCGCATCGCGCCACGCGCAAATGTCCTCCTCGTGAACGCAGTACATCGGGCGAATCAGCTCCATGCCGGGGAAATTCCGGCTGTGCAGTTTGGGCAGCATCGCCTGCAATTGGGCACCGTAGAACATGCCCATGACGGTCGTTTCGACCACGTCATTGAAATGGTGCCCCAGCGCGATTTTGTTGCAGCCAAGTTCCTGCGCACGGTCGTAAAGGAAGCCGCGGCGCATCCTCGCGCACAGATAGCACGGGTTGCGCTCGGCAATCTGCGTCGTTTCAAAGATGTTGCTGTTGAAGATGCGGATGGGGATATCCAGCAGCGCGGCATTGTCAATAATGCGTTGCCTGTTCTCCGCGTTATAGCCGGGATCCATCACGAGAAATTCATTCTCGAAGGGGATTTCCGTATGACGCTGCAGCAGCTGCATCATTTTCGCCAGCAGCATCGAATCCTTGCCGCCGGAGATGCACACGGCAATCCGGTCACCCTCGGATATCATCTCGTACCGCTTAATGCCCCGCACGAACGGACGCCAAAGCGGCTTGCGGAAGTCGGACAGGATGCTGCGCTCCGCCCTGACTGCCGGAGACAGCGTTCGCGGCATGAGGACGCCTCCTTTTTACGTGATATTCCGCATCGATTGTATCATATTTTATGGGATTTGTTAAGGCAACACCGCACAATTCGGCGGCACCGCTGAACATGCCTTTTGCGCCATCTGCGGCGGCGAAATAAAACTTTATTTCG
>CAVANO010000048.1:0-11460 GCA_963590165.1 Anaerovoracaceae bacterium
GCATCTGACACAAAATTCATTGTTCATCGTACCACCTCATTTGTGCGGTGTTGCCCTTGCGGAAAACGTCCGCAGATGATACAATAGGGGAGATAACGGAGGCGATTGGATTGGCAATGAACATTGTTCTGGTGAATCCGGAAATTCCGCAGAACACCGGTAATATTGCGCGCACGTGCGCTGCGACAGGCGCGGTGCTGCACCTGATTGAGCCGCTGGGCTTTTCGCTTAGCGATCGGTATTTGAAGCGCGCCGGACTGGATTACTGGAACCTGATGACGTATCACACCTATCCGGATTTCGGAGCGTTTTTGCGCACACATCCCGATGCACGGCTTCACTTTGCAAGCACGAAGGCACCGAGGGGCTATCATGAGGCGGTGTATCAGGACGGTGATTTCCTGGTGTTCGGCTGCGAAACGCGCGGCTTGCCGGAGAACCTGCTCGCGCAGGCGTATGACCGCTGCATCCGCATTCCGATGCGACCGGAGGCTCGAAGCCTGAATCTGTCGAATTCTGTCGCGATCGTGTTGTATGAGGCACTGCGTCAGACGGGCTTTACAGGACTCAGCAGCGAGGGACACCTGACCGGACGCGATGAGGTGGACGCACCGTGGCTCGATTACGTCTGAGCCCTCTACTGATTGAACGAATCAGAAGGATGAATTCATCCCGCTGTGCCGTTATATAGCAGGATGAAGCAAGGAGGTCAAGCATGGCTGAAATCAGGCGCCGTCGCGCGGCGAGAAATTATGAAGCGGAAAATGTCCAAGATGCTTCGCATCAAGATACTTCGTACCAAGATACTTCGTACCAAGATACTTCGTACCAAGATGCACCGCGGCAGAATTTCACTCAGCAGTATGAGAATCAGCCGAACGGTGCTGCGTGGGGTGCAGACGGGACACAGCAGCTTTTTCAGCCGTCATCCGTGCAGCCGTTTCAGTCCGCACAGCCGGAGGATCCCGATGCGGAAATCACCTTCGTCAATGAGGAGGCATGGCAGCCGACCTTCGACGAGGAGGAATATGCAGATGAACAGCCTGAACAGGCAGAAATGCCGCTCGATGACCTGACGGAAGAGGAAGAAGCCGAGATGAGCAGATCGCGCTGGCACTTCCTGGCGAATTTCGGGAGCTTCATCAGCGTTGCCGCCGGCTGCGGCGTGATTCTTGTGCTCGTGATGATGCTCGTCAGCCTGCTGAACTGGCTCTATTCGGATGTAACGCAGTCAATCGCACTTTTCCGGACAATGATATAATAACACGTCCATCATGGAAAAATCAAGAGATTGCGAAAGACTTCGCCTTTTTTCTTCCGCTGGCTTGTGATAAAAATATAGTCGCTAAACTGAATGAAGCCGAAGGAGTCAAGGGGCGACCGGAAAGCCCCCTTGGCATCCTCAGACGAAGCATGAATCAAGTTAATAAACAGAAAAATATAGTCGCTAAACTGGATGAAGCCGAAGGGGTCAAGGGGGCGACCGGAAAGCCCCCTTGGCATCCTCAGATGAAACATGAATCAAGCTGATTGAAAGGAGCCTTGCTGATGTCTACCCTCACATGGGAGCTGTTTGAAGACCAGGTTTCCCGCTGCACGCTGTGTCCGCTCCATCAGGGCATTCTGCATAAGGTTCCCGGTCAGGGCGACCGGAATAGCCCACTCATGTTCATCGGCGAGGGCCCCGGTCAGGTGGAGGATGAGGAAGGACTTGCTTTTGTCGGACCTGCCGGACAGCTGTTGACGCGGATGCTTGCCGCGATTTCCCTGCCGCGTGACCGCGTGTACATCTGCAATATCGTGAAGTGCCGTCCGCCGCATAACCGTGTCCCGACCGACGAGGAAGCGGAGGCATGCAAGCTCCACCTGCGCATTCAGACGGCGCTCATCCGCCCGAAGGTGATTGTTCTGCTGGGCGCGACGGCGGCGAAATACACGCTCGGACCGGATATCCGCATCACGCGCGACCGCGGCACGTGGTTTGAGCGAAAGGGCGTTTGGATGATGCCAACCTATCATCCGTCTGCGCTCCTGCGTGACCCGTTGAAGAAGCGTGAGGCGTGGGCAGACATGCAGGCATTGCGCGACAAGCTGATCTCGCTGAACCTCTACGATGACCTGTACAATCCGCCGCTTGACAATCCGTGATATTTCTGCTATGATAAGTATGTTTCCATGAAGGAAGCCTTCGGGCGAGAACGTCCGGCTTTCTTCATGGTATTTTTGTTTTTGGAGGAGTTTCGGATGGCATTCAATCGCAAAAGCTCGATTTATTCGCTCGTGGTGACGGCAATTCTGCTGGCGGCCGGCATGGTGCTGCCCTTTCTGACCGGCAATATTCAGGTGCTTGGGCAGACAATCAGTCCGCTGCACATTCCGGTGCTTCTGTGCGGCTTGACGTGCGGCTGGACATGGGGCGCAGTGCTGGGTGTAGTGTTGCCGCTGCTGCGGAGTGCCGTGTTCGGTATGCCGCCGATGGTGCCTGTCGCGATCCCGATGGCGTTTGAAATGGCAGTGTACGGCGCGGTGACGGGCGTGCTGTATCCGCTTCTGCGGCGGAAAATGCGCCCTGCGCTGGCGATGCTGTCCGCGATGGTGCCGGCGATGATTGCCGGACGGCTGCTCGGCGGCGCAGCAAAGGCGGTTGTGATGGGGCTGCAGGGCAGCACGTATACGCTGCAGATGTTCCTGACGGCGTACTTTGTGCAGACCGCCGTCGGCGCGGTGATTCATCTGATTGTTGTGCCGCTGATTGCGATGGCGCTGGAAAAGGCGAAACTGTCGCCCGTTGCGGCAAGGGCTGCGAAAGCCTGACAAGGAAAAAAGACCGGAGCTGCCTTGAATGGAACGGCTCCGGTCTTTTGCGTGAGATTGTCCATGAAGAAATGCAAAAAGATGAAAAATTTCTTCCTAACCCCTTGACAAAGTGACGCAACGGGGGTATATTATGTCATGTGATTAGCACTCGCCATCAGTGAGTGCTAACAACACAAACCGAAGGAGCATGGAAGGAGGAATGAGTGATGATGATGGACGAAAGAAAGTTCCGGATTCTGCAGGCTATCATCGATGACTACATCCTGACAGCCGTGCCGGTCGGATCAAGGACAATCTCGAAGAAATATGATATGGGGCTTTCCTCGGCGACCATCCGCAATGAGATGAGCGACCTGGAAGAGCTCGGCTACCTCGATCAGCCGCATGTATCCGCTGGGCGCATCCCGTCTGCGAAGGCGTATCGGCTGTATGTCGACCAGCTGCTGAAGATGGGACGTATTCCGTCGGACAGCGAGCCGGTCGTCAAGGGACACTTCCTCGGGCGAATGCATCAGATGGAGGATGTGATTGATCACGCGGCGCAGGTGCTGTCCTCGCTGACGAATTACACCGCCGTCGTGCTGCCGCCCACGGGCAAGCTCCCCAGAATCCGCACGATTCAGCTCGTGCCGGTGTCCGACACGTCGGCACTCGTCGTGATCGTGACGGACATGGGCATTGTGCGCGACCAGGTGGTTCGGGTGTCCTCGGAGCTCGACAGCGATGCGCTGTATGCCGTTTCCAAGACGCTGACGGAACGCCTGCAGGGGCTGACGCTCCACGAAGCGGTGCAGCGCATTCCGGACATTATGCAGGGGATGCATGAGAACGAGGCAATCCTGCGTGGTCTGGGCAGTGCGCTCGGGCAGGAAGAGCAGAAGTCGCACCCGCACGTTGCGGTCGGCGGAACGAGCAATATGCTCGCGTATCCGGAGTACAACGACGTCGAGAAGGCGCGCTCCTTCCTCTCGCTGATGGAAACGCGCGACCGGCTGGCTGACATCATCAGTCAGCAGGGCGAAATGGCGTTCACCGTCCGCATCGGACCGGAAACGGGCGTACCGGAAATGGCGGATTGCTCGATTGTGACCGCCACGTACACGACCGGTTCCGGCAGGCAAGGCACCATCGGCGTCATCGGTCCGACACGCATGCGCTACAGCAAGGTGCTGTCGGTCATGAACACGATGGGTCAGCAGCTTTCGGAGCTCTTCGGAAGCCCGACAAAAATCGATGAAAGCAAGCCGGATGATCAGCAATGAAATGGAAAAGAGGTAAAAAGCGACCGATGGATGAGCAGAAAACGCAGAAGCCGGATGAGGATATGACGATCGATGTGACCGATCAGGATCAGACGGCCGCACAGCCCCAGACGGAGGAAACACCGGTAGCCGCGCCTGCGGTTGATCCGGCGGAGCTTCAGGCAGCCAAGGCTAAGACGGATGAGTACCTCGCACTTGCGCAGCGCGTTCAGGCGGATTTCGACAACTTCCGCCGCCGGAACGAGGGCGTACGTGCGGATGCCTTCGCCGAGGGTCAGCGCAAGGTCGCAACGGCGATGCTGCCCGTGCTGGATAACCTCGAACGTGCCCTTGCATCTGCCGATCAGGCGGAAGGCGATGCACTCAAGACCGGCGTGGAAATGACCCGCAAGCAAATGGCTGCCGTGTACGAAAAGCTCGGCGTGACGGCGATTGACCGCCTCGGCGAGAAGTTCGATCCGAACCTCGAGGAGGCCATCATGCAGGGTACCGCTGAGGACGGCGAGCCCGGAACGGTCTGCATGGTGCTGCAGAAGGGTTACAAGATGGACAACACCGTGCTTCGGCACGCGATGGTCAAGGTTGTGCCTGACTAAGGCGCAGCCGCTTCATCAGACAGTTCAGATGTGAAAGCATCTGCTGTATATAAAGACAATTACGACAATTTCGACATAGACTTTCAGGAGGAATGAATTATGAGCAAGATTATTGGTATTGACCTTGGTACGACGAACAGCTGCGTGGCGGTCATGGAAGGCGGCCAGCCGGTCGTGATCCCGAACGCTGAGGGCGCACGCACGACGCCTTCTGTCGTGGCTTTCTCCAAGGACGGCGAGCGCATGGTCGGTCAGATCGCAAAGCGTCAGGCTGTCACCAACCCCGACCGTACCGTGATTTCCATCAAGCGTGAGATGGGCACCAGCTACAAGGTGAACATCGACGGCAAGTCCTACACGCCTCAGGACATTTCCGCTATGATCCTGAGCAAGATGAAGGAAACGGCTGAAGCGTATCTGGGCGAAACCGTGACGCAGGCCATCATCACCGTTCCTGCTTACTTCAATGACGCTCAGCGTCAGGCGACGAAGGATGCAGGCCGCATCGCTGGTCTGGAAGTCCTGCGTATCATCAACGAGCCGACGGCCGCTTCTCTGGCATACGGCCTTGACAAGGAAGGCACGCAGAAGATTCTGGTGTACGACCTGGGCGGCGGCACGTTCGACGTTTCCATCCTCGACATTGGCGACGGTGTCTTCGAAGTGCTTGCTACCAACGGTAACACCCGTCTGGGCGGCGATGACTTCGACCAGCGCATCATCGACTATGTTGCGGATCAGTTCCAGAAGGAAAACGGCATCGACCTGCGCAAGGATCGTGCTGCAAGCCAGCGCCTGAAGCAGGAAGCTGAAAAGGCGAAGATCGACCTGTCCGGCACGACGAGCGCCAACATCAACCTGCCGTTCATCACGGCTGACGCCAACGGTCCGAAGCACCTGGACGTTACGCTGACCCGTGCGAAGTTCGAAGAACTGACTGCTGATTTGGTGCAGGCGACCATCACCCCGATGGAGAAGGCACTGAAGGACGCAGGTCTGACCTACAACGACATCAACAAGGTCATCCTTGTCGGCGGTTCCACGCGTATCCCTGCTGTGCAGGCTGCCGTGAAGCGCGTGACGGGCAAGGAGCCCTTCAAGGGCATCAACCCGGACGAGTGCGTTGCCATCGGCGCTGCCATTCAGGGCGGCGTGCTTGCCGGCGAAGTCAAGGACGTCCTGCTGCTGGACGTTACGCCGCTGTCTCTGGGTCTTGAGACGGAAGGTCACATCTTCACTCGCCTGATTGACCGTAACACCACCATCCCGACCAGCAAGTCCCAGGTGTTCTCCACGGCTGCGGACGGTCAGACGACCGTTGAAATCAACGTCCTGCAGGGCGAACGTCAGATGGCTTATGACAACAAGTCTTTGGGTCGCTTCCAGCTGACCGGCATCGCTCCGGCTCCCCGCGGCGTGCCGCAGATTGAGGTCACCTTCTCCATCGACGCGAACGGCATCGTCAATGTCTCCGCAAAGGACAAGGCGACCGGTCACGAGCAGAAGATCACCATTACCGCTTCCTCCAACCTGACCGAGGAGGAAATCAACCAGCGCGTCAAGGAAGCTGAGCAGTATGCTGAGCAGGACAAGAAGCGCAAGGAAGAGGTCGAGACGCTCAACCATGCTGATTCTGTGATCTACGAGACCGAGAAGCAGCTGCGCGAGAACGGCGACAAGCTGTCCGCTGAGGACAAGTCCGCCATCGAGAGCGAAATCGCCTCCTTCAAGAAGACCCGCGAGGGCGGCAACGCAGACGAAATCAAGAACGCCATGGAGACCTTCACGCAGAAGGTGTACGCCATCTTCGGCAAGCTGTATCAGCAGCAGGGCGGTGCTCCTGAAGGCGGCGCGCAGAGCGCGGAGCAGTCTCAGCCCAATGGTCAGAATGCTGACGGCACCTACGAGGCGGACGGCGACGTCCACTAATGCAGGACGCTGAAGCAAATCAGTTTTGCTTCTAATTACCATCACCGGGAGAGCCGTCTGACGTGCCTCCCGGTGATATTTGGGTAATTTCAGCAGAGCGGAATGACATGAAACGCAACCAGAGGTGAGCAAACGTGGCGAATAAGCGCGATTATTACGAGGTATTGGGTGTACAGAAGAACGCAACGGATGACGAAATCAAGCGCGCCTACCGAAAGAAGGCGAAGGAATGCCATCCCGACCTGCATCCGAACGATAAGGAGGCAGAGGCGAGGTTCAAGGAGCTGAATGAGGCGAACGAGGTACTGTCCGACCCGGACAAGCGCGCACGTTACGACCAATATGGCTTTGATGGACCTGACATGGGCGGTGCCGGCGGCAATCCGTTCGGCGGTATGGATTTCAGCGGCATGGGCGGTATGGGCGACATTTTCGACCAGCTGTTCAACGGCGGCATGGGCGGCAGCGCACAGGCTCGGCGCAATGCACCCCGTCAGGGCGCGGATGTGCGCTATGAGCTTCGCCTGACGTTTGAGGAGGCGGCAAAGGGCTGCCACAAGTCTGTCGAATTTTACCGCTATGAAAACTGCACGACCTGCGGCGGCACAGGTGCAAAGCCTGGTACGCAGCCGCAAACCTGCACGATGTGCAAGGGCACAGGACAAATCCGCCAGAGCGGCGGCTGGATGACGACCGTGCGCACGTGCCCGGGATGCGGCGGCGCAGGCAAGGTCATCAAGGACAAGTGCCCGACGTGCGGCGGCACGGGACGCATCCGCAAGCTGAGGACGCTGGAACTGGATGTCCCGGCAGGCGTGGACAACAACATCGTTCTGTCCAAGCGCGGGCAGGGCGAGCCCGGTGCGAACGGCGGTCCGAATGGCGATCTGCTCATTCAGATTACCGTTAAGCCGCATAAGCTCTTCCGCCGCGAAGGTACAAATCTGTATCTGGATGTGCCGATTTCCTTCACGCAAGCGGCGCTCGGCGCGGAAATCGATGTTCCGACGCTCGACGGCAGCGTGAAGTACAACATCCCTGAAGGTACGCAGACCGACACCGAATTCCGCATCCGCGGCAAGGGCATTCCGCAGCTCGGTTCGAGCATCAAGGGTGATTTGATCTTCCGCGTGCGCGTTGAAACGCCGAAGCGGCTGACCGAGAAGCAACGTGAGCTGCTCCGCCAGTTTGACGGCGATGACAATGGTAAGCAGTATGATCAAAGAAAGACCTTCATTGACAAGGTGAAAGAACTGTTCGATAAATAAAATAGAAAAATCCGTCTTTTCTGAGGGTTCAGGAAAGGCGGATTTTTTGAATTTGGGACGCAGGGGGTGAACCGTGAACGGTAATCTGCGATCCAATCTTTATTCGCGGAAGGTCAGGTTATAGTCGCCGTCGCACAGGCAGTCGATTTCCGTTTCGTAGAAGGCTTTCATGGCGCGGATCATGTACTCCACGTCCTTTGTGCCTGCGGTTTCGTAGCTGGAATGCATGGCAAGCTGCGCCATGCCGATATCCAGCGTGTTGACCGATACATGGCTGCCGCTGATGTTGCCCAGCGTTGACCCGCCCTGCATGTCCGAGCGGTTGGCAAAGTGCTGAACCGGTACATCAGCATGACGGCAAATCGCGTGGAACACCGCCTCAGATACGCCGTCCGTGGTGTATTTCTGGTTGGCGTTGAATTTGATGACCACGCCCTCGTTCATATACACCTGGTTGATCGGGTCGGAAAGCTCAGGGTGATTGGGATGGGTAGCGTGCGCGTTGTCTGCCGACAGCATAAAGCTGCGCGACAGCAGCGCCATGTAATCCGCTTCATCATGCCCAAGCGACAGGGTGATGCGGTGCAGCACATCGGACAGGAAGGTGGAATCTGCACCTTGCTTGGTGCCGCTGCCGACCTCTTCATTGTCAAAAACGCAGCACACGTTGATGTGGCTGCCGTTCGCAGCATCCAGCAGCGCCTGCAGGGAGGTATAGGCGCACGCCAGATCATCCAGCCGTCCTGCGGAAAGGTATTCCCCTTCGCTGCCCCAGACGCAGCCGGGCATGCGATTGTACAGGTACAAATCCGATCCGATGATGTCCTCCTGTGCCACGCCTGCAGCCTTTGCGATGCGTGCAAGGAAGCTCCCTTTCCCGTCTTTACCGCTCCAAAGCGGCATTAAATCGGCGGCAGGGTTATACTTATATCCGTTGTTGATTTCGCGGTTCATATGGATGGCTACATTGGGGATGACCGTGCTGTCCTCATCTAGATTGACCAGCAGAGAGTGCACGCCGTCCTCGCTGCGTACCACCAGACGACCGGCAACGGACAGCGGACGATCCAGCCAAGTATTCAGGATCATACCGCCGTAACGTTCCACATCCAGCTGAATATACTGATTGCGCACGCTCAGCTCCGCATTTTCCTTGATGCGGAAAGTGGGCGAATCGGTATGGCTGGCAATCATCTGGAAGGGTGCAAGGCCGCATGCAGGTACGGTAAAGGCAATGATACTGGAGCGGTTGCGGGTTACATAATAGCGTCCGCCGGGCTTTAATTGCCAGCGGGTATTTTCCTGCAAACGTTCGAAGCCTGTCAGACGGGCGCAAATACGCTCCACCGCATGGAAAGCGGTCGGCGATTCCTGCAGAAAATTCAGCAAACCATGGACATGATCTTGTACCATCAAAATCAGCTCCTGCTTCTGTTTTATTCCGCTTTCAGCATATCACACCGCGGCGGCAGATGCAAGAAGCGAACGAAAAAAGCTGGAAAATAAAACGAGTTTGCGAGAACGCACTGCGAAGGGGGGTGGGAACGACCGCAAAGCCCCCAAAGCCACACAAAAAAATAAATGATGGAAAAAAACGCAGCATTACCCATCTGCTGTGGAAATGTGCACTGCGAAGGGGTTTGGGGGCGACCGCAAAGCCCCCAAAGCCACACAAAAAATAAATGATGGAAAAAAACGCAGCATTACCCATCTGCTGCGGAAATGTGCACTGCGAAGGGGTTTGGGGGCGACCGCAAAGCCCCCAAAGCCACACACAAAAAAATGTTGGAAAAAACGCAGCTGTCCTTGAAAACGCAGCATTACCCATCCGCTGCGGAAATGTGCACTGCGAAGGGGTTTGGGGGCGACCGCAAAGCCCCCAAAAGTCACAAAAAAATGATAAAAAAACGCAGCTGCTCGGAATGAGCAACTGCGCTTTAGTTACTTATGCTGCACTGGGACTGTTTGGTGCATTAGGCGGTGGGATACATCCTTCTGCGCAACTTTGCGATACAGGTGAAATAGCAGGGGAAGAGGAACAAATCCGCCAGCACCCATGCGGCAGGATTTGCCATGCATGCGGCGGTGTAGCCGAACAGCGGCACAAAGAGCATCGCAACGACCGCGCGCCCGACAAGCTCCATTAAGCCGGCAATCATGGCAATCATCGTGAAGCCGATGCCCTGAATGGAGAAGCGGACGATGTTGACAAACAGCAGCGGAATGTAAAGCAGGCTGTTGAGGATCAGATATTGCTGCGCCATGCTGATGACGGTTGCACGGTCGGCACTGTCCTGACTGATGAACAGCCCGACAAGCGATTCGCCGAAGAAGTAGATGGCCGCGAACGCCACGACGCAGTATAGGCAACCGATGATGGACGATGCTTTCAAGCCTTCGTTGATGCGGTCGAGCTTCTTTGCGCCGACGTTTTGTCCGGCGAAGGTCGCCATGGTCGAGGCAAGCGCATCGAATACGCAGCAGAAGAAGGCGCTCAGCTTGCTGCCTGCGGTCACGGCGGCGACTGCAATCGTGCCGATGCCGTTGACGGCGTACGTCACCATCAGGGTGCCGATGGCGGTGATGGAGTATTGCAGACCGAAGGGGATGCCCATGTTCATCAGGCGGCGCATGAACGGTGCACGGATGCGCAAGTCATCCAGTTGCATCTTGAGCACCGGGAAGCGCTTGAAGATGACATACAGGCACCATACGCCGCTGACGAGCTGGCTGATGACTGTCGCCCATGCTGCACCGTCCACATCCATGTGGAAGAGAAGGATGAAGGCGTAGTCGAGCACGATGTTCAGCAGGGCAGCGATGGTGATGGCGATGACAGGCGTCTTGCTGTCGCCCATAGAGCGCATGACGCCGCCGCACATGTTATACAGCACGGTGACGGGAATGGCGTAGAACACGGGCTGAATGTACGCGACGGCGCGGTCGAGAATGTCCTCGGGCGTATCAAGCATGCGGAGCAGCTGCGGCGCGAAGAAGCCGGTCAGCGCGCCGAGAATTACGGAAATCACCGCGCACAGGTACACCGAGTGCATGACATAACGGCGCATTTCCGTTTCGTCCTTCGCGCCGAATGCCTGTGCAATCGGAATGGCAAAGCCCGAGCAGATGCCCATGCAGAAACCGTTAATCAGGAAGTTCAGCGAGCCGGTGTCGCCGACAGCCGCCAGTGCTTCCGTACCGAGTACGCCGCCGACAACCATGGTATCCATAAAGCTGTAGAGCTGCTGGAACAGGAAACCGCCCAGCAGCGGCAGCGAGAAGGTCAGAATCAGCTTCAGGGGCGAGCCCTGTGTCAAATCGCGTGCCGCGTTTTTCTGCGCCATGGAAATGATCCTTTCTTACTTAAAAGCCGGAGAAGATACTTGTTGACAGACGCTATTTATAGCACGTTTGCGTGCACTTTGCAAGGGGATTTTTTAGGAATTTATGTTGAGGTAACACCGCACAATTCAGCGGCGCCGCTGAACATGCCTTTTGCGCCATCTGCTTCTTGCAGAAATCTTGATTTACATCCAGTAAACCTTCGATTTCTGCAATCGCATCTGACACAAAATTCATTGTTCATCG
>CAVANO010000049.1:0-64951 GCA_963590165.1 Anaerovoracaceae bacterium
ATCACCAGAGGAAGTCTTTTATGATACGGTGTTGCACTTGACTTGACAATTCAAGAGATAAAAAAGACGGCCTGGATCCGATGATGAGTCGGATGCAGACCGTTATTTACTTTCGGATGTTCCGGACGTTTCGGTTCATCAGGTGTCGGCCGATGTGCCGATAGATGAACGCCTTGAACGGCGACATCTGCTGATGGTGCTCCCTGAGCAGCGCATCGGGGCTGTCGTAAATGCCGAAATCCTGATTGATGCCCTCGCTCTGAATATAGGTGGAATTACGGTTGAAATCAATGACCGGATGTCGGAAGTCACGTACCGCAGCGCCGTAGCCGCAGAATGAACCGGTGCAGTCAGGAAACTTCGCTTGCAGCGCTGTCAAATAAGCGCGGTCGAGGATGAAAGCCTCCAGTTCGTACCACGCGCCATCCAGTTCGACCTCGACCCAACTGTGAAATACGTTTTTCGGTGCGAGCAGGTAAACAAGCCCGGTCATTGCGCCTTTTTGCAGTTTCTTGTCGATGGTGAAGCCGTGAATCCGGCAGGGGATACCGCAGCCGCGCAGCAGCGTCATGAACAGTGTACCTTTTGTGTTGCACTGCCCGAAGCCATCTGCAAGCACTTGCGTGGCGGGAATGCTGTCATCCGTGTTGTAGCCAAAGAGAATCTCATCACGCACGTAGTTGTAGATAGACTGAATGCGTTCAAACGGCGCAAGCGATTGCCAACCATGTGTGTCAATCAGCGACTGAATGACTGGCGCGGAAAAATTCAGCATCGGAGTTTCCTGCAGATATTGCGTCATGGCGGCGGTATCCTTTCCTTGTTGACTGCACTTATTATAGCATGGCAGGGAAGGGACTGCAATCGGGTTACATCAAAATTTGCTGGTGCATTCTGCCGATATGAGGAGCATTTTCAGTACCGCGAGGCATTGATGAAGGCATATCCGCATCAGCACCTGATGTCCTTTGTGCGCGGAATTCCGCTGTTTGCCGCAATTGCCGCGCTGGGTGCATTGATTGCGATGCTGTAATGCACGGCATGCAGGCAAGTCCTCTGAGCTTAAAAACAGTTCAGAGGACTTTTTGCATGTCCGCGAATGCAGGAGAGTTCGAGGCTTGCAACGAATATAACAATTGATAATGAACTGCTGTCGTTTTACCTGGCGGACGATAGCTGTTTTCAAAGTTCCGGTCAATAGCTGTCAGTTGCCCATTCATCGATGCAGTTGTTCGAAAACTTTATCTCATCGTTACGTGAAACCATGTTGCAAACGGACTTCCACGTATAGAGAATGAAATTTACGAGAATTTCCATTGCACGCGTGCGGAAAAAATGCTATAATCATCACAAAGACTATTATTGGAAGAGGTGCAGTGTATGAAGGTCATGGTAACGGGTGCAGATGGCATGCTGGGGCGCGATGTGATGCGCGCACTTCGGGAAAAGCATGTTCCCGCATGCGGTGTTGATTTGGCGGATTTTGACATTACGGATGAGGAGAAGGCAAAGGCGTTCGTTGCGGCGGAGAAGCCGGATGCTATCATCCACTGCGCGGCATATACAGACATCCAGCGCGCTGAGAATGAACCTGCCGTGTGTATCCAAACCAACGCGTCCGGCACGCTGAGCATGGTTCGTGCGGCACTTCGCGTCGGCGCGAAATTCCTGCTGATTTCCACGGCGGAAGTGTTCGGTGCGGAGCCGGATGCTGTCCATAGCGTGAATGACAAAACGTGCGCCGCAAATGTGTACGGATTGTCGAAAGTGCAGGCAGAGGAGGCAGTGCGTGCACTGATGACGCGTTACTTCATCGTGCGGACAGGCTGCCTGTTCAGCACGCACGAAAAGGGACAGATTCGCACGATTCTCCGTGCGGCGCAGGAGCATCAGCGGCTGACCATCTCCGATGACCTGATGGCATGCCCAACCTATACGCTCGACCTCGCGCGTGCTGTTGTTGCCTTGATTCAGACGGACAAATACGGCATTTATCACCTGACGAATGAGGGCGAATGCAACCTCGCGACGCTTGCCATCGCCGCATTGGGCATGGTCGGCAGCCGCTGCCGCGTTCAGCCTGTCACCGGCAACCGCGGCTCGGTTAGTGCGGCGCATCCGTCTTGCGTGCGCTTGCTGACAGGTCCTGCCGATTCGCCTGTGCATATGCCGCGCTGGGAGGATGCCCTCAACCGCTGCCTCGATGAAATTCGGGACGATGGCGTGCAGAAGGGAGTGAACGGTTATTCCTCTGCAAATTATACGAGGTGACATTACAAAGCTGGCAGTTGATGCCATTGTCAACGCGGCAAATCCATCGTTGCTTGGCGGCGGCGGTGTGGACGGCTGCATTCACCGTGCTGCAGGTCCCGGGCTGCTGGCGGAATGCCGGACGCTCGGCGGTTGCAAGGTCGGTCAGGTGAAAATCACGCATGGCTATCGTCTGCCGTGCAAATACGTGATTCACACAGTCGGCCCCATCTATCAGGATGGTCATCATCACGAGAAAGAATTGCTGACATCCTGCTATCAGTCATCGCTGGAAATGGCGAAAAGGTTCCATTGCGAAACCGTCGCGTTCCCGATGATTTCCGCCGGCGTGTATGGCTATCCGTGGGCTGAGGCACTTCATGTTGCTGTGGACACCATCAGCAAATTCCTGATGAACAACGACATGACGGTGACCATCGTCATCTTTGACCGCAGAGAGTATCAGGTCAACGAGTCGCTGTTCGATGACGTGAATGCGTATATCGACAGGTGTACCCGCATCGCAGCGCGCAATGCATCATGGCTTGAAACAGAAGCGCAAAATCGGAGCATCTTTACACCGGATGACAGGCGAAACATCGAAGCATGTTCGTCCGGGATGGACGAATTGTATGCAAATGAATCACAACTGGAGGCAGAAATAAAAGAAACACAGCGGAAGTCTGCAAGAGAAGAATTACCGCTGATGGCTGCGGAAATATGCTTCCAGTCTGCAAGATCAGAAGGACAGCCGAAGGAAATAGCACGGCCGGAGGCTGCGAAGGAAATAGCACGGCCGGAGGCAGCGAAGGAAATAGCACGGCTGGAGGCTGCGAAGGAAATAAAACAGCCGAAGGCTGCGAAGGAAATAAAACAGCCGAAGGCTGCGAAGAAAGAAAATCCGTCGAAGACGGTGCCGAAGGAGTTGGGTGAGGCACTGAAGCGGATGGATGAGTCTTTCTCTGAAATGCTCCTGCGGAAGATTGATGAATCCGGCATGACGGATGCGCAATGCTACCGCAAAGCGAACATTGACCGCAGGTTGTTCTCGAAGATTCGCAGCGATCGCGAATACCGTCCGAGCAAACCGACGGTGATTGCGTTTGCTGTTGCGCTGCAGCTGCCGCTGCAGGAAACACTTTCACTGCTGGAAAAGGCAGGTTTTACGCTGTCGCACGCCAGCAAGTTTGATATTATTGTGGAGTATTTTATCGCAAACCGCCGATACAATGTGTTTGAAATGAATGAAGTGCTGTTTGCGTATGATATGCCTTTGATTGGCGCATAAGCAGGCTTTGCCTGATTTTTTTTCGTTAGTAATCAAAGAAGCAGCAGGATCAGCCCGGCAACAGAAGTGCGCAAGCGAAGGAGTCCAGAGGGCGAGCGCAAAGCCCTCTGGAAAAGCAACAGGATCAATCCAGCAACAGAAGTGCGCAAGCGAAGAAGTCCAGAAGGCGAGCACAAAGCCCTCTGGAAAAGCAGCAGGATCAATCCAGCACAGAAGTGCGCAAGCGAAGGAGTCCAGAGGGCGAGCGCAAAGCCCTCTGGAAAAGCAGCAGGATAATCCCAGAAATTAAAGTGCGCACTGCCCAGAAATTCAGTAAACCATAAGGAGGAAAATCCTCTTATGACAGTTGTCATCCTCGATGCCCAGGGCGGCGGCATGGGTCGTATGCTCGTGGAAGGCCTGAAAAAGGCACTTCCCGAGCAGTCTGTCATCGCTGTCGGCACCAATGCCCTTGCTACCGCTGCGATGCTTCGCGCAGGTGCAGACCAAGGTGCAACCGGTGAAAACGCTATTGTTGTCACCAGCGGCAGGGCGGATTTGATTCTCTGCCCCATCGGTATGGTGCTTTGCGATGCGATGCTTGGCGAGGTTACGCCTGCTATGGCAATGGCTGTCGGACGCAGCCGTGCCCACAAAATTCTCCTGCCGGTCAGCCGTTGTCAGACGACCGTCGCCGGTATGCCGAAAATGACTATGGCGGAGGCCGTGCAAAAGGCGGTCGATGAGGCGGTTTCGCGCATCAGGGAAGTTTGAAACATTGAGTCACCGACACTCACTGCACAGACAGTACAAACAATGATCATATTCTGTTGGCAAGCCACTGATTACTGCTGCTTTGCATTGGATATGCAAAAGCTGAGCCGCATTGTGCCGCGCAAGGCGAGCATTGCGATGATCACGGGCACGAGTGCCATGAGCGAAGCGGCAAAGATAATTTGCGGATTGTTGGTCGAAAGTTCCTTGAGCAGACCGGAAAGCGGCTGCTTCAGCGAGTCTGAAACGAGGAGAAGCGGCTGCTCGACGAGATTCCAGCCTTCCGCAAATGTCAGCGCGAACAGAACTGCCAAACTAGGCAGACAATAGGGGATCAGCCCGGTTCGCATCAGTTGAACAGTGCTGCCGCCTTCCAGACGGAGATATTCTGTCAACTCATCCGGCCAGTGCAGGAGAATCTGCCGCATCAGGATGGTGCCGAATGGTGCGAACGCAACCGGTGCATACAGCAAAAGCGGATGATTCAGCAGGTGATTCGCGTAGGCGACGCGGTAAATCGGGAGGAGCGTCATCTGCGGTGGCATGAGCATCATCAGCATGTATGCGCCGACGAGCACGATGCACCAGCGCGCACGTTGTTTTGCCAGCACGTATCCGGCGAAAAACGATACCAGCACTTGTATAAGGCATGCGGCAGTTGTCCAACCAAGGCTGCGCCAGAAAGCAACCCAATATTGCGAATAGGAAAACAATTGCTGCCATTGTTCCGTTGAAAATGGGTTGGGAAAAAGCTGCACGGACAGTGTGCCGGTTGAGATGCCCAGCGCGTCAAACGGCGGAACGAACGATTGTATACAAAGCAGATACAACGGCAGCAGCACGATGATGATCAGCAGCATTGCTGCCAACCGCATCGCCGCCAACCGCATCGCTGCCATCCGGAACACATGCTTCACAGCATATCCTCCTCTCTGCGTCGCAGCAGCAGGAAAATCGTGAGAAACAACAGCGTCATCGCCAACGCAAACAGGGTTGACCCTGCTGACAGCAGACCATAATCCAGCTTTGTGAAATGATTGTTGACGTAATTCTGTACAAAATACAGTTTTTGAGGAGGATACATGCCGTAAAGCAGGTACGATTCACGGAAAACGCGCATGCCGTTCATGGACAGATCAACAAACGAAAAGAAAATCACCGGACGCAGCAGCGGCAGCGAAATTCGCCATGCAATCGTCCGATGCGATGCACCGTCAACGAGTGCCGCATCAAAAATCGCCGGTTCAATGGCCTGCATGCCAATCAGCATCAGCAGATTCACGGCGCCTACATTCTTCCACAGGTACAGCGTCAGGAGCGTGATGTATTTCCAGTCTGCATCACGCGGCTTGAACGTCTTTGCCAGCCATGAACTGCCGCCAAACATTGCCTTCCACAGCGGAACAATCGCCGATGTCGGCAGAAAAATCGGAATCAGCAGCACGAGCGTTAGCATAGACGACTTTTTATGCCAGAAAATCGCATTTGCAAGCAAAAAACCGCAAATCAACGAAATGCCGACCGCGAGCAGGAAGAATTTCAGCGTGTTGCCGACCGCAAGCGTATAAAAGCTGCTCTGCCAGACGGCAATGTAATTGCTGATGCCGACAAAATGCGCCGAAGCGCTGTTGTCCAGGAATGAGGAAACCAGTGACAGACAAAACGGCGCGATGTAGCACAGCACAAAGCCAAGCAGCCCCGGCAGGAGAAAAAGCACGTCCCGCCGGGGATAAATGAAGCGGTGATTGTACGGACGAACCATGCGGTTTCACTCCTCCAGTGCCATTTGGACAAGGTAAACCACGTTTTCCTTCAGCTCTTCATCGGTCATATTGCCAAGATACCAATCCTGCAGATTGGCCCAAACGGCACCGTGGAAATCACTGCTGCCAGGGAATGTTGTTGCAAGGACGTTTTTGCGGTACTCCTGTGCCGTCGCATACGCACCAGCACTGTATGAAGTTGTAAAATAGCGCCGTCCTGCCTTGACGTAAGCAGTTTGAACACCGTTAACATCCGTGAACGTCGGCAAAAGATCCTTCATGTTGGTGATTCGCCGGGTCGGCGGATTTTTGCCCATCATGAAAAAATCGCGTTCCATGTCGCACAGCGAAAGCGCGTCATTGGACAGCATGCTGCGAAGGAAATCAGCCGCCAGTTCCTGATGCGGTGCATCCTTCATCAGAACGCAGCTGATTAAACCGCCCACATGATAATTTTCATCTTCGCTGAAGGCGGGTCCCGGAATCAGATTGGAACCCCATGCGAGTGGATTGATGCCGCCTGAACAGGAAATGATTACGCTGCATTTATTCTTGCACTCTGAGTTCATATCCAAATAGGCGTCTGACGTCAGGACTTCGCGGAACAAATCAAGATATTCGTCAAAAAACTGGTCGATTCGTTCAGGATGCAGCCAATTGAAATTCAGGAACATGTCGACATTTACATTCTGCAGATACGGGCAATTCGCCAGTGCTTGCCCATACATCAAATAAACATCCGGCTCGCCGTCACCGTTTGTATCCTTCGGCAACTGACGGCAAAGCTCCGCGAATTCTTCCCATGTCCAGTAACCATCGGCTGCGGGATTGGAAACGCCCGCCTTTTTCGCAACAGCGGAATCCCAGAAAAAGCATTCCTCGACGATATAAAACGGCAGTCCAATCAGTTTCCCTTCGTACATCAGCAGCCTGCTTAAATCGATGAGTTCTTCCGGATATTCCGTCAAACCAATGGCATCGAGCGTCTGCGAATAACCTTTTTGAGCCATCGACAATGTCAACCGATAGTCTGCAATCACGAGATCAGCATCGCATTGCCCATTCAACAGCAAACTTGTAAATTGTTCTTCCGAATAAAGACGGTATTCAATCGTTGTTTCAGGATGCACTTTGAAGAAAGCTTCTTCAATGGGAACGTTTTCCGCTTCTGATTTATAATCTATAATTGCGACAACAAGGGTGTTTTCTGATGCTTCAGCAAAAACGACTGGTAACAAAATAAGAAAAAAAACCGTGCCGAAAAGTGATAAAGAAACGTTTCATTGTATTCTCCTCCAAGTTTAATTTGTAAGAAAAAGGAGTGAGCGGCTCTTCTTATTACTGATAGGTCAGTATCGTAGGTGTTGTTTCCATAAGTTGTGTAATTGCAACTCCTCCCTCGTATAAGTCGGTCGTAAAGGTGCCATCTTCTGCAGTATGCCGCCCAGTCCTCCTCTCTAAAAGAGGCGTGTCCATTCGTAAAACATTCGGGGAAACGATTCATCATCATTATATATATCTTTGAGTGTTTTGTCAAGGAAAAATTTAGTTATTATACTATTACAATTTTGCGAAGGTAAAATCTTTCCTTGTTATTGCTATTTCGCTGCATGAGCAGAAAATTCACTGCGCTACCGGCTATACCAGCCGCTCTTGGGCAACCGAGCAAAACATGTGTTTATAAGGCAATTAAAAAAGGACAGAGGAGCCTGTGCTCCTCTGCCATTTCTTATGCATGTACAGTATGTTTCTTCAGCTGCTTCGTGCGCAGGATTGCCCAGATGCCCCAGGCAATCAGGAACACAGCAATCACCCCGTCGGCGCTGTAGAGCACAATGCGCCATGTTGCCATGCGCGTTTCAACCGATGCACCATCGCCCAGACCGTTCATGGCATTGCTGTTTGCGACCGTATACAGCATGTGCTTGACGCTTTCCTGCATCTGGTAGACATCTGTGTCGCTTGCACTCGCGTACCACTTCGATGGCGTAATCGTATCCAGCCACATGTCGCCGCCTGCGTAGACCATCTGCTGCAAATCCATCTGCGACTGGCCGGACGCGAAGTCGGTGATGACTGCGCCGTCAAAGCCCCATTCGCCGCGGAGTACCTCGGTCAGCAATGCGTAGCTGCCGCCTGCCCAGCGCGTGCCGATGCGGTTGAAGGAAGACATGACCGCCGTTGCGCCGCCGTCCTTCACAGCCTTCTCGAACGGCTTCAGGTAGAGTTCGCGCAGCGTCTGTTCCGTCAGCCATGTGCAGACGCCATTGCGATGCGTCTCTTGGTCGTTCACGGCGAAATGCTTCATGAAGCAGTAGACGCCCTTGCTGTTTGCGCCGGCAATCATCTTCGCCGCCATCATGCCGGAGAGTACCGGATCCTCGGAGTAGTATTCCGGATTACGTCCGCCGAAGGGTGTCCTGTGCAGGTTAACGCCTGGCGCATATAGACCGTTGTAGGTGTTGCCCGTGCCGCGCTCATCGCCAACCAGTCCCTCGTTGCCGATGGACACGCCCATCTCGTACGCCAGTTTCGGATTCCACGTCGCGCCCAGCACGCTCTCGCTGCAGTAGAAACACGTATCGTAGACATCCTCAGACTTGCGGACGGTGCTGTTCGTGAAGCCTGCAGGACCGTCCAAATCGATCGTTTGCGGCTTGCCGATGAATTCGTCCGACGGCGACTTGAATGCACAGTTTTTGATGAGGTCGAACAGCTCGTTTGCCGTCATCTGCTGGAGCAGTTCATCCCATTTCGCATCGTCCGCATCCAAACCATTCATCTGATACAGCTGGATTTCGCCGGTTTTCTTGACGGACGCTGCCGGCCGGTTTGCCGCATTGTCCGTGACAACCTTGCTGTTGTCCGTGAGCGGATTGCCGCTGTCACGGCTTCCGATGACGCTGCTGATGTAGTCCGCTGTCACGCGCTTCTCTTCGTCCGTACGCATCTGCGGCCATGTGCCTTCCCAGTCTGTGCGCGAAAGCTGCTGCGAAGCATTCAGCTCATCATCCGCATCATCGAAGCGGTTTTCTACCGTCACGCCGGTATCGGGATCTGTCTCGAAGCAAATGCCGCTGTCGAGCATGGTGGAAATCGTATCATATGCCTCATGTGCATTCTTGCCGACCGTGAAGATATACGTGCCTGCTTCAACCTCATAGCCGCAGAAGCCGTTGCCGTTCGCGTCCTGCGCGTCATAAGAAGCAAAGTCGTATACATCGAACGTCAGCGTGATGTCCTCATATGCACCGGGCTCGATGACCTGTGTCTTGTCGTAGGCAATCAGCACCTTGTGTGCCTTCTCGATGCCGCCGGTCGTGTACGGTGCAGTCACATACAGCTGCACAACGTCCTTTGCTGCAACGTTGCCGGTGTTCGTCACGCGAACCGTCACGGAAAGATTCGCCGTGTCTGCCGTCCAGTCAGCCGGATCCGAAATGGTGGTATCGATGATTTCCTGTGCAAACGTCGTGTAGCTCAGACCGTAGCCGAACGGGTAGACGACATTCGCAGTATACCAGTTCTCGCAGTCTGTTTCGCCGCGCGTCTCGAAATAACGGTAGCCGACGTAAATGCCTTCCTCGTAATCCGAGAAATACTCCGTTTGCGCGGTGCCGTCAACCGTGTACGCATCGATATTCTTTACGCCCACGCAGGCGAAATTCTGTGCCGCCGGAATTGCCGTGAAATCGCGCGCATACGTGTCAACCGTGCGTCCTGACGGAACGATGCTGCCATTCAGGATGCGACCGAGCGCCATGATGCCCTGCTGACCCGGCAGACCAATCTGCAGCGCCGCCTGAATATGTGATGCATAATCGTAATCCAGCACGGTATCATCGCCGTCATCGATGTCATCCAGAAATCCAAGCTCGACCGCCGTGCCGCAGTTGAGAATCAGCACGACCGTGTCAAAGTGTTCGCAGGCGTATTTCAGCATCTCCTGCTCGTTTCTGTCCAGCTCCAGATAGTGGTCATCCTCGGAATATGCGCCCTCAGTGTCGATCATGGACATCGGCAGGTCGTAGCTTTCGCCGCTCGTGCGGGAGATGACAACAAGCGCTGCATCCGCATAGTCCGCGAATGAAGCTTCCACTTCGTCCGTGTAGATGCTCATCGGCGCCTCGCCGGTCGCAAAGCCCGTCGGGACGGAACCGGAGAAGCCCATGCTCGGTGAGCTCGGACGCGTCACGCCGCTGTTTTCATAGGCAGCTCGCATGACCGGATTCGTCTCGAAGCCGGCTTCGGCAAGCGAATCGTAGAGCGTTGGCGCGCTTGCCGTATCTCCGCCGACACTGCCGGAGGAGCCGTACACGAGATTGACCGAATTCTGTCCGAATACAGTTACCTTTGCGCCGGATTTGAGCGGCAGCGCAGCATTTTCGTTCTTGAGCAGAATTGTGCCTTCCTCGCAGATGGTTTCGACAAGATCATTTGCCTTTGCCAGCGCCTTTTCCTTTGTGTCGGCATCCTCATCCGGCACATAACTGCCGCCCTGACCTGTTTTTGTCTGGACATCGCCGCCGAAATACGCATCCATGAAGCTTGAGAGATAGCCTGTCAGCACGACATTGACCACAATCGCAAGCACGAGGATGATTGCACCGACAATCGTCCAGATGCGGAGCGCTCTGCCGCTCTTCGCGGCCTTTTTCTGTTTCATGATTTATGCCCCTTTTCAAAAGAAAGACCATGCAGCTGTTTTTTCGTTGCCATGGTCTTCTTTCGCTGTTTACTTCAGATTATCCGTCTTGGGGTAGCCTTCGCTCCAGGTGACATCTGCATCCGCATAGACATACAGCGCATCAATCATGGGCGCGGTGGCGTAGATAGTGCCGGTTTTCTTCTCGCTGTTCGTTACAGATACGGTGATGACGTTTTCGCCTGCATTCAGCGTCACACTGCCTTCCAGCACATAGGTCTTGAACGGCAAATCTGCCTTCGTCACGCCTTCAAACACAATCGGATTGTAGCTGACACGTTCGCCGTTGACCGCAACCGTGAAGGTCGTATCCGTCAGCGTGATGTCGTAGAATTCTGCGGACAGGCTCAGCGCCAGACGGACATTCGATGTTTCCGCGCTGCTGACAACAGGGAAAGTCAGTGTCAAGCCCTCGCTGTAGAGCCAACCGACATAGGCATCGTTGCTCGCACCGCGGTCTCTGCCGTCCTCGATCATTTTCGTGCCGGATGCATTGCCGGAATAGCCCATGCCTTCCAGTCCGGTCAGGTCGGTATATTCCGCCTCGAAGGTGTAGATGTTCAGCCAGTTCGCATAGAGCGTTATGTTTTCGCGGATGCGCGTCGTGAAATCAAAGCGTTCGGTGCGGGCGGCATCCCTGTACCAGCCTTCAAGGTACTTGCCGTCAAGCGACAGTGCCGGTGCGGAGGCAAAGCCCAGCTTCTTGACCGTCACGGTGTCGTACATGCCGAGGTCGTTCGTGTTCCAATCAAAGGTGACACGGAAATTATTGCCGCTGTCCTGTTCCCAGCCGGCGTAGAGCGTCAGGTCATCCGCCACCGCCGAGGAGAAGTCGTAGGCGGCGGACAATTCCGCATCGGTATACCATGCAGTGAACAGATAGCCGTCGCGAACGGGCGAAACCGGCGTTGACACTGCCGTTCCAATTTCAACTTCTTCCGTTGCCTTTTCCGCACCCTCGTAATTCGGGTCAAATGTCACAGTTGCTGCTGTTTTCTTCCAGCCTGCATAGAACGTTGTATTTTCAAGGATTGCGACCTCAAAATCCGCCTCTGCCGTCGTTTCGGCATCCGTATACCAGCCCGTAAAGGCATAGCCGGAACGCTGCGGATTCTCCGGCGGCTCGGCAGCGCTTTCCGCCGCCATTTCCACGGTTTTGCCGTCGGGCGCCCCCTCATAATTCAAGCTGAAAAGCACCTGATAGCCTTCGCTTTTCTGTACGGCAGTTTCCTGAGAATCGCCGGAGCAGCCGGTCATTACCAGACAGCAAAGAACAAGCACCAAAAGAAGCAACATTCCACGTTTTTTCACGGATTTCCCTCCTGAAAACAGATTCAGCGAATTTTGAACAGGAGGAGGAGATTTTCTCTCCTCCTCCCTTGAGCAAGAAGGCTTACTTGGCAATGGTCGTCGAGGTGCCGTTGGAGAAGTAAACCGTGTAGCCGGCATCCGTCGCAACAACCGAGGTGATCGTTACCGCCTCGCCTGCCTCGCCGACGACGTTGAAGACGAATTCGGTGGTGTAGGAGGTGGTGGAGGTGGTCGTCTGGTTCATCTGGTTCGTGGAGGATGTTGTGCCGATTGCGGTAATGGCAACGGTGCTGACACCCGGCACAACCGGCGTGCCTTCGATGATGCCGTCCTCAGACAGCGTCAGACCCTCGGGCAGCGCGGAGCCTTCCGCCACAACGTACTTCACGCCTGCGTTGAAGTCAGCCGCATTCGCAAAATCAATCGCCGTGATGAATTCCTGACCAACCGCCAACGCATCGGCAGCATCGCTCAGGGTCAGCGCAGGTGCTACATCAAGGCTGTAGCTTGCAGTCGCCTTCTGCCAGCCGTTCGCGGTGCACTGGATGGTGAATTCGTAGTGACCTGCTGTCGTGGGCGTGCCGGTCACGCGGGCGCAGGTCAGCGTGAGGGAGCTTGCGCTACTGGAAGACTGGGAGCCGCCGAAGCCCTGATTGCCGCCCTGATTGGCTGCGCCGGTCTTGATGCTCAGACCATCCGGCAGTTCACCGTCAACTACGGTGTATTCCGCGTCAAGGCTGTCAATATCGATGTCAATGGCGTATTCGTATTCCGCGCCCTGCGTAGCCTGCGTCATTGCACCGCTCTTGTCCGCATAGGATGCGATATCATAGCCATTGGCACTTTGCTTGGAATTTGCCTCGACATAGAGAATCTGCTGTGCCGCATTGCGGACAACATACCACTGGGTCGCGCTGACGGAGCCGTCGGCAAGCACAACCTGACGGTTTGCCTTGTCATATGTGCCGGATACTGCGCAGTTGCCGGTGCCGTTGTTCATGACGCCGGTCTCCTCGGTCACGTTGGAAAGCAGCAGGTTGGAGCCTGCACGGAGCATGGTGTCCATGGAGAAGAAGTTGCTCATGGGGGTGACAGCGTCGGTGCACTGATAGCCCGTCCAGCCCCATTCGTCGCGCAGCAATTGCTGCATGAACGCGTAGTTGCTTTCGGAGTGGAGCTCGCCGATGTTGTTGTAGGAGGTCATTACTGCGCCGCAGCTGTATTCCTGCAGCACAATCTGGTAAGCACGGAAGTAGATTTCGCGCGCAGCCTGCTCGGACACGTAGGTGAACAGGGACTGACGCTGGGTTTCGTTTTCGTTCAGGGCAACGTGCTTGATGGTGCAGAGGATGCCGCGGGAAGCCATACCGGCGACGATGTTGCCGGCAATGTGGCCGGAGAGATAGCCATCCTCGGAGAAGTACTCGGAGGTACGGCCACCGAAGGGAGAACGATGCAGGTCAGCAGCCGGTGCGTACCAGCCCGTCAGACCGACGCCGGAGGACATTCTGGAGGTCGCTTCGGAGAGCAGACCGATGTTGCCGGAAATCACGCCGCGGCGATACATCAGTTCCTTGTTCCAAGTTGCCGCGCTGTGCGGGCAGTCGCCCCAGTTGAAGCCGTCAGCGCCCAGTTCTTGGTCAACGACCAGCGCACTGTCCATGTAGCGGCCTGCCGTCTTTTCGATGGCATCAATGGCAACCGTCTGATACGCGCCGTGAGAAACGAGGTTCACCATGTCATCCCAGGTCAGCTCGTTCATGAAGGTCGTCCAACGCGCATCGTCCATTTCGACGCCCTTCATGTCGCGGAAGTTAAGCCAGCTGTCGCCGGCAGCTTCCTTCGCTGCAGCCTGTGCTTCTTCATTCTCCATCTGATCCCAGTCGGCCGGGATATCAGCGGAAGACTTCACCCAGGGCAGTTCGGATTCCGCTTCGTTCGCGGCCGTCTTGCCGTATGCCAGCTGATAGTAGCTGTTTTCGCCGTAGAGTGCATCTGCCTCAAGGTCGGCAAACGCATCGACCATCTCGAAGTACTTCTCGGAACGGGTCATGTCCGCCTTCAGGTTGATGGTCGGCATCGTGCCCTTCAGACCGCCCTTGCTGCTGGCGCGGCTCATCAGGGTCATCTTGCCTTCCTCGACGAGGTTGAGGCCGGTTTCTGGATCATAGCCCAACAGGTTATACACGTTGCTGTTGCTGAAGAGGGTTTCCACGGTGGAGCCGCTGTAGTCATCCTGTGCAAGGATGATATCTTTGTCCAGCGCAGCGAGCTTCACGGTTGCCTTGACATCGTGCGAGCTTGCAGACACGCGCAGTTCGTAGCCGTCTGCCGCATCCAGCTCATACGTCTTGCTGCCGTTGTTGTTGGCATCGGTGTAGTCAAAGGAAGCAATGTCCTGAATGTTGACGGAGATGGTCAGCGTTTCGCTCTGACCCGGGCGGAGGAGACTCGTCTTCTCGAAACCGATCAGCGAAACTTCAACCTTCTCGATGCCGCCGTCAAGGTACGGTGCATGACCGTAGATTTCAACGACATCCTTGCCGGCAACATCACCGGTGTTCGTGACCTTCACCTTCAGGGTGATGGTGCCGCCGTTCTGCCAGTCAGCCTGCTCGCCTCCCCAGTCGCTGTCCTCAACGGAAACGACTTCCCAGTCGAATGTGGTGTAGCTCAAGCCGTAGCCGAACGCGAAGGCAACCGCATTGTCGTAATTGTAGTCTGCGTAATCTGCTGCCATCGTCTCGTAGTAGCGGTAGCCGTAGTACAGGTCTTCCTCGTACTCGACGGTGTAGTAGTTGCTGACCGTGTCGTTGCTGGTATGACCGGAGCGTACGCGATATTCGCCGCTCTCATCACGCCATGCCTTCGTGGTGGACACGTTCTCGTACTGGTACGCTTCCTCATCGGCCGCGCTGGTGAAGGACTTGCCGCTGTTGCCGTCATTCGCCCAGGTGGGGTTTGCCGTGAAGTCGTATGCCCACAGGTCAACTGTGCGTCCAGACGGATTCACATCGCCGTTGAGCAGTTTGGCAATTTCATCCCAGCCGCCGTAAGAGCAGCCCTGCCAGCCGCTTTCGCCGACGCTGCCCGTCCAGAGGATCGCATTGATCTTCTCATTGTCGCGCAGGACGCCGGCTTCAATGGGGCTGGAGCCCGTCAGGAGGACAATGACGCGGCTGTAGTGATTCGTCACATAAGCGATCAGCTCTTCCGCAGCGTCCGTCAGCTCCAGCGGATGCTTGTAGTAGTTCGTGCCGTCATACGCCTGCGCCGCATGCACGAATTCCGTGCCGTCTGCATAGGTGTAGGTGTCGCCGTTGGCATCCTTGTTGTCTTCCTTTTCGGAAGTCATGTAGCCGTCCGTACGCCCTTCGCCGCCGTTGCCGCCGGCAATCGTAATGATTGCCGCATCGCCGTAGGTGACATATGCATCCATGTCCTTTGCCGTGAACGATGTGACATCCGTACCGGTCTGGTACACATGGAAGCCGACCGCCTCCATGCCTTCGACCAGCAGATCATCCGCCGAGCTGAATACAGAAATCCACTCATTGCCGTTCAGCGGCAGGGTGCCGTCATTCTTGAGCAGCACGGTGCCTTCAGCAACGATTTCCTTCGAGAGTTCCGCTGTTGCCGCGTTCACTTCGTCCAAAGACGAATAGTCCGTGGCATAGATGGTGCTCGAAGTCAGTGCGTCAGCCGATGCGGTGTACATCATCGTCATCGACATCATGCCTGCGGTCGCCAGCGCTGCAATGCGCCGCCAGAAACCCTTTGCCATACCTTGTTGTCCCCTTTCTTTTGGGTGCACCCGTCATCGGGCGAACCTGATGGCATTATGATACCGGACGAAAGGAGCGAAGGCAATTCCCTTGGCACATCATGCTGTTTATTCGTCATTTCAGGCGAATAGCCGGTGCATGAACGGACAAAAAAATGACATGAACGTTACTTGCTCATGTCGAATTTGGCCAAACCCTATCCGAATATGTCATTTTTGCTGCGTTCATGTCATGAATGGTGTGCTGTTGCTGTTACCTAAGCATCGTTTGCTGCTTGAGCAGCTGCATATGCTCCTGATGTACATCCTTGAGCTTGCGCCGTGAAATCGGCAGGCTCGTGCCGTTCTTCAGCACGACCGATTCGCCGGAAATGCGGCCGATGAACGCGTTGTTTACCAAATAGCCCTTGTGGATGCGGATGAAGCCGCCGTCCGCGACCTTCTCCTCCATCTCGTACATTGTCGTATTCAGCGCGAGCGGCTCGTCATGACCGGCGATATACACCAGCTGTTTGCGTCCTTGGCTTTCCACATACATGATGTCGCTCAGGTACAGCGTGACTTCTGCGCCGTTCTGCATCAGGTTGACAACGCGGTGCGCTGTATCCTGCTTCGCAGCTGCCAGATAATGGTCACAGAATGCTGTGATATCTTCAATCATCCGGCTTTTACGGATGAAGAAGAACGCATTGACCGAGAATGCTTCAAATACGCG
Organism: Anaerovoracaceae bacterium; assembly: GCA_963590165.1. GTDB lineage: Bacteria > Bacillota > Clostridia > Christensenellales > Aristaeellaceae > UBA11524. The sequence continues at coordinate 16,570 of CAVANO010000049.1, forward strand.
CGATTCCTCGTTGGACACGAATACAATCCGCACCTCATCGCCGAGCTGCTTTCGGATTTCTCCGGCAAGCCGGATGCCGTCTGCTCTCGGCATTTTGATATCCAGCATCACGATGTCGAAGGCACTGCCCGTTTCTGTCAGGCGCTCCAGCAAGCGGTCAGGGCGCAGAAAGCCCGTTGTTTCCGCCTCAATCCCTTTCTGCCGGAGTGCGCTGTTCACGGCAGCTGCAACGATGCGCAGCGCGTTCTCCTCATCATCGCACAGCGCAATGCGTACCTTATCCATTCTCTCCTCCAGATTTTTCAGCGTTCAGCACGCAGGTGAAACAAAACACGCCGTCCTGAATGCGGTACGATAGATACCCATGATATTTTTCTACAATCCGCCGGATGATTTTCGTTCCGAAGCCGTGCGACTCGCTGTCCGGCTTTGTCGAATGCATCTCCTCCAGAAAGCCTTCTTCCTTTTCTGTCGGGTTGCTGACCTCCAGCAGCAGTTCTTCGCCATGCATCAGCATCCGGATGGTTACGGTGTTGCCTTTGCCTGCCGACATGCAGCCTTCCAACGCGTTGTCAATCACGTTGGAAATCAGCGAACACAGGTCGCTCGGACGGAACGGCAGTTCATTCGGTACAATCACCTGAAAATCAAGCTGCATGCCCATTTTCCACGCCTTGGACTGCTCCATGTTCAGGATGGCACTGATGCCTTGATTGCCGCAGTCAATCGCCTTGATGGGTTGCAGAAAGTCAAACGACAACTCGTCTAAGTATTTCTTAATCTCTTCGATGCTGCCTTTTTCCGCCATCGACCGCAGATAGGTGAATTGATTCTTGATGTCATGCCGTGCCTCGCGCATGCGCTCGACATTTTCCTCGGTGACGGAAATCAGCTCTTCTACACGCTTGTGGTCATATGAATCCGCTTGCATCTCCACCAGCTGCTCCTGCAGAACCATCGTCCGATGCAGCATATAGCAGTAAATCAGGTTAATCATCAGCATGGCAACAAAGAACAGCAGCACCACGCTCGTCAGCCACGGGTCGAGGTACACGTTCGAAGTTTCACGCCGTGCCGCGTTCTGCAGAAAGTAATACAGCATTGTATTCACAAACCAGATGATGACGGGCAGGATGACAGCGGATTTTGGCAGCCGTGTCCGACCGGATGGACGGCAGCGGTGAATGACCAGCGCACACGGCACCGTCAGCAGGCTTGCGAACGACCGCAGCGCCCACAGCATAGGGTCAGATGCGTTGAACAGACCGCCTAAGCGGCTCGCATCATTGATAATTTCCATGACGGCGAGCAGGTTTGTCATCTGCGAGAAGAGCAGAATCAGCCGTTCGCCGATTTTCTCTTCTTTGTGCGGAAAAATCACCAGCAGCGCAAAAACCGACTGCACGATATGCCACACAATCAGGAAGGTTTCCCCCTGACAGAAGGTCAAAATCCCGTTCGAAATGATCAGCAACAGCACCGTCAGCAGCGCTGCCAGACCGACCGTCTTCCATGTCCATCGCTTTGTCTTGCCGACAATCAGCGTTGAAACAACAATCGAGATATGCTGCATGAGATAGGACAGTTCCATATGGGCCAGACAGGATTGCAGAAACGATTCCATCTTGTTTTCCTTTCTTTGTGCCATTCATTTGTGCTATTCGTCATAAACGGCTGGCTTTCCTGCTTTACCTCATTCTGTTTTCTGCTGCGCCAAATAGCAATTGTCTGCATGGGAACTGATGACGCCGACTGCCTGCAGATAGGCGTAAATCACGGTCGTCCCTACAAATTTCATGCCGCGTTTTTTCAAATCCTTTGAGATGATATCGGACAGCGGGGAGGTTGTCCGCGTGTTTTCGTAAATGACGGTGCCGTCTGTCCAATGCCACAGATAATCGGAAAAGCTGCCGCATTCCTGCTGAATTTCGCGGAAGACCCGTGCGTTGGTGACGGATGCTTGTATTTTCAACCGGTTCCGGATAATGCCGGGCGTGTTTGCCAGCACCTTCAGCTTGCCTTCATCGTAGGCGCAGACACTCTCCAGGTCAAAGCCGTCAAACGCAGCACAGAATGCTTCGCGCTTATTCAGCACGCATTCCCACGAAAGCCCGGCCTGAAAGCACTCGAGAATCAGCATTTCGAACAGCTTCCGGTCATCATGAACCGGGATGCCCCATTCTTCGTCATGATAGCGAATATAACGCTCGTTTTTCGGATTTGCCCAGCAGCATCGTATTTTTCCGTCTGCCCATGTCATCGGCGGTTTCGGAGACGTCTCAAGGGCATCGTTCCTGTTGCTCATGTGCGGTCAAACCTCTTTCTGCCCTAAAAGTCTTCAGTCAGGTTGTGCTGCGTTCAATCAGCGTTGTTTGGAAATAATGATCTTCCGCCATGCCGCCGTTAAGCATGTGCTTGATGGTTTCCAGAATGGCGGCGGCGATCCCAGCCTGGTCATGGGCGAGAGTGGTTAATTGCGGCTGGATGACGCGGCTCATGCGCGAGTCATCAAAGCCCGTTACGGAAATGTCATTCGGCACATTGAATCCACAGCTTTGCACCGCATTTACGACTGTGCACGCCAAAAGGTCGTTGCGGCAAACAAAGCCATCCACGGGAATGCCGCTGCGGATTCGCGCTTTGACCGCATCGAACAGCTCCTCATAATTGGTACAGCCTGTGATAAAGGACGACTTATGCAAAGGAAGTCCGTATGCCTCCATCTGATTGCAGAAACCCCGATAACGCAGATCCTGCCGGTTGGAAAAATGACCGTTCCGGCTGATACGATCGACATGAACGAGATTGCGCCGCCCTTTGTCATACATTAACCGGACAGCGCGCATGATACCGCTCTCGATGCCGGTATAGATGTGGGATACGTTCTCGCACTGCAGATCAGGATAATCACGAGACATGAGCAGCACAACGGCAAGACCGGCTTCGGCTAATTTTCGGATGCTGTCCACACTCATCGCAATCGAAGAAATGATGACGGCATCGACCTGACGAGTCAAAATGCGGCTCACGAAGTCAGGCGTGTTTTGGTAACCCATCAGGGAAATCAGGAAACCGGCATCATAGGCAACGGAGTCGATTGCTTCCACAAGACTGCCGTAATACTCGTTGCTCAGGTTGCCGGCAACGAATAAAATGTGACTGCTTCCCTTGCCGCGCAAGGCACGGGCGATGGTATTCGGCTTATAGTGCAGCTGTTCAATTGCCTCCAGCACGCGCTTTCTCTTTTCAGGGGCGACATAACGCGTGTTGTTGATGACATAGGATACGATGGTTTCGGATACGCCCGCGGCTAAGGCAACATCTTTGCGGGTGACAACGGATTTCTTGATTTCCAAGGTTTTTCCTTCTTTCAAGGTTCTTTTGAAGGGATTTATAAAACGGAAAAAGTCAGAATGATGCCCGATAAAATCAGAAATAGGTTGATGATCAAGTTCAGACGCTTGTCATTCAGTTTGGAAGAGCATTTGAGCCCTGCAATCATGCCGATGATCATGAAGGGCATCAGCAGCAAGGCACTTTTCAGGACATCAGCAGTAATAATGCCTGTCGCGATATACATGATGAGGCGGAAAATATCCTCTGCCAAAAAGACAGCGCAGATATTGCCCTTGAAAACGCGCGGATCCTTTTCAATGTGACTGAAATAGGCGGCGAGCAAGGCACCAACACCATAAAGCCCTGTTACGATGCCGGAGAGAATGCCGATGATATAAAGCACAGGCTTACTGTTTTTCAGATGATGCTGCGGAACAATCCGATCGCCAAGAAGGGAATAGATGCTCAACAGGATAATGAGCACACCGAAAAAGGCTTTTGCCAGCTGCGCATCGATATTCCGCAGGAAGAAAACGCCGGGAATTGAGCCGAGCATGACCGTCAGGAACAGGGGGAGAATCAGCTTGATGCGGAGCAACTGACGGTGCTTGACGATCATGATAATATTGGTAGGGGTGCCTAATAAAAGATCAGTGGGTGTAATCAGAACATTCGCTGCGTGTCCTAAAGAGGCAATGGAAGTGAAAACCATCGTGCTTGCAAAACCGCATATGCCTTTTACAAAATACGCCACGAAAGTTGCTAACATCCAAATGAACATACGCCGCTCCTTCAAATCATTGGGTGACGCTCAACACGTATGTCTATTATAACATGCATATTAAAAAATATCAAGGTGCTGATTTCACAATTTTTCCAGTTGAACAGCAATTGCAGGAGTATGCAATTGCAAAGATCGTCAGCTTGTGATATGATAGCAGATGCCAAAGCTCGAACATGAAGAAAGAAGGTCGTTGAAGATGGCAGATTTGATGATTGAAAATGCGCAGGTTTACACGAACGGACACTTTGAGCGAATGAATGTGCTGACACATGACGGAAAAATCGCAGCTTTGTGCGAGGAACCTTTTTTGTGTGCATCAGCAACACGAATTGATGGACGCGGATATAAGCTGATTCCGGGGTTGATTGACGCGCATACGCATGGCGGCGCCGGCGTTGATGTGAATGCGGCGAACGCCGACGGCTTGAAACGGATTGCAGCTTTTTTTGCCAGCCAGGGTGTAACGGCTTGGAATGCTTCGGTGTTGACGGATACGGAAGAGACGACCATGCGCTGCATTGACACGATCAATCAAGTGTGCGAAGAACATGGCTATGGCGCGCAGCTGTTGGGGGTACATTTGGAAGGTCCCTTTTTGAATGCGGAATATAAGGGCGCAATGCCGGAAAATCTCCTGCGCAAAGGAGATACGGAACTTGTGCGCCGGTATCTTTGCGCGGCAAAGAATTATCTGCACTATATGACCGTTGCACCCGAAATTGAAGGCGTCATGCAGGTGATTGAGGAATATTCCGACCGGATTGTGTTTGCAATCGGTCACAGCGCGGCAACCTATGATGTTGCTATGGAAGCATTCCGCAAGGGAGCGCGGTGCGTAACGCATACATTCAATGGCATGCGGCTTTTTCATCAGCATGAACCGGCGATTATGGGAGCAGCGTTGGAAAGCGATGCATGGTGCGAGGCGATTTGCGACGGCCGGCATCTGCATCCCGGCACGGTGCGGATGCTTCTCAAATGCAAGGGAATGAAGAAGGTGATTGCGATTACGGACAGCATCATGGCTGCCGGACTTCCTGACGGCAACTACAAGTTGGGCGTGAATGACATCATTGTCGAAAATGGCGATGCACGGCTGGCACATGGCAATTCGCGTGCAGGCAGTACGCTGACAATGATTCAGGCACTGCGCAATCTGATTCGTTTTACGGGAAAGTCATTAGAGGAAATTATCCCGTTATTCACGGAAAATGTGGCGGCAGCATTGCGTTTGGATGACAGAAAAGGGCGTATTGCAGCCGGTTTTGATGCGGATTTGGTGCTTTTGAATGATGACCTGGCGGTTTGCGCAACCATTGTCGGCGGCGAAATGGTGTATTCGGTTTTAGGTGCTTGAAGATAAAAAAAGCTGAAAAAGCCTATTGACATTGTCAACACGTGTTGATATAATGATGGCAGAAAGCGGTCAGTATTTGACCACTTAGTCCAAAGAGCTCTTGGAGTCACATTCTGGGTAGTTCTAACAGATAATGGAGGTTGCGTCATGAAGAAGACAATGTCCGTGTTCCTGGTGTTGTGCATGCTGCTGGCATTCGCGGTGAGTGCGCAGGCGGAGGAAAAGACCGTGCTGAAGATTTCCAACTACGCGGTTTTGGAATCCAACTACACTGAATTTTGGAACGATGTGGAAGCAGGCTTTGAAGCTGCTTATCCCGAGTATGATATCGAGTGGGTCACCAGCGAATACGGCCAGACCACCAATACGGTGATCACAGCAGCTGGCGGCGGTGACTACTGCGATGCGCTTTTCGGCGAGCTGTCCTGGGTTTCCGTTCTTGCCTATGCCTTTGAGCCGGTGACGGACGTGCTCAGCGAGGATCTGATGAATACGTTCGATGCCAATATCCTTGATTCGTGCAAGTTTGACGGCGAATGCTACGCAATCCCTTACTATGTGTCGCCGTTTATCCTGTACTACAATACTGAACTGTTCGCACAGGCAGGCATTGAGGTGCCGACCACCTATGATGAACTGATGGATGCCTGCGAAAAGCTCAGCAAATTGACCAGCCCCATCACGGGCAATCCGGTTGTTCCTTTCGGTCAGACCACTGCGTCTGTCGCGATTTCCGGCACCTCACTGACTGCCTTCATCTACAATTTTGGCGGCACAGTGCTCGACTTGGATACCGGCTTGATGAGCATTGACAACGATGGCTTCCGTCAGGCGCTGGAGACGCTGCAGGCACTGTATCAGGCAGGTTATATGACGCCGAATCAGAAGCTGAAGGAACTGCGCCAGTCCTTTGCAAACGGCGAACTGGCAATGTACTATGATCAGTCCTGGGGCTTCAGCGGCGTATCCGGCATTAACCCGGATGCGGTGAACTTCACGGCTTCTGCACCTGCGCTCAAGGGCGGCGAGGGCTCCGGTCAGTCCGTGCTGAATGCGGGCGTGTTCATGGTGTCCAATAAGAATGGTCATGCGGAAGGCGTCAATAAGTTTATCGAGTATGTGACCTCTGATGCGGTTGTCGGTCACTATATCCTTGACATTGCCGCCGGCTGGTCTGCTAAGACGACAGAACTTGAAGTTGCTCCTGTGCTGCAGGGCGCGACCGGCTCTCAGAGCAATCTGAAGGCGGTCCCGATGATTGAAACGTTGAATGACCTGAATCTCGAGCTGGACACCCTCGCACAGAACGTGACCCTGAATGGCATGACTGTCGATGAGGCAATTGAAGAGTTCAAAAATTCCAGCGCGTATCAGACGATTGGCGAGTAAAAACGTCTGCTGTCCCGAGAAGGACAGGGAAGGAATGGGGAAATCCTTCCTTCCCTGTCTTTTTTTGAACATTGAACCGGATTGCTGTTTATAACATGAGCAAGAGAAAGATGTGTGTGTATGGGGAAAATGCGCAAAACAACAGTTGACAAGTTGTTCTGGCTGCTATTGGTCATCCCGGCAATGCTGATTGTTGCAGCTTTTATTCTGATTCCGATTGCCGACTCCGTGCGCATGAGCTTCACGGAGTATAAAATGAAGAACATTCTCAAAGGAACGCCTGCCGTGTGGAATGACTTTGAGAATTATATAAAGCTCTTTTCCAACAGCCGCTTTCTGCCGACAATTACGCGCACCTTTGGATTTGTTCTATGGGTGGTTCTGGCTCAGTTCGTGATCGGCATGATTTTTGCATTGCTTCTTAACTCAAATGTGAGAGGCGCAAGATTCATCCGCAGTGTGATGATGATGCCCTGGGTGGTTCCCACGGTGATTTCTGCACTGGTCTGGATGTGGATTTATCAGAGCCAGTATGGCTTGCTGAAATATCTGATCAGCGTTGTTACGTTCGGAAAGGTCAATGATTTTGCAATTCTGAACAGCACGCAGTATGCGATGGTCGGCATCGGCATTGCTGCCCTGTGGAAGCAGATTCCGCTGACGACATTGCTCCTGCTGGCAGGACTTCAAAATGTTCCGGATGATATTATTGAGGCGGCGACAATCGATGGTGCCGGTTATTTTACCCGCATTGTTCATATTGTGATGCCTTATATGCGCAGCGTCATTTCAGTTGTCATTACGATGGCAATTATCGAGAACTTCAAACAGTTCCCGCTGATTTGGACGATGACCGGCGGCGGCCCGTCCAATTCCACGACAACGCTGGCAATCCTCTCTTACCGCGAAGCCTTTGTAAGCCAGAACCTTGGCTCCGGTGCTGCCGTTACAACAATCTGGATGATTCTGATGATTGTGGTGGTGGCATTGTTCAAAAAGGTGCTTGGCCGTCAGCAAGCCGAGTGAAAGGAGGAAATGTGATGGAAGCGGTTCATACGTCTATTCATAGGTCTATTCGACCTAAAGCAGTTGTGCTGAATATTCTGCGTTACCTGTTGCTGTTTATCATTTTGTTATTCCTGCTGTTCCCGCTGTATTGGGTTCTGATTACTTCGTTCAAAACGAATCTGGAAGCATACCTGTATCCGCCGACGTTCTGGCCGAAGAATTTTACGGTTGACAGCTACGTCCGCCTGGTAACGGAGAATAATCAGTTCTTTGTTTACTATCGCAATAACTTTATTGTATCCGGCGCGGTTGCACTGATTACGCTGTTTGCTTCGTTCCTCGCCGGTTATGCGCTTTCGCGGCTGCATGTGAAATTAAATGCTGCCGTAATTGCTCTTCTGACGGCATCGCAGATGTTCCCTGTTGTGAGCAGATTGATCTCTCTGTACGGGATTCTCCGCTCCGTAGGGTTAATCAACACGCTGCCGGGACTTATTCTCGCCATCACCGCATCGCAGATTCCGTTCTGCACGATGCTGATGATCTCCTTCTTTGATGGCGTGCCGAACAGCATCGAGGAAGCGGCAACGGTAGACGGCGCCGGACGCTGGCGCATCATGTTCTCCATTTCTCTGCCTTTGGTGTCCGGCGGCTTGCTCGCTGTGGGCATCTATGCATTCCTGATGGCATGGGATGATTTCCTGCATGCGGCAATTCTGATTCAAAATGATAGCTTGCGGACGCTGTCTGTCGGCATTTCGGCACGCTATCTGGGTGAGCTGTCGTATGACTGGTCTTTGGTCAACACGATTTCCATTGTAGGTATCCTCCCGATGCTCCTGCTGTTCTTCTTCTTCCAGAAGTACATGGTCAAGGGGCTTGTGGCAGGCGCGGTAAAAGGCTGATTCGCTGAATACAGAAAGGAAGTTGCAATTATGAGCCATTTGGGAGAAAAAACTTATCGGGAAATTTACGGTCAGGCGGATTCCTTCGATGCACTGATCAACAAGCTTCCCGAAACGCTGAATACACTCGGAAAGGTCTTTGAGCAGAAATATGATCAGCTGATTTTTACCGGCTGCGGAACGTCTTTCTATCTTGCGCAAACGGCCGCGTATGCGTTCAACAAGTACAACGCGACGCCTGCATGGGCGGTTTGCTGCTCTGAACTGTATGATATGCCGAATGCATATATTAAGGGAGCAAAGACGCTTGTTCTTCCGATCACGCGCAAGAGCTATACCACCGAGGTTCGCCGCGCGATTGACCGCGTTCGGAAAATCGAAGGCGTCACCTCTCTGGCCATCACCTGCGATGCTGACAGCAAACTTTACAACGATCATTATGTGCTCTGCCCTGATACGGCGGAGGACAGCGTTATCATGACGCGTTCGTTTACGGCAATGGTGATGATGGCTGAAATCGTCAGCCTCTTTGCCGCAGGCCGGATCGCTGAAATTGAAAAGTTGAAGGAACTGCCGGCAATTGCAAAAAAGGCGATTCCGGCGATGGATGCGCTGGCGGAGAAGATTGTAGCCGAAAATCCTGAACTGAATCTGTTCATCACATTGGGACAGGGCATGATGTACGGCATTGCCAACGAGTGCATGAACAAAATGAAGGAAATGAGCCTTTCCAACTCCGAGGCATATTATTCTCTGGAATATCGTCATGGTCCGATGAGCCTGGTGGACAAAAATACGCTGATCATGATGTTTACGCTGCCGGAAACGCAGGAAGAGGATGTAAAGCTGCTGCGGGAGCTTGAGGGATATGATGGGGTGTCGGTTGCCATGGGACCTGCACCTGAAGCGGCAGGCTGCCGGTATCAGCTGAAGGTCGGCAATGATGAACTGACATGTGCTGTGCTTGGTTCCGTTTTCGGGCAGATGATCGGCTACCATGTTGCGATGAAGAAGGGGCTGGAGCCTGATACACCCCGTCATCTTTCACAGGCCATCGTTTTGAAGTAATTGCTGAGGAGAGAATAAAATGCTTTGCACAAATCTTGAACAGATGCAGAAGGCAGCCAAGGAAGGCTATGCGATTCCTGCAATCAACACACAAGGCGGAAATTATGACATCATTCGTGCCATTTGCAAGGCTGCGGATGAAATGAAATCTCCGATTATTCTGGCACATTATGTATCCACCGGTGCATACAGCGGTCATGATTGGTTTGTACAGGTTGCCAAGTGGTGCGCGGAACGTGTATCCGTGCCGGTTTCGATTCATCTGGATCATGGGGACGGTTTCCCGATCTGCATGGAGGCGATGCGCCTTGGATTTACATCACTCATGATTGACGGATCCAAGCAGCCGGTTCATGAAAATGCCGCATTGACGGAAGAAGTCGTAAAAGTCGCGAAGTGTTTTCATGTGCCGGTGGAAGCTGAAATCGGTGAACTGCAGCGCCTTGACAATGGCGTTGTAATGGAAAATAAAAATCTTGCTAATCCGGATGAGGTGCGTGAATTCTTGAATCTGTGTCATCCTGATACGCTGGCTATTGGCATTGGCAACGCACATGGGTATTATAAGGGTGAACCTGATATCCATTTGGATATTCTTGAGAAGGTTCGTGCGTTTACGGATATGCCTTTCGTGCTGCACGGCTGCACGGGCATGAAGGAAAGCGTGGTTCGTGACGCAATCAAGCTGGGCGTTGCAAAAATCAACTTCGGCACGGAAATCCGGTATAAGTATATTCAGCATTTGGAGGAAGGTCTGAAGACGGATCATCAGGGACACAGCTGGAAGGTGAGCCAGTATGCCAGCGATGCGCTGGTGGAGGATGTCAAGCATATCATCCGGCTTTCCGGATCGGAAGGAAAGGCGTAAGGGAGGCGTTTGACGATGGGGAAGAGTTTGATTGTCGGTCTGATGGTTACAAAATCCGGCCGTTGGCCGCAGGAGCTTCCAGATCAACGTTTGGCAGAATATTCGCAATGGATGCGGAACAATCTTCCCGACATGGAGCTGCTGATTCCGGATCACGTGCTCACAACGCCGGGGGAAGTGCAGGAAGCAATTGAACAGTTCCGCGCCGCACTGGTGGATGTTGTTGTGATGGTCTATGGTGCTTTTACTGCGGATGACATTGCAGCAGCGATTAAGCAGCAGATGAATGTTCCCCTGATCCTGTGGGCGCCGCATGAGCCGCCCTTCCATCCCGATGAACGCCTCTGGGCAAATGCTTTGTGCGCCATGACCATGAATGCGTCCGCGCTCAATCGTCTTGGATACACCTATCACACGGTTTATGGCGATCCGGATGAGGATGCTGCCGGCGGTCAGATCATCCGTCTGCTGAAGGCCTATGCAACCCGGAAAACTTTAAACGGCATGAACATCGGCTTGTTCGGCTATCGCCCGACCAATTATTATGTGAGTACCTTTGACGAGGCTGCGATCCGGCATACCTTCGGCATGACGATGAATTCCACCGATCTGCAGGTCGTGAAGAGCGAAATGGATGCATTGCCGGAAAGCGAAGTCAAGGCGGACATGGACTACGTGCAAAACACGTGGGATATCAGCCGCTTGCCGGAAGGGCATCTGGAGTTGCATTCCCGTTCCTATCTTGCGATTAAAAAAGTGATGGCAGATCAGGGCTATGATTTCGCATCCATCAAATGCTGGCCTGAAATGACGACGATGCATATTCAGCCGTGTGCGGTGCTTGGCCGTCTGCTGAGCGATGGGCTGACCGTTGCCTGCGAAGGCGATGTGGATGCAGGCATCACGCAGGTGATGGAACAGAAGCTCACGGGAAAGACGCCCTTTATTGCCGATATGATCGATATGGATGAGAAGGAGAATACGCTGACGTTCTGGCATTGCGGCAATGCGGCGCCTGAGCTTCATTCGGAAAAGTATGCGTGTGCGTTATGCAATCATCCGCTGATTGGTCAGGGCAGCGCCTTCTGGACGGCATTGAAGCCCGGACATGTAACGATTGCACGCCTGCATAATGATCACGGCGCTTACAAGCTGGTTCTGATGCGCGGCGATGCATTGGATCGTGATCGCACCTCGCGCGGCTGTATGTGTTTTGTGAAGATGGAACAGCCGGTTCGTGCGACGGTTGATGCTTTGCTTGCAAAGGGAATTCCGCATCATTATGTCCTGGTGTGGGATGACTGCTATGAAGCCATGAAGCAGACGGCAGCAATCATGGGGATTCCGGTAATCGAGCTGTAAAGGGTGGAGGAAACGAATGGCCAAGCTTCTAATTGCGCACGGCGGCGGTCCGACTGCCGTGATTAATGCATCACTTTACGGAGCGGTTGAAGAGGCACGCAACAGCAAAAAGGTGGATGCCATCTGGGGTGCTGTGCACGGTTCGGCAGGGATTCTGAAGGAAGAGTTTGTTGATCTGGGCGCTTTGCCTGAAGAAATGCTGCAGCGTATCTGCAAGTCGCCTGCATCTGCGATTGGCACATCACGCACGCCGCTCTATGAAAAAGAATACAAACAGATGGCGGAAATCCTGCATCGTCACGATATCGGGTATGTGCTTTTTACCGGCGGCAATGGCAGCATGGATACATGCGGACATTTGGCTCAGGCGTGCAGGGAACTTGGGATTGTCGTTGGCGGCATTCCGAAAACCGTTGATAATGACATCGGCATCACCGACCATGCACCGGGCTATGCAAGCGCTGCACGCTTTGCTGCGCAGTCAATGCTGGAAATTGCGGAAGACGTGGCGGCAATGCCCATTCATGTATGCATCGTCGAATACATGGGACGCAACAGCGGATGGATTACCGCTGCATCGGCACTGGCACGCGCAAAGGCGGACGATGCACCGCATCTGATTCTTTTGCCGGAAGTGCCTTTTCGCAAGGAAGCTTTCCTGACTGAAGTGAGCCGTTTGTGGAAAAAAGGCAAGGGCGTTGTTGTCGCAGTTAGCGAAGGAATCTGCAAAGAGGACGGAACTCCTGTTGCGCCGCCTGTGTATAAAACAGATCGGGCAACATACTTCGGCGATGTTTCCAGCGAACTTGTTCATATGGTGATTGAAGAACTGGGCGTAAAGGCACGGTGCGAAAAACCGGGGATTCTGGGACGAAGCTGCCCTGAAATGGTCTCTGAAGTGGATCGAAAGGAAGCAATTGAACTTGGCAGGCTTGCAGCAGCAACGGTGCTGGACGGCAAAGGCGGCTTTATGCCGGGGCTTCGCCGGGTGAGCAATGAGCCGTATGTTTGCGAAAAAATACTGATTCCGGTTGAAAAAGTCATGCTTCATGAAAGGCTGTTCCCGAAGGAATTCATTGCAGCAAACGGGATGGATGTCACGCCTGCCTTTGTTGATTGGGCGAAGCCTTTGGTTGGTGCACTGACACGCTATGTCGATCTTCGGCAGCCTGATATTTAAGGAGGGCATCTGATGAAGCATCTGTGCTTGAATTTAAAACGCTTTGATGTACCGATAAGCCTGGGCGGCGTAAATCGGCTGTCGGCGGCGACAGATTGGGCAGAAACGATTATTTCCGGCACCCAGAAGGAGCTGGAAAAGTATCGCGGCGAGGCTCGCTTCCCGATGTATTTCCCGGAGGCACATCTGATTCCGGCTGTGAAAGCGGTGGAACAGGGCAGCGTGATTGAGGTTGGATGCCAGAGCGTTTACCGTCAGGATGTGAAGGTGGGCGGCAACTTTGGTGCGTTCACGACGAACCGTCCTGCTGCCGCGATGAAAGCGCTGGGCGTGAGCAGCACGATTGTAGGCCATTGCGAGGAACGGGCAGACAAACTGGGCATTTTGAACGAAGCCGGCATCAGCGATACGGCAGCGGTCAACCGGCTGCTGAATCAGGAAATGAAATGCGCCCTTCAGCAGGGAATGAGCGTGACCTATTGCATCGGCGAGAAGGCCGAAGAACGTGAACATTGGGAACAGGTGTTGACCGAGCAACTGACGGTCGGTCTGGAAGGGCTTGATACGACCAATATTATCATTGCTTATGAGCCGATTTGGGCTATCGGACCGGGCAAGACGCCGCCTGATGCGGATGTCATTGCACCGATTGCGCGCCTGATCAAAAAGACGACCGGCGGCATGCCTGTTATCTACGGCGGCGGCCTCAAGAAGGACAATGCCGAGATGCTCGCATCGATTCCCGAAATCGACGGCGGTCTGATTGCGCTGACTCGCTTTCAGGGGGATTTCGGCTTCTATCCGGATGAATATCTGGAGATCATTCGCATCTACATGACGAGCTGCGCAAGGTAAGGAGGAGCAAAAGTGAAACTGCAATTTGAATACGGAAATGGCTTCATGAGCGCGGAGCTTCCCGACAACACGGATGTGTTCATCCCGGGTGAAACCGTGCCGGATCCTGCCTGTCTGCCGCAGGATTGGGACAGCCTCTATGCCGCTACACTGGATAGCATTCGTCATCCGATTGGCATGGAGCCGTTGGCAGAGCTGGCGAAGGGCAAAAAGACGGTGGTTATCGTCATTCCCGATATCGTCAAGGGCGGCTGTCAGCCGACAAGCCATCGCAAAGTGGCCATCAGAGCCTGCTTGGATGAGCTTTACAGTGCCGGCATCAAGAAGGAAAACATCCTGCTGCTTTTCTCCAACGGATTGCATCCGCGCACGCCCATGAATGAGGCAAAGCAGATTCTGGGGGATGATCTGTTCAACGAGTTCTGGTATTCAGGGCAGATCACAAGCCATGACAGCGAGGATTACGATCACCTTGTGGATCTTGGCTTCACAGCGCAGGGCGACCATGTAATTATGAATAAATATGTGTATGACGCGGATGTCGCCGTTCTGATCGGTCATACGCAGGGCAATCCCTATGGCGGTTATTCCGGCGGATACAAGCATTGCGCCACCGGCATCAGCCACTGGCGGAGCATTGCAGCGCACCATGTGCCACAAGTCATGCATCGGGACGACTTCGTGCCGGTTTCCACGCACAGCCTGATGCGCGACAAGTTCGATCAGCAGGGCATGTTCATGGAAGAAAAGATGGGCAAGAAATTCTTCTGCTGCGACGCGGTGCTGGATACTTATTCGCGCCAGATCGAGATCAATTCGGGCTATGCGAAGGAAATGCAACCGATCAGCTGGAAAACGGCGGATAAGCGCACCTATGTGCATTGGGCGGAAAAAAAGTACGACGTGGTTGTATTTGGCATGCCGACCAACTTCCATTATGGAAACGGCATGGGCACAAACCCGATTCAGATGATGCAGGCGCTGTCCGCACAGGTCATCCGGCATAAACGCGTGCTGAGCGACCACTGCGTGTTTATCGTACCGTCCATTTGCGATGGCTGGTTCCATGAGGAAAGATGGCCGTACCTGCGCGAACTGTATGAAATGTTCCAGCATGATTACATGCAGACACTGCCGGACATGAATCGCTACGGGGAATATTTTGCGACCAATGAGGAGTACATCCGGAAGTACCGCTTCGCGAACGCGTTCCACCCCTTCCATGGTTTCAGCATGATGAGCTGCGGACATTTGGCGGAGCAGCATACCAGCGCCATTTACATCGTCGGTGCGCGCGAGCCCGGAATTGCAAGAAGCATGGGCTTGAAAACCCGCGCAACGGTCGAGGAAGCATTGGCGGATGCAAAGCGGAAGTATGTCGGCGAACAGCCGAATATCCTCGCACTGCCCAAGACCTTTACGACGGCGGCTGTTCATCTTTGCATGAAGAATCCGGAAGAAAACAGCCATTACCGGGACAATACGCCTACTCATCCGTGCGGATGCTGAACGCAGGGGCGAATATGCAGCATGAACAGGCAGGTACGATGGAGGCACCTGCCTGTCCGTGTGTTGCTTTATAAGTCATTGAGGAGAGAAAACGCATGCTTGACTGCCTTATCTGCTTTGCCGTATGCATTTTCAGCACGATGATCGGTGCCATCAGCGGCATCGGCGGCGGCGTTATCATTAAACCGCTGCTGGACATGACGCTAACGGGCTTCAGCACCCAAACAATCAGCCTGCTGTCCGCATTTGCGGTATTATCGATGTCCCTGTTCAGCATCGGAAAGAATTATGTGCAGAAAAAGAGCCAGCAGAAGCTGTCCATGGAAATCGCTGTGCCATTAGCCGTGAGCAGCACGGTAGGCGGCGTGGTCGGCAAATTGCTGTTCAACGCGCTCAGTCGGCTTGCTCAGGCGGATGCAACGGTCAAATGCGTCCAAAACGCGGTGCTGTTTGCAGTGATGGTTTGCGTCCTGATTTTCACCATCCGTCATAAAAGTTCGGAATTGAAGGAACGCACCGTGTTTGAAGGCTTGCTTGCCGGCTTGTTGCTGGGGCTTTTTGCCGCTTTTTTAGGCATCGGCGGCGGACCTTTGAATATGATGATTCTGACAGGCTTCTACGGCATGACCCACAAGGAAGGTGCACTGTATTCGCTGTTTATCATCGTGTTCAGCCAAACGGCAGGCATATTGACTGCACTGATTTCGGGCAGCGCACTGCCGGCTCTTCTGATGATTTTTATTGCCTGCGCGGCTGGCATTTCCGGCGGCATCATCGGACGAAAAATCGCAGGATTGACAAAGAACGATTTCGTAAGGGCATTGTACAACGCAGCAGTCATCTTGATCCTGCTGCTGTGCGCAATGAATATTATAACGACAGCCTGAACGGCTGCCTTTTTTTGTACCCACTCCATATAACTACGTGGTTCATTTTGAGTGATCGCGGCGGTATGCCAAGTCGGTCGCGCATTCCCCTTGCTTTTCGCAGGAAAGCATGGTATAGTGGAAGAGAATATCGGTAAAGTTCCACAAGATATTGTGCGATAATATGGGAATGATTGCCGATTTTTGCCTATGTTCACCCGGAGGAGGAAAGCACTTGAAAATCGGGATTGTCGATGATGACGCAAAATGCAGGGAGCAACTGCAGGGATACATCGCCCGATATGCCCGAGAAAGCGGCGAGAATATCGAAACGCTGGCATCGAGTGACGGCATTCATTTCGTCAGCGACTACGGCGGCGATGGTGACGTGGTGTTTCTTGATGTGGAAATGCCGCTGATGGATGGCATCACGACAGCAAAACGCATCCGCGAGTTCGATGAGACGGTGTCCATTGTTTTCCTGACGAACTATTCGCAATATGCCATCAACGGCTATGAAGTCAACGCAATTGATTATGTCATCAAGCCGATGTCGTATGCCGTATTCTGCCAAAAGCTCAAGAAGGCGCTGTCCTTTTGTGCACGGCGTGAACACGGCGAAATTGTGGTGCATAACGAAACGAGCGTGGTGCGTCTGCCGTTTCAGCAAATCCTGTATGTAGAGAGCGAACGGAATTATGTCGCGTACCACACGGAGAAGGCAGCATACCGCGAACGTTCCACCATGCGGTCGGCGCAGGAGAAATTCGGACATTCCTGCTTTGCCATGTGCAATGCCGGCATGCTGATTAACCTTTCGCACGTCCGCAAGGTCGTTGACAATGAGCTGTTCATCGGCGACCAGATTATCCAAATCAGCCGCGGACGCAAAAAGGAATTTATGGACAAGTATATTGATTATCTGAGCAGGGGGTGCTGCTGATGTTTTCAATAAATAATCCGCTTTTGCTGGTATATGTGCAGTTGCTCATCGGAGAGATCCTGTATTTGAAGCATGCGCCGCGCAGACATGGATTTGCAATCCGGCTGCTTGCGGGGCTTTGCATCAGCGGCGCAGCGGCTGTTTTTTATCAGAAGCTGGAGCTGTGGCGGATTCTGTCGATTATGCGCGTGCTGGACTGGGCGCTTGTGTGGCTGCTTGCAGCAGGTACTGCGGCAGTCTGCTGGAAGATTCGCCCGTCGGGTGTCCTGTTTGTTTCTGTCGGCAGCTATGCGATTCAGCACATCGGTTCGTCTGTCCGCAGCATTACAGAACAGTTCATTACCATTCCGCCGGATTACAGCTTGCTGTCCGCCATGGGCTATTATCTGATCGTTGCTGTCCTGATTGATCTGCTGATTCTTAGGAAGAATGACCGCTTCTACGAAACGGCAGACCGCCGGCAGGTGCTGATTTCAACGGCGCTGATTGTTATCTGCATCGTGCTGAGCAGCCTCCGCGAAACGTGCGAGAAGGACGCGATGTACATGAACGTTTACGATGCGGTTGCGTGCATCAGCTGCCTGATGATTCAGTTCAGCATTTCCGCAGCGGAAAAGATGCAGGAGGAAAAGCGCACGCTCGAACTGATTATCAGCCAGCAGCACGAGCAACATGAACTGTCCAAGCAGGCGGTGGAGATGATGGGCGTGAAGCTGCATGACATTCGCAGCCAGATTCGCGCGGTGCAGGAGAGTATGAGCGCCGAAGAATCCCACAAGCTGGACGGACTGAAGCGCACGATGCAGATTTACGCCAGTATGGCGAATACAGGCAACGCGACCGTTGATGCCATCCTGATGGAAAAGGGGCTGATGTGCGAAATCAATGCCATCCGCTTCAGTTACATTGTTGACGGTGCGCAATTGGCGTTCATGGAGGCGGTTGACGTGTTTTCACTCCTCAACAACATCCTTGATAACGCCATCGAGAGCGAAATGAAGGAAGAAGAGAAGGATAACCGCATGATCAGCCTGCGCATCGTCAAAAACGGCGAAATGGTGCTGGTGAATGCGGAGAATTACTGCAATTATCCGGTAGATTTCGACAGGATGGAAACGACGAAGCCTGACAAAATGAACCATGGCATCGGCATGAAGGGCATTCACTATGTGGTGGACAAGTATCACGGAAAAATGAAATTCTCGCAGGAGGACGCGATTGTCCGCCTTGCGATCGTCTTCCCTGTGGACTGACAATTCCGTGCAGATTGTCCCGCCACAGATGCAATTTGTCACAGATGGACGAAAATCAGCCATTTCTGATGTATAGTATCTTCGAATTGCTGCTGAGACATTGATTCGGCAGCGAAAAAAGGAGGAAACCCTATGAAAACATCAGGATGGCGTCCCATGCTGAAGGGGCTGCTCAGCACCGCGCTGGCAGCTACGCTCTGCTTTGGCACGCTGACGACCGCCAGCGCAGGTACGCTGACCGACGGCAAGTACTTCAACGATTATACATCGTTTGAAGAGGCCGAGGCTGCGGCGGATGAGCTGAACAAGGAGCTCTCCCGCGAGGGCAACGTGCTGCTCAAGAATGACGGCACGCTCCCGCTGACCGGCACGGAATGGGTCAGCGTGTTCGGTGTTGCATCGGACAACCTGACCAGCGTCCGCGAGGACAGCAGCAATGCCAGCGGCACAATCGCTGAGAGCCTGCAGCTTGCCGGATTCAATGTCAACCCGGCGCTCGTGCGTTATTATGAATCCATCGGCACGTCCATCGGCAACGAAACAACGGACTTCAGCCGCGAGGTCGAAAACTCGCTGGATGTGTACAACGGCGCGGCAGTCGTTGTGTTCTGCCGTACCGGCGGCGAAGGCTCGGACAACGCCCGCATCATTCAAGAAGCCGAAGACAATCTCTACGGCACTGAACCGGCTGCTTTTGTCCATAAGGCACTGGCAACCGGCTCCTGGGTGGACGGCAAGTTCGTCTATGATGCCTCCAGCGACACGGAATACAAGCACTATCAGCAGCTGACCGATTCCGAGGAAGCGCTGCTGGAGTACGTTGAAAGCAAGTTCGACAAGGTCATCGTTGTGCTGAACACCGCCAACGCGATGGAAATGTACAACCTTGAGCAGGACGAGCACATCAATGCGATTCTGCTTATGGAGCGTCCTGGCGAAACCGGTCACGTGGCCGTCGGCGAAATCCTCAGCGGCAAGGTCAATCCCTCCGGCCATCTGGTCGACGAGTGGACGGTTGACTTCTCTGCTGACCCGACCTGGTACAACTTCGGCGACAACAGCCAGACCGGCAGCTCCAACATCTACAAGAATGAAGACGGCGAAGCGACTGGTGCTGGTCAGACCGGCCCGTCCGACCCCGGCTATTATTTCGTAGACTACGAAGAGGACATCTATTCCGGCTACAAGTACTACGAAACCTACTACTATGAGACCTACCTGGGCAACACCGCCGCTTCTGCTGCGGAAGGCGCGACCGAAGAGGAAAAGATTGCTGCTGCCAACAAGTGGTGGAGCGAGAATGTCCTCTATCCGTTCGGCTACGGCCTGAGCTACACGCAGTTCAGCCTGAACATTCAGGGCGTGTACACCGATGCTGCCTGCACGACCGCACTGGCGGATGCTGTTGATTCTGCGCTCTTTGCGTCGGATGTGGACAGCCCTGCGCAGGTCGAAAAGCTCTACATCCCCGTGACCGTGAAGAACGAGGGCAATGTGGCAGGCAAGGAAGTCGTTGAAATCTACGTGACCGCTCCTTATAAGCAGGGCGGCGTGGAGAAGTCCCATGTGGTGCTGGCAGGCTATGCCAAGAGCAGTCTGCTCAAAGCGGGTGCAAGCGAAACCGTGCTTGTCACCATCAACGTGCAGGACTTTGCTTCCTACGACTACAAGAACCTCAGCGGCATGGTCGAAAACGGCGGCTATGTGCTGGAAGACGGCGAGTACGTCATCCGCGCAACGAGCAGCTCTCACTACGACCTTGCGACCGATGTGACTGACACCACCGACGCGTATGACCAGAAGAGCTTCACGCTCGCAAGCGGCGCGGCGCTGAAGCTGGATGACTACAGCCATCAGCTGGTGGAGAACCTGTTCTCGACCGAAATCGGCGAATACACCAACGCAACCGAGGGCGAATATGCCCTGTACAGCAACTCTGTCCGTACGGCGGAATACGCGGCAGACGGCACGTCTGCGATGACGCTCATGAGCCGCGCAGACTTTGACGGCACCTTCCCGCAGCCCCCGACCGACGGCGACTTGACGCTCAAGAATGACGTCCTTGCCAACTGGGTGTACTGGAACACCTTCGGCTGGAACGAATCCCAGAGCAAGAAGACTGAATACACCTATTCGGATGACAATCTGCCGTGGGCGGATGTGACGATTCCTGATGACTGGACGCAGGCTGAAACCGCTGCCGAGCGCAACGACATCCTGCTCAAGGACATGGCAGGCATCGATCCCTATGACGACTCCTACACCCTGCAGACCGCTGACCCGAATGCGGATCATTACACGGCAATTGCTGCGTTTGACGGCAAGACCGGCGACGAAGCATGGCAAATCTTCATGAACCAGCTCTCCTATGAGGAGATTGACACCATCGTTGAGACCGGCGGCCACAGCACCTCGACCATTCCCTCCATCGGTAAGGTGGCGGGCACAGAATCTGACTCCCCGAACAACCTGAGCAGCACGCACACCTGGTGCGACGAAACCACGGTCGCTTCCACCTGGAACACGGATCTCGGCTACAAGCAGGGCGTTATCGTGGGCGACATGGCAATGTTCAAGGGCGTCAACGGCTGGTGGGGCCCGGGCATGGATACCCATCGCTCTCCCTTCAGCGGACGCAACAACGAATACTATTCTCAGGACGGCATTCAGGGCGGCTACATGGCGGCAGCTGTTGTTTCCGGCGCTGAATCCCGCGGCCTGAAGACGTACATCAAGCACTTTGCCTTCAACGATCAGGAGACCAGCCGCGATGGCATGAACAACTGCAGCTGGGTGTCCGAGCAGGCGATGCGCGAGGGCAATCTGAAGGTCTTCCAGATGGCGATGCAGGAAGGCGGCGCGGCGGCTGCAATGTGCGCATTCGCCCGCATCAGCGGCATCCCGACGGCGGTCAACTACAACTTCCTTGTCAAGCTTTGCGATGAGCAGTGGGATTGGAACGGCGTGTTCCTGACCGACGGTTACATGGGCGTCGCGCAGTGCACCACCGGCGACTACATGCTCCGTACCGGCTGCATTCAGCTGTCTCTGGGCGGCTCTACCACGGTTTCCGGCGAATGGGATGCAACCCTGCGCAACGGCAAGGGCAGCGTGACCATCGACGGCGCGGAGAACGACGTTCAGTACTACTATGCACGTCAGTTCGCGATCTGCCTGCTGTTTGAAGAAGTGAACAGCGCGTCCAACCAGAACGGCTTCACGCTCCTCGAAATGCAGCCTGCTGCGATCGACGCGGTTCAGGCGGACGCGTTGGATACTTCCATTGCCATTTCTGCGGATGACCTTGGCATCTCTGCAGCTTCCTACACGATTACAAACGGCGAACTTCCGGACGGCATCACGCTTTCGACAGACGGTAAGCTCTCCGGCAAGGCGACCGGTGCCGGCACGTACAACTTTGAGGTGACCGCAACCATCGACCAGTGGATTACCCGGAGCGCAGAATATACCATCAACGTGTCCTCTGCTTTCTATGTGGACGGCGATGCGCTGGACAGCGCGGTTGTCGGCAAGGCATTCCGTACGGCACTTGTGTCCGACAAGATCAGCACCGAAGCAGGCTACACTGCCGTGACCTACGAGCTGGCTGACGGTCAGCTGCCGGAAGGCCTCGAACTGGCTGAGGACGGCACCATCAAGGGCACGCCGACGCAGGCCGGTGAATTCCCGATTACACTGCGTGTGAACGCCGTAACCGAGGTTCGCTCGTGGTTTGGTATGCAGCAGTCTGTTTCTGCCTATACCTGCAGCGTGACGATTGTCGTAGGCGAGTAATAACAATCGGTGTTGGCTGTGCAGGGGCTTCTTGTGCAGCCAACACCCCTTTTGAATTCCGGAATGACAAGGAGAAATGAATATGATGAAGAAGTGGATCAGCCTGCTGATGGCGGCATTGGTGCTTCTTAGCTGCATCGCTCTGGCGGAAGGCACGGGCACAGCGACCTTCTATCTGAATGCGGATGACCCCGATGAAATCTACATGACGTCCTCCTTCACGCTGGGCGAATGGATTGACGAGCCGGAAGATCCTGCGCGCGAGGGCTATGTGTTCGACGGCTGGTATACAGATGCCGAGGCGACGCAGAAGTTCAGCTTCAATGGACGCTGCGAGGCGGATACGAGCCTGTACGCCGGATGGCGCAAGATTTACGTCTTCGAAGCGGAATATACCGATCTGGAGGGACGGCAGGGCAATGGTTATTCCGGCAACACCAGCGGCGTGGGTCTGATCGGCAAGGACAACTGCGATGCGGGTGCGAGCAACGGCTATTACATCTCCTGCCTGTATTATGACGGCGCGTATCTGACCTTCAACATCACGTCCGACCGCGAGGTTTCCGATGTGACGATCGTGCTGAGCCTGTCGGCGGAGTTCGATGACGTCATTCTGACAGATGACATGTACTTTGTGGACGTGAACGGCGAAACGTACAATGTCGAGGTCAGCCTGACCGGTGCGTATTCCGTGACGGAGGACGGCGAGCACAAGAAGCGCCCGTTCACCCAGCACACCATCGCGACGAAGGTGCACCTGAACGAAGGCGAAAACGTGATTGAGCTGGTGACGAACAATTCTGAGCACATGAGCGGTGCAACCATGGAGGCAACCGCGCCTATGGTGGACTGCCTGATTCTCTACACCAGCGCTGAGCTGACGTGGGAGCCTGTCCTGAGCAACCTCGAGTAATGCGCAGATCTGCGGCGGAGCATCATGGCTCTTGCCGCGATTTTTCGGAAAGGAAAGATCGTATGAAGGACAAAAGGCCGGCGATCTTCAGCCTTGCCGCACTGGTGCTATCCTTGGCAACGCTGATGATCTATATCAAGACCGGACGCAATGAGTTCAACACATCGCTTTCTATGCAGGTGATTGTACCGCTTGGCATCATGGCAGCTGTTGAGCTGTTTTCAATTTTCAAGGGCGTGCAGCTGCTTGAATATGCCGCATACTTGTGCGGATTGTATGCATGGCTGGAGTATCTTTCCAGCCAAGTGTATTACATCGTCAACGTCTTTGTTGCCATTGACGGCACGACATTCTCCGCAAGCTTCCTGGCGACGGTGATTTGCGGCATGCTGTCATGGATTACGGCACTGATTGCGGCGAAGTGCCTGAGCAGACAGCAGGATCAGCAGACAGTGCAGGGAGGCGCGGAAGCATGAAGAAAATCAAGAACGCCGTTCAAAAGTGGCGCATGCGCAGTGTCCTTGCGGCAACGTTGGCGGTCATTCTGGCTGTCGGGACGGAACTGGCAGTGGCGCAGAGCGCGATGATTAATACAACACTCGGCTGTACGACATACAAAATCGTGTCAGACGGAACGGATGACGGCGATTACAACTATTATCCGGCCGCCTATTCCACCGCGGAGGATGTGAAGGCATATGGTCTGAGCGTCTGCGAGGAGGTCGAGAGTGAAGGTATCGTCCTGCTCAAGAATGACAATCAGGCATTGCCGCTTAACAAGGGCAGCAAGGTCAGCTGCTTCCTCTACGGCTCGGCGAACCTGAACTACGCGACATCCGGCTCATCGAGCGCGGATACCTCTGCGTACAAGACACTCAAAGAGGCGCTTGAGGCGGACGACATCGGGCTGACCGTCAATCCGTCCCTGTGGTCGTTCTATACCGAGGGCAGCGGCGCAGGCTACAAGCCGACCAAGAAGCTCAATCGCAAGCTGGGCATGCAGGTGTACGCCGCAAATGCCGCTCCGTGGAGCGAACTGGAGAGCGAAGCGTCCGGCATCGCGGAATACGGCGACGCGGCAATCGTGGTGATTACCCGCGCGAGCGGCGAGGGAATGGACATCAGCACGACGAACAGCGACGGCATTGACGGCAGCTATCTCTCACTGTCAGAAAATGAACTGGAGCTCCTCAAGCAGCTGAAAGCGATGAAGGATGACGGCAAGCTTGGCAAAATCGTTGTCCTGCTGAATTCAGCACTTGCCATCCGCGCTGATTTCATCGAAGAGGACGCGTACGGGATTGACGCGGCCATGTGGATCGGCAATCTGGGCAGTGCGGGCATCGATGCCGTGGCGGATGTGCTCGTGGGCAATACGGTGCCGTCCGGCAGGTTAACGGACACGTATGTTGCCGATAACTTCTCCTCGCCGGCAATGGCATCGTGGATTCTGAACGAAAACGGCGTGTTTTCTCAGACGTATACAAATGCGAAGGAGCTTGGGCTGAATAGTACGCAGATGTACTATGGCGTATACAGTGAGGGCATCTATGTAGGCTACCGCTACTACGAAACGCGCTACGAGGATACCGTGCTGGGTACGGCAAATGTCGGCAATTACAGCTATGGTGATACGGTGGTGTATCCCTTCGGCTACGGGCTGTCCTATACGCAGTTTAAAACGGCGGACATGACGGTTTCCGAACGCGCGGACGGCGATTATGATGTCACTGTGACGGTCACCAACGTCGGCGATACATATGCCGGCAAGGAAGTCGTGCAAGTCTATCTGCAGAAGCCGTATACTGACTATGACCGCGAAAACGGCGTGGAGAAGGCATCTGTGGAGCTGGTCGGCTTTGCAAAGACGAAGCTGCTTGCACCGGGCGAAAGCCAGCAGGTGACCATCACGGTCGAAAAGAGCGAGTTCAAGTCGTATGACGTGAACAGTGCAGGCACGTATATTGTCGATGCGGGCGATTATTATCTCGCGGTCGGCAGCAATGCACATGACGCACTGAACAACATCCTGGCTGCCAAGGGTTATACCGAGGCTGACGGCATGGATACATCGGGCGATGCAAGCATGGCGGCAGTTGCATGGCAGAACGATGCGCTGGATCAGACGACCTATGCGGTGTCCGAGGAAACGGGCGCAAAGATCGAAAATCAGCTTGCCTTCTGTGACCCGACACGCTATGACGGCATCGAAGAATCAGGCGTGCAGTATGTTTCCCGGAACGACTGGGAAGGCACATGGCCGACTGCGCCGGTTGAGCTGAGCGTCAGCACAGAAAAGATGTCGGCAGATCTTTCCAGCTATAAGGCAATTACCGAGGACGAAAACGCAGAAATGCCGACCTACGGTGCAGCATCCGGCTTGACGCTGGCGATGCTTCGTTCGGACGATACGCAGACGATCGCCTATGACGATGCGCTGTGGGATCAGCTGCTTGATCAGATGACATTCTCTGAGCAGGCATTGCTGGTGACGGATGGCTCCTTCAGCACGAAGGCGATTTCCTCCGTTGCGCTCAGCGGCACTGCCGAGCAGGATGGCCCGACAGGTGTCGTGGGCAGTGTCAACTCGCTGTCTTTCCCGAGCGAGGGCATCTGGGCATCGACCTTCAATACCGAGCTGATTGCGAAGGTCGGTGATGCGCTGGCGGAGGATGCACGCATCAATGACCTGCAGGGGCTGTACCTGCCGGGCATCAACATCCACCGCACACCCTTCGGCGGCAGAACGCATGAGTATTTCTCCGAGGATCCCTTCCTGACTGGCATTGCAGCAGAAGCCGAAATCAAGGCGGTTCAGGCAAAGGGTGTCATCGTGCATGTGAAGCACTACATCTTCAACGATGAGGAAGCGCAGCGCAACGGCATTTGCATTTGGCTGGGCGAGCAGGCAGCACGTGAAATCTACCTGAAGCCTTGGAAGTACGCGGTGAAGCCCTCTCGCGGCAATGCGCATGCCATCATGACTTCCTTCAACCGCGCCGGCTGCCTGTGGACGAGCGCGAGCAGCGAACTGATGGACGGAATTCTGCGCGGTGAGATGGGCTTTGACGGCTATGCGATTACAGACATGGCGTCGTCTAACGCGGCGTATTTCATGACGTACGTGGACGGCTTCATGAACGGCACAGACCTTTACCTCGGCGCAGGCAGCGAAACGGCGCTCGATGAGTACAAGAGCAGCCCGACATTTGCCGGAAAGGTTCGCGAGTCCGCACACCGCCTGCTGTATGTCATCGGCAATTACAGCGCGGCAATGAACGGCATCTCCTCCTCACTGCAGATTGTGACCGTCATGCCGTGGTGGCAGATTGCCCTTTACAGCCTCTTCGGAGTGAGTGCGGCACTCTTTGCGCTGTCAATGGTGATGACGGCGGTCAGCCTGAAAAAGCAAAAGATCAGCCAATAAACATTGCGTGAAAACGACTGCCTCCCATGGTGCCTATGCCGTGGGAGGCAGCTGTGCGTATTCTGTAAATCGCCTTGACAAAAAATGTGTTTTCCATTATAATTGCAATGTGTTCTTGTGCGTTCAATTGAGGAAATTTGGCTTTGCTTTGGCGCAGAGGAACGCGCTGTCAGCATGCATAAAGAGAGTGAAGTGCGGCTATGAAATTAGTCAAAACAACCGAAGCAGTCGGGCAGATGCTTTGCCATGATATTACGCAGATTATTCCCGGCGTCACGAAGGACGCGGTGTTCCGCAAGGGGCATATCATCCGGGAAGAGGATATTCCTGTGCTGCTGAGCGTGGGCAAGGAGCATATCTATATCTGGGAACAGAACGAAAATATGCTGCACGAGAACGATGCCGCCGCAATTTTGCGCGACCTGTGCATGGGTCCGCATATGAAGGCATCGCAGCCCAAGGAAGGTAAAATCGAGCTGACTGCAGAATGCGACGGTCTGTTTCTGGCGGATTTGCCGCGTTTGCGCGCGATTAACAGCGTCGGCAGGATGATGATTGCCACCCGTCCTTCCGGCTTTATGGTCAAGGCGGGCGATAAGCTGTGCGGCACGCGCATTATTCCGCTGACGATCGAGAAGGAAGCAATGGCGCAGGCACGTGCGCTGGCAGGAGATACGCCCATATTGCGTCTGCTCCCCCTGAAGCCGCGCCGCGTCGGTATTATCACGACGGGCAGCGAGGTGTTCAAGGGACTGATTCAGGATCAGTTTACGCCGGTGCTGGAGAAGAAACTGGCTGAATGCGGCAGCACGATGGCATCGCATGTCATTCTGGGCGATGACGCGCAGGCGATTACCGAAGCCATTCGCAAGATGCTTGCAGACGGCATGGACATGGTGCTGTGCACGGGCGGCATGAGTGTCGATCCCGATGACCGTACGCCGCTTGCCATCAAGAATGCAGGCGTCAACATCATCAGCTACGGCGCACCGGTGCTGCCGGGCGCGATGTTCCTCTTGTCCTATACGCAGGACGGGCGCCCGGTCTGCGGTCTGCCGGGATGCGTGATGTATGCCAAGCGTACGGTGTTTGATTTGGTGCTGCCGTATCTGCTTTCCGGTGAGCCGGTGACCGCCGAACAGCTGTCTGGCTACGGCAACGGCGGATTGTGCCTGAGCTGCCCGGTCTGCCATTTCCCGAACTGCGGATTCGGCAAGGGCGTATAACATGCCCGCTCATTCCTGCACAAAACGTGTAAATACGCGTTTTGAATACATTTGCGAACAGCAAAGGAGAAGACCCATGAAGAAGCTTACAGCCCTGTTGACAGCGCTTGTCCTGCTGTGCAGCTGCTGCACGGCTGCTCTGGCCGAGGAATCGGTGGAGCTGGTTGTGTTTGCCGCCGCGTCCATGACCGAAACGCTGACGAAGATTGCCGAAATGTATGCCGAGGTTGCGCCGAACGTGACGCTCGTGTTCAATTTCGACTCCTCCGGCACCCTCAAGACGCAGATTCAGGAAGGCGCTGACTGCGACCTGTTCATCTCCGCTTCCCCGAAGCAGATGAATCAGCTGGACATCACTGCGGACGCATCTGTCAACACGGATGGTCTTGACTTTGTGGACAGCGAAACCCGCCTGAACCTGCTGGAGAACCGCGTGACCCTGTGCGTGCCGGAAGGCAACCCCAAGGGTATCGAAAGCTTCGATGACCTCGCGGAGCACCTCAAGAACGGCGATGTTCTGCTGGCAATGGGCAACAGCGATGTCCCCGTTGGTCAGTATACCCAGAAGATTTTCGCTTTCTACGGCCTCGATGAGGACGAGCTGGTCAAGAAGAGCGTGCTTTCCTACGGCACCAACGTCAAGGAAGTCACCACGCAGGTTGTCGAGAGCAGCGTTGACTGCGGCATCGTGTACTGCACGGACGCTTTCAGCGCGGGTTTGACCATCGTTGACTACGCCACGAAGGACATGTGCGGTCAGGTGATCTATCCTGCTGCTGTGCTCAAGACGGCCGCTCATCCCGATGAAGCCAAGGCTTTCCTTGAATATCTCCAGGGTGAGGATGCCATGGCGGTGTTCGAGAGCGTAGGCTTCGCGTCGGCGAACTAATCAATCAAGCAAGCATTCCCGGAAGGGCATGGCGCCTTTCCGGGATTTTTTTCGGAGGGCTGTATGGATTGGTATCCGCTGTATAATTCGCTTCGCATCGCGGCCATCAGCTGCGTGCTCGTCTTCTTTACGGGCATTTTTGCGGCGTATTATGTTGCTAAGCTGCCGCGCTGGCTCAAGGGCATTCTCGACGTCATCCTGACGCTGCCGATGGTGCTGCCGCCGACGGTCGTGGGTTATTTTATCCTGCTTGTCTTTGGCGTGAAGCGCCCGATTGGCATGTTCCTCAACCAGTTCGGCATCAAGTTTGTCATGACGTGGTACGGCGGTGTACTGGCGGCGTCTGTTGTTGCGTTTCCGCTGATGTACCGCACGGCACGCGGCGCGTTTGAGAGTTTTGACCAGACGCTGGCATATGCCGGACAGACGCTTGGGCTGTCCAACACGTATATCTTCTGGCGCATCCGCATGCCGTACTGCCGTCAGGGGATTCTTGCCGGCGCGGTGCTGGCGTTTGCGCGTGCACTGGGCGAATATGGCGCGACAAGCATGCTGATTGGTTACACGCCCGGCAGGACGGCAACGATTTCCACAACGGTTTATCAGCTGTGGCGGACAAATGACGAAAGCGGCGCATTTTTCTGGGTCATGGTGAACCTTGCTATTTCCGCCGTCGTTCTGCTGACGGTGAACATGCTGGAACGCAGGCAGAAGGGAGGACACGCCAATGCACCTCGCGGTTAAGATTAAGAAGCAGCTGGGCAGCTTCTGCCTTCAGACGGATTTTACCTGCGGAGAGGACGGCGTGCTTGGCATTCTCGGCGCATCGGGCTGCGGCAAGAGCATGACGCTCAAATGCATCGCCGGCATCGAGAAGCCTGACAGCGGTCATATTGAGCTGGATGGCGTTGTGCTGTTCGACAGCGAGAAGAAAATCAACCTGCCGCCGCAAAAACGTCATGTGGGCTATCTGTTCCAGAATTACGCATTGTTTCCGAACATGACGGTGCGGCAGAACATCCTCTGCGGACTGCGAGCAGCGAAAAATGCACCGGCTGACCGTGAAAAGGCGCTGCAGGATGTCATGAATCTGCTTGGCCTGAACGGACTGGAGCGCCATCTGCCGAACCAGCTCTCCGGCGGACAACAGCAGCGCACCGCACTGGCGCGCATCCTCATCAGCAATCCGAAGCTGCTGATGCTTGATGAGCCGTTTTCCGCGCTGGACAGCCATCTGCGCGAAAAGCTGCAGATTGAAATGAAACAGCTCCTGCGCAGCTATCAGGGGACGACGCTGATGGTCACGCACAGCCGCGATGAGGCATACCGCCTTTGCGACCGCATCGCCCTGATGGACAGCGGCAGCATCCTGACGCTTCGACCGACCAAGAAACTCTTTGCCGACCCGGGCAGCATCGCCGCAGCGGAAGTGACGGGCTGCAAGAACATCGCCGCGGCCGTAAAAATGGGCGATTACGAGGTATATGTGCCCGACTGGAACGTTACGCTGCGCACTGCGGCAAGGGTAGGGGAGGACCTGCACGCCGTCGGGATTCGGGCGCATTATTTCAATCAGCGCTGCATGCAGAACCGTTGCCGGGTTACGCTGGGCGAGATGATGGAGGAGCCGTTTGAAATGACCATCCCGTTCCGCTTTGACGGGCAGAGGGGGGACAGCGCACCGCTCTGGTGGCGGCTTGCCAAGGACAATAAGCCGGAAGGCGATCAGCTCGAGCTTGGCATTGCACCGGAAAATATTCTGCTTCTCTACCAATAAGAAAAGCAAACAAAAAAAGAGGCGAATCGCCTCAGCTTGGCATTGCGCCGGAAAATAATCTGCTTCTCTACCAATAAGAAAGGCAAACAAAAAAAGAGGCGAATCGCCTCAGCTTGGCATTGCGCCGGAAAAAATTCTGCTTCTCTACCAATAAGAAAGGCAAACAAAAAAGAGGCGAATTGCCTCTTTTTTATGTGGCAGGAGTTTTGGGTTTGACGAAGCGCGCAACCTGCGCGGAAATCTCATAGAGCAGGTACATCGGGATGCCCAGCATGCACTGGGAAACGACGTCAGGCGGCGTCAGGATGGCCGCAATGACGGCAATGGCAAGGGCAACATATTTGCGGCTCTTGGCAAGGGTTTCGTAGGTCACCATGCCGTGACGCGCGAGCATGTAGATGACCACGGGCAGCTCAAACATGGCACCAAAAGGCAGCACGAAGGACAGCACGAAGTTGAAATACTCCTGCACGGACCACATGGCTGTCGCTACACCGTCACTGGCCTCCCAGAACAAATCCACCGCCAGCGGGAACACGTACACATAGCAGAACACCACACCGAGAATGAACAGCAGCAGCATCACGAAGAACAGACACGCAAACAGCCGCTTTTCACTGTCATAGAGGGCGGGCGTCACGAACGACCAGATCTGCTGGATAATGACCGGCATCGCAATTACGACCGCCGCGACCAGGCAGGTCTTGAACTTGAGCATCAGCGCCTCACTGACAGCGGTCGAGATGACCTCAATGCCGCGGGAACGCACAGGCTCCAGCACGAAATCCACCAGCGGCGTGCAGAACAGATAGAACAGCACAAGAAAAACAATGCCTACCGCGCTTACCGACACAATCAGCACACGCCGCAATGCCTTGATGTGCTCGGAAAGTGCCGCCTTGCGCTCCAGACGTTCCTTTTCTTGCTCCTGCCGTTCTTCGGACGTTTGCGCTTTTTTGTTCGTTGCCATAAAGCGTTACTTTGTCTCCGTTTTCTTGTCTTCCGGCTGCTCAGCGCTTTCGTCCTTTTCGTCCGCCTTGACTTCCTTCTTGAACTCGCGGATGCTCTGACCGAGCGCCTTGCCGACACCAGCCAGCTTGCCGCCGCCGAAGAGCACCAAAGCCAGCGCCAGGATCAGCAGAATTTCCGTTACACCGATTCTCATCGTTTTTTCTCCTCCTTATTTTTATCCGATTCTACTTCTTTTTTGGCTTCCCTGATTGCTTTTTCTGCATCGCGCTGCGCAGAGCGGATTTCCTGCCGCGGGTCAGCATCACGCAAGGTGTTGCTGATGTCGCGGGAAGCATCCTGAAACTCGTCTATCGCTTCGTCCAGACCGGTTTCCTCCTTGAACTCGGCGTACATCTTCTTAATCATCCTGACGAAGCGGCCGAGCGCACGGGCTACCTTGGGTAAATCCTTTGGACCGACAATCACAAACGCGACCAGCAGGATCACAATCAGTTCCTCAAACCCAATGTTAAACATGCTGCTGTGTGCTATCCTCCCATTCAGCGCTGTGCTGTTTATTTGCGGTGTTGCCTTACGGATTGTTGGGCTCCTCCACCTCAATCCATTCGAGCAGAGACTGCGCGTAAGCCTTCGTCAGGTATTTGGTGGAGAAGAATGCTTTTGCGCCGTTGGATGCCTCAATCAGACCGATGTCATGATACTCCGGCTCATCGCGCATGCGTGCGGCCGCACCGAGCAATTCATCGCGGCTGAAGCGGAAGGGGACATTCTGCAGCTTTGAAAACTGCGTCGGGCGCGGATAGAGATTGGAATCCGACCGCGTCACACTGGCGATGGTGCGCAGAATATCCTTCTCCTGCAGCAGCGTATCAATCTCGGCGTAATGACGCGTCATGATGGTGCTGTCGTAGTAATACTGATCCTTGCGGCCGGACAGGACGGCAACATTCCGCAGCGCCTCGGGCACCTCCGGGGTGCCCAGCTGAGCGAGGAGAGCGCTCAACTCCTCCTTGTCCAGCCCTTCAGGCGGATGCAGCAGCAGCTGCTTTTTGCCGGTCACCTTGGATTGCGCTGTGTGCGCGCGCAGGCACTCATAGAGCACCTGCGCGCGATCGATCGCCTGATCACTCATTTAGGGCAGCAGGTTGAGCGCGTCCAGATCATCGGCGACATCCTTGAGGTCGAACTTCTCGAGCGTCTCGCGGGTGGGTGCGCCGGTGGTGGGATCCCAGCCGAACTGCTCGTAGAACAGCGTCAGCGCCTTCTGCCAGTCCTCGCGCTCCAGCTTCACGGTGCCGGGCGTAAAGGGCTCCATGTCGGGATCCATATCGAAAATGAAGTTGGAAATCACATCGTGGTTGTTGCGCATGTCGGTGGTGCCGGCGGCCTTGACGGTCATGGCACGGTGCAGCTGAATGCAGCGCTCCACCGCGTGGTCAAGATCCTCCTCGCTCCACTCCTCGCCGGTAATGGCGCTCATGTACTGGGATTCCACGCTCAGATCGCCCTTGTAGCCGCGCTCCTTACGGGGGCTGAAGGTCATCGGCCACACCCAGTTGCACAGCGTGAAGCTGTCGTGCAGCACCTGACGCATGACACCGAACTTGGCGAAGCGCGCCTTGCTCTCGTTCATGGGCGTGTAATTCTTGGGCGCGTCCAGGCAGCCTTCGCCGAAGAGATCCTCGACAATGGTCTTCTGGATGTAGTACGGCAGACCGGAACCGGTAATGTTGACGATGGTGTGGCACATGCCATCGCGGTTGTAGATGATGTTGGTCAGCTGACCGACCTGCGCGGCGCACTCGTTGCCGTGATGGCGCTTGGCACCAATGGGTCCCCACAGACCGATGGCCTGGCTGTGCAGGTACTCGTCGCCCAGAATGTCATGATACTTCTGGGAGATGTAGTATGCGCCCATGGTCAGGTTGTGCATGGAGTGGTTGGGGTCGAGCAGGCAGTTCGCGATATCGTTCATGAAGGTCAGGTCGCCGGTATCGCGCTTCGTCCAGTCGATGGCGTTGAATTCGTCTTCGGTCAGGATCTGCCGCATCAGCTTGTAGTCGTCCTTCATGAAGTACTTCAGCGTCGCCGGCAGCTCGCCGTAGTTCTCCCACAGGCCGAGGTCGTCAGAAAGAATTGCGCCGTACACGCTGCCGATCAGCTTGCCGTCGCCTTCCTCCTCGACATCGTTGAACTTATTCATCAGCGCGGACAGGTTGAAGCTGTTCTGCGCGCCGCAGGTGTTGGCATGGGAGCCGACAACGCCGGTCGCCTTTTCCATCTGCGGAATATACACACTGCCGAAGCAGCGGATGGGGCACATCGCGCAGCCTGTCATCTTGACGGTGTACTTCTCGGCAATCGCGCCGTGGTCGAAAACGGCCTTCTGGCAGCGGTAGCCGATGCGCGTGGGCTGACCGGGCGCGGATTCGCCGGTATCGATGGGACCGCCCTCAGCGGCGCCCCACGTCAGACCCGGATGTCCCGTCCAACGGCTGGAGCTGTTATCATATTCCGACCAGGACTGTGCCACAGACGGGACAACATGGTTGTTGTTGGAGCCCATCAGGTCGTTGATGACGTAGTTGTTCAGCTCGACGACACGCTTGGGGTCGGCAATCTGCGTGCCCTTGGTGCCGTTGAAAACGACAGCCTTGAGCTTCTTGGAGCCGAACACCTTCCCCAAACCGCCGCCGCCGCAGTGACCGATGCCGGTCATGACGCAGCTGAGGTTGAGCATTGCTTCGCCCGCCGGTCCGATGGACACGACGTTGGCGGCATTGTCGGTTTCCTTCGTCAGGATGGCGGTGGTGTCGCTGGTGGTTTTTCCCCAGACGTGAGAGGCATCGCGAACCTCAACGTTCTCGTCGTTGACGTAGATGTAAACAGGGGTGTCGCTGGCGCCCTCGATGATGACCGCGTCGTAGCCGCAGTTCTTCATGCGGACAGCAGTATCGCCGCCCATGTGTGCATCGACAATCGCGTTATACTTGGTGAAAGGGGAAAGAGACGAGATGGTGATGCGGCCGGAGCACGGCGCGCTGGATCCGGTATTGGGACCCACGGCAAAAACGATCTTGTTTTCAGGCGCAGCGGGATCGGTGCCGGTAGGTACCTCGTCATACATGATGCGGTTGGCCATTCCCTTGCCGCCAATGTATTTGAAATACTTTTCGCTGCTTTCAATGCTGCTGGTTCTGCTTGTCAGGTTGACGCGCAGCAGATTACCCATCCATCCGTTCATAGAGCTTGCCTCCTTCTATTCGGTGATCACATCGCCTGAGCGACATCTTCCCAGGGAATCATGCGCAGGGCGCTGGTCGGGCAGCCGGCAACGCAGGCACCGCAGCTGATGCACTTGGTGGACTTGTGCTTATCCGGATCCACGCGGGGCATATGCCACGGGCAAGCATTGACGCAGGCACCGCAGCCCACGCACTTTTCCTGGTCGATGACGCGTGCGCCGGTTTCCGGATCGGCCGAGATGGCTTTCATCGGGCAGGCGTTGACGCAGGCAGGGTCGGCACACTGCTTGCAGGTGTCAGGCTTGAACTCCCAAAGGCCGAAAAAGCCGTCACCATGCTTGTAGTCGTCGGTCGGACCTTGATCGCCGAAATTGATATTCTGGCGAACACGGATGCGAGCCATGTAGGGATGAGCATCCCCATCATTGGCCAGCGTGCAGTTGACTTCGCAGCGCTGGCAGCCCGTGCACTTGGCGCGGTTGGCCACCAGCAGGAAATCGGGAGTGGCGATGGTGTCCACCAGCCCTGCCTCTGCCTGGGAGCGAGTGCATCCCAGCAGAGAAAGCAGCGGGCTGGAGAGGGCAATGCCGGCGAAACCCTTGGCTGTCAGCTGCATGAACTGGCGGCGGGTAAACTCGCGGTCCATCAACGTCTTTTTGTTGTCAGACATAACCGTTTCCTCCTTGCTTTTACTGTGGATAGACACTGCAAAAAAAAGCCCGTCGCTTGCGAGGGTAAAGCAAACAAACGTGCTTTTCATCTCCTTTGCAAAAGGCTGGCGCGCGGATTGCTCCACGTACCTATTGGCTGAAGGGGCCGCATGGGTCCGGACAGCTCGGAGCGGCACTATCTGAGGTCAGTATAGTACACCCATACCATGATTGCAATATACGAAAAGGGAATCTTTCTGACCGGATAGAGCAACATCAGCCGCTTTTCTCGGTTGACAAGCGGCTTTTCCGCAGGTATAATAGCGCTAAGCAATTCATGACTGATGATGAGGAGAGGAACGGACGTGTCGCAACTGATGATCGAATGCGTTGTGCCGTGGACGCTGAATGGCAAGAGACAGTCTGCCTTTCTATGCACGCCGCAATACGTGACGGAGCTCGCCGCAGGATATCTGTATACGCAGGGCATCATCCGCGATTTGTCGGACATTGCCGAAATCAGAGAGCAGGATGGCGGCTTGACGGTCGTGACGCGGCATATGCCTTCTGACGAACGCCCTGACATTCTCGAACGGCTGCAGCAATGTGCACCGTGCACGGGCGATTTTCAGGTGGAGATCGAAGATTTGCAGCGGCTTTGCCGTCAGTTGCTGAGCGAAGAGGCGTTTTTCGGTACGCACCGGTTGGGACTGTTTTGCGGGGATGAGGCGATTTTCCGTGAGGACATCGGCCGTCACAATGCGGCAGACAAGTGCATCGCTGCAGGACTGCGCCGGAATTGGGATTTCAGCCGGTGCATTCTCGGCTCAACCGGACGGATTTCATTGGAAATGCTGGCAAAGGCGGCTGCTGCCGGTATTCCGGTTTTCTTCAGCCGGAAATATCCGAGTGAGCTTGCCGCTGCGTGGGCGAGGCGCCTCGGCATCGCACTCGTCAGTTGCGCACACAGCGAGTCGCCGGCGGTTTACGGCGCAATCGAACGGGTGAAAATGAAAGAAAAAGGAGCATGATATGGCAATACCGGCAGTGTGCTTTTCCGGCTGGTCGAACAGCGGCAAAACGACCCTGATTGCAAGGCTTGTGAGGGCGCTTTCAGGGCAGGGGATGCGCGTCTGCGTCATCAAGCATACGCACCATGCACTGCCTCCGGATGAGGAAGGCAAGGACAGCACGTCATTCGCCTCGGCAGGGGCGTCTACGGTGATGCTGTCTGCACCGGACGGCGTGCTGACGCGCGAAACAGGCGAGCATTTGCTGTCCGACTTGCTGTCACGCGTGAAAAATGCGGACATCATCCTGATTGAAGGCTTTGAAAAGCAGGCGTGCCTGCCTGTGATGGAGGTCAGACGGGATCAGGATGCGCCGCTGCGTGCACCTGCACAAGTTCTGCGCGCCGTCATTACGGAAAGCCCATGCGATTTGCCGCTGCCTGTCTTTTCGCCCGATGATGTTTCGGGCATTGCCGAGTTTGTCCGGAAATTAGCCGATGAACAGCGAACGTCCGATGAAGGAAGGATGCAAGAATGAAAAGTCATCTTGATTATATTTCTGCCCGGGATTTGCTCTTAAACCGCGTGACGCCGCTCGGTACGGAGCGCGTGATGCTGACCGAAGCATACGGACGCGTGCTGGCGCATGATTTGCTGGCGCAGGAGGATGTTCCTGCTTTCGATCGTTCGCCGTATGACGGCTATGCGGTGCGCGCGGCGGATACGGCGGATGCCTCGGAAAATCATCCGGTCACCCTGCGCGTCGTGGAGGAAATTCCGGCAGGCGCGGTGCCTAAAAAGGTGATAATCGCCGGCACTGCCGCGAAAATCCTGACCGGCGCACCCATTCCGTCGGGTGCGGACGCAGTCATCAACTACGAAGCGACCGAATTTACGGCGGAATGCGTGACGCTCTTCGCGCCGCTTGCATCCGGCAAAAACGTGGTTTGTCGGGGCGAGGATGTCCGAAGGGGGGCACTGCTTGCTGCTGCAGGAACGGTCATTGACCCGAGCCTCTGCGGAACGCTTGCCGCGCAGGGCGTGATGCAGCCGGAAGTGTACCGCGTGCCGCGCATCGCCGTGTTCTCGACCGGCAATGAGGTGATTGAGCCGGACGCGCCTGCGCACGAGGGATGCATCCGCAATTCAAACGGCTATACGCTGTGCGCTGCACTGAAGGAAATCGGTCTGTCGCCGGTCTATATGGGCATTGCGAGGGATAATCCGGCGGAAATTGCTGAAATGCTGGAAAAGGCACTTGAACGCTGCGATGCGGTGGTGACATCAGGCGGCGTTTCCGTGGGTGATTACGACCTGACGCCGGCAGCAATGGCGCAATGCGGCGCAGAGATGCTTTTCCGCGGCGTTGCGCTCAAGCCCGGCATGGCATGTGCTTACGGCATGAAGAACGGCAAGTTGATTTGCGCCCTTTCGGGCAATCCGGCAAGTTCGCTCATTAACCTGATTGCTGTTGCAATGCCTGCGCTGAAAAGGCTGGCAGGACGCGCGAATCCGCTTCCGCAGGAGATTGACGCGGTGCTCCGGGACGGCTTTACCAAGCGAAGCGGCGTAACGCGGCTGCTGCACGGTCGCATTGTAATGAACGGGGGCAGGGCAGAACTGGTGCCGTCAAGCGGCCAGGGCAATGTGATGATTAGCCGCATGGTCGGCAGCAACGCATTCGGCGTCATACCGGCAGGCAGCGGTCCCATCGCCGCAGGCACGGCACTCAAATGCTTCCTTGTGGAATAAAAATTGGAAGGGAAAAGCGATGCTCGATTCATACGGACGCAGCATAACCTATCTGCGCCTTTCCGTGA
This sequence comes from Anaerovoracaceae bacterium, assembly GCA_963590165.1. Lineage (GTDB taxonomy): Bacteria > Bacillota > Clostridia > Christensenellales > Aristaeellaceae > UBA11524. The sequence continues at coordinate 54,977 of CAVANO010000049.1, forward strand.
CGGAGCTGTGCAACCTGCGCTGCCGCTATTGCATGCCGGAAAACGGCATCTGCAAGAAGGCGCACGAGGAGATGCTCAGCGAGGAAGAAATGATTCTTGCTGTGCGCGTCGCTGCCGACCTGGGCGTGACGAAGCTGCGCATCACGGGCGGCGAACCGCTTGTCAAGCGCAATATTCTGTCCATCTGCAGCAAGGCGGCGGAAGTGCCCGGCATCCGCGAAGTCTGCCTGACGACCAATGCGACGCTTTTGCCCGGCATGGCATCGCAACTGCGCGATGCAGGCGTGAAGCGGCTGAACATCAGCCTGGATACGCTGAACGCCGAAAAATATGCCTATATCACGCGCATCGGTTCGCTGGATGACGCGCTGCGCGGAATTGAAACTGCCCTGAATGCAGGCTTTGAGCGAATCAAACTCAATGCCGTGCTCATCGGCGGGTTCAATGACGATGAAATTCCGGCGCTGTCGGCGCTGACACGGCGCTGGCCGGTCGATGTGCGTTTCATCGAACTGATGCCTATGTATGACGGCGAATTCAGCTCGAAGGCGTTCATTCCCTGCTCGGCGGTGCTTGATGCGCTGCCGGAGCTTGTTGAGCAGCCTGCTGACGGCGGTGTGGCACAGCTGTACCGGCTGCCGGGCGCGATGGGGAATGTCGGGCTGATTCATCCGCTGAGCCGCCATTTCTGTGCGCAGTGCAGCCGCCTTCGCCTGACGGCAGACGGAAAGCTCAAGCCGTGCCTGCATACCCATTCGGAAATCAGCATCAAAGGGCTTGATTACGAGGGCATGCGGCAGCAGTTTCTCGCCGCAATTGCTGCGAAACCGCGTCAGCACGGGGCACTTTCCAGCACGGAGTTGAGCGAGGCGGGACGCACCATGAACGAAATCGGAGGCTGAAGCAATGGCAGAATTTACGCATTTCAACGAGGAAGGACGCGCACGCATGGTGGATGTCGGCGAGAAGGGCATCACGCGCCGCAGAGCCGTTGCCGCAGGACGTGTGCAGGTCAATCGGGAAACGTTCGCGCTGATTCAAAGCGGCGGCATCAAAAAGGGCGATGTGCTGACGGTCGCGCAGGTTGCCGGCATCATGGGCGCAAAGCGTACGCCGGAACTGATTCCCATGTGCCACCCGATTGTGATGGATGGCATCGATTTGTCGCTGTCGCTGGACGAAGCGCGCTGCAGCGTGGAAATCACCGCAACGGTCACCTGCGACGGTCGGACGGGCGTGGAAATGGAATCGCTGACGGCGGTTACGGCGGCGGCATTGACGGTCTACGACATGTGCAAGGCAGTGCAGAAGGACATGGTCATCACGGATATTCGCTTGCTGGAAAAAACAGGCGGCGTCCACGGTGCCTTTCATCGGGAGGAGAAGGAGCAATGAGCTATCAGGCAGCAGTCATCACCATCAGCGACAAGGGCGCACGCGGCGAACGCAAGGACACCAGCGGTCCTGCCATCTGCGAAATTCTGCGCGAAAACGGTCTGACAGTCGTGTATACCGCCATCGTGCCGGATGAAATTGCACAGATTCAGGCACAGCTGATTCACTGCGCGGATGACCTCAAGGCGCATCTGATTCTGACGACCGGCGGCACAGGCTTTTCGCCGCGCGATGTGACCCCGGAAGCGACCAAGGCAGTCATTGAGCGCGATGTGCCCGGCATCCCCGAGGCGATGCGCGCCGAAAGCATGAGGATTACGCCGCATGGGTGCTTGTCCAGAGGCATTGCAGGCATCCGCGGCGGCAGCCTGATGGTCAATCTGCCCGGCAGCGAAAAGGCGGTGCGCGAAAATCTGCTGTCCGTCATGGATTCGCTCTCGCACGGGCTGGATATGCTGACATCTGCCGGCTCTGCGAACTGTGCGGAGAACAGCCAACATCACCACCATCATGCCGAGCATGCGCCCAGCATCGACCAGTGGCTGAAGGAGGCAAAAGCTGACCCGTCAGCGGCGGCATGCGGCATGTACCTCGTGCATAACGGTACCGTCCGCTTAACCGCCAAGGCACGCGTGCGCAGCGGCGAGGAGGTGCCTGATGTCACCGGCATGGATTTTGACTACGAGGACGAGAAGGTCACTGCGGCTGCTGAAAGCGCGAAGAAGCTGCCCGGCATCGGTTACGTGCGCGTCTGGCTGAACCGCGGACACCTCCGTGTCGGCGATGACATCATGCTGGTGCTTGTCGGCGGCGACATTCGTCCGCACGTGATGGATGCGCTGCAGTCGCTTGTCGGTGAAATCAAGACGCACTGCGTGGTTGAGAAGGAACTGCATTAAAAAAGGGCTCGCAGGTCGGAACATTCCGGCTTGCGAGCGCTCTTCGTTTGATGGATGTTTTACTCCGCGGGCTTCCAGGTGGTCTGGGTCTTCAGGCCGGCGGCGTTGGTGGTCATCAGCGCCAGCGCCAGGCTGGTGGAGGCACCGTAGGCCGCGCAGTACTGGTCGAGCTGCTGATACATCGCGGAGGAATAGTATTCCGTCACAGCGGCAACGCCTTCCTCGGTGGCGATGTACGCATTCTTGTAGGCAATCAGCTGGTCGATGAAGCTGTCAGACAGGCACAGGTCATAGGCGTACTTGTCCTCGCCATCCTGCACCTGGGTGAACTTGGCGGCGTTGGCCATCGTGGGGGACATGTTCATCAGGAACGGCGCGGTAATCACGATGCTGTCCGGGATGATTTCGTAGATGACCATGGAGCCGGCGTTCAGCGCGCTGGTGATGTAGGCGAGCTTCGCTTCCTTCACGGCAGCTTCGTCAGCGGCATCGGCGAACTTGGCGCTGTAGGTCGCCCAGCTGGAGGCAAGCGTCGGATAGTACTTGTCGTAGAGGTTCAGCAGAGCAGCCTGCCCTTCTTCGGTGGCGAGGTCATCCACGGTGTAAATCTTCACCGTGCCGTTGTACTGCACGCCGTAGGAGCAATAGTAGTTGTAGGTGTCTTCCTCTTCTACGCGAAGCTGACGCACCCAGCTGACGGACACCTTGGGGTTGTCCTTGAAATCCTGCGTCTTGCTGGTGCCTGCTTCAGACACGCCCAGCAGGTGCAGGTTGCTGGCATCCAGCACCATTTCGAGGTTGGTGTTGGACGGGACATTGTTGCGGCTGGTGGCCAGCTGATACATTTCGCGGTAGTTGTAGCCGGTTTCGTCCTGCGCGTAGGAGGCATCGCCGAGATACGTGCCGCCCTTGAGGAACTCACGCACGGCCGCTTCCTGCAGCTCGGTGTCCCATTCGATGGCGCCGTAGTTCACGCCGCCGACCTTCTTTTCGGTCGCGGAGGTCACAGCGTCTGTTTCCATCTTGACGTAGCCGTGCGCTTCCGCCCATGCCGCGCCCTGTTCATCGGTGATTTCCGTGGTCGTCTGCGTTGCGGACGTGACGGCATCCGTGGTTTCTGCCATGGCAGCCATCGGAAGCACCATGGCCGCTGCTGCCAGCAGTGCAGTCAAACGAGTAAGAACCTTCATGAGATATCCCTCTTTCTGCCCGGCAAGAATGAAGAATAGCCGGACATCCAAGCCATCATTATACAATATTGTTATGAAATTGTCAATAATTTGGACGAATATTGGTGATAAAAAACGGTCTGACATATTAGAACTGTCTAACATGTCAGGAATATGTCGGGAATATGTCAGCCAAACCCTTGCAATGACTGCATTTGAGCTCTTTGACATACTTGACATAGTAAATTTACAAGAAAATAAAAAAAGAATAAGAATACGTAGAAAAAGGTTAAGAAACAGCTATGTCAGTATGTCAAGTATGTCAGCGGGCAATGAAAGGACGGCTGCAAAGAAAGAAAAAATCGCCTGCATGCGGCGCGTGTCCGTCTGCAGGCTTCTTTTATGCGGCTGATTTATGCCTCTTCTGCGAACATCTTGGTTGTCAGGTACCTCTCGCCGGTGTCGGGGAGGACGATGACGATGTTCTTGCCGTCGTATTCGGGGCGCTGGGCGAGCTGCGCGGCTGCCCATACCGCGGCGCCGGAGGTAATCCCGCAGAGCACGCCGTCATGCGCGGCAAGCTCGCGGCCGGTGCGGTAGGCGTCGTCCTCCTTGACGGGGATGATTTCGTCAATCAGGTTGCGATTGAGGATGTCGGGCACGAAATTCGCGCCGATGCCCATCAGCCCGTGCGCTCCGGCGATGCCCTTTGACAGGAGCGGCGAAGCGTACGGTTCGACCGCAATGATTTTGACATTCGGGTTCTTTTCGCGCAAATACGTGCCGATGCCGGTGAGCGTGCCGCCCGTGCCGACACCTGCGACAAGCGCGTCAACATGCCCGTCTGTGTCCGCCCAGATTTCGGGGGCGGTGGTGGCGATGTGCGCGGCGGGATTGGCAGGATTGACGAACTGTCCGGCAACGATGGCGTTCGGCGTTTCGGCAGCGAGTTCATTCGCCTTGTCGACAGCGCCTTTCATGCCGAGCTTGCCGGGCGTAAGGACGAGCTGCGCACCGTATGCCTTCATGAGCAGGCGGCGTTCAACGCTCATGGTGTCCGGCATGACGATGACGGCGGTATAGCCGCGGCTGGCGGCGACCATGGCGAGCCCGATGCCGGTGTTGCCGCTTGTCGGCTCGATGACGGTGCCGCCGGGTTTGAGCTGACCGGCACGTTCGGCAGCCTCAATCATGCTCAGGGCAATGCGATCTTTTGCACTGCCGCCGGGGTTGAAGGATTCGACCTTTGCGAGCAGATGGGCAGCGGGACAATGCGCCAGCTCATAGTGACTCAGTTCAAGCATCGGCGTGCGGCCGATTAATTCAGTGACGGATTTTGCAATGCGCATATCCAGCGCCTCCTTCATGAAGAATGATGTCATTATATACCGATTTTGTAGGATTTGCAATCGTTCACGCGGCAAAATGCAGGGAAAATACAAAAATCCTCCGCCTGAGAGAACTCAAGCGGAGGGCGGCTTCCTTAGCCGTTGCCGTCATCGACGGAATCAACCATCAGGATGGCGGATTCGCGCGCATCGAGGTTGACCATGGCAAAGCACTCATTGTCCTTGACGAAGTACACCTGCCACATGCCGCTATCCTCGCTGATATCGCAGATGTAGCCGTAGCCGACTGCATCGTAATCATCGCTCGTGATGCCGACGGCTTCCATGGCGGAGGCAAGCGCCTCTTCCTGTGTCATGTCACCTTCGCTCGGTTCGCCGTAGCAGGGCGAGAGCGAATACAGGCGGTCGAATAACGCCTTATCCTGCAGCGACCACAGCTCATAGATCCCCTTCACCTGCTCCCAGCGCTTGCGCACGGCGGAGAAATAGCCGGTGTCGGTGGTGTCCTCGCTGAGCACCTCCATCGTCGTTGCGTCAATCATGCGGCAGGTCGCGTCGGTCATGGTGGTCTGGTCAAACTGACAGATAATCCAAGCCTCGCGTCCGTCGGAAAGGAGCACGCGCTCATAGCGGGTCAGCATGTTTTCCTTTGCCTCGAGCAGGCTTTCAATGGCCTCGTCAGCGGTTTCATCATCCGCATCGGAGGAAACAACAGCGACAGGAATGAGCGAATCCGCAGCGGTTTCGGCAAACGCCGCGCATGCCGGCAGCAGGGCGATGGCACTGAGCAGTGCAGCGGCACGCCGTACTTTCATGTTCATGGTCAATCAGCTCCCTTTTGATGATTTGTCAGGGTATGAAGGTCTTTCGCCTTCACCCATATAACGAATGGGGAGGCGGATTTTCTTCCCGTTCGCGAAATATTTATTCTCTTGTGCGGATGGCCTGTACGCCCATGAACGACAGGAATGCGCATTCCACGGCGAGCGAATCGCCGCTGACGGTGAAGGGCATCGGAACGCCGAGCGCACCGAGCAGTTGCACGGCAATTACCGCGAGCAGCACGAGCATCGGCACAACAAGCAGCGATGCGAACGGCTCCTTGCGCCGTGATGCGCCGGACAGCGGCAGCAGCAGTGCCAGCGCAGCGCCCAGAATCAGCCCGCACAGGATGTTCGACCACAGCCCGAAGCCGCTCAGCAGCGGAAAAAAGAAGACGCACACGCCGCACAGCAGCAGCGGAACGACCATGACAAGCAGCTTTCTCAGAAACATCACAGATCCTCCAGCAGACGCTTTTCCTTGTCGGTTAGCTGCACGTTGGCAAGCAGGTCGGGACGGTGCTTTTGGGTGGCACGGAGCGATTCTGCCCTGCGCCATGCCTTGATTTTGGCATGGTCGCCGGAAAGCAGTACATCCGGCACCAGCATGCCGTTGAGGTCGCTCGGACGCGTGTACTGCGGATATTCCAGCAGCCCGTCCGAAAACGATTCCTCCTCCGCAGATTCCGATGAACCCAGCACGCCCGGCACGAACCGCGCAACACAGTCCGTCAGCACCATCGCCGCCAGCTCACCGCCGGTCAGGATGTAATCGCCGATGCTGATTTCCTCGTCAATGCACGTATCGAGCGCGCGCTGGTCGACCCCTTCATAGTGACCGCAGAGCAGCACGAGCTCCTTTTCCTGTGCCAGCTCACGCGCAAGGGCAGTCGTCAGCGTCTTGCCGCGCGGTCCCATGTAGATGCGTCTGCCGTGAAAGCCGTCAGGAGATTGCGATGTGACATGCGCCATGGCGTCCATAATCGGCTGTGCCAGCATGACCATGCCTGCACCGCCGCCGAAGGGATAATCATCCGTGTTCTTGTGCTTCCGGTCGGAGAACGGGCGGATGTCCACGCACTGAATGTCCAGAATGCCCTGAGCACGCGCACGGCCGAGGATGCTGGTGTTCAGCACGCTCTCGAACATCTCCGGAAAGATGGTCAGGATGGTGATTTTCATCGCGGGCGACTGCTGCTCACTCATTCCGGACAATCACCTCATCGAGCTTTTCACGGACGACGCTGATGGTCTTGTTCTGCAAATCGACCGTCGGGAAAACCGCCTTGAGCGCCGGCGCCATCCATTCGCCCTCGGCGGAATCGAACACGTACACATCGACCGCGCCGTGCTGGAGCACGTCTGTCAGTTTGCCGAGCACGGTATGATCCTCCGCAACTGCCGCGCAGCCGAGCAGGTCGCTGATGTAGCACTCATCCTCCGCAAGCGCCGAGGCATGCGCCCGGTCGATGTACAGCTGCTGACCGCGCAGCTTTTCCGCATCCTCCATGCTTGCACTGTCGCCCAGCGTCAGGTAGACAAAGCCGTCATGCACGCGCGAGCAAGCGGCAGCAATGGGCGTGTAGCTTTCGCCGTCGCGCAGATAGAGCGTCTTCCACTGGTGAAACAGCGCCGAATCCGCCGCATAGGGCTTCACCTTCACCTCACCGCGGATGCCCTGCGGCTTGAGCACCTCGCCAATCATCAGATAGCTGTTCATGTGTACCTCCGGTTGCATATAAATAGAAAAAGGCGCGGGAAACATGCATGCTCCCCACGCCCGGCGGTCATTCCTTCGTCCCGTCCTCTTCGGGTCTGTGAATCTCAACAAAAACAGGCTTGCTGTTCTTGGCAGTGGCAGCGGAAACCACCGTGCGGATGGCTTTCGCAATGCGTCCCTGCTTGCCGATGACCTTGCCCATATCGTCCTCCGCTACGCTCAGCTCCAGGATGATGGCTTCAGGCCCCTCGGTTTCACGGACGAGAACCTGGTCGGGATGATCAACCAGCGACTTCGCCACAAAGGTGAGCAATTCTTGCATAGGGGTGTCCTTTCTGCCTATCGGCTGTCAGATGCGGCGAACCGCACCGATCCTTTTCGCAGAGGACCCCTTACTTTTCGATGACGCCGGTCTTCTTCAGCAGCACGCGGACGGTATCCGTGGGCTGTGCGCCGCAGCCGAGCCAGTACTTGGCGCGCTCGCCGTCCACCTTGATTTCAGCCGGATGCTCCATGGGGTTGTAGTAGCCGATTTCCTCGATGAAGCGGCCGTCACGCGGGGAGCGGATGTCGGCGACAACAACGCGGTAGAAGGGCTTCTTCTTCATACCCATTCTCTTCAGACGGATTTTGACAGACATGTGTTTGTTCCTCCTTCAAATGTTCGGGAAATGATATATATGGAAATCATATAAGCATGTTGATTATATGATACCACGCGTAGGATGGCGGCAATGGCGCTTCATGGCATTGCTTTACTTCATGCCGGGGAAACGCATGCGCATGCGCCCTTTGCCCTTCATCTGGGTGACCTGCTTCATCATCTGCTTCGCCTGCTCGAACTGGCGGATGAGCTGATTGACATCCTGCACGGTCGTGCCGGAACCTGCGGCGATGCGCTTGCGGCGGCTGGCGTTGAGCACACCGGGATTGCGGCGCTCGCGCGGGGTCATGGAGCGGATGATAGCTTCAGGCTTCTTCATGGCGTTCTCATCGACATCGATGTCCTTGCCGGACATGCCGGGGAGCATCTCCAGCATCGATTTGATGCCGCCCATCTTTTTCATGGACTGCATCTGGTCGAGGAAGTCCTCCAGCGTCAGCTCAGCGGAACGCGCCTTCTTGGCGAGCTTCGCGGCATCCTCCTCGTCGAATGCTTCGCTTGCCTTGTCAATCAGCGTGAGCACATCGCCCATGCCGAGGATGCGGCTTGCCATGCGGTCGGGGTAGAACGGCTCGATTTCGCTGAGCTTTTCGCCGATGCCGCTGAACTTGATGGGCTTGCCGGTCACCGCACGCACGGACAGCGCAGCACCGCCGCGCGTATCGCCGTCGAGCTTGGTGAGGATGACGCCGCTGACATCGAGCTTTTCATCGAAGGCTTTCGCGACGTTCACCGCGTCCTGACCGGTCATTGCATCGACCACCAGCAGGATTTCCTGCGGCTGGACAGCTTCTTTGATGCGCACAAGCTCGTCCATGAGCTCCTGGTCAATATGAAGACGGCCGGCAGTATCAATAATCAGCACATCACGCCCGAGATAGCGTGCACGGTCAACCGCTTCGAGCGCCGTTTTGACCGGGTCTTGCGTTCCGTGCTCGTAGACCGGCACGTTAACCTGCTTGCCGACAACCTGCAGCTGATTGATGGCGGCAGGACGGTAGATGTCGCACGCGGCAAGCATCGGCTTCTTACCCTGCTTGGCAAGGTAGTTGGCGAGCTTGGCGGCCATGGTCGTCTTGCCGGCGCCCTGCAGACCGCAGAGCATGAAGACGGTCAGCGGTCCGGACGACCACGTGAGCTTCGCATTCGTGCCGCCCATCAGCGCGGTCATTTCTTCATTTACAATCTTGATGACCTGCTGGGAGGCGTTGAGCGAGCCGGTGATTTCGGAGCCGACGCAGCGCTCGGTGACTTTTTTGATGAAGTCCTTCGCGACGGCGTAGTTGACGTCCGCCTCGAGCAGCGCCATGCGAACCTCGCGCATGCCTTCCTTGACGCTCTGCTCGGTGAGCTTGCCTTTGTTGCTCAGCTTTTTCAGCGCGCCTTGCAGTTTTTCCGTTAAGCCCTCAAAGGCCATTGTTGTCCTCCTGATCAGAGCGGATCAGCGCGTCGATCGCCTGCATTGCGTCGTCGTAGCGCTTCTCCTGCAGCATCGCCCGACATGCGGCGAGCCCATCCTCCATCCGGCGGAATCGGGCGGCAACATGGAGCGTTTCTTCCATATTAATCATTTTCTGCGCTGCACGGGTCAGCAACTCGTGAACGCCCTGACGGCTGATGCCAACCTCCTGGGCAATTTCACCGAGCGAAAGATCCTCCTCGCAGTGCAGGGAAAGCACTTCACGCTGCTTTTCCGTCAGCAGACCACCGTAAAATGCGGCGAGCCAGTTCAATTCGACTTTTTTGCTGATCTCATCCTGCACCATGTCAGCGCTCCTTGCTGTCAAGCTTTTTGCATTGACACCTGACAATTCTACACGATAATCGCGATTCTGTCAAGGGCAAAACGAAATTTCCAGCGAAAAAAGTAAAAAAAGACGTGAAATAGCACTTGACGAAAGCACAAAAACGTGATAAGATAACAAAGCTGACCTTGAGAGCCGCGAGAGCGGTTGGAG
>CAVANO010000050.1:0-7275 GCA_963590165.1 Anaerovoracaceae bacterium
ACGTGGCTGAACACCTACTGCCTGTCCCTCAAGGACTCGACGCGCCATAAGTACCTGACCGCCATCCAGAGCAGCCGCTTTGCCGACGTCTACTACGTCATGCTCTTCACCGGTCTTCGCCGCGTTCAGCGCGACCAGATTGCCCGCCGCCTTTCCGCCGGACAGTCATGGAACAACCCCAACGACTTCGTCTTCACCAACGCCGTCGGCGCACCCCTTCGCAGCAATGCCGTCTACCGCGCTTTCAAACGTATCATTGCGGCCATCGGTCTTGACCCCTCCATACGCCTGCATGACTTGCGCCACACCTTCGCGACCCTCTCCATCCAGAACGGCACGGACATCAAGACCATTTCCGAAACTCTCGGCCACGCCACGACCGCCTTCACGATGGACGTTTACGGCCACGTTTCCGACCAGATGCAGCGCAACGCGTCCGCCCGCATGGAGCAACTTATCCAATCCCTTTCCTAATGATGGGGTACGATTGGGGTATACTCTCACCCCTTATCCCCATCAACCTCAGTAATTCCAACGCTTTGCGCCTCTCTACATAAAAAAGGGTCAAGAAAAGGGACGAAGTCCCCCCTTGACCCATTTTGCGCGTTGCGCTTTATGCTTCCATGAGTGCCTTGATGTTTGTCAGGCTGCGCGCGAGGCAGTCAAACGGACTTTCGCCGTAACAGTTATCCTGCTCAACGAGTGCATATTCCGTTTTGCCGATTGCCTGCAGGCGCGTAAGAATCCGCCCGAAGTCCATGTTGCCCTCACCGACAACCGCCATGCGCTGCTCGAAGCCCTTGACGGCCATATCCTTGAGATGCACGCAGGGAATGCGGTCCTGCAGGCTGTCAATCGTCGCGAGGACATCTGCGCCTGCTGCCTGCACCCAGTACGTGTCAAGCGTAATGCCCATCAGCTCCGCCGGCATCTGTGTCAGCAGGACATCGAATATTTTCCGCCCGTCGCGCAGGCGTGTCCATTCGATGTTGTGGTTGTGGTACATGAGCTTTTTGCCGGCATCGCGGATTTTCTTCGCGGGCGTCAGGAAATCTGCGGCGAACCGGTCAATCCACTCGGCAGTCTGGTATTTGGGTGCCATCATGCCGATGCCGATGTAATCGCAGCCGAGCAGGTCATGCTCGCGGATGACGGCATCGGTGTCGCTGATGATGCGTTCGGGATTCGTGTGGGTCAGGGCGACCTTCAGCCCGAACTCGCCGCAGATGTCGCGCTGCGCCTCAACAGGGACATTGCCTACGCCGGACAGCTGCACACAGGTGTAGCCGATGGCGGACAGCCGCCGCATGGACTCGCGGAAATCGCGTTCGTTCTGCATGTAGTCGCGGACAGTATACGTTTGTGCGCCGATTTTCATGGCAGATACCTCCTCCTTATTTGCCATATGCCAAAGGGCTTATGATTGCCCTCTGTCAGTCGTCAAACGGGATATAGGACCCTTGCTTGAACATTTTCCGGACAATGGACGAATGCGGATAATAGCTCCAGTCGTCGCCGGTGGAATGCGAGGACGTTGTGTTGATGATGGTGTCGGGCAGATGCGCCTTCAGGGAGGCAACGACATCGGACGGCACGGTAGCAGTGCCCGCGTATTTGCCGCTGTTGTTAATCCACAGGCGCTGCAGCCATGTCATGCTCTCCAGCGGCGACCAGTCCGTGATGCTGTTGAAGCACAGGTTCAGGTCGACCAGGTGCGTCAGACCGGTCAGCGGCGTCAGGTCGGACACGTGGTTCATGAACAGCTCCAGATATTCCAGATTCTCCAGCTTTGCCAGCACGGAGATGTCCGTGACCTCGTTCGCGGCGATAATCAGCACCTTGAGCTGCGGCAAATCCTCCAGGAAGGACAGGTCGTCCACGGCATTGTGCCCGATGTCCAGTGCGAGAAGGTTATGGCAGTACTTGAGCACGGAGAACGTCTTGCTCGTGTGGAAGTCGCTCTGATACGTATGCTGCGTGGAGAAGGCAGTCGCATCCGTGCGGACAAGGTGGTCGCCGACGTACATCGTCCAGCCGAATTCAATCTGCGGATAGCGTTCGGAAAGCATCTCCATGTCTGCACGCTTCATCTTCGTGCCGTACATGTCCAGTTTCGTGAGGTTCGGCATCTGGTCGATGAAGTCGCAGAGCTTGTCAAAATCAGAAACGACCGTTTTCTCAAGGTCAACGTATTCCGCAGTGCGGTCGAACGTCATCTTCGCGTAGGTGACGGTCGGCGAGGGCGTTGCGGTGGGTTCGGGCGCGGGCAGCGTCTCGTAATCCGTCAGCGTTTCGGAGAAGGGCGTGTATTCTCCGGAGCGGAACATGGCGTACAGGATGTCGTAGCGCTCGTGCTCGCGCCAGCCGCCGTTGGTGGAGTAAGACGTGGAATCGATATACGTGTTGGGCAGATGTTCCTTGAGCGACTGAACGACCGTCTTGGAAATCGGGTCGGTCTCCATGTAGTTATTGGAGTTATACACCCAGAGGCGCTCCAATTGCGTCAGCCCCTCCAGCGGCGTCCAGTCCTTGATGTAGTTGAAGCAGATATTCAGGTCAATCAGGTTCGTTAAATTTGCCAGCGGCGAAATGTCACGAATCTTGTTCTTGAAAATTTCCAGATATTCCAGCTTCGTCAGGTTCTGGAGCGGCGTGATATCCTCGACGTGGTTGCATGCGATAATCAGCACGCGCAGTTCCGTCATGTCCGAAAGGAAGGATATGTCATCCACGGAATTATGCCCGATATCCAGCGCCATCATGTTTTTGCAGTACTTCAGCACCGAGAAATCGCGGCTTGTATGCGGGTCGCTCTTGTTATTATGGAGTGTGGAAAACACCGTTGCGTCCGTGCGGACAAGGTGGTCGCCGATGCGCATTGTCCATCCGAAGGTGATATTCGGGTAACGCTCCGCGAGCATTTCGATATTTGTCCGGCTGATTTTGGTGGCGTACATATCGAGCTGCGTGAGGTTCGGGAGCTGGTCGAGGAAGGAACAAAGCGCATCGTAATCGGACACGACGAGGTCACCGAGGTCGAGCGTTTCAACGGACAAATCGACCGTGAGCGTCATGAAGGTGACGGTGTCGGATTCCGCAAGGGCAAAAGTGCATAGGAGAAGGATGGTCAAGAGGAACGGCAAAAATTTCTTCATAGCAAGCTCCTTTTACGCAAAACCGGGGCGCAGCCCCCAAAAGGGTTTCGAAAGGGTCGAAGACCCTTCGCAGGTCAAGGGCAGAGCCATTGTGGGGCTTGGGGCAACGCCCCAAAGAGGGTTTCGAAAGGGTCGAAAACCCTTCGCAGGTCAAGGGCAGAGCCATTGTGGGGTTTGGGGCAACGCCCCAAAGAGGGTTTCGAAAGGGTCGAAGACCCTTCGCGGGTCAAGGGCAGAGCCCTTGCGGGGCTTCCTGCAGGATTGCGTAGATTGCGTGTTTCGCCGCAAGGGTGCGAATCCGTTCCCTGTTGCCGGCAAGGTGCAGACGGAAGGCGCGCGTCCCATTCGCGGTCGACACGCCCACGCACACCGTTCCGACAGGGCAGCTTTCCGTGCCGCCGTCAGGTCCTGCAATGCCTGTCGTGCTGACGGCAATATCCACGCCGAGGCGCATGCGCGTGCCTTCCGCCATGGCGCAGGCAACTTCCTCGCTCACAACGCCGAAGCGCTCGATGGTGTCCGCAGGGACATTCGCCAGAATCGTCTTTGTGTCCGTCTGGTACGTCACCAGACCGGCACGCACGACCGCCGATGCGCCCGGAATGTCCACGAGGGACGCGACGACCTTGCCGCCGGTCAGGCTCTCGCAGGTTGCGCAGGTCATGCCGCACCGGCGGAGGGCTTGCACCGCGGTTTTCGCAAGGGAGCCGCTTTCGTCTTCCTCAATGGCGTAAATCACATGCCCGAGGCGCGACTGAATCTGCGCAAGCAGCGGATTCAGCAGGGCAATCGCCTCATCCTGCGTCGCTGCGGAGGCGGTGGCACGCAGCAGCACCTCGCCCAGCGAGCAATACGGCGAAAGCGTCGGATTTTCGCCGAGCTCAAGGTCATACAGGCGCGTGTCCACCTCCGATTCACCCATGCCGAAAATGCGCACGTACCGGCTGACCAGCACGCGGCCGGACAACTGCTGCAAATACGGCTCGACTGCGTCGCGGAACATCGGCTCGAGCTCGCACGGCGGGCCGGGCAGATGAATGACGATTTTGCCGCCGCCCATGGGGACGATCGCACCCGGTGCGGTGCCGTTGGGATTCAGCAGGAGGGTCGAATCCGGCGTGAACATCGCCTGAGAGAGGTTGTTGAGCGTCATATTCCGGTGATACTGGCGGAAACGCGCGGTGACCATCGCCTCAGCTTCGGGGAAAACGACAAGTTCCTTGCCGGCGACCTTCGCCGCGACACGCTTGGTGATGTCATCGACTGTCGGGCCGAGTCCGCCGGAGGTGATGACGAGATCGGCGCGGCTGAGTGCAAGGCGGTACGCCTCTTCCAAACGGGCAGGATTATCGCCTACGACGGTTTGATGCTGCTGGGTGATGCCGAGGGCGGAGAGACGCCGCGAGAGAAATTGCGCGTTGGTGTTGAGAACCTGCCCCATCAGGAGCTCCGTGCCGATGCAGAGGATTTCTGCAATCATCCGAATTCACCTCGAAATAAGGGTTTCTTTTTCTGTTGTCGGAAATCGCTTCAGGAAGGTATTTTTTCACACTTGGTTTGGATCGCAACTGATTCAGGGGGCTTTTCGATCGTCCCCTGAGACCCCTTCGGCGTCATCTGAGCAGCTTAGTTTGGGATGCGGTTTTAGTAGTTTATAGCTCCCCAAGCGACAAAATAAATGAAGTCTGGAAAAACAATTATTTTCCCAGCTTGCTGACGCCGGATGCTTTTGCACAATCCATAACTGCCTTCGCAACGGCAGGCGCAACGCGCTTGTCAAATGCGCCGGGGATGATGTAATCCTCCTTCAGCTCACTGTCGGAAACGATGCCTGCAATCGCCAGCGCGGCGGAACGCTTCATTTCCTCTGTGATGTCGGTCGCCTGCGCATCGAGTGCGCCGCGGAAAATGCCGGGGAAAACCAGCACGTTGTTGATCTGGTTCGGGTAGTCGCTGCGGCCGGTCGCGATGACGCGTGCGCCGCCCTTTGCCGCTTCTTCAGGCATGATTTCAGGCGTGGGATTCGCCATGGCAAACACAATCGCGTCCTTCGCCATCGTCGCGACCATGTCCGCCGTGACAATCTTCGGGGCGGATACGCCAATGAACACGTCCTTGCCCTTCATGATTTCGGCAAGCGGACCGCGCTCGTTGCGGCGGTTCGTGACCTCCGCCATGGCACGCTGTGCCGGATTCAGCCAGTCCTCGTCCTTGCTGACCGCGCCGGCACGGTCGACCAGCACGATGTTGCCTGCACCGAACTGCAGCAGCAGCTTTGCAATCGAGATACCTGCACTGCCGGCACCGTTGATGACGATTTCGGCGTCCTCCATCTTCTTGCCGACGAGACGCAGCGCATTCAGCAGCCCGGCGGAGACGACAATCGCCGTGCCGTGCTGGTCATCGTGGAAAACAGGAATGTCCAGCTCCTTGCGCAGGCGCGTTTCGATTTCAAAGCAGCGCGGCGCGGAGATGTCCTCCAGATTGATGCCGCCGAAGGTCGGGGCAATCGCCTTCACCGTGCGGATGATTTCCTCGACATCCTTCGTGTCCAGGCAAATCGGGAACGCGTCCACGTCCGCGAACTCCTTGAACAGGATGGCTTTGCCCTCCATGACCGGCATCGCTGCCAACGGACCGATGTCGCCCAGACCCAGCACTGCCGTGCCGTCCGACACGACTGCGACGAGGTTGCCCTTCGCGGTGTAACGGTAGACGTCGGCCGGATTTGCGTGAATGCGGCGGCAGGGCTCGGCAACGCCGGGCGTGTAGGCGGTGGACAGGTCATCGCGGTTCTCAACCTTGACCTTGCTGCGAACGGCGACCTTGCCGTGATGGGCTTCGTGCATTTCAAGTGCTGCCTGATTATAATCCATCTTCTTATTTACTCCTCTGCTCGATGCTTGAAGCGCGGTCAGGGGCAGTCTGTCCGCCCTGAAACGCCTTTGTGACCCCTTCAGTTTAGCACATTTTCGGCGAAAATAAAAGACTGCAGAAAGGATTCCTTCTTGACAGGTGAAAGGAACTATGGTAAACTGCTAACTGCATTTTGGTTTACGCAAAGGAGGCTTTTTCCGTGATGACTTCCGCGAAATCCGCATCGAAAACATATGCTATGGTCGCCGTCGCCCTGATGACGGCAATCACCTGCATTCTCGCGCCGCTGTCCCTGCCCATCGGCCCCGTGCCGATCAGCCTTGCGACGCTTGTGCTGTTTTTGTCCGTGTATGTGCTCGGCTGGCAGAAGGCGGTCATCAGCGTCTGCCTGTATATTTTGCTGGGGCTGGTTGGCGTGCCAGTGTTCAGCGGCTACACGGGCGGTGCGGAGAAACTCGCCGGCGCAACAGGCGGATTTATCATCGGCTATGCGCCGATGGTCGCGCTCAGCGGATATCTGATGAGCAGGAGCGAAAAGCGCTGGGTACATCTGCTGGCGATGGTTGCAGGGGAGGTCGTACTGTACACGCTTGGGACGGTGTGGTTCTGCGTGCAGGCTGGGAAAAACGCAAGCGCGGCGCTCGCGGCATGTGTCTATCCGTTTATTCCGCTGGATCTGGTGAAGATGGTGATTGCAGTCACCCTCGGACCGATGCTGAGAAAGCGCCTTCAGCAAGCGCACCTCCTCTAACGCAGCACGCGGAACCTGTATGAAGATGCGCTCAACTCATTCGCGAAAACGGGTCAAGGGGGGACTTCTTCCCTTTTCTTGACCCTTTGTTATGTAGAGAGGCGCATAGCGTTGGAATTACTGAGGTTGAGAGATGGGTGGGGTGAGAGTGTACCCCAATCGTACCCCATCATTAGGAAAGGGATTGGATGAACTGTTCCATGCGGGCGGAAGCGTTGCGCTGCATCTGGTCGGAAACGTGACCGTAGACGTCCATCGTGAAGGCGGTCGTTGCGTGGCCGAGAGTTTCGGAAATGGTCTTGATGTCCGTGCCGTTCTGGATGGAGAGGGTCGCAAAGGTGGGGCGCAAGTCGTGCAGGCGCGTGGTGGGGTCGATACCGATGGCAATGATGATGCGCTTGAAGGCGCGGTAGACGGCATTGCTGCGAAGGGGTGCGCCGACTGCATATCACGGCCGTTGAGCACCACGTGCACGGAGTTTTAGCACCACCT
>CAVANO010000051.1:0-38684 GCA_963590165.1 Anaerovoracaceae bacterium
TTGCTGTCGCCGAAGATGTCTCGACGCCCTCTGTGCTTTCTTTATCGAACAAAATCCTGATGGTCGCGAAGATGATTTTGATATCCTCGATCACACTCGCGTGCGCGATGTACATCAAATCCATCTCCAGCTTGTCGTGCGGCTCTGTGTTGTACTTGCCGTAAACCTGCGCGTAGCCGGTGATGCCTGCCTTTGCCTGAAGGCGGAGGTGGAATTCCGGCATCGTCTGCTCATACTGTGCCGCGATTTCTGGGCGCTCAGGACGCGGACCGACAATGCTCATGCTGCCGGCGAACACGTTGAAAAGTTGCGGCAGCTCGTCCAGACGGCAAGAGCGGATGAACCGCCCGACCGGCGTAATCCGACTGTCGTTCGATCCGCTTGACAGCCGCGCAACGCCGTCCTTCTCTGCGTCGGTGCGCATGGAGCGGAACTTCAAGATACGGAAAGTTTTGCCGTCCTTCGTCAGGCGCGTCTGCTTGTAGAGCACGGGACCGCCATCCTGCGCCTTAATCGCAATCGCGACGCCGAGCATCAGCGGACTCGTCAGGACAATCAGCAGGGTGCTGATGAAGATGTCGAATGCACGCTTCGTCAGCACGAATTCAGGCGGCGGATTGAAGCTTTCGACGCTGAGCATCGGCAAGTGGAACATGTGCACGCGTTCTGCGCCGCTCATAATCACGTCGCTGATACACGGGACGAGGTACAGCCGGATTTTGTTGGCAATACAGTGCTTGAGAATCGCGTTGCGCCCATTGACCGGCACGTTGACGAGGAAAACCGCTTCCATGCCGTCCAGCTCGCGCATGTCAGCGCAGTCCGCTGCTGCAATGCACTTGACCACGTGGAATTTTCTTGACTCGGCAAGCTGCGTGTTCAACTCCGTCCAGTCGCCTGCCGTACCGTAGATCACAGCCGTCTGCCTGCCGCTGAAGTTGTGGAAATACCACGTGTGCGCGTACTTGCACCAGAGCAGGCTCAGCAGCAACTGACCCGCAAGCGCCGACAGCGCAGGCAGCATGTTCGGGAAACTGCCGCTCAGCATCCACAGCGTAATGAACATGAAACCATCCGCTATGAGGACGCTCAGCAGCTGTGAGATGAACATCTCCGAAATTCGGTCGATGGACAGGTGGAACGCATCGTAGACGCGTCCGAAGAAGCAGTAGAGCAGCACGAACATCGCGATGATGACCACGCTGCGAAGCGTTGACGGCATGATGACAATGTGGCTGGTGTAGTACAGCAGCCAGCACAGCACAAACGGGATTGTCACCAGCACCACGTTCAGGATTTTCACCAGCCGGACAACCATCTCATGATAGAGACCACTCCCCAGCCTGCTTCCCTGACTCCCCTGCTCTGCTTCCCTATCCATAAGCATTCTCCTTGGGACGATGTAAAAATCGGACGAAATGAAACGGGACGAAGTTGAAAATGGGACGAAATGAAACGGGACGAAGTGAAACGGGACGAAGTGAAACGGGACGAAGTCCCCCCTCAGTCCATTTCAGACATGCCGGCAAGATAGCCGTTTTCACGCTTGAGCAGTTCGCTGATCGTTCCCTGTTCGACCAGCTTGCCGTTTTCGAGGACTACTGCGCGGTCTGCCGTGCGGATGGTCGCAAGCCGATGCGCGATGATGACCACCGCCGCGCGTCCGCTCATGCGCCGGATCACCTCGCGGAAAGCCGTTTCACTCTCGTAATCCAGCGCACTCGTCGCTTCGTCCAACACAATCAGGCTCGGATTGCCCAGCAGCACGCGCGCCAGCACGATTCGCTGCCGCTGACCGCCGGACAGCCGGACCCCGCGTTCGCCGAGCTGCGTATCCAGCCCGTCAGGCAGGTGCGAGATGAATTCCCACGCCATTGCACTTTCCAGCGCCTCACGCAGTTGCTCATCCGTTGCACCCGGATGAAAGCGCGTCAGGTTCTCGCGCACAGAGGCATTCAGAATCAGCGGATCCTGCGGGACGTAGCCTGCCTGATGCCGCCACGCACGAATGTTGCCGATGTCGAGGGCTTCGCCGTCAACGCGGATTTCGCCGGACTTGGGCAGCAGGAAGCCCAGCAGCAGATTGACCGCCGTCGTCTTGCCTGCGCCATTGTGCCCGAGCAGCGCCAGAATCTCGCCGCGATGCAACGTGAAGTTGACATCATGCAGCGTTTCCTCCTGCGCATTGCGGTAGGTGAAGCTCACGTTGTCGAACGCCGCCTCCTGCCACCCGGAGAAATCGGCATCCGACTCTTTTTCTTCCTCTTCAATCTGGAAATCAGCCATCGCCGTTTTGAGCTTCTCCAGCGAGGGTTCGGCGCTGCTGATCCATTGCAGCTGCCCCTGCAGCCCGGAGAAGAACGGCCACAGCCGTGCGAACACGTACACCAGCACGACCAACCGGTCGGTGTCGATGGTAAGTGTCAGCGTGCAGACGAGGTAAACCGCCGCAATCAGCAGTGCCGCCGCGACCGAGTAGACCACGCCGGGCACGCTGCTCTGGCGGACGTACTTCATCCGCGCCGTCTTGAAGGACTGGCTGATGCTGTCGAATAGCGCCGCATGCTCCTGCTGAACGCCGTACGCGCGGACTTCCTTGATGCTGGACAGCTGATTCTGCAGTTCGCCGTAGAATTCGCGGCTGATGTTGATCATCTGCTCGCCGTATTCGCGGGACTTCTTGCGCAGCGGACGGAACACACCCAGCAGCAGCAGCCCCAGGACGCACACGAGCGCCGTCACCGTCGGACTCATCATCAGCGCAATGCCGAGCTGCACGAAGGCAGACACGAAGCTAGCAATCAGGTGGATGATGCCGCTGAAGGCACTGCTGACCTGACCGCACTGCGCGGTGAAGAGGTTGATGATGTCGGTATCCTTGCGCGCCGTCAGGCTTTCCCAGCTTGCGCCGGAAACAGCCGTGTACAGCTCGCCGCGAAGGCGCATGCTCGTCTGCTCGCTGAATTCCGTCTCCTTGATGGAGAGCCGCCGCGAGAGCAGTGCCTTCACCGTCACCAGCGTCAGGTAAGCCGCCAGCAGCAGCCCGATTCGCCCGGCGTACGGCATCGCCATGAACCATGCGGGCAGCCGGCTGTCGCCGATTTGCAGCATGTTCAGCAGCGGAATGAGCATCACGATGCCGATGCCGCCCAGCAACGAAACGACGATGTTCCAGCCGAGAATCGTCAGGAAGGTACGCCGATCGGTCTGCCAGATTTCGCGAAGCAGCGCTTTCACGTTACTCCTCCAGCAGTCCCAGCTCGCGGAACTTGCCGAGCAGCGCGTCGAGGTCAGCTGCCGCGGTCGCTTCGGGTACATCGAATTCCGCCAGAATCGCCGCAAGCAGGTCGTCGCGGCTCATGGCGTTCTCGAGCTTCTGGAAGACGAAGGCGGACACCTCATTGAGCACGGCCGTGCCCTCGAACTTGGCGATATTGTCGCCCGTGGGCATCACCATGTACTCATCCACGACGTTGCGCAGGACGAAGCCCTTCCTGATTTTCATGTCGACTTTTTCCTCTCTGATTTGTTCCGGATGGTGCACGAGGATGTCGTAGACAGCCCGCGCATCCTCCGCCGTCGGACCGCAGAAGACGCGGTAGACGGGGGTCTGGCGAATCAGCCGCCGGACATTTGCGAGCGCCATCACCGCCGCGTCCGTATCCCACATGGGGATAAAGCACTGCTGGGCAATGAGCCGCCGCGCCTGTTCCGGGCTGAGCCGCCGAATGTAGTTCTCCTCGCTGCGGCGCACTTCGAGGATGCACCGGAGCGGCGCTTCCACGTCGCGGAAGATTTGCTCCTTGCCGTCCCACGGCACGCCGCACGCCGTGCTGCCGAATTTCTCCAGCCGCACCGCCGGACGGTCGCCGCTGATGAACCGCGCGCCGAGCGCTTCCTCCCACGCCTTCGCGCGGGTCGACTTGCCCATGCCGCTCTTGCCCGTGAAGGCGACCGCAAAGCCGTCCAGTTCAACGCACGCAGCATGCAGGGAAATGATGGCCTCATGGCAGAAGCGGCACTCGAACGCCGTGCGGAGGAGGAAACGCATCAGCGAGCTGACAGGCTCCTCGCCCGGAATTTCAATCGTGTAGCCCGTGATTTTCCGGAAATCAGGCGAAGCAATCACGTAAGGCGTCGGAACGCCATCACTGCAACTGAACAGCCAGCTTCCGTCTTCCATACGGTGCACCCGAATCAGATTGCTGACCGTGAGCAGCTTTGATTTTTTGAAAATCTCTGCATTCGGCTGCGGAATGATTTCAACGGAATACGACGCTTGAATTTGCTGAAAGCAGGTCATTATTGCTCAGGCCAATTTGCGCACCCTAAAGGCTTCGTATAGTAAGTAGTGCAGCTAGTAGAACCTTGCTGGCAACGCTCAACGTCTTTGCCGGAGCCGTAGTTGCCCACCACACCAGACGCAACCACCACCTGATCATCGAAATTGAACTGCACCAGTTCAACCTTCGGTGCCGTATATTCACGCTTCATTTTTTTATGTCTCCTCTTTGTCTTTTTTTGAAATTCCTTCAAGCCACTGTTGTTTTTTTACAATGGCTTGAAGTGCAATTAGAACTGCGTCTGTCAGTTACCTGTACTTGCGTGAGGCTGTTCTCTACACCCCAAAGTGTAGAAATAGTCGCAAGTAGTGCTGCTCTGCTGGCACTTATCCATACCAGAAGCGGAGCCGTACGTTCCGACATAACCGGATGCGACAACGACCTGATCATTGAAGTCGAACGTCACAATCTCAACCTTCGGTGCCGAGTAATTGCGCTTCATCTTGGTTTTCTCCTTTCATTGTCGCTATTTATATACATGACTCCTTTTCGGCAAGCTCGATGATGCCTGCCTCAAGGTAGCTTGTATATCGATGACAGACAGCCCGATTCAACGGACCGTTCAGCACGCCTGATGTTTTTTCTGCGGTGCAGGAGCGGCACAAAGATAGCATCTTGCACCCACGGCATTCCTCAGGCGGCTTGAAGGAAGCCATGGTTTTCATCACCCACTGCCACGCATCGGCATAGCCGTATTCCAGAACCGACCGTGCCACCGTGTAGAAGGGAATGCAAGGCTGCATTTCACCTTTCCAGTTGATGTGGCAGGTGCTTTGTCCCGATGCGCAGGGGATGCCGCTGTGCGGCGCGAAATTCTTGGGGATGCGCTCGATTTGTTTTCTCGGCGCGGGCTGAATTGTATCACCTTTTGCAGCATCCGTCAAGGAAATACTGTAATCGCGCTCATCCTCTTGAATCTTGACGCACAGCTCGTCTTCCGGCGAGTAGGCATCAATCTTGCGGCCGGTGTCTTCTCTTGCAGGAAGCACCACACCGCCGACACCGTACTCCACTTTCAGGCTTCGCAAAAGGCTTAGCAACGCGTGCGTGTCCTCCTGCGTGTATTGGCTCGGCGTAAGCGTGAGCATGACGCGAATCTTGCGCTGCTTCAGCCGCTCAATCGCCGCGAGCACGTCTGCAAAGGCTCTTCGCCCTGTCACACGCTCGTAAGCGTCTTCGTTGCTGCCGTAGACAGTAATCTGAACGAGCGACGGCGGATTCTCCGCAAAGAAATCAGCCATTTCTTCATTAATTAGCTGTCCGTTCGTCAACACCGAAATCTGTATGCCGCGTGAGCGAAGATAAAGGTAAATCTGCTTGAAGCCCGGATGCGTCAGGCATTCGCCGCCGGTCAGGTCAGCATGAAGCATGCCTGCATCGGCTGCCTGCGCCATAATGTTCAGCCATTGCTCTGTGGTAAGGACGTGTCCTTCCTTCTCCATCTGCTCTTTCGTCAGGTGGACATAGCACATCTTGCAATCGAAATTGCAAAGCGGCGTAAGCTCGAAGCCCACATTAATCGGCACACCGCGCATTCGCGCCTGAAGGTCAAGGAACTTGTCAAATTCCTTCTTCAGTTCATACCCAGTGATGCCATCCTTGCGCAAGTCTTCCAGCAGCTCAATGGCGCTTCCATAATACCGGACTTCCTTATCTTGCCCCATCGGCATCACCTCCTTAATCCCAATTTCCTAAGCACCCTGCCGCCGAGCGATCGGCAACGCCAGTATGCGCGCCGGAGCGGCAGCCCTGCCATCCACACGCACCCGAAGGCGCGTGCACGGCGGCTGTCCAGCGAAATCACCCGACCGTTGCGCTCGAATTGCACCGCCTGACCAAGCACGGACGTTTCCGGCAGCCACGGCTCAGGATTCCAGCAATTGTCTCCGAGCGTCCTGACCTGACCGTCCCTCAGGCGGTACACGCGATGCACCACGTACCGCCCTGCCGGATATTCGAACAGCACCACATCGCCGCGCTTGAGCGGCCGCCGGTTGGGCGCGATGGACACGATGTCGAGCCGCCGCCTGATGAGCGGACGCATGCTGTCGCCCTCCAGCGGAATGTGCATGGGCACCGCGATGCCGTCCAGCGCCAGCTTGTGCCACTCGGCAATCGTCAGATGCCTTGATTCCGTCTTCATGGGGAGCCGTTCGCCTCCGATTTGCCTAAGAGCCGGAACGCGCTGTCCGTCAGCGCATCGGCGTATTCCTGCCCGTACTGCGCGGCAATGTCCGCCATCGCCTGACGCATCTGCACGGGTCGGCTCGATGTGTTGTGCGCGTCGTCCGCAATCACGTCAACCGCGCGGTTTTCGAGCATCTTCCGCACGAACCGGCGAATCAGCCAGCCGCGCGAAGCGGTCACCGTATGGCAGTTCACCTGATACCGCAGCCCGAAGTCCTCGCGGAGTTGCATCGCCGTCTTTGCCGACCGCGTCAGGCAGCGGTACCGCTCGATGTGCGCCACCACCGGATGAAATCCGGCGCAATAGAGCGCATCCGCTGCGCTGCCGATGTCCTCGATGTCAACGTCCGGCAGGAACTCAATCAGCACGTTGCGTGTGCCGCCCAGCGTCAGCAGATGACCCGCCGCAAGCCGGTCAGGGACGCCGTCCGTATAGAGGATTTCGCTCCCCTGCACCACCTGCAGCGGCAAGTTCTCCTGCCGGCAGAAGCCATTCGCCTCCGCGAGACGCGCACGATAGCGTGCCAAGTCGAAGGGGTGCTGCAAATCCGCATGCGTTGTCGCCGCGACAAGCCGGATGCCTTCCGCCGCGTCCTGACGGAGCATGTCCTGCATGACGCGCTGCGTCTGCGCGCCGTCATCCAGCCCCCACAGCACATGCTGATGGATATCCGCGAATCCCGTCATCCGCTTCCTCCGTCACTTCGACTTGTGTTTGTATTCGTGGTAATACGCCGAATAGCGGTCGGAGCGGTAGTAATACTTGCGGTTGCGGAAGGACTTCAGGTTAACGTCGTTCATGACCGCGCCGAGGACTTTGCAGCCCGTTTTCTGGACGTTCTGGACGACTGTCGCGATGTCCTGACCGCGTCCCTTGTTGTACGCGACCACAATGACCGCGCCGTCGCAGTACTTCGCAATCTCGATGGCATCGACAATGACGCCCGCCGGCGGCGTGTCCACCAGCACCATGTCGAAGGAGTTTCGCAGCACCGCCATCATGTCGCCAAAGTGGCCTGAAGCCAGTAACTGCATGGAGTTGAGCACATCGCGCCCCGCCGGCATGACGTACGCGCCCTCGATGTTCGTCTGATAGACCGCATCATCCAGCGTGCACATGCCTGCCAGATACTGCGCGAGTCCGCAGACGTCGTTCTGCCCGAAATCGAAGCGGTAGCGCCGTGCGAGCGTCGAACGGCGGAGGTCGGCATCCAGCAGCAGCACGTGCTTGCCGTAGCCTGCCAGCGTCCGCATCATGTTCATGACGATGCTCGACTTACCCTCGCCCTCGCTGCGGCTGGTGAACATCACGGTTCTGATTTCCTGACCGCAGTAGGAGATATTGGTGCACAGCGTGTTCATGGCTTCCATGCCGGCGTAATTCTGTTCGGGGAAGTTGACAATCGTCAGATGATTCATGTCCGCTCCTCCCTTCTGCTCTGCTTCGTCAATTTGGTAAGCGTCGGATCAACCGGCACAACCGCCAGCGTCGGGATGTTGGCGTAGCGCATGATGTCTTCGGGGGACTTTGGGCGGTTGTCCAGCAGGAAAATCATCACCAGAATGCCGCAGACAAGCACCGTGCCGAACAGGATGCCGCGAATGATGTTGCCCGTCACGTTCTTGCCGGACGAGACGCTCGGCACCAGCGCAATGGAGAAGTCGCTCGGCTCATCGGTCTGCATCGTCTCGACAATGAATTTTTTCGCTGCCTTGGCGTACGCGTTCGCGATTTTCGCCGCCATCTCCGAATCCGTGTTGTACGCGGTAATGTACAGGATGCGCGTGTCCTCGGGGTTCGTGACGGTAATCATGCTCTGCAGCGCCGAGTAGCTGTAATTCGTGCCCAGCTCCTCATTCACCATCTGGTGCACTTCCCAGGTGTTGAACACCTCCTGGTAGTCCAGCGCGAGAACGGTGCCGATTTGCAGATTCGTGACGATGCTTGAGCTCGTGTTGCCCATAATGTAGAGCTTGGCAGTGGCGGTATAGACGGGCGTTACAAAGTTGATGGCGTAATAGCCCATCAGGACGCCGCCGACAATCATGCCCAGCACAATCCAATGCAGCTTGGAGAGCATATAATAGAAGAGCTCAATCAGGCTGATGGTACGCGGACTCTGGCTGGGGTCAGGCTCCGGCTGCTTTGCATCCATCCGGCTCAGGATTTCAGCGAAAAGCGCAGCCTCAGCGCTCTGTCCTGCTTGCTGCACCTGTTTATTTCCTGCATGACTGACCTGTCCCTGCTGTCCCTGGCTGCCCTGCCCTGCTTCAGAATCCATCTGTTGATTGTTCATTCAGTCAATCCTTCCCGAACGAGATCCGTGCGGCGTTGTGTTGATTGCTCACTCTGCCGCCGGTACGCTCAGCATCAGCAGCAAGCCGGTATCCGTTTCCATATCAATCAATGCCAGCTGGTCGAACACGATGTCCACCCAGCCGCCTTCGCGGACGACTGCCGGCTGCACTGACCAGTCCATCTGCGTCTCATCATTTGCTGCTGCCGTCTCGGCATCGTCCTTCGGGATGCCCAGCGCCGTCACAATCATCTGACCTTCTTCATAGGGCGTCGCAAAGGCGATTGAACCAACCGCGTCGCCATCCGTCGCACGATAGTCGCGCGTGATCAGCGGCACATAATCCGTGACGATCAGGTCATCCGTGTCCGCACCCAGCAGGTAGCGCACGCGGTTCTGATCCTCCTCAGGCAGCCAGCTCAATGCCGGCTGATTCTGCTCGGTGACATACTGCTGCAGCAGGGAGATTTCGCGCTTGATGATGTCCGTTTCGGGCACAATCACCAGTTCAAAGTCATCCGGCAGCGCGGTGCCTTCCTCGGTGACCGTCTCGACAATGCGCGTGTTGTCTTCTGCCGTTTTGCTCGGGCGGATTTCCGGCACTTCGGTCGCGGTCGCCTCCTCGTGCTGCGTCGGACCCTGACGGATGGTCAGCAAACTGAAGAGCAAATCCTCGCCGTACAGCTGCGTCATCAGCGACTGCGGCACTTCAAATTCAACTACGCCGACCGCGGTCACGTGCGACTCGACCGGTGTCCAGTCAATGTTCTCCGGATCCGTCGTATCGCCCAGCACAACCACCGTCAGCTGACCGACCTGATAGTCAATTTCCAGCTGCATGACTGCGCTCAGATCTGCCTGCGGCTCCGCGTCCGCCGCGTGTAGGCGCATGAATTCCGTCATGTACAGTGAATCGGGATCGACAGAAACCATCGCTTCAATCTCGCGCTGCGTTTCCTCCGGATACCAGCGAACAGGGCGGTTGCCCTGCTCATACACGAAATCATAGATATCCGTGACCGTGTCCATCGTCAGCTGATTCGCCGGCAGACGATCCAGTTCATATTCCGTGTGCGCGTCATCCATCCATTCAGCCTTAAGGAGCACTGCGCGATCCTGCGTCGGCGTGCCGGGCGCATCCGTCAGAACAGCTGCAAACGCGCTGCCGGTCAGGAGCATGATAGCGAGCAGGATTCCAAGAATGCGTTTCGACATGTTTCTCTCTCCTTTTTTCGTTCCCTTACTTGAAGAACAGGGACGTCAGGGTATCATTGAGTGCGTCTGTATCAGGTGTAAATTCTGTGAAGCCGTCGTCGCCATACGCATGGCTGCCGGCGAGATTCCGTGTTTCGGGTCGGTCATAGGACTGGCATTCATACGCCTTGTTGATGAGCCAGCCGCGGTCAATGTTCGTGGTGATGTGATCCGCCAGCGCGTCGAAGAGTTCGCCCACGAAGTTCAGGTCATCGTTCATCTTTTCGACCATGAGCGATTCCGCCAACTTGATGAAATTGCTCTGTCTGCGCATACGGGCGCTGTTCGTGCCGTCGCCGACGAGCATACGGCTGCGGACGTACGTCTCCGCCTGCTGACCGTGCAGCGTGATGGTCGACCCCTTCGTCATGGACGAATCGACCGCCGTGAAGTCGTCCTCCAGCGTGACGGTCACGCCGCCAAGCGTGTCGTTGAGCACTGCAATGCTGCTCATGTCCATCGCCAGATAGCCGCTGATCGGAATGCCGCCCAGCAAATGGCTGACTGCCCAGACTGTATTCTCGCAGTTTTCCTTCGCGGTGGTGCCGTAGGCGTGCGACAGGCTGATTTGCGTCCGCCGCAAACCCGTGTAGTCGCCGAAGGGACCGTAAATACGGATCTCCGTCAGCGTATCGCGGTCGATTTGCAGCGTGTTGACGGTCTTGTTTTTCTTGTCGATGGAAATCAGCAGCAGATAGTCCGCCTGACCTGCGTACTGACCGGAAGACTCGCTGTCGATGTCATCCCAGTCCACGCCGATGAGCAGCAGGTTCGTCAAGTCCTGCTTGCGGTACGTCCATGTCCTGCTGCCGACCTGCAGCGTCAGGTCATGATCCTCGAAGCGACCTTCCAGCGAGCCGACGGTTTCCGGTGCCTCTTCGCTTTCCAGCTGACTGCCGATCAGATGCACGCCGAGCAGGATGCCCGCGTACACGAGCACAGCGCCAATGACAAGGAGAATAATCGTGGTTCTCGAGAAACGTTTTCTCGCGTATCCGTGGTTACGCACCGCCGCATTCCCCTTCCGTCAGGCTTTCATGGAGGCATAAAGAAACCCTCTCTAATTTTACCACGAAATGGGCGGTATGTCAATCATTTTCCCGCCTTTTGCCGTGTCTTAGAGAGGGGTTTATGCTAAATTTGTGTAAATTTTTACTTTTTTCCGTGAATTGCATTTTTGCATTCAGGTATCGTCTGGCAATTCATCGAAATCGGTTGCGAAGCCGAACGTTCGGGATTATTCTGAATATTTTGGCGGATCATCCTGCATTTTTTATTCCGACAGGTCGCGTTCCGCCTGATACTGAGCATAATCGGCCGGGTCAACTTCCGTGCGGAAGACGATATCGATGCCATTGGTGAACATGAGGATGTTCCCGTGCTTGTTCGTATAGATATGGTCGCGCGTCAGCCGCGGCTCATTGCTGTAGCCCGCCGTAAACGACCAGATATCCCACACCGAGGTAGACCCCGGCACAAGCACGTACATGGGCGTCAGCACCTTCGTGACCGCAACGCCAATCACGAATTCGCCCGAATCCTCCCGAATGCCGTGATGCGGAAATTTGAGCACGTCGATGTACGTCAGCAGTTCCTTGTACTTGCGGTTCATGTTGCCGCTCGCCGCGTAGTCGCCTGTGAAGAGGATGCGTTTCTCACCGTACGTCAGCAGAAAATTCAGCGAATCCATGTTGGCCAAGCCGTTATTTCTGACCGTCTCCGGACCGACGCAGTTCACCTTAAGCAAATCGCCGATAACGAACTCATCGCCGTCCTTCATCTGGCGGTACTGCGCGCCGTTCGCCAGCGGGTCATATGCCGCATTAAGTTCCTCGGACACGCCGTACACGATGGTGTTCTCATCGCCGTAACGCTCCAGCACGTAGTTCAGGTTCATGCAATGGTCATCGTGCCAATGCGTGATGATGTACACATCGACATGCGTGATGCCGAGCGCCTCCAGATACTGCGGATAAATCCGTTCCGGCAAATCCGGCCATGCTTCGCCGCCGTCAATAAGCACCGTCGTGCCATTGAAGCGGATCACATAGCCGTCCGCGCTGCCCAGATTGACCTGATGCAGTTCCATAATCGGCCACGCAGTTCCTGCGTTTTCTTCAGTTCCGGCGTTTTCTTCGTTTTCCGTGTTGACATCCGTATTCGAAGCCAAATTCGTTCCTGCAACCGCATCCGCTGACGCAAGCGGCGCTGCAAACAGCAGCAGTCCCAGCACAGCCAGCAGAATCCATGCCTGCAAACGTTTCCTCATCTTTTTTTCCTTCTCAAACGCGCTCTTTTTTCATCTTCTTTCGTGCAGATTCGCCTTACTTCAGCGGACGAATCAGAATCAGCGGCGTCAGCTCTCCACCCTGTCCGGAAGGATTATCCTTCATCGCATCCTGAATCTGGTCATCCGTCAGCGGAAAATCATCGCACTTGCCCAGCTGATTCTGGTCGAAGTCGTTCGCGTCCATGATGACAATCGGGATGCCGGTTTCCTTCTCGATTTCGTTCGACAGCTCGACAGGGTGCTCCGGATTGATGAGTGCAAGCGTCTTATACCGGTCAAAGCTCGAGCGGAAGTAGAAGCCGTCAATGCCTGCCACGCCGTGTCCGCAAATCTTATAGAACAGCCCCTTCACGCCGAAGGGACGCGTTACCGCGCTGACGAAGCCAGCCAGCAGCACGCGCGGCAGACCAACCAGATCAATCACCAATTGGAGCTTATACGGCTCATGCATGCCGACGCCTGTGGAGTTGATGCCTGCGAACCGCGCCATCAGTTTCGCGAAGAAACCGAGCTTCATGTCCTCCATGCGGCGGACATTGCCGGTGCACATCGCCATGACCTTTGCGGTGATGGACAGCACATCGCCCGGCTCCGCAAGCGGCAATGCGTACTTCTTCACCAACGCCGATGCGCTCTCATTCACCTCGACAAAGTGTGTCTGAATCGCATAGCGCTGATACTGCCGGCCGTCCTTGCCGGTCAGGATTCCGCGGTCAAAATATACAATGCCGTCTTTTTCGCGGCGCTGTTCTTCCAGATTTTTGGATTCCGCACCCATGCGTATCTCTCCTTCCATGCACCGCACCGCTAAAGCAGCCGGTTCTATCATTTTACAACGATTCCGCGATTCTGTCAATTCGCCTGCAAAAATCCGCATAAAACATGCAAAACAAAAAGGACTCATTGCCATTCCAGCAATGAATCCCCTTTGGCATTACTTCATGCGCTCTTCCAGCTCCGCGCGGCGCGCTTCGTAGCCGGGCTTGCCGAGCAGGGCAAACATGTTCTTCTTATACGCCTCGACACCGGGCTGGTCGAACGGATTCACGCCCAGCAGATAGCCGGACAGACCGCACGTCTTCTCGAAGAAGTACACCAGATAGCCGAAGTGATAGGCATCCGCCTGATCAATCTCGATGATGATGTTGGGCGTGCCGCCGTCCATGTGCGCCATCAGCGTGCCCTGATACGCCTTGCTGTTGACGAACTGGATGGACTTGCCGGCGAGGTAGTTCAGACCATCGATGTCCTCAGCGGCCTCCTCAATATACGCCTCGGTGCGCGGCTGCTTCACCCAGACGACCGTTTCAAACAGGCTACGCGTGCCGTCCTGGATGAACTGACCGATGGAATGCAGATCCGTGGAGAAATTTGCCGCCGTCGGGAAGATGCCCTTGTTGTCCTTGCCCTCGCTCTCGGCGAACAGCTGCTTGAACCACTCGCCGGTCATCATCAGAGACGGCTCATAGTTCACGAGGATTTCGATGTTCTTTCCCTTGCGATAGAGGATGTTGCGCAGTGCAGCGTACTTGAACGCCGGATTCGTATCGACGGTGCCGTCCATGCAGGCCTCGCGGGCTTCCGCGGCACCCTTCATCATGGCTGCAATGTCGATGCCGGCCGCCGCGATAGGCAGCAGACCAACCGCCGTCAGCACAGAGAAACGTCCGCCGACATCATCCGGCACCACGAAGGATTCATAACCTTCAGCATTCGCGAGGTTCTTCAGCGCGCCGCGTGCCTTATCGGTCGTAGCGTAGATACGCTTCTTCGCCTCGTCCTTGCCGTACTTGTCCTCCAGCATCTTCTTGAAGACGCGGAAGGCGATGGCCGGTTCGGTCGTCGTGCCGGACTTCGAAATGATATTCACGGAAAAGTCGCGCTGACCGATGATTTGAATCACGTCATTGATATAGGAAGAGGAAATATTGTTGCCGACGAAGTAGATTTCCGGGATATGCTCGCCGCGCGTACCGTTATACATCTGACCCTTGCAGAACTCGATCGCCGCGCGTGCACCCAGATAGGATCCGCCGATGCCGATGACAACCAGCACATCGCTGTCCGCCTGAATCTTCTTTGCAGCCTTCTCAATGCGTGCGAACTCTTCCTGATCGTAGTTGACAGGAAGATCCAGCCAGCCCAGGAAGTCATTGCCCGCGCCGTTGCCGGACAGCAGCTCGGTATTCACCGTCTTGAGCAGTGCTTCCATATTCTTCAGCTCATCGCACTTGATAAAGCCCTTCACACCCGTGGTTTTCAGTTCCATGGCCATGTTGATCGTCTCCTTGTAATAATGTTTCGCCTGAAGCAGACCTATTATACAGCGTAACAAGCAAAATGGCAAGTTAAAATTTTAGCACGAACGGGTCACGGGACGAAATCCCCCATTTTTGTAAATTTTGCCCCTGCTTTTCCTTCGTTCATTGACATTGTGCGCTTTTTTTGTTATCCTGTTGCTGTACTATGTTTTCCTATCAATGCTTTCGGAAAGGAACGTGCGCAATCCATGAAAAAATGGTTCTCCGCGGTGCTGTTGATTTTCCTTCTCACGTTGGGTGCAGCCTTCGCCGCTGAGGCAAATGATATCACGGATGACTGCAAATTCAAGGTCTGCGGCTCCAAATTCAAATACACCCAGATGACGGATAAGAAGTATACATCCTATTGGGAGAGCAATAAGGTCAAGACCCCGTGGATCAATATCACCGCGCCGGATGACACCCCGATTGCGGGTGTGTATATCTGCTTCGGCAATATGCCCGATTCCTGGGAGATTCAGACGAGCGATGACGGCAAGGATTGGTTCACCGCCGTCGAGGGCGATACGCGCTTCCTGCATGCCTATGTGGCACTGCCGGAGCCGTCGAAGTACGTCCGCCTCGCCGTCACGAGCGAGAAGAAGATGAAGCTGCGCATCAACGAGATTTACGCGCTGTCCGAGGGTGATTTGCCCGACTGGGTGCAAGTATGGCAGCCCACCGAAGAAAAGGCGGACATTCTGTTCATCGCGACCCATCCGGATGACGAGCTGATTTTCTTCGGCGGCGCCATCCCGACCTACGCGGTCGAGCAGCAACGCAAAGTCGTTGTCGCGTACTTCACCAGTTCCAACACGACCCGCTCCTCCGAGCTGCTCAACGGTCTGTGGCACATGGGCGTACGCAACTACCCGGTCATCGGCGACTTTAAGGACGGCTACGCCAAGAGCCTATCCGCGGCTTACAAGGCGGCAGGCGGCAAGAACAAGGTCAACGAGTGGATTGTGGAGCTCTACCGCAAATATCAGCCTGAAGTCGTCGTCACGCAGGATTTGAACGGCGAATACGGTCATAAGCAGCATATGATGATTGCCGATGCCGCTTTGAACTGCATCGAGCTTGCCGCGAACGAGGATGAGTTCATCGAATCCACCGTCACATACGGCACATGGCAGGTCAAGAAGCTCTATCTGCACCTCTACGAGGAGAATCAGATTACGTTTGACTGGACGGTACCGCTGGTCAGCATGAACGGCTCCTCCGGCATCGAGCTCGCAGAGGAGGCATTCGCGCTTCACAAGACACAGGCATCCTCCGGCATGTCCGTCACGGAAACCGGCGTTAAGTACGACAACCGCGTCTTCGGTCTGGCTTACACGACGGTCGGCGAAGACGTGCGCAAGGATGACTTCCTTGAGAACATCTACGACGCGCCCGGCTCCTACGATGCAGCCGCTGCCGCCGTCAGCGCCGGTGCAACCGCTGCGCCGACCGAGGAGCCGTCCTACGCTGCTCTCCTGCCTGAGCTCAACGAAAAGGGTTTCCTCGATGAAGGCGAATTCATCTACTCCTCCGAGGACGAGGGGCTGTGGATTTATATCAACCAGACCAGCAAGGTCATCATCCAGCGCAAGTACGACGCCACGCAGCCGCTGACGTGGTTCGAGGCTGACCTCTATGGCGACCTCGATGAAGGCGAGATGCTCCGCACCGTCCAGAATGACCCTGAAAAGATGGGCAAAGTGCGCGTTGACGCAACGGAAACCGCCAAGAAGCACAACGTCGTGTTCGCCATGAATACGGACTACTACACCTACCGCGTTTCCGTCACGAACGGCCGCAAAACCGGCGTCGTCATCCGCGATGGCAAGATTCTCTACGACGACCCCTACACCGAGAAGCAGGTGACCTCCTCGATGTTCCCGAACCTCGATATGCTCGCCTTCATGCCCGATGGCAGCCTCGAGGTCTACCACAGTTGGGAAAAGACCGCGCAGGAGTTCATTGACGAGGGCGTGCAGACGGTCTACTCCTTCGGTCCGTACCTGATGAAGGACGGCAAAATCTCCGAGCGCGCCTACGAAAGCAGTGAAAGCAAGAATCCGCGCTGCGCCATCGGCATGGTCGAGCCAGGGCATTATGTCGCCATCATGTGCGAAGGCCGTCTCAAGCGCTCCAACGGCGTCACGGTCAGCTACCTCGCAAAGCTCATGCGCGCCAAAGGCTGCCAGGTCGCCTTCAACATGGACGGCGGCCAGACGGCGGTCATGGTGTTCATGGGCAAGCAGCTCAACCAAATCGGCGCCTATGACGGCGGCAAGACGAATTCGCGTCCCACCAGCGAAGTGCTCGCGTTCGGCACATCCGAGCAGGTCGGCACCTACGAAGTCAACTGAAAAAGAGCCAGACTGGACGACACATCCAGCCTGGCTTTTTGATTATGCCATAATGTCTGACACGATGGACACACTGGCACACCGTTTCTATAACCTTTTTCTCTACGTATCTTATTCTTTTTTATTTTTTTATAAAATAAGTGTGTCAAGTGTGTCAAAGCCTACAAAACAAGTGATTGCAAGGACTTCGCTGACACAATACCGACACATTTCTGACACGGTCGCGGTCACAGCATGTCAGACCGCAGCCATTTTTTTTCGAAAGGAAAAGCCCCTGCAGGAAGGAGAAAATCCTCCACGCAGGGGTTTCTTCATGCAAGCGCAAACGAGGATTACTCCTCTTCTTCCTCCTCAGGAAGCTCGGCGTTGTGATACACGTTCTGCACATCGTCGTTGTCCTCGAGCATTTCCAGCAGCTTCTGGATCTTCTCAATGTTCTCCGGATCAGGCACAGCAACGGTGTTCTGCGGAATCTTGTCGACCTCGGCACTCAGGAAGGTCAGCCCCTGCTTTTCGAGGGCTTCGCGGACAGACGAGAAGTCGTTCGGCGCGGTATAGATTTCATACGCATCGTCATCGACTTTCATGTCCTCAGCGCCGGCATCGAGGGCAAGCATCATCATTTCCTCTTCATCAGAGCCGGGCGTGCGTTCGACCACGATGACGCCCTTCTCATCGAACATGAAGCCAACAGAGCCGGTCGTGCCGAGGTTGCCGCCATTCTTGGCGAAGCAGTGGCGCACATCGGACGCGGTGCGGTTGCGGTTGTCAGTGATGGTATCAACGATGATGGCAACGCCGCCGGGCGCATAGCCTTCATACGTAATCTGCTCATACGTCACGTTGGAGAGCTCGCCGCTCGCCTTCTTGATGGAGCGCTGGATGTTATCGTTCGGCATGTTGCTTGCCTTCGCCTTCGCGATAATGTCGCGCAGCTTGCCGTTGGACTCAGGGTTTGCGCCGCCGTCACGCACAGCAATTGCGATTTCACGGCCGATCTTGGTGAACACTGCGCCACGCGCCGCGTCCGCCTTGCCCTTCTTCGCCTGAATATTATGCCACTTGGAATGCCCAGACATCAGAAATCCCTCCCGAAATACTCAGGGAAACGCCGCTTCTCCGCGCCTCCCGAATGACAGTCATTGAAAACACTTTATTATATCACCGCATCGCCCAACCGTCAAGGGCACTTCGTGCCTTTTTTTCTTCGTGCCTTTTTTCTTCGGACACTTCGTGTCTTTTTTTTCGTGTCTTTTTTTCGTGCCTTTTCTTTTTGACGGACTCTGTGAATGATTACTTTGCCGATTCGACGAACAGCACGCCGAGCGTACCCGGTCCGCAATGGCAGGAGATCACGCCGCCGGCACGCGTTTCGATGACCTCATCAAAATGATGCAGCGCCGTCAGATACGTGCGCACCTGCTCCACAATCTCGCGGTCGCAGCCGGAATGCGTGATAAAGACGCGCTTCTTGTCCGCCGCAAGCAGGTCATCATGCAGATCCGCCGTATAAGTGCTGATGGCATGCGCAAGTGAGCCGCGGTACTTCTTGTCGACGCTCATCTTGCCGTCCTTGACGATGATTTTCGGATGAAGCTTCAGCACGCTGCCCGCCAGCGCAGCCGCTCCGCTGCAGCGTCCGCCGCGATGCAGGAACGTCAGCGTATCGACAACGAAGGAGGCGCGCACAGATGGAATCAGCGATTCGACATGCGCAACGATTTCCGCGCCGGACTTGCCAGCCTGCGCCATTTCCGCCGCCTCGAGCACCAGCAGCCCGATGCCTGTGGACAGGTTCCGGCTGTCAATCACATGAACGCGCTTGGACGCACCCAGCTCCGCCGCGGCTTCCACCATGTTGGCATACGTTGCGGACATGCTCGAAGAGATGGCAAACGCCACGATCTCGTCATGCGACGCAAGATATTTTTTGAAGCATTCCTGCACCGACCAGGCATTCGCACATGCCGTTGTCGGTGCCTTTTTTGTGCTGTTTGACCAGTCAAAAATTTCCTCAGAGGTAATATTGACGCGATCCTCATACTGCTGATCGCCCAAGCGGACAATCAGCGGCACCAGCGTGATATCATATCGGTCAAGCAGCTCCTGCGATAAGTCAGACGTGCTGTCTGAGATAATTTTCACCATAAGGTGGCGTACACTCCGTTCCTGAATAATGTTGGACAAAACCAAAGTATTCTACCATTTTCAAAGAATGTTTGTCAAGGTTAAGTTTCTTTCCGGTCGCAGACCTCGTCTGTCTTACTCCTTAAATTCCTTCGGATTCCAGGTTTCGTTTCAATAGTAAGCTTTAGCAAACCATATAAAGGAGTTACATGACAAACCTGCTATGGAAATGAGAATTGCATGCCCGAAGAGGGTAAGGGTGCGACCGGAAAGCCCCCTTGTCGTTGCAAAGTTTTCACTTGTTTGTTCATCGAACCGAAATGCAGCGCTTGAAACACTCCTATTGTCGCCTGAAAAGCGAAACGAAATTTGAATTTTTTCATTTTCATGCAACAAAATAGCGTTTTGCTTCGTTTAATAGGTGTACGCACTTTTGCAATCCATCTTCGGTGAGACGAGGTGATGATCCATGACAGAGGAAACGCGCGTAATGATTCTGGAACCTGATTCCCGTCAGCGAGAGCAGATGGCGGCTGTGCTGACGCGGCAGGGATTTCTGTGTCTGACGGCTGATGAGCTTCGCGGTGCTCTGCCCTATTATCATTCTCAGGAGCGCATCCTGACCATTCTGAACGCGCGGCTGCCGTGGAGCGAGAGCATCGAGCTGCTCCAGTTGATTCAGCAAAAAGGCTGGCCGGTGCTTTATCTGACTGCGGAGCCAGACAATGTCCCCCATCTGCTGTCACTGTTTGATGTGCCGTGCGATGTGCTGGTGCAGCCGTTTACCGCGCAGCAGCTGCTGACGGCGGTGCAATCGGTGCTGACCGCTTCATGCACCACGCTGCATGCAGGGTCGCTGTGCTTGGACACGGTGACGCACAGCGCGACGCTCGACGGCGAACAGCTGACACTGACCGCGCAGGAGTACGCGCTTCTGGAGGCACTCGTCAAGACGCCCGGGTTGGCAGTTTCCCGCGAGACGCTTCTGCGCACCGCATGGGGTTATCAGGCGCTGGGCGAAACGCGGACGGTCGATGTCCACATCCAGCGGCTGAGGCGGAAAATCGGCAAATCCTGCATCGAAACGGTCTACAAAACCGGCTACAAGCTAAAGATGGCATAAGGGGGCTTCGCCCCATTTTTCTCTTCGCCCCAGTTATCTCTTCGCCCCGTTTTTCTCTTCGCCCCATTTTTCGTTCGTCCCGTTTTTTCCGTTCGTCCCGTTTTCTTGCCAAAGAAACTTGTAAGCTCTCCAACCAAGAAAGTTATTAACGCCGCACAGGCATTCACCCGTGCGGCGCGTTTGTTATTTGACCTTCTGAAGTTCATGCGCGAGTCGTTCGCCAACCAGCAGCGCAATCGCAAGGCAAATCAGGCATTCCGGCAGCATGTAGGAGCCGTTGTACACGAAGGCGTACCAGACCGGATTCATGCCTTCTGGCGCGTATTCGCCATAGAAGATGAAACCGGACAGGAAAGACGCCATGAAACGCCCGAAGCAGGCAATCACAAAGCTGATGCTCATCTTGACCTTGCTGCCGCGCAGCAACCCTGCCAGTCCCAACAGACCGAAGGCAATCGGGTAATCCAGCAGATTCGGAATCGCGCCCAGCGCCATCCATGCCATGCCGTCCAGCAGGAACTGCATCACGCCGTACAGCACACCGAGCACCATGCCCGGACCCACACCGTAGCAATACGCAAAGAGCATCAGCGGCAGCATGCTTGCCGGTGTCACTGCGCCGCCCATCGGCATCTGCCAGAGCTTAATCAGGCTCAGCACAGATGACAGCGCCATGCACATCGCGCCGACTGCCATCGTCCGCGCGTTCCAGAACGGCTTTTTGCTGGTCTTTTTCAATGTCAAGACATAGACGGCAATGCCGGCAATGAGCAGAATGCTGATGGTCGCCCAGAACGACACGCCCTTTCCCAGCAACGTCCATGCGGGATCAGCAGTTTCTGCAACCTCTTCGGCTGCTTCGGTCACTTCGGTGACGGTTTCGGCGGCTTCCTCCGCCAGTACGTAGTTCAGCATACCAAGTCCTCCTTATTTTGCAGCATGCGCTGCTTTTGTCTGACAACGCATTTCTCGCGCAAACAAAAAATCCCGCGTCATGACGCAGGAAACAGGAGGGATTGGCAGCGCCGCGATGTTCGCGTGCTGTACCTCCGCTGTCCCTACGGTAGGATGACCTACAATCAGGTTCAAATGGTCGGCGAAATGCCCTCTCAGCTGCGTTTATCGCAGCTCCCATCGCGGATGATGCAATTGTCAGTGCATAGCATAGCACTGCACGGAAAAATTGTCAACCTGATTTTCGCATTTCCCCTTGATTTAGGGCAAAAATCATGTAGAATAGAGCCTGACAGACAAACAGGAGGAACCAGCTTCATGGATTTTCACTTTTTCGCTTACATGGCTCGTCTGCGTTACATTCGCCGCTGGGGACTGATGCGTTCGGCGATGCCGGAGAATGACGCAGAGCATTCCCTGCAGGTGGCAATGCTCGCGCACGGCATGGCGCTCATCGGGCAGAAGCGGTATGGACGCAACTGCAACCCGGAGCACATCGTCACCCTTGCGGTGTACCATGACGCGTGCGAGGTCATCACGGGCGACATGCCAACGCCCGTCAAGTACCATTCGCCGGAACTTCGCGGTGCCTACAAGGACGTTGAGCGCATGGCAAACGACCGTCTGCTGACGATGCTCCCCGATGACCTTCGTGAATCGATTGCACCGTATCTGAGCGCCTCCGGCGACTACGACCGACAGATTGTCAAGGCGGCAGACTCGCTCAGTGCGTACCTGAAGTGCGTTGAGGAGCGCAGAGCGGGCAATCACGAGTTCGATGCGGCAGGCGATGCCATCCGCAGGCAACTTGATGCCATCCAATGGCCCGAAGTGCAGGACTTCATCCGCGAATTCACGCCGTCCTTCTCCCTTACGCTCGATGAGCTGAATCAGCCGAGCGCACAGCCATGAAACTCGGGCTGAGCAGTGCGGCGTTCTATGGGCGCATGGAAACGGATGACGCCGCCGTGCACGTGTCGCATCTGCCGCTGGACACTTGCGAGGTGTTTCTGGAGACAGCGAGCGAGTACACGCTGCCGTTCGCCGAGGGATTGCGTCATGCGCTCGGCGCGTTTCCTGTCGCATCCGTCCACCCGATGGGCACGCAATTCGAATCACAGCTGTTCGGCAAATCCGCGCGGCAGATCAGCGATGCATTCCGCGTGTTTGAATCTGTCTGTGCCGCCGGTGAAGCGCTCGGTGCGTCATACTATGTGTTCCACGGGCCGTTCAGCGTGCACGGACATCTGCCGCCGGCGCGCATCTACTGCTTAGAGGAGCGTTTCGCGCAGCTCAAGGACATCGCCGCACGCCATCATCTGACCATCCTCTGGGAAACCGTCAGCTGGTGCAGCATTGCATCCCCTGCCGATGCCGAATCGCTCCTGCAGCGCATTCCCGATGCCGAATTTGTGCTCGATATCAAGCAGATGCATCAGGCAAACATCGACCCGTTTGACATGCTGTCCGTCATCGGGCACCGCGTGCGCCATCTGCATTTGCTGGACTGGACAGCTGCCGGTCAGCTCGTCCTGCCGGGACAGGGCTGCTTCGACTTTCCGCGCCTTGCGCAGGTGCTGGCGGACATCGGCTATGACGGCGCACTCATCCTTGAGCCGTACGCGCGGCAGACGGAAGACGAACCATCGCTGCTTGAGAGCATCGCATATCTGCGGCGCGTCTTCTTCTGAAGAATTGCAATTTCCCGCAAAAGCTGATATAATAGGCAAGTAACAATGATAAGGAGGCACGCATAGTGAAATTATGGAAGCGGCTGATGCTGCTGCTTTTGATTGTCTGCATGGTCATTCCGACCGGACTGGCGGAAAGCGATGCGGATGAGGAGGATTGGGATCTCGACATCGAGGACACGAACGATTCCTACATCATTGATGATGACGGCAACGCCTATGCAGACATCGGCGAGGACGAAGTCATTTTCGATGACGAGCAGACGGCTGCCATC
The DNA here is from genome assembly GCA_963590165.1 of Anaerovoracaceae bacterium. Classification (GTDB taxonomy): domain Bacteria; phylum Bacillota; class Clostridia; order Christensenellales; family Aristaeellaceae; genus UBA11524. The sequence goes on from CAVANO010000051.1 coordinate 23,199, forward strand.
GAAATCATGGACAGCGAAATTGACGACTCCATCGATCCTGACCAGCTCGACCTGAACACGAATCTGCCGTCGAATGTCGTCAACATCCTGCTTGTCGGCGTCGACACGCGTTCGACGACCCTCGACAGCGGCCTGCAAAACGGCGACGTGCAGATTGTCGTGTCCATCAACACGGATGACGGCTCCATCAAGCTGACAAGCATCCTGCGCGACCTGTACGTCAGCATCCCCGGCTACAAGAACAAGAACCGCATCAACGTCGCCTACGCGCGCGGCGGCGGTCAGCTTGCGATGCGCACCATCAACAAGAATTTCGAGCTGAACATCGAAAATTATATCGCCATCAATTTCTATGGGCTTGCCTCCATCATCGACAGCCTCGGCGGCATTGACATCGAGATGACCGCCACGGAGGCGAAGGCTATCAACACGTACCTCAAGAAGCATCCGCCGGCGTACGACAATCAGGACAAGAGCTACGTGCGCGAATCGCTCCCCGGGACGGACGGTGTGCACCACTGCGACGGCATTCAGGCAGTCATGTACGCCCGTCTGCGCAAGATTGACAACGATTTCGGGCGCACGGCACGCCAGCGCAAGCTGATGGAGCTGCTGCTGGAAAAAGTGCTCGACGGCGGCATGAGCCTGACGAAGCTGACCGACCTGCTGCAGGCATGCATGCCCTATGTGCAGACGAACATGAAGGCAAGCACCCTCATCGACCTCGCGCTGAGCGTGCTGCGTTCCGGTATCACCGACAAGCTCAGCAGCGGCGAATCGCTGATTGAAGAGCACCGCGTCCCGATGGACGGCACGTACTCCTACCTCGATGTCGACGGTGCGAGCGTCATCAACATGGGCAGCAAGTCTTTCCCGAAGAACGTGCAGGCACTGCACGAGTTCATCTACGGCGAATACATTCCAGCCGACTGATTCCCAACGTAAAATAACGGACTGCCTCCCATCGGGGCAGCCCATTTTTTATGCTTCAATCAGCTGAATTTTTCGCACATCGCCTTCACTGACGGTCATGAACAGCGTGTGCTGGTTCGTGTAGATCACCATGCCCGGTGCCGCACCGCCCGGCTTCTTGACATATCGCCTGAGCGTATAGTCAATCGGCACATTCGAGGAGTGCTGTCCCTTGGAATACCATGCCGCAAGAATCGCCGCCTCAAACAGCGTCTGCCGCGGCACTTCACCTTCCGTGCGGATGATGACGTGGCTGCCCGGCATGTCCTTGGCATGAAGCCACGTTTCATTCGCGCGCGCCTCGCCGGTGAGCCGGTCATTCTGCGCAGCGTTCTTGCCGACGTAAATGTCAATGCCGTCCGATGACCGATAATGATACGGCTTCGACTTCGGCAGCGCTTTCTGCTGCCGGCGGCTGACGCCCTTGCGGATGTAGCCCGTGCGCATCAGTTCCTGCCTGATTTCCTCCAGTTCGCTTTCCGCAACGCACTTGCCGACATCCAGCAGCATTCCTTCGAGATATTCCAGTTCCTGCAGTGTCTTTTCTTTCTGCTCTGCCGCCATCTGCCGTGTCGTCCGTGCCTTCTGATACTTCTTGAAATACCGCTGAGCGTTCTGCACAGGCGTCAGCTGAATGTCAAGCGGAATCGTCATATCAGCATTGTTCTCGTCGTAGAAATTCGGCAACACCGCTTCGGTCTGCCCTTTGCGGAGCCGATAGAGATTCGCGTTAATCAGCTCGCCCATCACGCGGTACTCCTCCATCCGCGCCGAATCTGCCAGTTCGTCCTCCTGTTGCGCAAGTTTCTTTTCGCACCGCTCAATCTGCCCCTTAAGGAGCTTCACCATCGAGGCGCTTTTCTGGCTGATCCGATCCTGCTGGTCACGCGTGCCGAAATACGTTTCCAATGCCTGCGAAACTGTTGGCACCTTGCGCTGCAGCGACAAATCGCGGCTCAAGTACGCAAACGCGCAGATGTCCTTCGGGTCGCCCTGTTCATCGAGCAGCACGCGCGGATCTGCCATGTCCGGCAGACGATGCAGCAGCTCCGTCAGACGTTTCGCCGTGTCCGTCAAATCATCTGAACGGTCTGTACCCGGCGGCAGCACGCGGTACGCCAGTTCCCTCGCCGCATCGCCGGACATGCCCGATACGCACGCAGCAATCGCCTTGTTCAGCGGCACATCGCCCTGCGCCTGCAGCTTCGCCAGCAGTGTTTCCACCGTGACCTCCTCCGGTGCAAGCTTGTCCTGCGCAGGCGGCGGCAAATACGGCAGACCCGGCTGAATCTGTCGGACACGGCTCATGTCGCCCGACACGTGCCGTGCAGCATCAAGGATGCGCCCGTTTTCATCCAGCAGCATCAGGTTGCTGTGCCGCCCCATAATTTCCAGCACAAGCCGCCGGCTGACATGGTCGCCCAGCTCATTGACCGTGTCCATGTCGATATGCACGATGCGGTCGCCGTGAATCTGGCTGACGTTCAGCACGCGTCCGCTCATCAGCTGCTTGCGCAGGAGCATGCAGAACATCGGCGGCTCCAGCGGATTCGGAAAATTCTGGTTCGTGAAATGACACCGTGCGTTGTTGGGCGAAGCGCAGAGCAGCACGCGGTGATTTGCCGACCCTGCACGGATGAGCAGGATGACCGTGTCCTTCTCCGGTTGCGTAATCCGGTCGATGCGTCCGCCCGGCAGAACCGCGTTCATCTCGCGGACGACAAAGCCGAGCGTCAATCCGTCCATGGGCATAAACCCACCTCCACAAAAAACAGGCGGCAGAGCACGGATTTTCTCCGCTCCGCCGCCCACTCATGACATTGATTAAAACAGTTTGCTCAGGAGCAATCTGCTCAAGAGCAATTTGCTCAAAGCAACTTGCTCAGCGCGTTCAGCGCATTCTGGGACTGCTCGTAATATGCCTTGGCGGACGCCTTCAATTCGTCCACCTGCTTCGTCAGCGCTTCCTTCTGTGCGAGCAGATCACCCATCTGCTTCTTCGCCTCTGCCTCGGCATTGGCAAGGATCTGCGCTGCCTTTGTCTGCGCATCCGCAATGGTCTGATCCTTCACACGCTTTGCCATTTCAAGGATCTCGCGGAAGCTCTCGTCCGCGTTGCTTTCGCTCATCGGCTGCACAGCGGGTATCCTCGCAGAGTTGAAACCAGGCGAAGAAGCAGAAACAGACGAAGAGGAAACAGACGAAAAGGAAACAGACGAAGTCTGAGCATCGGAAAGCTGCTTGCGCAGCGCGTTCATCTCCGCATCGCGGCGATCAAACTCATCACAGATTTCATCAAGGAAGTTGTCAACCTCTTTCGGATTGTAGCCCTTTGCAACGTTGCCGAATTTTTTGTCCAGAATGGTGTCCACCGTAATTCTCTCGTCCATCAGATACCGCTCCTTTCATGCATGTCCGTTTATTTGTCCCGTTTGAAAACCTCAAGCTGCACGGCAATGCGATCCTTCCGCGTTTTGCCGCCGATTTCAGTCAGTCGAATCCGCCCGAATCCGCGGACGGACAGCAGGTCGCCCTCTTTGAGCAGCAGATCCGTGCGCTCCTCCGGTACATGGTTGAGCTGCACAAGCCCTTGCCGGATGATGTCCGCCGCCTTCGTGCGCGAAACGGACATACCGGAGGACAGCACGCAGTCCAGCCGAAGCGAGGCGATTGTATCCCGCATCGGCGTGCCCTGCGGCGGCGTGATGACCGGCGGCTGTTCAAGCATGCGCACGTGAATCGGCGTATGTCCTGCCTCATGCCAGTCCGTTATCAGCATCTCGCCGACTTCCGGCATGCTCAGCAGAACCGCATGGTCATCCGAAACAATCAGGTCGCCGAACAGGCTCCTGTCCATGCCAAGGCTCATCAGGCTGCCGAGCAGGTCGCTATGAGCAAGGTGTGCAAATTTCGCCGCCCAGGTGATTTCCAGCCAGACCGCCGTGAAGACCGGCTCCTCCCCCATCGGGACAAAGCAGACCTGCACGCGCTCCGCATCCGCCCAGCCGCCATTAAAAGCAGCGGTAACGCCATTCGCATGTGCTTCCTCAAACGCCGTCTGACGCTGCGCGCCGGTAATGAAGCGGCACGGCGCCGCCTGACCTCGCTTCGCGGCTCGCTGTGCGCCCTGATGAAGCAGCAGCGCAATTTGCTCGCCGCCATCCTGTCTCATAGAATGATTTCGCGGATGAACCAGATGAGCAGCAGCAGCACCATCGGCGAGAGGTCAATCTGACGGAAACTCTCCGGCAGGTGCTTGTTGAGCTGCGCACGAATCGGCGAAAGCAGCGGCTCCGTCAGGCGGTCAAGCAGGCTCGTCCACTTGTTCGGCGTGATACCGAGCAGGCGGATGATGATGACAGCCGCCACAATCAGCATATAAATGCGAAGCAGAAAATCAATGATATTCAGAATCATCGTGATTCACTCCTCCTCATACTCAGCGGGCGTTCCGCCGATAGTCCGGCGAATGATAGCCGTCCTGGCGGTACTCGCCCTGAAAGCTGTTAAAGGATGACGTATAATTGCGCACGGTCTCCGGATAAGGCCACTTTTCCGCGATGTCCTTCTCGCCCATGCGGCGCAGCCCGTCAAAGGCGGACAGCTTCACATCTGCAGGGGTGATGATATACAGCGTGTCCCTTGAAACGCGCGTCAGCGAGCACTGTGACACGATGCACGCGCCATAGAGAATATCAAGGCAACGTCGCGCCTCCATCCGGTCTGCAATGTCCTCGGCATTTACGAGCAGAATCTCGTTGTTCTGCAGGAACTCAATCAAGCGGTAGCAGGAGGACACGCTCGTCACCTGCACAACGTTGAGAATCGCGCGGTAGGCACCGTCGCCATCCACAAAATAGCCGGGGAAATACTTCACGTTGCCCGTGACTGCCTCCGGCGCCTGCGAAGCACCATGATTCATGGTGTAACCGCCCTGCGCGGCGTTCATATTCTGCGTATAGCTATTATTCTGCCGATTCTGTGCAGTTCCTGCATACCCAGTTCCTGCATACCCAGTTCCTGCATACCCGTTTCCCGTGAATCCGGTCACAGGCCGTCTATTGCCCGGCTGGCCAGTAACTGGCTGACCGGTAACCGGCTGACCGGTAACCGGCTGGCCGGTAACTGGCTGGCCATAACCCTGCTGACCATTCACTGGCTGACTATAACCCTGTTGACTATACCCCGGTTGACCGGCAACCGGATGACCAGTTACTGGCTGACCAGTTACTGGCTGACCAGCCGCAGACGGTTGTTGATTAAACGCCGGCTGCCATCCGTGATTATTCTGCGTATTCTGGAAATGGGTTCCTGTCCCGTAATTGCTGTTCTGATAAATGTTCGAGGTGAAATTGCCCTGCTGCCCATTCTGCGGCATCTGCTGATTCGGGAACACCTGGCTCGTCCCGTACGGCACCTGATTCGGCATCTGCTGCGGATTCTGCTGAACAGGCGTCTGTTTTGCCGTCTGCTGGGCGGCGTTCTTGCCGAACACGCGATCGACGATATTCGAGCCAAACCAGCTCTTGCGCTGCGTCTGCTGAATCTGCGTGTCCTGAACAGGCTGCTGCCTGCCCGTCGGCGCGACAGACTCATAGCCGCCATTTCCGCCGAACATGTTTCCCGGCATGACCCCTGCACCGAACGACCCGGCAGAAGCTTCCTGCTGCGGCGTCCGCTGGATTTTGACAGGACGAAGGCCGCTGGTTCCGCCGTTGCTCCGGCGATTCCGGCTCCCCTGCTCGCCGCCCTGCATCATGCCTTGAAACTTTTCCCTGGCTTTATCGAAAATCGCCATGATTTTTCTTTGCTCCTCCGCCTGCGGTGCTTACTGCTCCGTCAGGTTATATTTCCGCACACCCATGAGTGCACTTCCAATGCGCACCATGGTCGAGCCATGACGCGCCGCCAATTCAAAGTCGCCTGACATACCCATGGAGAGTTCCTCCATGCGGATGCCTTGCACAGCCTCATCCCGTGCCTGCTCAAACAGCGTGCGCATCTCGGCAAACAGCCGATCCAGCAGCACCCGATCCGGCGTATTGGGCATAACCGCCATCAGTCCGCGGACGGAAAGCCCCGGCATGCCGGATAATGTCCGCAGGAACGGCATCAGCTCTTCAGGCGGCAGACCGCCCTTCTGCGCCTCGCCGCAAGGGGACACCTGCACGAGAACAGGCATGACAACGCTGTGCTTCTGTGCCTGCCGGTCAATCTCCTGCGCAAGCGAAAGCCTGTCCACCGAGTGAATCAGACATACATGCTCTATTATATACTTTACTTTGTTCGATTGCAACCTTCCAATTAGATGAATCTGAAAATTCTTTTCCAGCGCAGGCAGTTTTTCAACGATTTCCTGCACGCGGTTTTCGCCGATATCGGCCACGCCAAGCGATTTCAGCGGCAGGATTTCTTCCGCCGGATGCGTTTTCGTCACGGCAATGAGCTTCGGAGTCGGATAGCCGCCGTCCGATGCCGCCTTTTCGAGGCGCTGCATGACGCTGTCGAGATTTTGCTTCAGATTCTCCATATCACTGCACTTCCTTAGAACAGCTTCACCGTCAGCCCTTCATACAGCAGACCCTGCTGAATGGGCTGGAAGTAGATGTAGCCGTCAGCCTTCGTCATCACGTTGATGGCGTGGAAGGATTCCGTCTGTCCCTCCACCACAACGATGCCCTGCGTTTCGTTCTGCACATACAGTGCGCGTTCAGGCACACGGAACGTGTCCATATTCTCGCCGAGTGTCGCCTCGGTGGAACGGAGGTACAGCACCGGATGCACATCGTCCTGCACCTTCAGGCGGAGCAGCAGTTCACCGCCGGAGCGGCTGAAGGATTCCACCGTCGCCGTCACCTGCGTTGCGTCGAATTTGCCAAGCTTGAGCTGATACGACTGCCCGTTGACCGGATTCCAGTCCTTATCGGAGGACAGGAAGAGCACATTATACGAACCATCCTGTACGATGCGGTACAGCGTCGTCTTGTTCTTGATGCTGTCGGAGATTTCCGGCACATTGCCGTTGACCATCGACCTTGCCTCGGCAGGCGTGAAGTTTTGATACGTTTGCGATGTCAGCGAAAATTCATAGCCGTCCAGATAGAACGACACGATACCGGAATAATTGCTCGTGAAGTCCTTCGTCCAGCTGTTGATGCGCTGCTGCTGGGACGTTTCGTCATCCAGTTTGCGTGCGAAGCGCTGATCATCGGCGTACGTCGTCTTAATCTGATCCTGACGCGTCTTGATGGAGGATTTCAATAGCGTCTCCTGATTCGCCAGTGAGCCGGTGCCGTTCCAGATCATTTCACGCAGTTCCGTGATGTGGCTGATGACATCGTTCATCAGCCGATCCATCTTCGCATCGCTTGTTGCGGAGGTGATGAGATCCTTCTGATAATCGCGGATTTCCTCCTGATAGGAGCGCAGCGTTGTGACCTCCTTCGTGGAGAAGCCGGAGGAATAAACTTGGCAGATGCGTGTTTCCTGCTCGACATCGCTGCCTTCCTCGGCAATATAGACAATAGATGTCACGCCATCTGCCGTGTAGGGCGATTCATTTCGGGCAATCAGTGCATCGCCGGTATGCGTGGCATTGATGCTCGCCAGTTCAATCGTGCCGTAGCGCGCCGCCTGCGGAGCAAACTGCTCATAGCAGAACCACGCTGTCAGCCCGACAACTGCGAGAATAATCACCACCATCAGCGGCGAAAAGTGCAGCCGTGCCTTCAGCTTGATGGGTGCCTTGCCCGCCGCCGTGAATCCGCTTGGCGCCTGCTGTGCAGGATCCATTTGCAGTGCAGGATCCATTTGCGGTGCAGTTTCCATTTGCTGCGCTGCCTGCTGATTCGGAATCGGATTGCCGCCGAGGTCATAGGCGACCTCCGCACCGTATACGAGCTGTCCGTTTTCGTCATAGCCCATGGTGTCCCAAATCGGATTGCCGTTCTGGTCGTAGCCGCTGATGCCGCTGTAGACCATCCGCTGCCATGCGTCATAGCCCTGCGGCACGCCGAAAATCGGGTTGCCCTGCGCGTCATTGGTGATGAAAACGCCATAAATCGGGTTGCCGTCGGCGTTGTTGCCCATGTACACGCCCTGCCCGTTGAACTGCTGATTCTGGTCATTCATGGCAATGCATGACCCTTCCCTTCTGATTGTGCAATCTTTACGTCGTATTCAGAAGCTCCCTGAGCCGCGAAAGTAACCGCCGCTCCATCCGGCTGACCTGCATCTGGCTGATGCCGAGTGCCGCTGCCGCCGCGCGCTGCCCGAGATGCTCCTCATAGCGCTTTTTGAGCAGGAGCCGCTCCGCAGGTGTCACCTGCTGATACAGCCAATTCAGCCATTGCGCCTGCTCCACCTGCTCATAGCCTTCTTCTGCCTGACCGAGCATGTCCTCAATGCGCGGCGCGTCATCTTCTTCCGCCGTCTGCGCATCCAGCGACATCACCCCTGCCGATTGACGCGCATCCAACAGGGAGAGCAGTTCCTCCGGCGGAATCTTCATCCGTTCCGCCACCTCACGCAGAGACGGCTCGCGCTGCAGTTCCGATGTCAGCTCATTCTCCGCTCGGCGAAGGAAAATCAGCTGTTCACGGACAGAACGCGTCATCCGGATGGTACTGCCCTGATCGCGCAGATAATTGCGGACGCTACCTGCAATCGTCGGCAGTGCAAATGTCGAGAATTTCAGTCCGCGTGACGGGTCAAAACGCTCAATCGCCTGCATCAGCGCCATCGCAGCGACTTGCTCAAGATCCTCCAACTCCACACCTTGTCCCCGGAATTTCCGTGCGACCGCCTGACTCAGCGGAAGATTCGCTTCCACCAGCCGTGCCATCACCGCCTTGTCCCGGCTGCTGGCATACGTCTGAAACAGGCTGTCCATTTTCTCCGGACTCATCCGTTACGGATGGGGGCGGTCGCTTTATGCAGCAGAATCGATATGCACTGCACCGCATTTCCGCACCGGCTCATGGTCACATCGCTTGCGAGCGTCTGCAAAACGGCGCGTGTGATTTCCGTTTCGTCCTCGCAGGGGGACTGCGCCTCGCCGCTGTAATTCGCCGAGAACGCTACCCGCAAATAATCACCCTCATCATAGACGGCAACATCCAGATGCGCCACCTCGCGCCCCTGATGAAGCAGGCAGTCGCAGATCTCGTCCGCCGCCATGCGCAGATCATCCAGCGTATCCGCGTCCAGATCCTTCAATATCGCTACGCCGCCCAGTGCCGTCCGGATGGCCAGCGCATACTGCCGGTCGCCCGGCACACGCAGCATCACCTCAGCCTCAGCCACCTGCGCACCTCCTCGCCTGATGATCTTCTCTTATCATAGCATAAAAGGGCATCCTTCTGCAAGCAAAAGATGCCCCAAATTAGGTCAAGGAGCAATGCCCCTTACAGGGTTTGGGTCAGTGTTCCAATCAGTCCGCGAATGTCTTCAGCGCAGCACGCAAAACTCACTGCACAAACGCGTTGTAAATCGCCTGAATCGTATTCTCGTAGTCTGCGTCATTCACACCAACGATGATGGACAGCTCGCTTGAGCCCTGGTCAATCATGCGGACGTTGATGCCCGCCTTGCTCATCGCTGAGAACAGGCGCGCCGCGGTGCCGCAATTGTGCACCATGCCGCGGCCGACCGTCGCGATGATGGACATGTTGTCGTAGACGGTAATGGTGTCTGGATTCGTTTCATGGACGATGCGTGAGAGGATCGTGTCACGCACGGGCGCAAAGGATTCGCCGGACACAACAACGCACAGCGTATCGATGCCGGTCGGCAGATGCTCGAAGGACACGCCGTTCTCCTCGAATGCCTGCAGCACCTTACGGCCGAAGCCCAACTCGCTGTTCATCATTGCCTTCTCGATGCTGATGACGGAGAAGCCCTTGCGGCCTGCGATGCCGGTGATGGTCGGATGCGCATCATCGTGCGGCGCGTTCAGGCTGATGATGGTGCCGGGATGCGCCGGGTCGTTCGTATTGCGGATGTTCGTCGGAATGCCTGCCTTGTGCACGGGGAACATCGCATCCTCATGCAGGACAGACGCGCCCATGTAGGACAGTTCGCGCAGCTCCTTGTAGGTGATGGAGCTGATTTCGCGCGGATGGTCGACAATGCGCGGGTCAGCCATCAGGAAGCCGGACACATCCGTCCAGTTCTCGTATACGCAGGCCTCCACCGCACGGGCAACAATCGCGCCGGTGATATCCGAGCCGCCGCGCGAGAACGTCTTCACCTTGCCGTCGGGATAGCTGCCGTAGAAGCCGGGCACAACCGTCGGCACGTTGTCGGACAGGCGTGCAGACATCAGTTCATTCGTCTTTTCGGCATCGAACGCGCCTTCCTCGGTGAACTTGACGACCTCCGCGGAATCGAGAAAGCGCCAGCCCATGTAATCCGCCAGTAGCAAACCGTTCAGGTACTCGCCGCGGGACGCGCAATAATCCGCATCCGCACCCTGATCGATCTTCTCATTGATTTCATCGAGTGCCGCGCCGAGATCAACCTTCAGCGACAGTTCCTCGGCGATATCCATATAGCGCGCCGCGATGCGGTCGAACGTATCCTGATAATCCTCGCCCGCCGCCTTCTGACGATGGCAGGCATACAGCAAATCCGTCACCTTGTCGTCATTCTTGAAGCGGCGTCCCGGTGCGGACGGAACGACATACATTCTCGCGTCATCCATCAGCAGGATGTTCTTGACCTTTGCAAACTGGCCTGCATCCGCCAGTGAACTGCCGCCAAACTTCGTTACAATCTTCTTCATGCTCGTTCCTCCCGCGATATTCCGGCATCTTTGACGGAATACCTTCTATACGCCATAGGCGAAGCTGCATCATCATGCGCAGCCGTTTTTGCGTCCTGAAAGGACAACACGCTTTTTATCTTACCCTGCAAGCGTTGGATTGTCAACATTCCGCGCGCAAAAATACAGGATTTATACGATTTTTGTGCCGATTAGCAGGCAAATTTCGAAAGAATGACGACATCCTGATACGCGCCGTTCCGCCATATTTCCTGCTTCAGACGTCCTTCTTCCTCAAATCCGCATGCGCGGTAGCACTTGAGTGCCGCCTCGTTGAATGCGAAAACCGATACGCGCAGTTTATGCAGGTTCATCTCCCGAAAGCAAAAATCGCACAGCAGCGCCATGGCTTCTCGGCCGTAGCCCTGATGGCGGTACGGCGCACCAATCATAATGGCGAGTTTCGCCATGCGGTTCTTCCAGTCCACGCGGATGAGTCCGCAGCGTCCTGCCAGTTCGCCGTCAAGCGTTTCTACCGCAAACTGATACTCACCGCGCGTGTAGCTCGACTGTTGATTCACCCACTGCTGTTCATCTGCCATAGACGAAGGGAATGGGATGCCGCTCATCATGCTGCCGAGTGTATCAGGATCGTTGACGAACGCATGGCTCACCTCCGCGTCAGACGGTTCAAAGGCGCGCAGACGGATTTTCTTGCCTTCAATCATGATGTGCCTCCTCGTATTCATCGCGCAGCACCGCCATAAACACCATATCGCGGTAGGCGCCGTTCTTCCATACGCTTTGCCGCTTCACGCCTTCCTCCTTGAATCCTGCCTTCAAGTAGCATAGGCGTGCCGCGCTGTTATCAGCAAACACGTCCAGCTCAATCCGTCGCAGTCCGAGCGTCTCGAAGGCGTAATGCAGCAGCATCCGGATGGATTCGCCGCCGAGCCCCTTCGCGCGGTGCTCTGCCGCACCGATGACGATTCTCAGCTCCGCCGTGCCGTTGCGCCGGTTGATGCAATCCAGCGAAATCTGTCCGCGGTATTCCTCCGTCACGGCATCGGCAATGACGAACATCATCCGGTCGCTGCCGCCGGTCATCGCGTAATCCAGATACTGCTCTGCATTCTTCTCCGTGTACGGCGCATCTGCCCAGCTTGACAGGTACCTGACCGTTTCGGCATTGTTCACCCACGACAGCAGCCCCTTTATATCGTCCCTGCGGTACGGCCGCAGCATCACTTTTTTTCCACGCAGCACCGGCATATGTTTCCTTCCCTTCCCCAATCATTCTTCGTCAAAAGGATTGATTTTGAACATCTCCGCCATTTCCTGCAGCCGCTCGCGCAGCGTCGTATAGCGGTGCAGGACGTAGTCGTTCTCGACCATCCGCTGCATCGTGTCCCTGCGCCCGACAATCACCACGAGCTTGCGTGCGCGCGTCAGGGCGGTATAGAACAGGTTGCGCGTCAGCAGCTTATCCGGACCCGATACGACCGGCATAATCACCGTCGGAAACTCGCTGCCCTGGCTCTTGTGCACCGACAGGCAGTACGCCAAGTCGAGATCTTCCAAATCCGCCGCCTTGTACACAGCATCCTTGTCATCATCGAAACAGACAGTCAGGCTGTGTTCCTCATAGTCCACTTCGGTCACGAAGCCGACATCGCCGTTGAACACGCCTTTCCCCTGCTCCCAGCCGAAATCCGTGTGCCGCTGCCATTCCATCTCGTAATTGTTGCGCATCTGAATGACCTTATCGCCCTCGCGGAAAATCGTGTCGCCGCGCAGCAGTTCTTTTTTGCCGCGTTCCTTCGGGTTGAGCGCCTGCTGCAGGCGGATGTTAAGCACCTGCACACCGCATTCGCCTTTTTTCATTGGTGCAAGCACCTGCATCTCGCGAACGGCGCGCTGCTGCCAGTCCTCTCCGTAATGCAGGAACTTCGGCAGCCGCTGCGTCATGAGTGCGACAATCGATTCCGCCGCGCGAACGGGATTATCCTGCTGCTCGAAAAAGAAATCTGTGTTCTTCTCGTTGACAAGCGGCATCTGTCCTTCATTGATGCGGTGCGCATTCGTGACAATGCGGCTCGTTTCCGACTGGCGGAAGATATCCGTCAGGTGGATAAACGGCACAACACGGCTTGCAAGAATGTCACCCAGTACGTTGCCCGCGCCGACAGACGGCAGCTGATCGGTATCGCCGACAAGAATCAGCCGCGTGCCCGGCTCGACCGCCCGCAGAAACGAGCGCATAAGCAGCAAATCCACCATGGACATCTCGTCCGCAATGATGCACTCTGCCTCAACAGGATTCTCCGCATTACGGCAGAAGAATCCTTCTTCGCCGCCGTATTCCAGCAGACGGTGTATCGTCTTCGCCTCGCTGCCGGTCGCCTCGGTCATGCGCTTTGCGGCGCGTCCTGTCGGGGCGCAGAGTGCCACCTTCACCTTTTGGGCGGATAAGAGCGAAATAATGCACTCGATGATGGTCGTCTTGCCAGTGCCGGGGCCGCCGGTGATGACGAGCATTTTCCTGCACAGCGCCATCTGAATCGCCTCGCGCTGATGCGGACTGAAGGTAATGCCGCGCCGTTGCTCAAACCGGTCAATTTGCTGTTCCAAATCGCCGTCACATATCATCGCCGGTGTCATCAGCAGTTCGCACAGGCGGTTCGCCACTTCACGCTCCGCGTTGTCGAACATCGGCAGATACACGCGTTCCTCGCCGTCAGCACCGGAAACACAAAGTTCGCGGCTGAGTTGCATGCGCTTGAGCTGATATTCTGTCAGTTCCTCTGATACATTCAGCAGCATGGCACTCGTGTTCACCAACTCCGCTGCCGGCAGATAGACATGGCCGTTCTGCGCCGCCTGCTCCTTCAATATAAACTTGATCGCCGAGCAGATGCGGTTATCGCTGTCGGGCGGAATGCCGATTGCCGCCCCAATTGCGTCTGCCGTCTTGAAGCCGACGCCGTCAATGTCCTCGCACAGTTGATACGGATTTCCGCGGACGACCGCTTGCGTGCGCGTGCCGTACGTCTTGCTGATTTTCATTGCCAGTGCCGCCGAAATACCATACGTCTGCAGGAAAACCATTGCCTCTCGGGTTTCCCTGTGTTCCTGATACGACTGAGCAATCTGCCGCCAGCGCTTTTTGCCCATGCCGTGCACTTCCTGCAATCGTTCAGGGTGCTCGTCCATGATTCGCAGTGTATCCTCGCCGAAGTGCGCGACAATGTCCTTCGCCGTCTTCATGCCGATTCCTTCCACCGGTCCATGTGCGAGGTACTGAATGATGCCCTGAATTGTCGAGGGCTGCTTGAACGTCACCTGCTGGCATTTCAGCTGCTCACCGTACTGCGGATGCGCCACCCATTCGCCGGAAAAAACGCCCGTTTCGCCTGCTGACAGCATCGGCAGCGTCCCGACCACTGTCACTTCTTTGCCATCCGTCAGCCGCACCGATGCCACGGTATAGCCATTCTGCGCATTGCGGAAGATGACGCCTTCCACGGTTCCTTCGATCTGTTCCACGCGTCCGCCTCCCTTCGCAATCAGTCACCAGTCTACAGTATACCATGAATTGCAAAAAAATGAAATGGCAATTTCAGCAGCGCCGTCAGCATCAATCCGAGGCAAAAACTCCCCTTTTGTGTGGGGCGCTTTTGACGGAAACGCCTTATAATATGGGTGGTATGATATCCCAATACCGGAAACGGAGGAGAGCGTATGAAAAAGGCATTCGATCAATTGATCAGGCGAACATCTTTCCTGTGCATCATGGTGCTGCTGGCGCTTGTCTGCGGTTCTGCGGCGTGCAGGCTCGTGTATGCCGAAGATTCCGCCGGAGAACAGCCGGAAACAATTCTTGTCATCGAAGAGACCGAGCCGACCGCTGGCGAGCAGGAGCCCACTGTTGCGGAAGAGCCTGTCCCCGAGGAAAAAAACCTCGAAAATGCCGAAGACATTGATGCCGGCAATGATGACAATGCCATTGATACCGGCAACGCCGGTGATCATGGGCAGGACGAGGATGACGAACTGCCGCAGTACACCACATACACAATTGTGGAAGAGCGCCCCGAAACGGATATCACGACTGGCCGCTATAGCTGGAGCACAGACGAAGAAGGTGGTTCCGGTAATGACGGCGAATACACCGATGACGTGGATTATGAGGATGACTACCGCGAAGACGCCGTTGACGGTTACGATGGCTGGATTGAAGACGGCGCCGGCTGGTTCACCTACGATGAGAACGGCAATGAGTACTGGGTTTCTGAACTGCCCGAAACATCCGATGATTGGGAACAGCAAGAGGAACAGGAAATCAATTTTAACACAGACGCGTATACTGAAGAGTACCACGAAAGCTACTACGTCAACACATCACCAACAAATGCGGACACATCTGTGCCCGTGCAAAAGGCAAGCCAAAGCGGGCAGAACAATCAAAGCGTTTCCTATGCTCAGAATTCTAAGAAGCTCGTGGTCAGTATCACAGATCTCAAGTCTTACATTAATTCCCATCTTGAACTAAACGCTCAAAAAGAAGCCATTGCTAATAGTAGAAAGGCGCTTGACGCACTGAAAGAGCAAATTCTGAAACGAATGAGGCAAGCAACAGATGCTCACGAACTCGATCAATATAACAATGACCTCTTAGAGCTTATTAAGGAAGATCTAAACTATACCCCGTAGAATGGACACGGGCTTTGGTTAGGCGGATGCTACGTCCC
>CAVANO010000052.1:0-93567 GCA_963590165.1 Anaerovoracaceae bacterium
AGGTAACACCGCACAATTCAGCGGCGCCGCTGAACATGCCTTTTGCGCCATCTGCGGCGGCGAAATAAAACTTTATTTCGCCGGTCTGCCTTTGGCAGACTTGGAAACCCTTTCGGGTTTCCAACCTGCTTCTTGCAGAAATCTCGATTTACATCCAGTAAACCTTCGATTTCTGCAATCGCATCTGACACAAAATTCATTGTTCATCGTACCACCTCATTTGTGCGGTATTGCCTTAATCTGAATCAGAAAGGCAGATTTTCGCTGTCTTCGCTGCCTTCGTCGATTTCGGGGAAAATCGGCTTATGGCACTTCGGGCAGAGCGTATTCTCATCGAAGTCGATGTCAGACGCGCGGAAGATCAACTCCTCGCCGCAGTTCGGGCAGACGTAGGTGATCGCTTCATCAAGTTCATCGATTTCATGGCCATCATCGTCATCGTCCGCATCGTCCGCGTCCTCATCGGTGCAGTCCTCACAGTCGCATGCATCGTCCGTATCTTCGTCATCCGCATCATCGTCTTCGTCGGCGTTGTAGAGGGCTTCCTCCATGTCCGACAGATCCTGATCGATGGATTCGACGTACTCTTCCAGCGACTTCTTTTCCTCATCGAGACGCTGCATTTCGTCCGCCATCTCGCCCATGACGCCGAGGACTTCCATCAGCAGCTTATTGCTGTCCTTGTCCATGTTGAGCTTCATGCCTGCGGCGAGGCCTTTCAGGTAGCTAACGCGGTCTGTTAAACTGCTCATATCGATGTCCTCCTATCATACACAATCAGCCCGGAGGGATTGCTGCTCTCCCCGGGCTGATGATGTTCCTATTTATGCGCGCTCCATGTACTCGCCGGTACGGGTATCGATGCGGATCATGTCGCCGGTGTTGATGAACAGCGGCACCTGCAGGGAGTAACCAGTTTCCAGCGTAGCGGGCTTGTAGGTGTTGGACGCAGTATCGCCCTTGAAGCCGGGCTCGGTGTCGGTCACCTCAAGCGTAACGAAGTTCGGCGCTTCCACGGAGAAGGGAGAGCCCTTGAAGAAGCGGACGGTCACATTCGTGCCTTCCTTGACATAGGGGATTGCATCTTCCACCTTGTCCAGCGCCATAGGGATCTGGTCATAGGTCTCGATGTCCATGAAGTAGTACAGTTCGCCGTCGTTGTAGACATACTGCATTTCCTTCGTCTCGATCACAGCCTTGGGCATCTTGTCGGTGGGGTTGAAGGAACGCTCGACCACAGCACCGGTCATCACGTTCTTGATCTTGGTGCGGACGAACGCCGCGCCCTTGCCGGGCTTGACGTGCTGGAAGTCAACGATGGTCCAGACGCCGCCGTCCCACTCCACGGTAATGCCCTTTTTGAAATCGCCAGCAGTAATCATCAATCAATTCCTCCAATGTTGTTTGGGTTTCGAAAATGCGTGTTTGGGTTCGCTGCACAAGCGAAGCAGTACGATAGGCATCGCTGCTGAAAGGTGCGGCGAATCCCTATGTCTAAATCCGGCAAGGCGGATCCAGTCGCAGAGAAATCCTGCTTTTCGGGTGCAGACCAACAAGCCCGGTGCACAGGTGCACGGACAAATATATTCTATCACACTTTTGCCGGATTGAAAAGACTTTTTTCGTTTCAATTCGCTGATTCAGCCATTTTTTCTGCAAAAAACCGCCGCACCCGTTCAGGCGCAGCGGTTAGGGTTCATTGATTTCCTTTACATGGCGAGGAAGTTCAGCTGCTCAACCAGTTCTCTCGACAGTTCAGGCATGCCTTCCAGCTCGTCGATGATGGATTCCTCAGCAGTGGTTTCGGCTGCATCCGCGCGCAGGGTCACCGGCATCGTCTTGCCAATCAGCGTCTGTGCGTAGGCATCCAGCATTTCCTGCGTCAGACCTTCGTATTCACCGTCCAGCGTCAGCTCGATATCGGCAACCTTCTTGTCGTTATCGATGAACATACGGATGTTCAGGCGTGCTTCGGCATTGAGCACCATCGAGGTGCTGAGGAGCTGCAGGTCAGCGTCTGCCTCTTCGGCCTCTGCTTCGGCTGCCAGATCCGCATCAGCTTCGACATCCGCATCGGCTTCAACATCCGCGTCGGTTTCGGCATCCGCGTCGGCTTCGGCGTCCGCTTCGGCTTCGACATCCGCTTCGGCTTCGGCATCCGCATCGACATTCACGTCAGCTTCAACATCTGCATCGGCTTCAACATCCGCATCGGCTTCGGCGTCCGCTTCGGCTTCAACATCCGCTTCGACATCCGCTTCGGCTTCGACATTCACGTCAGCTTCAACATCTGCATCGGCTTCGACATCCGCATCAGCTTCGGTATCCGCATCGGCTTCGTCATCCGCTTCAGCTACAACTTCAATTTCAGCGTCCAGCACCGCATCAGCTTCGTTCGCTTCTGCCTCTTCGGTCGGCTCCTCGGCAGGTTCAGCAACCGGTTCCTCGGTTGCTTCGATGGTCTCGCCGTTCAGTGCGCGCTGCACCTGTTCGAGATTCTCCATCAGGACATTCACCTGCGCGGACACTTCATCAAGGTAGCCCTGCGCAGTCGCCTGATTTGCCTTCGCCGTCTCCAGTTCAGCGGTCAGCGCCGTATTTTCTTCGGTCAAGGTGCTGATTTGCGCCTCCAGCTCGGTCACCTTCGCAGTGGATTCATCGAGCGTCAGCTGCGCTTCGCGGAGGTCATTCTGCGCGGTCGTCAGCTCTTCCTGCATGGTTTCCTTCTCGGTGATGGTCTGCTGCAGCTCCGTGCTGCGCTCGGTCAGCTCGCTGTTGACCTGGTCAAGCTGTGAGGACAGGTTGTTTGAATTGACGAACAGCACGACCATCACGATGACCGCCACAACCAACACAATCAGCAGAGCGAACAGGGATACCTGCTTCTTTTCGGCAGGTGCATTCGTATTGTTCTGATTTTCGGACATTGGAATCATTCCTCCTAAAATAATTGAAATCGGATCACAGGCTATTTGCCCGAGGACTCCTCTGCCTGCGTGAGGAGCTCTGATGCGGCGTCCACCTTCGCCTGAATCTCCTGCAGCGCCGCCTGAAGCGATGCAACGGAGATCATCGGCTGTCCGTCAAGACCCTGCTGAACGAGAGAGCCCTGCTGCGCCGTCAGCGCTGCAATCTGCTCGGTCAGCGCGGCGTTTTCCTCGCGGAGTGCCTTGCGCTGCGCACGAAGTTCCTGCTCGCGGGCTAAAACTTCATCCGCCTGCGGCTGCACCTCGGCAAGCTGCTCGCGCGTTTCCGGCAAATCGACCTGCACCTGCGCATATTCCACCTGCTGAAGCTCCAGCCGCGCCTCCGTCGCCTCAAGCGACAGCCGCGTCAGCCGGATTTCCTCGCTGACAGATGCCTGATGGATGACGCTATAGCAAAGCACCACACACAGCGCACACATGACCGCAATGAAGCAAGCCCGAAAGCCCTTCGGCAGCATATCGTTTCCTCCTCCGCGTCATGAACGGAAAGCTTACATCTTCATTGTACCATAAACAGGTTCAAATTGCAAAGTATAATCGTGCAAAATGACGCATGGAATCCCAAAATTTACAATTTGTTAAAGTCGTCACGCATTCTCTTCCGGATTCTGCTGTGCTTCCTCCTGCGGCGGAATCAGCTTCTCTGCCGTTTCCGACAGGCTCTTGGCAAGATAGGCGATGTTTTCCTCGCGGCAGACAATGTCACGCGATGTGTGCAGCCGACCGGTCACCAGCCCGATGCCCGCGCTGTGATGGTATGCGGAAATACCCACGCCGCAGGAGAATTTGCGGTAATCGCCCGCGCCGCGCACGCGAATCCGGCTCCAGAAGCCTGTCTGCACACCGAAGGATGCTGCATTTTGCCCGAGCATGTCCCGAAGCACCGCGTATTCCGGCTTATCCTGCGCCAGCTTCGGGGCGGACACGATGAAATGATCGCCATCGCCGATGCAGTTCAGGTCAACAAGTAACTGCATTGTCTGAATCTCGACATGCTGCTGCGTGAAGTATTTCGCGCCCCTGCTGCCTATTTCCTGGTTGTCGAAGAGGATGAACGCCGTGCTTGCGCGCGCCTCCGGAGACAGCTGCGCCATCGTTTCCAGCAGTGCCGCCACGCCCGACGTGTTGTCATTGACGTTATGCGGATTCGCCTTGCCGAACATCATCAGCAGGACAATGCATAGGAACGTCAGGAAGAATGAAAGAATCAGCCAGTCGCCGTTCTTCGACAGCAACCCGACCGCGCAGCCGACCAGCAGCGAAATCAACAGCAAACCCAGCAGAATCACGAGCTGCGACAGCGCATACACCGGGAAATTGCGCGGAATCCGCAAATCCGGAATGCCGATGGTCGCCGCGGTGTCATAATGCGCGGAGATAATGATGCTCGCGTGCTGCGGGTCGCCGGCAACGATGTTGCGCTGGCGCACCTTGTCCTTGCGGTTCATGCCGTCGACATACGGCCGATAGCCCATTTCGCGCATTTTGGCAATCACCCACTGCTCAAACGCGCGTTTTTGCTCGGCCGATTTGCGAACGGGATACATGCTGTCAATTTCTTCCCGAATGCTCATGTTTCGTCCTTTCTGTTGGTGATTTTTTCATAGGGGACAACATCCGTGACGGTCAGCGTATCTTTGTTGACCATGAAGCGGATGTCGTTTTCGCCGTAGGGCACGCCGTACACGCGTTCCGGCTGATGCTGATACGCCGGTCTCGGGTCCTGCGCAAGGATTTCCAGCACGGCAGGCAAATCTTCCTGCGGAATGCGCACACGTAGTTCCTCCGGCAGGATGACCTGCAGCGCGTGCGCCTTCTTTTCCTCTGCAAAACTCCCTCGCGCGTCCGGCACGCTGTCTGCATACGGCACATAGGGTTTGATGTCGATGACGGGTGTGCCATCCATCATGTCCGCGCCGGTGACGTGCAGCACCACCCGTCCGTCCTCCTCCGTCACCTTGAGCAGCTTGACGACCGTCAGCCCGATTTTGTTCGGCCGATACGGCGAGCGCGTCGCGAACACGCCCATGCGCGTATTGCCGCCAAGCCTCGGCGGACGCACAGTCGGACGCCATTGCTCGCGCGCCGCATGGTCAAATTCCCACAGCAGCCACAGGTGCGAAAAATCCTCGATGCCTCGAAAAGCCTCGCGGACGCTGTATTCCGGCTCCATCACGATGCGCGACACCGCCGGCACAAGCCCGGATTGACGCGGTACGCCGAATTTCTCCCGATAGCCATTGCGGATATGCGCAATGATTTCCATGATGTGTTCTCCGTCCGATTCCGCCGGTTATGGAGGACTTCCGACCATCCGCGGCGAATATTGAATTGATGATTTTCTGCAAAAAAGGAGGCGGCATGACCGCCATGAGCGAAAGCAATCAGCGCAGGCGCCGACGGTCGGGTTCCGACCCTTCGTCGGTTCCCGACCCTTCAACAGTTCCCGACCTTTCAACGGTTCCTGACGCTTCGTCGGTTTCTGACTGCTCCCATGAAGAATCCGGAGAAGCAGCCGACCCCGAAGCGTTCAGCGAATGTCCGCACATGCCAAGTCCATTTGAATCCTTCTGTACCACCAGAGCACTGCTTTCCTCTCTCTGCGAGCCAAAGCCGCTGCGCAAGCCGCATTCGTTCGCTGACTGCATCAACATTCTGCTGGATTTGCTGTTGTGGCTGCCGAAGCTCGCTGTTTCCACGCTGTGTTATGCGCTGCGCTACCTGCGTTCTGCCTTTCGGTATGCGCTGGAAGGTTCGTGCTCGCTGACGCATGCGTTTTTGATGTGCCCCTATGCGTGGCTGCTGATGTACGCGCTGCTTGCCGGATGCGCTGCAGGCGGTGTGCTGCTGATTCGGCAAATGACCGCCGTCGCTGGCAGTTCGCTGACATCCTCGCTGGAAAGGCTGTTTCTCCTGCTCGGCGGTTTCGTGTTGATGCTCCCTGCGCTGATTTGGGGCTGCTGCCTGCTCTGGCTGTTCTGCACAAAGCTCGAATACTGGTGCCGCTGGCATCGGCTCGTGTTCCTTGTGCTGCTGATGTTGGCATTCGCTGCGCCGCTTATGTACCGCCTGTCGCCGCTGTTTCTGCTTTTGGCGCTGCCGCTGCTGATTGGGCTGATTTCCGGTGCCTTGGTAACACGCCGAACTTCCGAATCCATCGTTACCCTCATCCGATACTTCACACAGCGGAAAGAACGTGCCCGTCTCCGCACGCGTGGCCTGCATCAGATGTTGCGCGTCACGAAGGTAATCCCTGACCGCGCCGTCCGCAGGGGGGTACACGGATGTGTCCTGGTGATTTCATGCCGTCATCCGGCTACAGGAGATACGGTTGTGCTCGTCAGCAAGCCGGTATTTCAGCCCTATCAGGCTGGGGATTTGGTGCATGTGGTTTTTCATCCGACCGATCCGACGATTTATCGGATTGATGCGGAAACGCCGCTGCCCAGAAGATGGAAGCGATAATTTCCAGGGGCAATAGAACGGACGAAGTCCGCCCTTTGCATTACTTGTGTTCCCTGACCGGGCATGCAAGTGCGGCATCGACCGCCTTGGAAATTTCAGGTACCTGAAGGCTCATCAGCTCACCGGCATCGCACTTCTTCGCAATTTCGGGATCAATCGGCAGCTGACAGAGCAGCGGCAAATGGTGCTTCTCGGCAACGTCCGCGGTCTTGCTCTCGCCAAAGGGATACAGGCGGCGTCCGCAATCCGGGCACGTGATGTAAGACATGTTCTCCACAAGACCCAGCACCGGAATATTCATCATTTCCGCCATCTTGACCGCTTTCTCGACAATCATGCCGACAAGCTCCTGGGGGCTGATGACAATCACGATAGCGTCCACCGGCAGCGACTGGAAAACAGTCAGCGGCACATCACCCGTTCCCGGAGGCATATCGACATACAGGCAATCCACATCGCCCCAGGCGACATCCGTCCAGAACTGCTTGACCGTGCCCGCAATCAGGCTGCCGCGCCAGATCACCGGGTCGGTATCATGCTCCAGCAGCAGGTTGATGGACATGACCTTCACGCCGCCAGCCGCCTCATTCGGCAGAATCCCCTGCTCACAGCCGACTGCCTTGTCGTGCACGCCCAGAATCCGCGGCATGCTCGGCCCCGTGATATCCGCATCGAGCACGCCGGCAATTTTGCCGCGCCGTGCCGTTTCGCACGCCATCAGACCCGTCACCAACGATTTGCCGACGCCGCCCTTGCCGCTCACGACGCCGATGACCTTTTTGACTCTGCTCCCTGCATTTGCCGGTGCCAGCAGGCTTTGCGGCTGCTGACGCGATGCGCAGTTGCTCCCGCAGGAGGAGCAGTCATGACTACATTCTGACATACTGTCCTTCTTTCCGTTCCGCCCGGTTCGGCGGACTGCATCCTGTCCGCAGCGGATTGTTCCTCCGCGAACGCTTAAAGAAAAATAATTCGCTCTTTTTGCCTGCATTTCCTTCTTTTCAGCAGGGAAAACAACGTGTGCTGTCGAATTTATATTTCTTGCGGATGGATCGGAACAAATTGCCCTTCCAGTTCGTCTAATTAGATGCAGGAAAACTGCGTTCCGCTTCGTTTGGTGGATGGGAAGGCATCTGCTTTTCCCGCATCAGCAGCGACCGCATTCGCCTCTCCGCTCACGCCGAGGGAGAAAGTGGAGGTTTTGACCATGAAGAGAAACAGCTCCGGAAACACCAGCCGCCGCAGCGTAAAAATCGCCTCGCTGTGCGGTATTTTGGCGTTGTCCATGACACTGACGGGCTGCTTTGTTCCGCCGGATGATCTTTCGGGGGACCTTTCCGACTCCGGCGTCATTTATAACACGGCCGTCATTTCCGCACCGCCGCGCACCGCGACGCCCAGCCCCTCGCCGTCAGATGAGCCGGAAGCAACGTACAATTTCGACACCAGCACTGCAACACCCACCTCGTCCTCCGGCGGCATCGGCGTATATACCAGCGGCGGCGTGACCGTCATCGGCACCTCGACGCCCGCAAGTGCCGGCGCCGCGACCAGCAAGCCGACTGCAACGCCCACGCCGACATCCACCGTTCTCAAGAAAGGTGCATCGGGTGACGCTGTTAAGACGCTTCAGCGCCGTTTGAAGCAGCTTGGCTATTACACCGGCTCCGTTGACGGCGACTTCGGCGACGCGACTGAAAAGGCTGTCCGCGCATTCCAGGATCGCAACAACCTCTACGTGGACGGCATCGCGGGTACGTCCACCATGAACAAGCTCAACAGTTCCAACGCTGTGAAAGCCTCGACCGCAACTTCTACGCCGCGCACAACCGCTCGTCCCACCGCAACAAAGAAGCCTTCCGCGACCGCCACGCCGAACCTTTCCACCGACTACTACCTGAGTATCGGTTCGTCCGGTTCGCGCGTCAAAACGCTTCAAAACCGTCTGATTTCGCTCGGCTGGATGACCGGCAAGGCTGACGGCAACTATGAGGGTGCAACCGAATACGCCGTCAAGGCGTTCCAGGCAAAGTACAAGAGCCTCTACGATGACGGCATTGCCGGTCCGTCGACGCTCAAAACGCTGTATTCCTCCTCTGCTGCCAAGTCCAGCAGTCCCGTTTCCTCCATCGGCACGACGCTTGAATCCGGTCAGTCCGGTGATGCGGTTCGCGCGATGCAGAAACGGCTGAAGTCGCTCGGCTACCTCTCCGGCACAGCAGACGGCAGTTTCGGCGATGCCACAAAGGCCGCCGTCATCGCCTTCCAGACTGCCAACGGCCTCAAGGCAGACGGCAAGGCAGGCACCACCACGCTCAACAAGCTCTATTCATCCTCCGCAGTCGCGGCAGGCTCCTCCGCATCGCAGGCAACCGCAACGCCGTCTTCAACCACCTCGCCTGACGGTTACACAACGCTGTCCGAGGGCGACAGCGGCACCGCCGTCAAGAAGCTCCAGCAAGCGCTGAAGAATAAGGGCTACTATTCCGGCTCAGTGGATGGCAAGTACGGCACCGGCACGACCGCCGCCGTCACCGCCTTCCAGACCGCAAAGGGACTGCGCGTCGACGGCAAGGCAGGTCCTGCCACGCAGCGAGCGCTGTACGCATCCAGCTCGTCCGATTCCTCCTCCAGCACCACGACGTATGATACGCTCCGTCCGGGTGATACCGGCACTGCCGTCAAGAAGCTCCAGCGTGCCCTGAAGGACAAGGGCTACTACACCGGCTCGGTGGACGGTACATATGGCACCTCAACCACCACCGCCGTCAAGGCATTCCAGACGAAGATGAGCATCACGCCGGTTGACGGCATTGCGGGTGACAAGACGCTCTCCGCGCTCTACTCCTCCTCCGCAGTCGATGCCGATGAATATGCCACGCTTCGCCCGGGCGACTCCAACTCCGCTGTCCGCGCCATGCAGTCCACCCTCTACGAGCTGGGCTACTACGACGGCTCCCGCGACGGCGTTTACGGCGACACCACGCAGGATGCTGTCCGCGCATTCCAAATCCGCAACAAGATTTCGCCGGTTGACGGCATTGCGGGCAACAAAACGCTCTCCGCGCTCTACAGCGGCGATGCCATCGCTGCCGCCGCCAAGACCACGGAATACACCACGCTGAACGTGGGCGACCAGGGCGATGAGGTCGTGCAGATGCA
The DNA here is from genome assembly GCA_963590165.1 of Anaerovoracaceae bacterium. Lineage (GTDB taxonomy): Bacteria > Bacillota > Clostridia > Christensenellales > Aristaeellaceae > UBA11524. Next base: position 9,615 of record CAVANO010000052.1, read on the forward strand.
GGACAGCCTCTATCAGCTCGGTTACCTCTCCGTTGTCACCGGCTATTACGACAGCGCAACGGTTGCCGCCATTAAGAATTTCCAGGCCAACAACGGCTTGACGGTTGACGGTGCCGCCGGTCAGGAGACGCTTTCTGTGCTCTACGGCTCCAATCCGAAGTCTGCCTACTAACCCTGCCCACCTTCGGGACTGTCCCCATTGCGAGACAGTCCTTTTTTTATAGGAGGAATCATGCACAAGCGAATCATCGCCCTGCTCACCTTGTTGCTGATGTTGACCGTTTCCCTCGCCGAATCACTCCCCTATGCCGAGGGCACCGTTCTGACAGCGCACACCGTTTCCGCCGCCGAACAAGCCCTGCGCGACTACCTCTATCCGCGTCTGCTCGCCCAGGAGGAGGACATCGACCTGCCGGACGGCACGTCCTTTGATCTGCTCAGCCAGACCATGAACGACCTGACACGCAGCTACCCGGAGCTTTTCGCCGTTGACATAACATACGCTGTCCTCTATGAGCGCACTGCACCTGACATTGCCACCGGCGTTCGTCCGCAGTACCGCTGCACGCTGTCCGAGGCGCAGTCCCTGCGGACGCAGCTGCTGGAAACAGCGCAGGCATGGTTGTGCATCACTGCCGACCCTGTCGGGCTGCACGACTTGCTGATTTCACGCGTATCCTATGCAGATAACACCGCATGGTGTGCAACAGCGGTCGGTGCGCTGCTATATGGTCAGGCGAACTGTGAGGGTTATGCGCAGGCGCTGACGCTGCTATACCGGCTTGCAGGCATTCCCTGCGGTCTCGTTGACGGTCAGGCAACGTCCTCCGACGGCATCACGGACGCCCACGCATGGAACCTTGCCGACATCAATGGCTATTGCCTGATTGACGCCTGTTGGGATGATTTGGGGGAACTCGCCGCGCACTGGTATTTCGCGCTATCCGCGGAGGACATGGCTGCAGACCACCAGCCGGATGCCAGCTGCATCCTGCCGGACACGAGTGGTGCAGTCGGCTACTATGAGTCACACGGGTTGACGGCAAGCACACGCACCGAATTGGACAAATTCCTCGCGCGGCTGCTCAACGGCGAGACCATCGAAATCGCGCTGTCGGAAACGCTCTACACCCAGTGCACCGACGACCTGAATCAGGCGCTGACCGCGTATCTGGAACAGACGAACGCGTCCGTCTCGTTCAGCTACAGCATGTATGCCTTTGATCTCAGGCAGGTAATTCTTGTTATTCCGGCGGAATAAAGCCGCTTTCTTGCTCTTTGGTCGCCTCCGCAGACGCGAAACTCCTGCAAATGCCAATTTTCCTCTTGACATTTCCCTTTCCTTTTGCTATAATGAGCTACGGTTTTAAAGAAGCCTGTGCCGTAGACAGCCGGTATCCGCAAGGATGTAAAGGAGTTTGCTCCGCCTGCCGAGGTGTGATGGATATAGCATGATTTTGCTCGTCCCTTGCACCTGTTGCAAGGGTTTTCTTTTACTTTCAAACCGTTAAGGAGGTGCAAGAAATGAGCAAGGTGCATGAGGTAAAGCCTGAGAAGGTTGCAGCTGTTGCTGACATCGTCGAAAAGCTGAAGAATGCCCAGTCTGTGGTGATTTGCAGCTACAACGGACTGACTGTGGAGCAGGTGACTGAAATCCGCAAGCAGTGCCGTGAGAATGACGCCGCTTACTGCGTCCTCAAGAATCGTCTGGTCGCCCGCGCACTGCAGGATGCCGGCATTTCTGGTCTGGATGATCTGCTCAACGGTCCGAACGCTTTCGTGTTCTCCATGAAGGACGCTGTGACCGGTCCGAAGATCATCAACGACTACATCGAAAAGAACAAGCTGGAGAGCCTCAAGATTACCGGCGGTGTGCTGGGTACTGAGGTGCTTGATGTCAATGCTGTGAAGCATCTGGCAACCCTGCCGAGCCGCGAAGTGCTGCTGGCAAAGCTGCTTGGCTGCATGACCAACACCGTGGCGAGCTTCGTCCGCGTGGTCGATGCCATCCGCAAGCAGAAGAACGGCGAGGAATAATCCGCGCCGCATGAGGGTTCGTCCCTCACACAACCATCAAAACAAATTCAATCCGATATCAACCGAAATAGGAGGCTGAATCAACATGACTCATGAGGAGATCATTGCCGCCGTCGAGTCTATGACGGTGCTGGAGCTGGCCGATCTGGTCAAGGCTATGGAAGAAAAGTTCGGCGTGTCCGCTGCTGCGACCGCTGTTGTTGCTGGTCCCGCTGCTGGCGCTGCTGCTGCCGCTGTGGAAGAGAAGACCGAGTTCGACGTGGTGCTGAAGGCTTTCGACGCTGCTTCGAAGCTGAAGGTTCTGAAGCTGGTTCGCGAAGTGTGCGGCCTGGGTCTGAAGGAAGCAAAGGACTTCGTCGAGGCTGTTCCGAATGGCCCGAAGACGGTCAAGGAAGCTCTGCCGAAGGAAGAAGCCGAGAAGCTGGCTGCCCAGTTCAAGGAAGTCGGCGGCGAGTGCGAAATCAAGTAATCTTCGGATTGCCTGAATCGAACTGCAATGCAAAGGGGATTGTCTCATCGCGAGGCAATCCCCTTTTTGTATGCGTTTTTACTGAAGCTGCGCGAAATAGGCTCTGCATTCATCCGCATCATGCGAAATCTGATTCTTCAGCGCATCGATGTCCTCGAATTTCTGCTCCGGCCGCATGAATTTCAGGAACGTCAACCGCACATTCCGACCGTAGAGCGAAAGAAATTCATCAAGTACATGCGCCTCAACCGTCACAGGACCGTCCGGCACGGTCGGATGGCGACCGACATTCACGACCGCCGGAAAAATGCCGCCGCTCGTCTCCAGATAGCAGGCATAGACGCCGAACGCGGGCAATGCCTTGTGCTTCGGGACGCTGATATTTGCCGTCGGGTAGCCCATCGTCCGACCGAGTTGCTTGCCTTCGGTGACGCGCCCGGTCATCGTATAGCCGCGTCCAAGCAGGTTGTTGACGCTGCGAATGTCGCCCTGTGCCAACAGCCGCCGAATCCGCGTGGACGACACCGTTTCGCCCTCAATCACGACCTCCGGCACAATCACTGTGCGGAATCCATGCTTCTTGCCATACTCCTTGAGCATCTGTCCATTACCGCGTCCGCCTGCTCCAAACGTAAAGTTGAAACCGCACACAACAACAACCGGTGCGTACACTTCAACCATTTCCGCCATGAAATCCTCAGGTTCCTGCGCAGCGCGTGCCTTCGTGAAGGTCGTGACGCACAGCCCATCCACGCCGAAGGACTGCATAACCGCCGCCTTTTCCGGAAGCGTCGTCAGCATGGGCGGCACCTTCTCCGGTGCGAGCACCTGCAGCGGATGCGGCGAAAACGTGCAGACTGCCAGCGGATAGACCATCTCCTGCGCCAACTCATCGCCGCGCATCAGCAGTGCCTGATGACCGCGGTGCACACCGTCAAACATGCCCAACACCAGCACGCACGGGTTTAGCCGCTTAGGGTCACGGATGATTCGCATAGTTCTCCTCCTTGTCCGGCGGAAACACGCATCGCCAGCTGAGGTCATCATTTTCCCTTGCCGCAATGCCCCAGAAGCGATTGCGCAAATACACGCGCGCTGCTATACCAGATTGAAGCTGCGCGGCGCCTTTCAGTGCACGGATAGGCAGCTTCACGCCGTTGACAACCTGCTTTTCCAATGAAGCCGGCGCATCCAGCCGCGGCATATGTCCGATCCCGATATCCATGGGCAGCAGTTCAAGCGTCTCGTTCTGCTGATGCTGTGCGATTTCCTCCAGCGTCATGGCAGTATCCAGCGTGAACACGCCGCTTTGTGCCCGAAGCAAAAAGCGCATATGTGCCGGGCAGCCGGTCAATTTGCCCAAATCATCACAAATCGATCGGATGTACGTGCCGCGTCCGCAGCGAATAGTCATGCGCACGCCATGCTCTGCCGTTTCCTCATGGACGTCGATAGATGACACATGCACGATTCGGATGGGTGCCTCGACCTGTTCGCCATCACGCGCACGCTCATAAAGCGGCTTGCCGTCCTGCTTGATGGCGCTGTAGATGCTCGGTTGCTGCTCAATGTCGCCAACGAGATGAGCAGCCGCCTCGCGTACCTGTTCAATCGTCGGGTAATTGGTGCCTGTTTCAATGACGCGCCCGGTCGCATCCTGTGTGTCCGTCGCCGCACCGAAGGCGCATTCCGCAACATACGTTTTTTCCTTGTCGACCAGATAATCAAACAACCTCGCCGCACGCCCGAGCATCACCGGCAGTACGCCTGCTGCCTCCGGGTCGAGCGTTCCGGCATGCCCGACATGCTTTTCGCCCGTCATGCGCTTCACGTAGCCAACGACTGCGGCGCTCGTCATGCCCGGTGGCTTGAGGACATTCAAAAAGCCGTTCATGCCTGCGGTTCTTCCTCTTCACGGTCAGGCTCATTCTTGCGCGCTTCCGCCAATACTTGCGCGATATGCACGCCATAGGCGATGTTCTGGTCGCTGACAAACTGCAGCTCCGGCGCGGTGCGGATGAGCATCTGATGGCCAAGCTCGCGGCGGATGAAGCCTGCAGCGTTCTTGAGTGCCTTCATGAGCGGCTCGCGAAGATCATCTTCAAGGACGGAAACATAGATTTTGGCATAGCGAAGATCACGGGTAACCTCCGCGCGGGTAACAGAGAAGGTGCCCGTGACACGAGGGTCGTTGACATCCTCGCGGATGATGCGGTCAACCTCGCGTCGCAGCTCTTCAGAAATTCGGTCAATACGTTGATAGCTCATGGTATCCTCCAAATATGGGTTTTGAAAGGGTCGAAGACCTTTCGCGAGATGCAGGAACAGCGTTCCTGCTGGGGGTGGGCAGCACCCATCAAAGCGAACATCAATCTGTATGCAGATGAAATTAATATTCCAGCGTTGTAGCGTGACAAAGGGCAAGAAAACGGACGAAGTCCGCGGTCGCCTCCTTATTGTATACTTTGCCAAAGCTCAACCATGAAAACGAAAACCTGTATGGTACCCGAAGGGGTTTAAGGGGGCGATCGGAAAGCCCCCTTATTGCATGAGTTCCGACTCTGCTAATCGATATAGGACATGAAAACGGACGAAGCCCGTCGCAGCTAAAAATCAAAAAGGAGGCAGGGAAAGCCATCTGAAATTGACTTTACCCAGCCTCCGTTGATGCGATTAGCGCGGGATTTCCTCCATGATGAAGCACTCGACGACATCGCCTTCCTTGATGTCGTTGTGCCCCTCCAGGCTCATGCCGCACTCAAAGCCGGCAGCCATTTCCTTGACATCTTCCTTGTAGTGCTTGAGGCTGCTGAGCTTACCCTCGAAGACAACGACGTTTTCACGCAGCAAACGCACCTGAGCGTTGCGCTGCACCTTGCCGTCGGTCACGTAGCAACCAGCAATCACGCCGGCACCGGTAATCTTGAACACACTGCGGACTTCTGCGTGACCCAGCAGCACCTCGCGGTACTCGGGCGCAAGCAGACCCTTCATCGCCAGTTCCATGTCCTCAATCGCCTTGTAAATAACCGTATACAGGCGGACATCGACCTTCTCGTGTTCCGCTGCTTCACGTGCAGAGGCATCCGGACGAATGTTGAAGCCGATGATGATGGCGTTGAACGCGCTCGCGAGGTTGACGTCGTCCTTCGTGATGGCACCGGCGGCGCTGTGCAGCACATGCACCTTGACTTCGTCGCTGCTGAGCTTCTCCATCGCCTGCTTGACCGCCTCGACAGAGCCCTGAACGTCTGCCTTGATAATCAGGTTCAGCGTGGTCTGCTTGCCGCTTTCCATGTTGGAGAACATGTTCTCGAGGCTGACCTTCGCCATCGAGGCTTCGCGCGCAGCCTTGAGCTTCGCCTTGCGTTCCTCGGCGACCTGACGGGACAGGCGGTCATCACCGACAGCCTGCATTTCGTCACCGGCAGACGGCACTTCATCGAAGCCCATGATTTCCACAGGCGTCGACGGACCGGCTTCCTTGACCTTTTCGCCGCGGTCGTTAATCAGCGCACGGACACGGCCGCTCGCCAGACCCGCGATGATGTTGTCGCCGACATGCAGCGTACCATTCTGCATCAGCACGGTAGCCAGCGGGCCGCGTGCCTTGTCCAGCTTTGCCTCGATGATGACGCCGCGACCCAGACGATTCGGGTTCGCGCGCAGCTCCATGGTGTCCGCCTGCAGCAGAATCATCTCGAGCAGCTCATCAACGCCTTCGCCGGTCTTCGCAGAAACGGGGCACATAATCGTGTCGCCGCCCCAATCCTCGCAGACGATCCCGTATTTCGTCAAGTCTGTCTTGACGCGCTCGGCATCCGCATCCGGCTTATCCATCTTGTTGATGGCGACAATAATCGGCACTTCGGCCGCCTTCGCGTGGTTGATGGCTTCAATGGTTTGGGGCATGACGGAGTCATCTGCCGCGACCACCAGCACAGCGATATCCGTTGCCTGAGCGCCGCGGGCACGCATGGCGGTGAACGCCTCGTGACCAGGGGTATCCAGGAACGTGATGTCGCGGCCATTCATCTTGACCGTGTATGCGCCGATGTGCTGCGTAATACCGCCAGCCTCGCCTGCGGTGACGCGGCTCTTGCGGATGTAGTCCAGCAGGGACGTCTTGCCGTGGTCGACGTGACCCATAATCGTCACGACCGGCGGACGCGTCTCGAGGTTCTCCTCGGCGTCATCGAAGTTCTCCGCGGTCAGCTGGTCTTCAGCAGTGACCTCAGGCTTCTTTTCCAGTGTGATATCAAAGTCTGCACACACCAGCGAGGCGGTATCAAAGTCAATCTCGCTGTTGATGGTCGCCATGTTGCCCAGCAGGAACAGCTTCTTGATGATTTCCGCGCTCGTCTTGCCGATTTTCTCGCACAGGTCGCGGACGACAATCGTGTCGCCGTTCATGTACGCATGCTCAATCTTGATGGGCGCCATCATCTGCTGTGCGGACGGCTTCTTCATGCGGCTGCGCTTACCGCCGCGCACCACATCGTCATCATATCCGCTGTAGCCTGCGTCACGGCTGAGCTGCTTGCGGTTGCGCGCCACATGCTCCGGGTCGTGCTGACGGATGTAATTCTTCTTGTTCGGGTCGTAATTGGAGACGCGCTCCTTGCCCATACTCGGCGTGATATCCGGCACAGACGGCTTCTGACGACCGATGCCGGCACCTGCCGGACGACCGTTTCCCGGACGAGACTGCATGCCGCCCTGCGGACGCGCACCCGGTGCACCTTGCGTGCGCGCAATGAACGCACCATTGCCGCCTTGACGCGGCTGGAACGTGCCGTTGCCGGGGCGATTGTTCGGTGCACCCTGCGGACGTGCGATAAACGCACCATTGCCGCCCTGAGGACGCTGTCCCTGCTGCCCCTGTCCCTGCGGCGTGCGCGCGATGAACGGACCGTTGCCGCCCTGACGCGGCTGGAACGTGCCGTTTGCCGGACGATTGCCCTGCGGACGCTGTCCCTGCTGCCCCTGAGCACCCTGCGGACGCGGCTGCACGGGACGCGGCGGGCGAATCACGTTCGGCGCCAGACCGACCGGCTTCTGCGGAAGCGCCTGACCGGCACGCGAAATAATCTGACCGATGGCAGGCTTCTTCGGTACTTCCTCAGCCTTGGGAGAATCAACCTTGGGAGAATCACCCTTGGGAGAATCTTCCTTGGGGGAATCACCCTTGGGGGAATCAACCTTGGGAGAATCTTCCTTGGGGGAATCCCCCTTTGCTTCGGGCTTCGCAGCTTCCTGCTTGACCTCTGCCTTCTGCATAGGCTTCGCAGCCTCCTGCTTCGGAGCAGATTTCTGCTCGGCCTTGGGTGCTTCGGCCTTCTGCGCGGGCTTCTGCTCGGCCTTGACCTCCGTCTTCTGCACGGGCTTTGCAGCTTCCTGCTTCGCCTCGTTCTTCTGTACGGGCTTGGGTGCTTCAGCCTTCTGGACAGGCTTCTGCTCCGCCTTGACCTCGGCCTTCGCAGGTTCCTGCTTCACTTCATTCTTCTGCACAGGCTTCGATGCTTCGGCCTTCTGCGTGGGCTTGACTTCCGCCTTGGGGGAATCACCCTTGGGAGAATCTCCCTTGGGGGAATCACCCTTGGGGGAATCCCCCTTTGCTTCAGCCTTCACTTCCGCCTTAAACTCATGCTGCTTTTCGTCCGCCTTGAGGGCAGCATTCACAGCAGCCTGTTCCTCCGCGTCGAGCATGACGTAGGCCTTGGAGTGGTCGGAAATGCGCTTTTCCGTTTCCGCACGCTTTTCCTGCTCCGCCTGCGCGTTGCGGGTCTTGACAAACTCGTTTTCGAGCGCACGCAGCGACTTCGCCAGTCCGTCCGCTCCCTGACGGACACGAGAGGCGTCATCACGCACCTTCACGGCATCCGTCATCAGTTCCTTGATTGAATCCTTCAGCTTTACCTTCGTCATTCGACGCTTGCACCCCCGCCATGATTTTCCGATTTGATTGATTGTCCACGATCCTCGTGTGCATCCTCGTGAAGATTCCGCCTGATTTGCTCCGCCAGACCGCCCTGCGCAACCGCCATGGCAACGCCCGGATGACCTGTCGCTTCATGAAGGAGACCCTGCGGCAGCATTGCCAGCAATACATGATTGTGTTCGCAAGCGCCGCGGTATTTATCCTGAGTGGCTTGAGATGCGCCGCTGTCGAGCAGCAGAATCGCGCAACTCCCGCCACGAATGCTTTTCAGGCAGCCATCCTCACCGAAGGTCGCCTGTCGTGCCCGCACGCACAGTCCCATCAGACCGCGCAGCTTATCCTCTCTCTGCATCTGCGTCAGGTATCCTCCGCTTCTGCTTCAGAGAGCTTCGCCAGCTCCTGCCGCAAGCTCTCCGCAACTTCGTCGGTGAGCTGTACCTCGAGCTGACGTTCGAGCTGCTTCTGGCGGATTGCCCGCATCAGGCAGCTTTCCTGTCGGCACACGTAAGCGCCGCGTCCGGGCTTTTTACCGCCCGAATCCATCGAAACCGTACCGTCCGGCGCGCGGACGACGCGGATCATTTCGCGTTTTGGCTTGCTTTCGCGGCATCCGACGCACATGCGCATCGGAATCTTCTTCGGCTTCATCAAGGCTCCTTTTGGCGGTGCATCCAGGTTCGGATTCGCCGCCGAATCTCTTTTTCCTCTATCCTCTGCGATAATCGCGATCCAAGGGGGCTTTGCGATCGCCCCCTTGACCCCTTCGCATATCCTTCTAAGTTGGTTGCGATTGCTGCAAGGGGCACGAAAACGGACAAAGTCCGTCGTATTACAGCGTGTCGTCCTCGTCCATCGGGATGTCCGTTATCTCGTCGATTGCCTGATAGGGCGCAAACTGCGGCTCGGCAGGTGCTTCCTCGACCTGCGGCATGGTGGCGGCAACCTGCTCGGCATACTGGGACTGGCTCTTGATGTCGATTTTCCAGCCAGTCAGTTTCGCGGCAAGGCGCGCATTTTGACCTTCCTTGCCGATCGCGAGCGACAGCTGATTATCCGGCACAACCACGATGCAGGAGTGCTGGCCGCTTTCCTCGGTGTACACCTCGCGAACGTTCGCCGGATTCAGCGCGTTGGCAATGAATTCCGCCGGATTTTCGCTCCACTTGATAATGTCGATCTTTTCGCCGCGCAGCTCGTTCACCACACGAGTCACGCGATCGCCGCGCGGACCGACACAGGCACCGACCGGATCAATCAACACATCCGTGGAATGCACCGCCATCTTCGTGCGGCTGCCTGCCTCACGTGCAAGCCCCTTAATCAGCACCTTACCGCCGGCGATTTCCGGCACTTCCATCTCGAACAGGCGCTTGACCAGATTCGGATGCGTCCGGCTGACGCGCACCTGCGGACCGTGGCGGTTCGTCATGTCGTCACCGCGATGTACCTCGAGCACATAGACCTTCAGGTGATCATCGACATCGATGTTCTCGCCCGGAATCATCTGATCCGCTTCGAGATAGCCGTCATCACGACCCATCAACTCGACGAGCGCACCCTTGTCATCCACGCGACGGACAACTGCGGTCAGGATTTCGTTCTCCTTATCCGCATACTCCTCGTACACACGGCCGCGTTCCGCCTCGCGCAGGCGCTGCATAATCACGCCCTTGGCGGTCTGCGCGGCGACACGCAGGAAGTTGCGCGGCGTCACATCCTCTTCGACAATGTCGCCCATCTGGTAGGTGTCCTTGATTTTACGCGCTTCCTCGATTGAAATCTGATCGACAGGCTTCTCGACTTCTTCGACAATCAAGCGGCGGATATACACGTGAATCTCGCCTGTCGTGCGGTCGATGACGGCGCTGATGTTGTTGGCAGAGGGTTCATCGCCCTTGGTGCAGTTCTTGGCGTACGCCTTTTTGAGCGCATCCTCGACTGTCGTGAAGAGCATTTCCTCGCTCAGATCCTTCTCCTTGCAGAGCGCACGGATTGCCTCCACCAGCTCCCGATTCTGGTTACTCGCCTGCACAACAGGCGCTGCCTTGGTCTTTCTCATGAATTCTGTTCCACCTTTAAGCTTATGCTGTTTGATCAATTATTCGTCTACGCGGACGTTGCCGGCATCCTCATCGCCGGACAGGTCAACGGTTTCGACACCGGACATATCCACCACGGGTTTCACAAGCGATGCGGCGCGGCGTGCGATGCGCTTTTCCTCGCCGCCGATGAGCAGCACCATGTCCTGCTGGTCGAAATCGGTCAGGATGCCCGTGAACAGTTTCTGACCGTCCATCGCCTTGAAGAGATGCACCTCCACCTCATCGCCGATGGCACGTTCAAAATCGCGATCTTTCTTGAGCGGACGATCGATGCCCGGCGAGGACACCTCCAGAAAGTCGAAATCATACGATTCGACGAGCGGCTGAATCGCACGGTGATACCGTTCGCAGTCATCCAGCGACATACCTTCCGGACGATCCACATAAATCCGCAGGAACTTGCCCGTGCTTTCCTTGTCCAGGCAGACATCCACCAGCTCATAGCCCAGTTCGTCCGCCAGACGCTGACATTTCGGCAGCACCACTGCCGTCAGCTCTGCCCTCGCCATGCGTCTCACCTCTTTCCGCATTCATCTGCAGGCAATCAAAAAGAGTGGTCCCCATCACCCGTCGGCAATGCGGCAGCCTGTGCAGGCATACCAATGCCCGCCACTCAGCCGTCCCATGCCGCCAAGCCATGTCCACTCTCAGATGATAAGCCCTTCTTTCTGCATTCCGCAACACCGGACTGACCCGGCTGAAAAACGCCATCCCCTTTTACAGGGCAGCGTCATGGTTTCACACTTGCCAGTATAGCACACATTTTTCCGGAATACAAGCATTTTTCGCGCTTTGACACAATATTTTGCCCCGGAATCCGTCCGATTTCTTCCTATTTTTCTGTCATCACGGTCAGATGCGTTCCGTCCGTATGGATGCAGATGGTGCCATGCTCATCCGTGCGCAGAATTTCAGCACCCGTGTCCGCCAATCGTGCGAGCGCATCCTCCGCCGGATGACCGTAGCTGTTGTCTTTGCCGACGCTGATGACGGCATATTCCGGCACGACGGCGTGCAGGAATGCGCTGCTGCTCGACGAGCTGCTGCCGTGATGCGCGACCTTGAGCACATCTGCATTCAGCCTTGCACCATTCGTCAGCAGTGCGCGCTCTGCCTCCCATGCCGCATCACCGGTGAAGAGGAAGGACGTTTCGCCGCAATCCACGCGAATAATCAGCGATCCGTCATTGACATCTTCATATCCCTGCCCATCGGACAGGAACGTCACGACCGCGCTGCCGAACGGAAAGCATTCGCCCTCGGTCGGTACGGTGATGGTCAGTCCCTGCGCAAGCGCATATTTTTCCAGCGAGCGAAATGCACGTGAATCCCACGCAGTCACCGAACAGTACACATGCGATGCGGTGCAGGCATTGAGCGCCGCGGCCAGTCCGCCGATATGGTCGTCATGCGGATGGGTGCCGATCACGGCATCGAGATGGGTAATTCCAAGCGTATTGCACAAGTACGAATAAATCAGCTGGCTCTTTGATGCATCGCCGCCGTCGATGATCATCGCATGTTCGCCGCTGACGAGAATCGCCGCGTCGCCCTGCCCGACATCGAGAAAGTACACAGTCAGCTCGGTTTGTACTGCTGTTTCCGTCTGACGCACGCCGTCGCCGCCCAGCAGAAACAGCAGCAGCGTCAGCAGTGCCAGCAGCGATTCAAGGCGCAGACGCGATCGCGGCGCGTTCACCGGCTTCCCGTGCTGCCGAAGCCGCCGCGGTTGCTGCCGTTCAGGTGCTCCACCTCGATGAACTCCGGCTTTTCCATCTTCTTCACCAGCCGGAACTGACAGATGCGGTCACCCTGATGGATGACCGTATCGCGCATCGCCAATGCCGGATAGCGCCAGATATCCTCATCTCCGCAATAGCTGTTGTCAACGATGCCGATGCTGTTGACCTGAATGATGCCCCAGCGCTTAAAGGTCGAGCTACGCGGCGCGACATGTGCCTCATAGCCTTCCGGCAGCTGCACGGAAATCCCCAGCGAAATCAGCCGGTACTCCCCTGCCTTCATCTCGACCGTTTCCGCCGCGCGAAGGTCAATCCAGTCGCCCTGCGTCAACGGCTCAATCTTCTCCGCGCCTTCGTGATAGCGAATCAGAATTTTCATCGTGCTTTCTCCTTGCATCCATTCACGCACCATTGCGTCATTTTCCGCAAACTCCCGACAACCTCCGCCAACACGCGCACCGTTTCATCAATTTCCGCTTCTGTCGTGTCGGTGCCGAGCGTCAGCCGCAGCGAGCCCTTCGCCTCATCGCACGACAGCCCGATTGCCATCAGCACATGGCTCGGATCAAGGCTTCCCGCCGTGCATGCAGAGCCGCTTGACGCCGCAATGCCTTCCAAATCCAGCCGCAGCAGCACTGCCTCGCCCTCGATGCCATCAAACGACACGTTCAGGTTGTTCGGCAGTCGCTTCTCCTTCGTGCCGTTCAATCGCATCGCCGGAATTTTCTCCGTCAGCCCGTTCAGCAGCCGATTTCTCAGCTGCGTCGTCCGCGCCGCGTTTTCCGCCAGCGAATTGACTGCAATTTCAATCGCTTCGCCCAACCCGACAATCGCCGGTACATTCTCCGTGCCTGCCCGATGACCGCGTTCCTGTGCGCCGCCGTGCACGAGCGAATCAATCGTCACGCCGCTGCGGATATACAGCGCACCGATGCCCTTCGGTCCATGGAACTTGTGTGCCGACAGCGACAGCAAATCAGCATTCAGTTCCTCCACATGCAGCGGAACCGCGCCGACCGCCTGCACCGCGTCCGTATGGAAGAGCACGCCGCATTCCCGACAAACCCTGCCGATTTCGCTGACGGGTTCAATCGTCCCGATTTCGTTGTTCGCCGTCATCACGCTGACGAGCACAGTATCCTGGCGAATCGCCTGCCTGACCTGTTCCGCGGTGACGAAGCCATCTTCATCAACCGGCAGATATGTAACCTCCCAGCCCTGCTTTTCCAGCCACTGGCACGTATGCAGGACGGCATGATGCTCAATCGATGTCGTGATGATATGACGCCCCTTCGCCTGATTCGCGAATGCCGCGCCCTTGATTGCCCAGTTATCGCTCTCCGAGCCGCCTGCCGTGAAATAAATCTCCTGCGGCTGAGCGCCAAGTGCTGCCGCCACCTGCCTGCGTGCCCGTTCGACCGCCTTCTTCGCATCGCGGCCGGTGCCGTGTATCGCCGACGCATTGCCGTAGCATTCCGTAAAATAAGGCAGCATCGCCTGAAGCACCTGCTCAGACACCGCCGTCGTTGCCGCATTGTCCAAATAAATCCTGTCCATTGTCTTCACCTGCGAAATTAGAATTCAAGCATATTTTACCATGTGCTATCATGGTTTGTCAATCATTTGTTCGCATAATATGTCCTGCGTTTTTACACAGTGCCCTTGCAAAGGTCAGGACTTTCTGGTATACTATACCAGTGAATCGCTGACAATTGGTGCAAAAAATGCAGGAAGGAAACGCATCAGCATGCCATGCGGATGACCGCATTCATTCATGGAGGGGACAAAAGAAATGAGAAAGAGGATTTTCGCGATGCTGCTGGCGGCGCTTTTGTGCATGGGCACGGCGCTGGCGGAGGACTGCAGCGGCGGTCATGACTGGGACGCCGTGACCTACACGTGGTCGGATGATTACAGCAGTTGCACTGCAAAGCGCGTCTGCAAGCGCAACAGCACCCATGTCGAGACCGCATCAGCCAAGGTGACGAAGAGCACAAAGCAGCCCTCATGCGAAGAAAAGGGCAGGACAACCTACACGGCAACCTTCAGCGTGGATTGGGCACAAACACAGACAGCAAAGCAGTCCATCAATAAGTTCGGTCACTGGTACAGCGCGTGGGTCTATATCGGTGCAAACACGCACACTGCCCTGTGCAAGCGCAGCTTCTGCTGCGACGGTCTGATGGTCGGCTGCGAGCGGTATGCCTATACGATTCAGTCATCCAGCGAGGAATACGCTTTTACCATCTGCCCGATTTGCGGCGCGGTCAATTCAAAAGCGCGGCTCACGCAAAGGGACGGTGCCTCTGCGACCGCGAAGACGTTCAGCGTGCCGAAGGGCGATTTAGTCGTGCGGACAGGCACGCTGGAAAACGGCGAAAAGCTGATGACCATCTGCTTTGAGGTCGTCGGCGTTTCCGCGCGAGCCAAGGGCACAATCCGATTTTCGATGCCCGAATCGCTGCTGGAAGGCTGCGACCTGAAGCTACTCCATTCGGACGGCACTGAAACGACCGTCCCCGTCACAATCAAGATGGGGTACGCCTCTTTCAATCTTGACTTTGGCGCAAAGGATGCCGCCAGCGCGATGGTGCTGCACATGATTCCTGCCGAATCGGAAGACTAATTGAAGAAGACGAATTGCATATGAAAGATCCGCCGTGCCATTGCTGGTACGGCGGATTTTGTATGGGGAAAATTATGCTTTGCTGCTTTCGCGCGTGTAGTTCAGCAGACCGCCGTAGAGGATGCAGCCCTGCTGGCGGTGCGTCAGCGGCATGAGAACGGTGTAATCCTCGTTCTTCGTGTCATTATGCAGCACAAACTCGCTGCTGCCGTTCTCGACAAGCTGCCGGACATTCGGCAGCGACAGCACATCGCCCTGCGCAATGCGATCGTAGTCCGCTTCGTCCTTGAAGGTCAGCGGCAGAATGCCGTTGTTGATGAGGTTTGCCTGATGGATGCGCGCGAAGGACTTTGCGATCACCGCGCGGATGCCCAGATACAGCGGCACAAGCGCGGCATGCTCACGGCTGGAACCCTGACCGTAGTTGTTGCCGGCAACGAGCAGACCGCCGCCGACTGCCTTTGCGCGCGCCGGGAAATCCTTGTCCACGGGCGTGAGGCAGAAGTCGGACAGATACGGCACGTTCGAGCGGAACGGCAAGAGTTTCGCGTCAGACGGTGCGATGTGGTCGGTCGTGATGTTGTCCTCCATCTTCAGCAGCACCTGACCGGAGATGCTCTCCGCAAGGGGCTTGCCGAGCGGGAACGGCTGGATGTTCGGACCGCGGACGACCTGCACTTCATCCTCATGACCGGGCTCAACCGGCGGAATGACGAGGTTGTCGTTGACAGTGAACGTCTCCGGCATCGGGATATCGAGGTCAATGTCGAGGCAGCGCGGATCCGTCAGCACGCCGGTCAGCGCGGTAACGGCAGCCGTCTCGCAGGATACGAGGTAAATGCCGGCAGATTTTGTTCCGCTGCGGCCGTAGAAATTGCGGTTGTTCGTGCGGACGGACACAGCATTCGTGCGCGGCGACTGACCCATGCCGATGCAGGGACCGCAGGCAGATTCAAGAATGCGCGCGCCTGCCGCAATCATATCCGCCAGTGCACCGTTGCGTGCCAGCATCGTCAGCACCTGCTTGGAGCCGGGACCGATCACAAGGCTGACATCCGGATGCACCGTCTTGCCCTTCAAGATACGGGCAACGCGCATCATGTCGGTGTAGGAGGAGTTCGTGCAGGAGCCGATGAACACCTGGTCAACCTTGATGGGACCGCATTCCTTGACGGTCTCGACAATGTCCGGCATGTGGGGCTTGGCAACGAGCGGTTCGAGTGTGCACAGGTCAATGTCGATGATTTCATCGTACTTTGCATCCGCGTCCGCGGCAAGCGGCACGAAGTCCTGCTCACGCTGCTGCGCCTTCAGGAAGGCATGCGTGATTTCGTCCGATGGGAAAACCGAGGTCGTCGCGCCCAGTTCAGCGCCCATGTTGGCAATCGTGGCACGTTCCGGCACAGACAGCGTCTTCACGCCCTCGCCGATGTATTCCATGACTTTGCCGACGCCGCCCTTAACCGTCAGCCGGCGCAGCACCTCCAGGATGATGTCCTTCGCCGCGACGCCGTAGGAAAGCTTGCCGTGCAGGCGAACGCCCACAACCTTCGGGCAGGCGAGATAATACGCGCCGCCGCCCATTGCGACCGCAACGTCCAGTCCGCCCGCGCCGATGGCAAGCATGCCGATCCCGCCGCCGGTCGGCGTATGGCTGTCCGAGCCCAGGAGCGTGTAGCCCGGCACGCCGAAGCGTTCCAGCTGCACCTGGTGGCAAATGCCGTTGCCGGGCTTCGAGCAATAGATGCCATGCTTCTTCGTGACCGTCTGGATATAATAGTGATCATCGGCATTCTCAAAGCCAGTCTGCAGGGTGTTATGATCGATATACGCCACGGATTTCTTCGTCTTCACGCGGCTGACACCCATCGCCTCAAACTGGAGGTACGCCATGGTGCCGGTAGAATCCTGCGTCAGCGTCTGGTCGATGCGGATAGAGATCTCCGTGCCGGGGATCAGCTCACCGCTGAGCAGATGCGCCGAGAGGATTTTCTGAGTCAGATTCATAGACATAGGTCAAACTCCTTTGTTTGGTTCCGTTTTACGCTCCGCACGGCAATGTGCGAATCGTCTGCATCACAGAGACAGAACCATCATACCGTTTTTGCGCCGATGCGTCAACCGTTCGCGCGCGAAAGTACAGAAAAAGCGCAGCAGGGTCTTCGTCCCTGCACCCATTTCGCGATTGAGGCACGCCATTTTCATACAGGTTCCGCGTGTTACGTTTGGTTGCCTTGGTATTTCACCCCAATCTCTGCAAAAGAGGAAGAAAAGGGACGAAGAGAAAGAAAAGGGACGAAAAAGAAAAGGGACGAAAAAGAAAAGGGACGAAAAGAAAAGGGACGAAGTCCCCCCTTGACAAATGCATTTTCCCTGCTATACTGAAATCAGCGCCTATTGTAAATACTTACATCAGAAAGGGGACATCACCCATGCTGCACGCCAATCCGCTCCTGCGCGACATGAGCTGCGACAAAAAGTTCATCACCGTCGGTGAAATCATGCTCCGCCTGACACCGCCGAATTACGAGAAAATCCGCATGGCAAACACCTTCGAGGCGTCCTATGGCGGCTCCGAAGCGAATATCGCACTTGCGCTGGCGAACCTCGGCATTGACAGCACCTTCTTCTCCGTCGTGCCGGATAACTCGCTGGGCAAGTCTGCCGTCCGCCTGCTGCGTTCCAATGACGTGCACTGCACACCGATGATTCTCTCCACGCCTGAGGAAACGCCCACGCACCGTCTCGGCACATACTATCTTGAAACCGGCTACGGTGTCCGCCCAAGCAAGGTCATCTACGACCGCAAGCACTCCGCCATGGCGGAATACGACTTCTCGAAGGTCGATCTGGCTTCCCTGCTGGATGGCTTTGACTGGCTGCATCTCTCCGGCATCACGCCCGCGCTTGGGTCGAACTGCGCCCAACTGACGCTCGATTTGCTCAAGACCGCCAAGGAAAAGGGCATGACTGTCTCCTTTGACGGCAACTTCCGCTCTGCACTGTGGACGTGGGAGCAGGCGCGCGACTTCTGCACGCTCTGTCTGCCGTATGTGGATATCCTGCTGGGTATCGAACCGTACCACCTCTGGCGCAATGACGATGACCATGCGCAGGGCGACTGGAAGGACGGCGTACCGCTTCAGCCATCCTATGAACAGCAGGACGATGTGTTCCAGCACTTTGTCGAGCGCTACCCGAATCTCCGCTGCATTGCGCGGCATGTCCGCTACGCCCATTCCGGTTCAGAAAACAGCCTGAAGGCGTTCATGTGGTATGATGGGCACACCTTCGAATCGAAGCTGTTCACGTTCACCATTCTCGACCGTGTCGGCGGCGGCGATGCGTTTGCCTCCGGCATGATTTACGCGATGATGCACGACTACAAGCCGATGGACATGCTGAATTTTGCCGTCGCGTCAAGCGTCATCAAGCACACGATTCACGGCGACGCGAACATCACGGACGATGTCAAGTCCATCCGCAACCTCGCCGACATGAATTACGATATCCGCCGCTAAACATCATGAACGAAAAAAGAACTGCCCATTACCACCTGCCCGGCTTATTCGAGTTCTACGACCTGTACCGCCTGTTTCTGCCGCTGTTTGAAGCGCATCGGGAATATTTCTACGACTGGTGCGGCATCGGCTCGCTTTACGGTGCACCGTCTGACTGCCTGTGGGGCGGCGGACGCGTCAGCGAAAGCAGCTGCCATCCGCGCGATGCCGTCAAACTGGCGCGCAAGTACGGCATTTCATCACGGCTGACGTTCAGCAACTCCCTGCTGCGTCCGGAGCATCTGTCCGACCGGCGCTGCAACACGTTCTGTGCGCTCCTGTCCGAGGACGAACCTTTGCGCAACGGCGTGATCGTTCATTCCGAGCTGCTGACGGAATATCTGCGGACGCAATACCCGAAGCTGTATCTTGTGTCCTCGACAACAAAGGTACTGACAGATTTTGCGGATTTCCGCCGCGAAGCCGAACGCCCCGAATTCCGCTATGTCGTGCCCGATTTCCGGCTGAACAAGTCGTTTGACCGACTGAATACCCTGCCGCAGCCGCTGAAGGACAAGACGGAGTTTCTCTGCAACGAATGCTGCTCCTTTTCTTGCACCGAGCGCAGACGCTGCTACGAAGCCGTCAGCCGGAAGAACCTCGGCGAGGATACGCCGGAACATCGCTGCACCGCGCCGCATGCACAGGAGGGCTACCGCTTTTCGCGGGCAATGCGCAATCCTGCCTTCATCGGCATCGAAGACATTCAGCGTGTCTATCTGCCGATGGGCTTCACGGAGTTCAAGCTCGAAGGGCGCGGACTCGGCAGTGCAATGGTGCTCGAAATCCTCCTCTACTACATGGTCAGACCGGAACATCAATTGGAGGTTCGCGAAGCCATCTATCTCGATTCGATGCTGGATTTGTTCTAAGAATAAATATACCCGTTCGGGTACGAATTTCGTCAGTGTTGGCATAATCGTACCCGTTCGGGTATATTATGTTATGGGACAATGTTGTCCAAGCAGCGAAAAAAGGGCTCCTGCCGTTTTGCAGAAGTCCTTTTTTCTTATACCCGATGCATTTCGCGATACGCCATCGCTGCGAGCCACTCCTCACGGCCGAAGTAATGGATGCCGTCGCGAATGTAGAAGCCGATGTGCCCATCACCGTACAATTCGCCTGTCTGCGGCGCTTCCGGTGCGCAAATGCCCTGCAGACCAAGCCGCTCGTAAGCCGGACTTGCGGCGCAGGCAGCAAGTAGCATTGAATGCGGCGATGCCCAGCGGTCGCGCGAGGCACCAATCATCAGCAGGTGCCTCGGTGCAATCAGGCTAAGCAGGAAGTGCAGGTCAAACGGCAATGCCGATGCGTCCAGCGGACGGTCGAAGAAGGCCGGGCAGAACCAGTAGCGCGTGTATTCCCTTGCGAGGTCAGAAAACTGTTCGCATTCCGAGCCGCGGTACAATCCGCCGGCATTCACGCCGACTGTCAGACTGAACCGCGGGTCGTTCGCGCCGCACCAGAGTGCCGTCAGTCCCAAGCGTGAATGACCGATGACAGCAATGCGCTGCTGATCAATTTCAGGCTGCGTCAGCAGATAATCCGCGATGCAGTGCGCCGCGAAGGCCCATTCGCCGATTTTCCCCCATCGGCTGCTGCTGATATCGTCAGACAAATCCGCCATAGGGGACGCGGCAGGCTTGCTGTCATCCGTCTCTACCTCCTCGTAGCAGACCGATGCAACCGCATAGCCGCGGTCGAGCAGTTCCTCGATCATGCCGCACGCCGCTTCATTCGGGAAATGCAGGTGCACAAACACAGGCACCGGTCGGGCAGCTTTCTTCGGGATCGTCACGCTGAACGGGAATTCCGCCTGCACGCCGTCTTTTTCCAGCGCTGCGCGGAGAAAACGGCAGATGCCCTTGCCGCCGCAGGCCTCCTCGTCTGCGGAAATCAGCTGAAAGGACACCCTGACATTGTCCGGCCAGCCGCCCAGAAATTCCCGGCGGAGCAGCGCAAGAATGCTCTCCCGCCGCTCCTGCGAAGCATCAAGCGCCGGCAGATTCCGGGCAAGCAATTCTTTCCCAATGGTCATGCCTGCTGCTTCTTCTTTCCTCTCGCTGCCTTCGCCTTTTCCTTCTCCTTCAACTGGCTCTGCCACTGCTTCGGCGCGATGCCCACAATGCTCTTGAACGTGCGGATGAAGTTGCAGTAGTCATTGAAGCCGGAATTGGTGCAGACGTACTCCACGGTGTGTCCCTGCGCCAACAGCGACTTGGCATAGAGAATCTTCTTGACGAGGACATAGCGGCGAATCGGGATGCCCATTTCATGCGAGAACGTCGTGGAAATATGCGACTTGGAATAGCGGCATTCCTCCGCGAGTGCGCTGATCGACATCGGCGTATCGATGTGGCTGTCCACATACGTCACAATCTGATGTACGAGCGGCGACTGCTGCAGCGGCGAGGTGCCCGTTTCACGCCAATAAATCTTGTTGATGAAAATCAGGTGGCGGATGAGCATGGCGATGGCGGTCAGGTCGTCGCCGAATTCGGCGCTGCCCCAGAGCGCGGCAATGCGCTTGGCGGTATCGAGGTACTGCTCGATTTCCTCCTCGGTGAGCTGGATGATATGCTTATGCTCGGAACGTGCATTCGTGAAGCAATCCAGCAGATTCGTCCGCTCGGTGTTGAACATCTGGATGATGTTCGGGTCGAAGTGCATGGTGACGCGGCTGTAGGGCTGGTTGGAATCGTTGATGGACAGATGCCAGTCATCGCTGGAGAGCAGCACGAGCGAACCGCGCGTCAGCGGATAGCGCTCGGCATTAATCAGCATGCTTGCCTGTCCCTCCAGCAGGAGAAACAGCTCATACTTGGGGTGGCAGATGTACTGCGGGTCGATCGTTTCCACCTTGTTGGTGAAATTACACTCGACCAGATAGTCAAGATTCTTCATATAGACTCCTTTCATTGCGGGATGGTGATTATAGAATCATTCGCCGGAAAAATGAAGTCTCCTGCCGGAAAACAGAATTTTTTTCAAAAAAATAGCGTTATTTTCCGCAAAATGCGTCATCACGTTCGCATTTTTCATGCTCATTTGACTGCACCCGTGATACCTGATGCGAAGCTCTTCTGCAGGCAAGCAAAAATCAGCAGCGTCGGGATGGTGCAAATCGAAACAGCCAGCAGAATCATGCCGTAATCCTGCGTATAGCCGGACATCAGGTTCGCCAGCAGCAGCGGCATGGTGGTCGATTCGTTGCTCATCATGATGACACTCGGCCACAGATAGCTGTTCCACGCGTTCATGAAGCTGATGGTCAGCGCAGCGACGTAGGTCGGCGCCATAATCGGCACGAACATGCGGAAGAAGATGCCCAGCTCGCTCAATCCGTCCATGCGCGCTGCTTCGATAATGTCGTGCGGAAAGGAGCGTGCGCTCTGCCGGAAGAGCATAATCAGGAAGACCGATGCGATGCCCGGCAGCACGAAGCCCATCCACGTGTTGAGCAGCTTCCATGAAGCAATCATCTTGTAGAGCGGGATGGTGGTCGAGATGCCCGGAATCAGCATGGACAGGAGGATGATGCTCATGAGCCGATCCTTCCACTTGTCGTGGTACACCTCAAAGCCGTAGCCTGCAATCGAGCTGACGAGCAGCGACAGAAAGACGGAAAGCACCGTGTTGCGCATGGAATTATACATGGCGCGCCCGATATTTTTTGCCGATGTCAGCTTTTCAAAGTTCTCCGCCAGATGCGTGCCGAACGTCAGCTTGCCGATGACGATTTCGCCCGTGCTGTTTGTGGCGGAAGCAAACATCCAGTAAATCGGAAACGCAAAGAGCAACGCGGATAGAATCATGAACAGGTGCAGCAGCACCCTGCGCAGCTTAGTCACGCTTGTCACCCACCTTCATCTGCAGGAGCGTCAGCAGGGCAATCGCAGCGAACACCACGAAGGAAATGGCGGTGGCGTAGCCGAAGTTTGGCGAATACTTGAACGCAAGGTTATAGATGTAGTGCGAGATGGACAGCGTACCATTCGCAGGGCCGCCGCCGGTCAGGTTGACGGATTCGTCGAAGAGCTGAATCGTGCCGCTAACGGTCATGATGGTCAGCAGCAGCAACGTCGGGCGGAGCAGCGGCAGGGTAATCCGGAAATACCGCTGCGCTCCACTTGCACCGTCAATCGCCGCCGCTTCGTAGATGCTTGCATCCACATTCTGCATCGCCGCGGACAGGAACACCATGTTGTAGCCCGTCCATCGCCAGACGAGCGCGGTCATGATGACGGCTCTTGCACTGCCCGCATTGCCGAAGAAGTTGACGGACGCAATGCCGATGGTATTCAGCAGCGTATTGATGAAGCCGTCCGATGCGAACAGGATGCGGAAAACGAGCGAATAGGAAACGGAAGCCATCGCGCAGGGCAGGAAAAGAATCGTGCGGAAGAATGCGCTGCCCTTGAGAAAGCGGTTGCTGATCAGCTGAGCATACAGCAGCGCAAGACCGAGCATAATCGGAATTTGCAGCATGTAAATCAGCGTATTTCCGATGGCGGTGCGCAGCGTCGGATCGATGAGAATACGCTCATAGTTCTTGAATGCGACCCATGTCATCCGGCTGCCTGTTCCGCTTTGAAACGAGGTCAGGAACGCCTGAAAAATGGTGTAGAAGCTCATCACAAACACAAGGATGACGGCAGGCAGAATGAACAGCCAGCCGGTGAGCTTCAGCCTCTTGGAATAAGTGAGCTTCATGGAATGTTCTCCTTTATGCCATATACCTGAAACAGCCGACCGGATAAGGGTCGGCTGCAAAGATTGCTATCGAAATCAAAGGATACTTTAGAACATCAGGAATTCAACCGTGGTCTGCGCTGCGTCAAGCTCGGACTGCACGTCCGCGCCGTTCAGGATGTTGCTCAGTGCGACCGCGAGGGCGTCCTGCGTTTCGTCGTAGACATAGCTCGTGTTGCAGGCAGGCATCTTCTCGACATAGGAACCGAGAATCTCGTACACCTTCATGCCGCCGAAGAATTCATTCTCCGCGCCGTACACCTCCGCATTTTCCGCCGTAGGCAGATACGCTGCGATGTAGTTCGAGGCGGTCAGAATGTCCGCATAGAACGTGTCGCTCAGCTCGCCGCCCATGAGCGTCATCAGGAAGGACACAGCCGCTTCGGGATTCTTGCAGTTCGACGTAATCATCCAGCTGCTGCCGCCGCTCGAGGCGTAGTTCGATGCGCCTTCCACAGAGGACACTGCCGGAATGTTCGCAACGCCCCAGTTGCCGGACTGGTCAGGCGCCTGCATGCAGGAGTTCATAATCCACATGCCGTTCACGGTGCCGCCGCAGGAGCCTGCGTTCAGGGAGCTCATGTACTCGTCCCAGTTGTTGACGACTTTGAGCGTACCGCTCTCAACCAGCGCCTGATACTCGGCAATAACCGCCTTGAGCGTATCGTTCTGATTGAGGTTCGGCGTGCCGTCCTCGTTGAAAAGGCTGCCGCCGGCGGACATGAGCATCATGGTCAGCATGGTCGTGTCATTCGAGGTAGACAGCAGCGGATGACCCGTCTTGTCCAGCACCTCACCGGCAATCTCGCGGAAACGCTCCCACGTGATGTCGTTCATGTCATTGATGGTGTAACCGGCTTCCGCCAGGTAATCGGTGCGGTAGCACACAACGCCAACGCTGGAGTCAAACGGAATGCCCCACAGCTCACCGTCAAACGTATCCCACGCGATCTTTGCCTGGTCGAACGTCGCCGTATCGATGCCATAGCCCGACAGCGGCAGGAACGCATCGCCATAGGCATGCACCATCATGGGGATGGAGCTATCCTGCATCAGGATGATGTCCGGCAGCTGCGTGAGGTCGCCGGAGCTGGTAATCGTCGCAATCTTCGTGCGGACGTCCGCCAGCGCCATGACGGTTACCTCCAGTTCCACATTCCCCAGGGACGCATCGCGCACCATTTCGGCGCCGGTTTGCAGCAGCTCATCGTTCGGCGACCAGCACCAAACGGTCAGCTTGACCGCGTCCTCCGTCTCTGCATTCGCCATCATGATACAGCCAAGCATCATGCACAGCACCAGCAGTACAGAAACAAGCTTCTGAGTCATCTTCATGGTGAATCCTCTCCTTCACGGAAGATTTTTTGTGTCTCAAATTATAATAGAAACGAAAAACATTTTCTTTGCATTTCGTCGCTTTTTTTATGCTTTTCTTCGCGTATTTCACCAATTTGACTGAATTTGTGCCTTTTTTTCCATTGCAAGGGCTTACAAAGCCGGTTTTGTGAAAGATTTTTCCATAATTTTGACGGATTTTCTTTCATTTCGGGAAGGATTTTGCAGGTCAGCTGCCGGAATAGAGAACATCTCTTTGCCTGCTAAATGTGGAAACTTGCGTGAAACTCTCATGAAACTCCTGCATCAAGATGATCGGCGTCTTCCGCATCCGCCGTCATTTTCGTTCGGGCAGCATTCGCCTATTCCTGTGCAAGATTCGCATAAAATGCATTGCAATCAGAAATTTTCCTGTGAATCAAGAAGGAATCTGCAGATGTTATGAAGAATATTATCTGTAAATTGCGCTATAGGAGGAATGACCATGCTTCGTCTTGGAATCATCGGCGCGGGCGGAATTGCCAGCATGCATACTGCAAATATTCTTTCGGGCAAGTGCCCCGATATCCGGATTACGGCGATGGCTGACCGTAAGGCTGCGCGGCGCGAGTGGATTCGTGCAACGGTGCCCGATGCAGCCGTGTTCACCGAGGGCGTTGACCTCATCCATTCCGACACTTGCGACGCCGTGCTGATTGCAACGCCGCATTACCAGCACCCGACGCTCGCTGCTGAAGCGCTTCGCTGCGGCAAGCACGTCATGTGCGAAAAGCCGGCAGGCGTCTATACCCTGCAGGTGCGCGACATGATTGCCGAGGCGGACCGTCATCCGGAGCTGACATTCGGCATGATGTTCAACCAGCGCACGAATTGCGTCTACCGCAAGGCGAAGGAGCTGATTGACAGCGGCACGCTCGGGCAGCTCAAACGCATGTCGTGGATTGTGACGGACTGGTACCGCACACAGCATTATTATGATGCAGGCGCATGGCGTGCGACATGGGACGGCGAAGGCG
The DNA here is from genome assembly GCA_963590165.1 of Anaerovoracaceae bacterium. GTDB lineage: Bacteria > Bacillota > Clostridia > Christensenellales > Aristaeellaceae > UBA11524. The sequence continues at coordinate 35,195 of CAVANO010000052.1, forward strand.
GCGGCGTGCTGCTCAACCAGTGTCCGCATCAGCTTGACCTGCTGCAGTGGCTCTGCGGACTGCCGGTGCATGTTCGTGCGTTCTGCCATGAGGGAAAGTGGCACGACATCGAGGTTGAAGATGACGTAACCGCGTATCTCGAATTCGAAAACGGCGCAACAGGCACATTCATCGCATCAACCGGCGATGTACTGGGCGAAAACCGGCTGGAAATCATCGGCACAAAGGGACGCATCCGCATCGAGCATGATGAATTAACGCTTGATACGGCGGCGGTTGACGAGCGCGACTGGTGTCCGGTTTGTCCGCAGCCTTTCGGTGTGCCGGAAATCACTCACACTGTCGTCGAAACGGACGGGCAGAATCCGCAGCATGTGGGCGTGCTGAACGCATTTGCGGCACACATCAAGAACGGCACGCCGCTCGTGGCAGACGGACGTGAGGGCATCCGCGGTTTGATGCTGTCAAACGCCATGCATCTGTCCTCTTGGACGAACGAAACTGTTTCGCTGCCGATTGATGAAGAGCTGTTCCTGAAGCTCCTGAACGAAAAGCGCAAGACCTCACGCCATAAGGAAGAGCCGGACACCGCGATTGACGTTTCCGGCAGCTTCGGCAGCAGCAAAAAGTGAATTTAGCGTCTGATGCAAGGAGTGCGTCAGACGCTTTTTAGGCGGCATCATCACGGCGCTTCTCATCGTTTGCAAAAGCGCTCCTATAGAAGTGGAACCCAACATGCCACCAAAGAAAAGGGACGAAGTCAAAGAAAAGGGACGAAGTCCCCGAAGTCCCCTTGAACCTTTTTACTCATTGTGCTACAATTGGTTTATCAGACTGCGAAGGGAGCATATCCGATGATTCCAACGCCTCATATCACCGCTAAAGAGAGCGACTTTGCCCGCACTGTCCTCATGCCCGGCGATCCGCTCCGTTCCCAGTACATCGCCGAGCACTATCTGCAGGATGCTGTTCTCGTCAATAACACGCGCGGCGTGCAGGGCTATACCGGCTTCTATCACGGCAAGCGCGTGTCCGTCATGGCATCCGGCATGGGCATTCCGTCTATTGGGATTTATTCCTATGAGCTGTATCAATTCTACGGCGTGGAAAACATCATCCGCGTCGGCTCGGCTGGCATGCTCAGTCCGAAACTGAAGGTACGCGATATCGTCCTCGGCATGAGCGCGTACACCAACAGCAGTTTCGGGTTGCAATACGGCTTTCAGGGGAGCTTCGCACCGTGCTGCTCGTATGAGCTGCTGTCCGCCGCAATGAATGCCGCCGGAAAGATGGGCATCACGCCAGTTGCCGGTGCGCTGTACTCTACTGACACATTTTATGACGAGCGTACCCCTACCTACGGTGCGGTGCTGCGCGACTTAGGCGTACTCGCCATCGAGATGGAAGCTGCCGGACTTTACCTGAACGCATCGCGACTCGGCAAGAACGCGCTCGCCATCTGCACCATCTCCGACAATCCCTTCACCGGTGAGGAACTTGACGCTGAGGCACGTCAGAACACTTTCACGCAGATGATGGAAATCGCGCTGGAAATCGCATAAACCGTACAATAAAAGCTGAAGGAGTTTTGCCCGATGGGGCAGTTCCTTCAGCTTATTTCTTTCTCTGATTTTCCTTCCAAGCACGAATTTCCTCAAGCCGCGCCTTGTACCGCGCCTCATTGCCCTGCTCGGTCGGCAGATAATACCGCTTGCCGTGCAGCGAGTCAGGCAGGCATTCCATCGCGGAGAGCTTCTCCTTCGTGTCATGCGCGTACACGTAGCCCTTGCCGTAGCCGAGGTTCTTCATCAGTCCGGTCGGTGCATTGCGGATTTGCAGCGGTACCGGTTCGGCAATCTGCCGCAGCGCATCATCTTTTGCGGACTCGTACGCCACATACAACGCATTCGATTTCGGTGCCATCGCCATGTAGACAACCGCATGCGTCAAATGTACCGAGCATTCCGGCATGCCGAGGAAGTGACATGCCTGATATGCTGCAACCGCCGTTTCCAGCGCACGCGAATCCGCCAGCCCGATGTCCTCGCTTGCAAAGCGGACGATTCGCCGCGCCACATACAGCGGATCCTCGCCGCTCTCCAGCATCCTCGCCAGCCAGTACACCGCCGCATCCGGGTCAGAATTGCGCATCGATTTATGCAGCGCGCTGATGAGATCGTAATGCCCGTCGCCTTTCTTGTCGTAGAGCAGCGACCGCCGGGAAGTGCACTGCAGCACAGTCTCCTCGGTCACATGCGTCACGCCGTTTTCATCCAAATCGCCGTTCAGCACGACCATTTCCAGCGTAGACAGCGCCATTCGCGCATCGCCGCCGGAAAAAGAGGCAATTGCACGCAGAAGATCTTCCGCAATGTCGATTGCCTGTCCGCCGAAGCCGCGCGGATCATTGAGCGCACGCTTGAGCAGCGACATGATGTCCGATTCCTTCAGCGCATGAAGAACAAACACACGGCACCGCGACAGAAGTGCGCCGTTCACCTCGAACGACGGATTTTCGGTCGTCGCGCCAATGAGCACGATGCTGCCTTTTTCGACATACGGCAGAAACGCATCCTGCTGCGCCTTGTTGAAACGGTGGATTTCATCCACGAATACAATCGTGCGGATGCCGAGCAGGCGATCGTTTTCCGCCTGCTCCATAACCTGCCGGATGTCCTTGATCCCGCTTGTGACGGCGGAGAAATTGATGAAGCTGCTCTTCGTCCGCCGGGCGATAATCCTCGCAAGCGTCGTTTTGCCAACGCCAGGCGGTCCCCAGAAGATCATCGACGGCACATGATCGCCCTCAATCAGCCGCCTGAGAACCTTTCCCTGACCGAGCAGCTGCTCCTGACCGGCAAACTCATCGAGCGTCGTCGGGCGAAGGCGCTCTGCCAGCGGGGACAGCGATGCTGCCTGATCCATGTTTTCCTCCATTTACAGCCGCTTGATTTGAACCGCCATATAAGCGGCGCAATATGCCTCCCCTTCCTAAAATTCAACAGCCGACAAATCCTGCATCAGCCACACCTGCCCGTCCGTGCGGAACACAATGCCGTCACTGTCGGTGCAGACTGCCTTGATTCGGTTTTCTTCCAGCTGCTGGAGCGCATACGGTGCGCGCGTTGGCTTCGCAGTGATGACGCACAGGTTCGGCGCGATCACACCGAGCAGCGATTTGTTCATCGCGGCATGCCCGTGATGCGGATATTTAAGGATGTCGGCATGCAAATCGATGCCGGATGACAGCAGCGCGTCCTGCCCCATCGTTTCGATGTCCGCAAGCATCAGCATCCGCCTTTCGCCGAGCGACACCATCGTCAGCAGCGAGCGGTTGTTGACCGTTTTGCCGGTGTTTTCAGGCAGAATCAGCCGGATTTCCGCACGCCCCAGCGTCAGCACATCGCCGTCCGAGGCTGTTGCCGCCGGAACGCCTGCTGCCTCAAGCACCTTTGCCATTTTCTTCGTCCAGTCGTTTTCATTTTCCGGAAAGGACGTTATATACTGCCCGACCGGATACTTCTTGATGATTGCCTCGAAACCCGGCTCATGGTCGTGATGCGGATGCGAGCAGACAACCCAGTCGAAGGACGTGATGCCAAGCTGTTCAATCGCAGACATCACGGCTTCCTCCTGCGCGTAGCCGCCTGCGTCAATCATCGCGGCATGACCATCGCACATGAGGATGCATGCATCGGCGAATGTCATCTGCGGATAGACGGCCGTCAGCACACAAGTATCCGTGGCAAATTGCACCGTCACATGCTGATGACCGCGCAGGTCAAGGACAGCATTTTCCGCCGTTGCCGCCTGAATGATCAGCAGCAGGATGGTCAGCACAAGGCAAACGCGTTTGCGCAAAGGTGTTTCCCCTTTCGCTTACTTTTTGCGGAGCGCCTTGCCCTTTTCCTCGAGCCGCTCCAACTCCTCATGAAGCTTATCACGCTTTTCGCGCAGGTTATGCTTCATCTCCTCGCGCTTTGCCTTCAGACGGGCAAGCAGTTCACGGTTATACAGCTGCATTTCCGGGAAGGCATGGAGCGGACGCCGCAGCAGATAGCCCTGCGAGAGCAGCGCTTCGCGGACTGCGCGGGTGATGCTTTCCGTGCTGTCGCCGCGCACCTTTTCTGCCGCGCCGCGGATGCGCGTCAGGACATTCGCCGACACGACACAGTCCGCGAGGAACAGCACCGTCAGCCCGATGCTCAGCCCATGAAGCCATGCCGCAGGAAGTTTCGCAAACAACCCGAATGCCGCCGGTTTAAGCAGCCGCACAACCAGCACGCCCATCACGCCGAACGCCAGCAGATTGCTCAGGCAGACACGGCCGTTGATGTTGAAGCGCTTCTGGGTGTAATCCCACCAGCGGGCATGGAAAAGCTTCTCCATCAGCCAGCTGGTAATGTATTCGAGGGTACCGCAGAGCACAAGCGCCAGCAGAAAGGTCGATTCGACGCGATCCGTCCACAAAGGCAGGAAGTACGCCATCATGACCGAGCCGGTGCCGTAAATCGGGCAAAGCGGTCCCAGCAGAAAGCCGCGGTTGACGAAGCGGCGGAGTTCAATCAGCTTGCAGCAGACCTCCATGCACCAGCCAAGGAAGCTGCACGCGAAGAACAGCAGCGTATACATTTCGATTTCCGTCAGCACGGTCGGCATTGCTCCTTTCGGGACTTTGTCTATATCATCATCTATTGCTGTATGAACACGGTGCAAAAGACCCAGAGGGCTTTGCGGTCGCCCTCTGGACTCCTTCGCCTCCATCTAAGTTAGTTGAGTTGTTTTTCCGCATGAAGATTAAATGTCGTCGTCATCCTCAGGCGTATTCTCTTCTCCGCCGAGATCCATGTCGAGGTCGGAGGCACCGCCGACGGTTTCTGCCGTGTCAGCGATATCTGCCGAATTGGCGATATCTGCCGAATTGGCGATATCTGCCGAACTGGCAGTGTCTGCCGGATTGGCAGGCGTTTCCGACTCGGTGGTTTCGTCAGCCTCCTCTTCCTTGTCCGCGCGGGCAACGCTGATGATGCGGCTGCCTTCCTGCAGCTTCATCAAGCGGACACCCTGCGTGTTGCGGCCGCAGATGCGGATATCCTCCACGCGGTTTCGGATGATGGTGCCATCGTCCGTGATGAGCAGGATGTCCTCGTCCGGCTGCACCATCAGCAGCGCAGTGAGGTCACCTGTCTTGTCCGTCAGCTTCGCGGCGAGGATGCCCTTGCCGTTGCGTCCCTGCTCGCGGTACTCATCCGGATTCGTGCGTTTGCCGTAGCCGAGGCTCGTGATGGACAGCACGTCCGCGCCCTCTTCAATGGGCATCATATCAATGATTTCATCATCTTCATCGAGCTTCATGGACTTCACGCCCATCGACGCGCGACCCATCGGGCGGATATGCTTTTCATTGAAGCGGATGCACATGCCCTTGCGGCTGCCCAGCAGGATTTCGTCATTGCCGTCCGTGCGCACGACGCCAATCAGTTCGTCATCCTCCTTGAGGACGATCGCAATCAAGCCGTTCTTGCGCAGGTTCTCGAATTCGCTGTACGGTGTCTTCTTAATCATGCCCTGACGCGTTGCCATGACAAGGTTCTCCTCGCTGATCGCGTCACTGACCGTCACCATGCACGTGACCTTCTCGTCCGAGGCGATTTGCAGCAGATTAACAATCGCCGTGCCGCGTGCCGTGCGGCTCGCCTCCGGAATCTGATAGCACTTGAGCGTGTAGGCGCGACCCTTGTTGGTGAAGAACATGATTTGGTCATGCGTCGACGTCACGCGCATCTGCACCGTGTAGTCCTCATCCTTCGTCGTCATGCCTGTCACGCCGCGACCGCCGCGGTTCTGCGCGCGGTAGACGGACTTCGGCGTACGCTTGACATAGCCTTGACGCGTCAGGACGACGACCATGTCCTCCTCCTGAATCAGATCCTCCACATCGATCTCGCCGTCGATGGTCGTCAGCTCGGTACGGCGCTTATCGGCGAACTTGTCGCGAATGGCGGTAATTTCCGTTTTGATGACGTCCATCAGCAAGTGTTCGTCCGAAAGAATCGCCTGCAGACGCGCAATCTCCTTCTCGAGATCGTCATACTCCTGCTGGAGGCGATCGCGTTCCAGACCGGTCAGGCGAGCCAGACGCATGTCCAAAATCGCTTGCGCCTGCTTGTCGGAGAAGGCAAAGCGGTCAATCAACGCGGTCTTTGCCTCGTTGGTATCCTTGCTGGAGCGGATGATGGACACAATCTCGTCGATGTGATCCAGCGCCTTCAGCAAACCCTCTAAGATGTGCGCGCGTGCCTGCGCCTTGTTCAGGTCGAAGCGCGTGCGGCGCGTCACGACATCCTTCTGGTGCTCCAGATAGTAGTACACCATGTCACGGAGCGTCAGAATTTTCGGCTGACCGTTCACCAGCGCGAGCATATTCGCGCCGAACGTCTCCTGCAGGGACGTGTGCTTGTAGAGCGTGTTGAGGATGACCTGCGGATATACGTCCTTCTTTAGTTCGATGACGATGCGCATGCCCTGACGGTCGGATTCATCACGGATATCACTGATGCCCTCAACGCGCTTTTCGTGCACCAGCTCGGCGATTTTCTCTACCAGCTTCGCCTTGTTGACCTGATACGGGATCTCCGTCACAACGATGCGGCTGCGGTTGCCGCTCATTTGCTCGATGTTCGTCTTTGCACGGACTTCGATGCGCCCGTGACCGGTGAAGTACGTCTCGCGAATGCCGCGCCGACCCAGAATGATGCCGCCGGTCGGGAAGTCAGGGCCCTTGATGTGCTGCATCAGGTCGTCAATCGTGCAATCCGGGTTGTCAATCATGCAGATGACGCCGTCAATGACCTCACCGAGATTGTGCGGCGGAATATTCGTCGCCATGCCGACCGCGATGCCGCTCGAGCCGTTCACCAGCAGGTTCGGGAAACGGCTTGGCAGCACGGCAGGCTGCATGAGCGTTTCATCGAAGTTCGGGTAGAAGTCAACCGTATCCTTCTCGATGCCCTCGAGCAGGTACGGGGTCAGCTTCGTCATGCGCGCCTCGGTATAACGCATAGCAGCCGCGCCGTCGCCGTCGACAGAACCGTAGTTGCCCTGACCGTCAACGAGCGTGTAGCGGATGTTGAAAGGCTGTGCCAGACGCACCATTGCGTCATAAACGGACGAGTCGCCATGCGGATGAAATTTGCCCAGCACGTCGCCGACCAGACGCGCAGACTTGCGGTACGGCTTGTCCGGCGTCATGCCCAGCTCCTCCATGTCGTAGAGGATACGGCGGTGCACAGGCTTCAGACCGTCGCGCACATCCGGCAACGCACGGTCAATGATAACCGCCATCGCGTAGGAAATGAAGGAGCGCTTCATCTCCTTCTCAAGGTTCACCGGGATGAGTTTGTCCTGTATGCTGCTCATGTTTTATCTCCAATTCTGCGGTGGGAATATTACACATCCAAATCCTTGACCAGATCTGCGTTCTCCTCGATGAACTTTCTTCTCGGTTCCACCTGATCACCCATGAGCAGCGTGAAAATTTCATCCGCCGCCATCGCGTCTTCAGGCGTAATCTGCATCATGGTGCGCGTTTCGGGGTTCATGGTCGTCTGCCAGAGCTGTTCGGCGCTCATCTCGCCCAGACCTTTGTAGCGCTGGATATCCGGCTTGGGGTCGCGCCCGATTTCGTCCAGCAGCTTTTGAAGCTCGTCGTCATCGTAGACGTACTTCTCCATCTTGCCCTTTGTTACCTTGTACAGCGGCGGCATGGCGGCATACACGTAGCCTTTTTCGACCAGCGGACGCATATAGCGGTAGAAGAACGTGAGCATCAGGATGCGGATATGCGCGCCGTCAACGTCCGCGTCCGTCATGCAGACGATGCGGTGATAGCGCAGCTTCGATTCATCGAATTCATCACCGAAGCCGCAGCCGAACGCCGTCAGCATGCTCTTGATTTCGTTGTTGCCCAGTGCCTTGTCCAGCCGCGTCTTTTCGACATTGAGGATTTTGCCGCGCAGAGGCAGAATTGCCTGGAAATGACGGTCGCGTCCTTCCTTCGCGGAGCCGCCTGCGCTGTCGCCCTCGACAAGGAAGATTTCGCACTTGCTGGGGTCACGTTCGGAGCAGTCCGCCAGCTTGCCGGGCAGGGAGGCAGATTCAAGCACCGTCTTGCGGCGTGTCGCCTCACGAGCCTTACGGGCAGCCTCACGTGCACGCTGTGCGCTGACGCACCGCTCGACAATCGCACGCCCAACCGTCGGGTTCTCCTCCAGATAGGTGGACAGTTCCTCTTTCACGAGGTCGCTGACGACGCCGCGAACCTGACCGGAGCCGAGCTTCGATTTCGTCTGGCTCTCGAACTGCGGATCCTCCATCTTGACGGACACGACCGCCGTCAGGCTCTCCTTGACATCCTCGGACTTGAGATTCGGCTCGGAATCGCGCAGCAGCTTGTAACGCCGCCCGTAGTCGTTAATAGCGTTCGTCAGTGCGAAGGTAAAGCCTGCCAGATGCGTGCCACCGTCGGGCGTTGCAATGTTGTTGACGAAGGTATAAATATTTTCTGCATAGGAGTCGTTATACTGCATCGCGACCTCGACCAGAATGCCGTCTTTGATGCCCTCGGTGTAAATCGGGTCAGGGAAAAGCGGTTCCTTATTCTGGTTGAGATACTTGACGAATTCCTTCAGACCGCCCTCGTAGAGGAAATCCTCCACCACAGGCGTTTCGCCACGTTCATCCGTGAACACGATGCGGATGCCCTTGTTCAGGAACGCCATTTCGCGCAGACGCTTCTTGAGCACATCAAAATCAAACGTAATGCCGCGTTCGAAAATGCCGTCAGGGTTGTCGTCCGACAGGATATCTGGCAGGAAGCGGATAGTCGTACCGGTGCGGTCTGTTTCGCCGATGACGCGCAGGTCGTAGAGGTACTTACCGCGCGAATATTCCTGCTGATACACCTTGCCGTCCTGATACACCGTAACCGTCAGCGACTTCGACAGTGCATTCACGACCGATGCGCCGACGCCGTGCAGACCGCCGGACACCTTATAGCCGCCGCCGCCGAACTTGCCGCCGGCATGCAGCACCGTCAGGCAGACTTCCACCGCCGGACGACCCATTTTCGGGTGAATACCGACCGGGAAGCCGCGCCCATCGTCCTTCACGGAAACCGAACCGTCACGGTGCAGCGTCACATCGATGCGCTTGCAGAAGCCTGCGAGTGCCTCATCGACGGAGTTGTCCACAATTTCGTATACAAGGTGGTGCAGTCCGCGGCTGTCCGTCGAGCCGATATACATACCGGGGCGCTTGCGTACAGCCTCCAGTCCCTCCAGCACCTGAATCTGCTCCTCGCCGTATTCGCTGGTGACCTGCGTCGCCTCCTGAATCTGCTGCTCGATTTCCTCTTCGGAACGATGTTCTTCGGAGCGATGCTCCTCGGTATGATTCTCGGTAGAATTGTTTTCCGTCATTTGCTGCTCGTCATTCAACATCACTGCACCTCACAAAATAACATCGGACGAAGCGCCGCCAGCCGACAGACGCTCCGCCCGAAAAAGCGTCAGAAAAGGGAAATTTACCATAATAATTATATCACTTTTACGCCCAAAAGAAAAGGGGTTTCTTCATTATAATTGTTCGCAGGTGCACCTTGCCAAATCAGGCAACTCATACGCTGAAACCGGATGCGGATCCACGGGTCGAATGATGCAAATTGTCGAATTTGTTTTCTTCTCCCGATTCTTTACAACCTTCGGTCAAACTGTTATAATGAAGCAAAGCAATGGGAAGGAGTGATTCATCCGATGTCGGAGGTCAAGACGCGGGCGGAGCGCATTGCGCTGAAGGTTCGCAGGAAGCAACGGCTGGTGCGCGTGGCGCTCGGCGAGGAAAAAGCAGATCTCGTCCTGAAGAACGCAGATTATGTGGATGTATTTTCCAGCACCATCGAGCACGGCGATATTGCTGTGGCGAATGGGCTGGTCGTTGGCATGGCGGATCATTATGAGGGGCTGACAGAGGTCGATGTCAGCGGCAAAATCGTTGTACCTGGCTTTGTGGACGCGCATATCCATCTGGAAAGCAGCCTTGTCTCCCCCACTTCATTCGCGCGTGCGGTGTTGCCCCACGGCACCACGACCGTCATCACCGACCCGCATGAAATCGCAAATGTCAGCGGTATGGCGGGTGTGGACTACATGGTGTCCGCAACGGAAAAGCTGCCGCTCGACGTGCACTTCATGCTGCCGTCCTGCGTACCGTCCATGCCCTTTGAGGAGAACGGCGAAAAGCTGACATGGCGCGACATCAACGCATATTTCGATCATCCGCGCGTGCTGGGGCTGGCGGAAATGATGAATTACCCCGGCGTCATTGCCGGCGACCGCTCGACCATCGAGAAGATTGTCGTATCGCAGGCGCATCACAAGAAGATTGACGGTCACGCGCCCGGCATTTCCGGCAAGGCGCTCAATGCCTACGTGTCTGCAGGCGTGTATTCCGACCATGAGTGCGGCACGCTCGAAAACGCGCTGGAAAAGCTTCATCGCGGGCAGTACATCATGATCCGCGAGGGCACTGCAGCGCAGAACCTTGAAGCGCTCATGCCGCTGCTCACGCCGCAGTACGCGCACCGCTGCATGTTCTGCACGGACGACCGTCATCCGTATGACCTGCTCCACAAAGGTGACATCGACTATATCGTCCGCAAGGCCATCCGACTTGGTGCAGACCCGATTATCGCCATCAAGACGGCAAGCTACAGCGCGGCAAACTACTTCCTGCTTAACAACAAGGGTGCGATTGCGCCGGGCTATCTGGCGGACTTTGCTGTGCTGGACAACCTGCAGGACGTCAACGTCAAGATGGTGTTCAAGCGCGGCAAGATGGTCTATGACGGCAGCGATGTCGTGATTGAAGAGCCGGATATCGATCCGGATATCCTTGCCGGCGTGCTCAATACGTTCCATCTGCCGGATGTAACGGGCGAACAGCTCAAGCTGGGTCGCGCACCGCTGATCGGGCTGGTAGACGGTCAGATTGTGACGCAGGATTTCGGTCACGCGGATAAGGCAGATCCGGAAAACGGCATCTGCCAGATGACGGTCTGCGAACGCCACCACAATACCGGTCATGTCGCAAGCTGCTACGTAAAGGGCTACGGCATCCGCAGCGGTGCTGTCGCAACTTCCGTGGCGCATGACAGCCACAACATCATCGCCTGCGGTGCAACGCCGGAGGACATTGCTTTCGCAGTCAACGAGCTCAAAAAGATGCACGGCGGCATCATCGTCACGGAGAACGGAAAGGTGCAGGCATCGTTGCCGCTGGAGGTGGCGGGGCTGTTCACTGATCGTCCGTTGGCAGAGGTCAATGAGAAGCTCGAGCACTGCAAGGAAATGGCATGGCATCAGGGTGTGAACCGCGGCATCGACCCGTTCATGACGCTCAGCTTCGCGAGCCTGCCGGTCATCCCGACGCTCCGTCTGACGACAAAGGGCGTGTTCAATGTCGAGACGCTCTCCTTTGTCACGGACTGACCGCATGCATCCGGATGGACGTAAAACAGGAGGAAAATCATGAAGAAATGGCTCTGTGCGCTGCTGACAGCGTTGTTATTTGTATTGCTGCTCGGCGTTGCGCTGGCGGACAGCACCCCGAAGGTCACGTTTCAGGATAAGTCCGGACAAATCAACGGCGGCTTTGATTACACGCTGACGCTTCATGTCAGCCCTGCGGCGAGTGAGGATCTCACCGTTTCCATCTCTGCGGACGGGCTGGACGGCAGCTACAGCGTCACCATCCCTGCCGGAGAAAAGAAGGCGACGCTGACCGTCCCGACGCAGGTCGTCGAAGAGCGCGGCAAGGTTGTCTTCACGCTTGAGGAAGGCGAAGGCTACGCCGCTTCCGGCAAGCATACGCTGACAATTCAGCGCCTGCCTACCGTCAAGTTCTATCTCGGCATCAATTTCGGCGTTGCGGACAAGAAGATGACCGTTCGCGTCATGGTCAACAATTCCTCAACCGTTGTCAAGGGCAACAACACCTTTCAGCTGCGCGACTCGGACGGCACCGTGCTGGCGGAGCGCGTCTGGTCTGACCCGTCATCCGACATGAATTTCGTCTTTACGCCTACCGAAGACATGGAGGGTTACCACAGCATGAGCGTCTGGCTGGGCGACTACAAGGTCGCTGACGGCGGCTACCTGACCGTCATCCGCAGCGGACGCAGCATCATCAAGCAGGTCGAAACAGACAAGAAGTACGTCGGCATCGGCATCGACTGCGGTTTCGGCGGCAAGAATATGGACAAGGTGCTCGAGGTACTCGAAAAGCACAACACGAACGTCACTTTCTTCATGACCGGCTATTTCGTCCGCAACTTCACCGATGAGGCAAAGCGCGCCCTTGAGGCAGGCAACGAAATCGGCGACCACTCCAACACGCATCCTCAGTTGACCGAGGAACGTCCGTACGACATGATGCGCCAGATTGTCTTCACCGCGGAAACGATGGAAGAGCTGCTCGGCGTCACGCCTCGCCTGATGCGTCCGCCGTACGGCGACTGGAACACGAACGTGCTGAGCGTGACGCGTTCCGAAGGCATGGAGTGCATCATGTGGTCGATGGATACGAAGGACTCGCTGGGCAAGTACACGACCGAGGAGTGCATCAAGTACGGCACGACGCGTGCGAATCTGGAGCCCGGTAAAATCCTGCTGACCCATCTTGACAGCACGAACAGCTGGGAGATTGTCGATGCCTGCCTGACGTATTACGAAGAGCAGGGCTACACCGTCATGCCGATTTCCGCGCTGATTTATGCCACCGGCGGCTCACTGCCGGAAATGCCTTCCACCCGCGAGGCGCTGTACTTCACCGAAGAATACTGGCTGAACTGGCTCGATGAACACGGCATCGAGCGCGAAACGGCAGAATAATCATTTCCACATGCGGCTGCTGCAGAGCAATCCTCTGCGGCAGCTTTTTTCCTTATGTATTTAACAGAAGTAACATCAAAGCCATCCATTGCATTTTACATGAATCGTATATATACTATGTTAGGGATGATTAACCATCCCGTACATTCCTCATTGATCTTGAAGGAGAAATCATCATGAAAAAGACGGATCGTTTCCAGGAGGTCTACACGCAGGGCACGCTCACGACCACCAAGGTGCTGGTTGATACTGAAACCGGTGTGCAGTACCTGTACCATCAGGACGGACACGCAGGCGGACTGACGGTGCTGCTGGGCAAGGACGGCAAGCCGGTCATCCTGCCGGCAGACGAAAAGGCACAGTAAGCCGGCAAATTGCCCTTGTAAAGCAACTTTTACAGCCGGAAATTGCCCGATGTAAAGCACTTTTGATCGACAAACGCTGCCGGATTGAATTACACTGGAACCACGCAAGGAGGATGAACCATGGAGATTGCTGAACGGCTGAAAATGGCAAGAAACGAGAGCGGCATGACGCAGGAGCAGGTCGCAGAAAAGATTCTGGTGTCGCGCGTGACGCTTTCGCACTGGGAGAACGGCAAATCGCTACCGGACATCGCAAGCCTGATCAGCCTGAGCGATCTCTATAGCATCAGCCTTGACGAACTGGTGAAGGGAGATTCAAAAATGACAGAGAAGGTCAAGAAGGATTCCAAGAATGCGCAGAACAACGTTCGGCTCATCGGCATCACCGCGATATTCGTAACGATTGTCCTTGTGATTTACGGCATCAGTGTCATTGTCGGCGGCGGATTCAGGGACTTCTGCGAGAACGCCGTGCTATGGGTGCTTGCCGGCATCGGCATTGCTGCCTACTTCGCGTACTGCGCACAGAAAGAATCCGCATCCACCAAATCGTAACACCCGGAACGCTTTCCGCGCAGCAAAGGGATGATAAAAAAAGCAGCTACTTCGAGCAGCTGCTTTTTATCATCCATGATTCATTTTTCTCGTTGCAGGCGTTTCGCTCTGCGGCGCGAACAGAGGTCAAAAACGGACGAAGTCCGCGACTGCCCTTTGGAAAACTGCGGTATTGCCCTATCTTCTTTTCCATGCTTTGCTTGTCATGGCGCTTTTGGGGGCTTTGCGATCGCCCCCAAACCCCTTCGCAGCACGCTCTTGCATCGTAATTCTGTTATGTAGTTGATACCGAAGGAGTCAAGGGGGCGATTGGAAAGCTCCCTTGAAGCCACATCCAAGACCAATCATGAAAACGAAACCAAGCACGCTGCCGATACCGAAGGGGTCAAGGGGGCGACCGGAACCCCCCCTTGAAGCCACAGCCAAGACCAATCATGAAAACGAAACCAAGCACGCTGCCGATACCGAAGGGGTCAAGGGGGCGACCGGAACCCCCCCTTGAAGCCACAGCCAAGACCAATCATGAAAACGAAACCAAGCACGCTGCCGATACCGAAGGGGTCAAGGGGGCGACCGGAAAGCCCCCTTGAAGCATCTCGTTGATCAAGCTTGAAAACATACCAATTCTATGGTATTATAGGAGATGAGGAGGCGGCAATTGTGAAAATATCAACAAAAGGTCGCTATGCCCTTCGGATGCTGCTCGATGTGGCAGAAAATCAGCAGGACAGCACCGTCACGCTCAAGGAAATCTCCGAGAGGCAAGGCATCTCCAAGAAGTATCTGGAGCAAATCGCGCTCGTGCTGTCGCAGGCGGGCATTCTCCGCGGCGCACGCGGTCATCAGGGCGGCTATCGGCTGGCGGTTTCGCCGGACAAACTGTCCGTTGCGGAAATCATCCGCGTGACGGAAGGTTCGCTGGCGCCGGTCGCATGCCTGGAGCAACAGCCGAATGAATGCGAACGCTGCGGTCAGTGCCGGACGCTGTTTGTCTGGGAAGGGCTCGATCAGGCGATCGTCGCGTATCTGGAGAGCATCACGCTTCAGGACGTGCTTTCGCATCCCCATCCATCAGCGTGCGAATGATATACGAGGCAATCAACAGCCCCATCGCACCCGGCACGAACATCATGCTGCCGGGCACATCCTTCCGCAGCCCATCCTCCTGCGCAATCGGAGACACCGGCACATGCGGCGGTTCGACAGAATAGGCAACGGTTAAATGCCGTATGCCTTTTTTTCTGCACATTTGACGCATGGCACGCGCAAGCGGACAGACGGATGTCTTGGTGATGTCATCGATTCGCAGGCAGGACGGGTCGAGCTTGTTGCCTGCACCCATCGCGCTGATGAGCGGCACGCCAAGCTTTTCGCAGCGCATCGCCAGTTCGAGCTTCGCCGCGACCGTGTCCACCGCATCGACCACGAAATCATAGGCGGACAGGTCAACCTCATCCGCCGTTTCCGGCAGATAGAACATCTTCTTCCTGTTCACGCGCAAATCGGGATTGATGTCCGCCAGTCGTTCCGCCATCACATCCACCTTGTCGCGCCCAATCGTGGAATGCAGTGCAATTACCTGCCGATTCAGGTTGCTGACGCTGACATCATCGCGGTCGAACAGGTCGATTTCGGCAATGCCGCTGCGTGCAAGGGCTTCGCAGACAAATCCGCCGACCCCGCCGACGCCGAACACCGCGACATGCGCCCGATGGATGCGTGCGAAGGCATCCTCACCGATCAGGGAAATGGTGCGGCTGAACGGCTCCGTTTGCATCCTGTACTCGTTATTCATGGGACTCCTCCGGCAGATAGCATTTCAGCGTCTTTTCAATCCAGTAGAGGTACTTTGGACCTTTCACCTCAAGTGCCTTCATCCGCTGATAGAGCGGCAGACCATCCGACACATCGTGCCAGAGGTCGGTGAAGACGGTGTCATATGCTTGCAGATGCATTTTCGCGTAGTCAAACGCATCCGCCTGAATGATTTGCAGCGCATCCGGACGCGGAAAGTGCGGCAGAAGCATCGTACGGAACAATTCGATGATATCCGGATTCTGCTCGACGACGGTGACGCTGTCAACATCGCTTTTCAGCAGGCAATGGAACGCGTAATAGCCCAGTCCCAGCCCGAAGGTCAGCACGCGTCCGCGCGATGCTTTCACGCACGGCTGAATGGTGTTGATTTCGTTCGGCGTGACGGTCATCCAGACGCGGTCATCCTCCTTGACGGCCGGAAAGCGGAATGATGTCTCGAACCAGCCGAGCTGCGGCAAGGCACTTCCGTCGGGCAGTTGCTCAAAATCATCCAGCACAAACAGTTCCAGCGGCGCAATCTCGTCCTGCTTCAGCGTGATTTGCCCGATCTGCCCAATGGCGTGCCCGATTCGGCGGAGATACGCGTCTTGCATATAGTCATCCGCCATGCAGCGGTGGATCACGCGCGGTAGCACCCCTCGCTGAAGTACCCAGTCGGCAGGAACATCGGGGTCGAGACCCAGCAGGGCACTGAGCGCGGTGATATAGGCATCCTCCAAGGAAAGACCATCGGCAGTCAGGGAGGACAACGTCTCTACCGACACGCCGCAGGGCTGGAAGCATAGGTACTCGCTCAGGAGCGTCAGCAGGCGCTCGTTTTCTTCATGGGTCATGGTTTCTCCTTTGTGGGAAGTCGCCTTGTTGCCTGTCAGGTAAGGGCGAATTGGGATTGATAGAGGTTCGCATAGAAGCCCTTCTTCGCAAGGAGCTCATCATGCGTGCCCTGCTCGATGATGTGCCCGTCCTTCATGACGAGAATCACATCGGCTTCCTGAATGGTGGATAGGCGGTGCGCAACAATAAAGGACGTGCGGCCGTTCATCAGCTTCGCAAATGCGGACTGAATCTTGATTTCTGTTCGCGTGTCGATGGACGATGTCGCTTCGTCAAGAATCAGCATCGGCGGAAGCTTGCCGCCTTCGCCGCCGAGCATCACACGCGCGATGCACAGCAGCTGTTTCTGTCCCTGCGAGATATTGCCGCCGTTCTCGGTGATGACGGTGTTGTAACCATCCGGCATGCGGCGGATAAAGCCGTGCGCATGGGCTGCCTTCGCTGCAGCTATGACTTCCTCGTCGGTCGCGTCAGGGCGGCCGTAGGCGATATTGTCGCGGATGGTGCCGGCACGCAGCCACGTATCCTGCAGCACCATGCCGAAACTGCCGCGGAGAGAGCGCCGCGTGGCATCGCGGATGTCCGTGCCGTCCACCAGGATGGCGCCGCCGTTCACATCGTAGAAGCGCATAAGCAGATTAATCAGCGTCGTCTTGCCGCATCCGGTCGGCCCGACAATGGCGATGCGCTGACCAGGCTTGACGTTCAGGGTAAAGCCTTCAATCAGCGGACGGTCAGGCACATAGCGGAAGGACACGTCCTTGAGCGACACTTCGCCGCGAGGCGAAAGCGTGACAGCATGCTCACGGTCAGGGACGCGTTCCTTTTCGTCCAGCAGCGCAAATACGCGCGAGGCGCACGCCAGCGCATTCTGAAGTTCTGTCACGACGCCCGAAATCTCGTTGAAAGGCTTGGCATACTGGCTTGCATAGCTCAGGAAGACGCTCAGGTCGCCAACAGAAATTGCTCCTGTGCCGATCGCTGTCAGCGAACCGACAAGCGCAACGGCGGCATAAATGATGTTGTTGACAAGGCGCGTGCTGGGGTTCGTCAGGCTGGAGAAGAACGTTGCCTTCAGGCTGACGCGCCCGAGCTCCTCATTGATGCAGTCGAAATCCTTCAGCGAAGCTTCCTCATGTCCGAAAGCCTGCACGACCTTCTGCCCCTCAATCAGCTCGTTAATCAGCGCCGTCTGCTGACCGCGCACGCGTGCCTGTTCGGTGAAGTAGTGATGCGTCTTTCGCGCGATGAACGAGGCAACAAACATCGACAGCGGTGTCAGCAGGACAACAAGCAGCGCAATCAACCAGTTCTTCATCAGCATAATCGTCAGCGTGCCAACGATGAGCACCACGCCTGTAAACAGCTGCGTGAAGCCCATCAGCAGACCGTCAGAAAACGTATCAACATCGGCAATCATGCGGCTGACGAGGTCGCCGGACGGATGCGCGTCCAAATAGCTCAGCGGCAGGCGCTGCAGCTTGCGGAAGGATGCATCGCGCAGGTCACGGCTGACACAGTAGGCAATGCGGTTGTTGCTTGTGGCGAGCAGCTGCTGCGCACCGGCAGACAGCAGCGCCGTCAGCGCAATCCAGAACGCATACATCAGCACCATGCGCAATTCAACCTGTCCGGCGCCAATCATCCGGTCGATGGCATCGCCGGTCAGAATGGGGATGAGCAACTGCGCAGCGGCACTGACACAGGCGCACAACAGGCTCATGATGACGCGCATGCGGTATGGCTTCACGTAATTCAGCACACGCAGAAGCGTGCCCTTCTGCTGGGCGATTCTTCCATTCTTCACAGCATGTCACTCCCCTTTCTGAACTGGCTTTCATGGATTTCGCGGTACACATCGCAACCCTGCATCAGCTCATCATGCGTGCCGATGCCTGCGACGTGTCCGTCATCGAGCACGATAATCTGGTCGGCATGGCGCAGGGACGAGGTGCGCTGGGAGACGATAAACAGTGTTGTCCCCTCAGGGAGCGTGCGGAGTGCCTTGCGCAAGGCGGCATCGGTCGCATAGTCCAGGGCGGAAGCGCTGTCATCGAGGATGACGATATCCGGATGACCGACCAGCGCACGGGCAATCGTCAGGCGCTGCCGCTGACCGCCGGAAAGATTGCGTCCACCCTGCTCCACCGTTTCATCGAGCTTGCCGGGCTTTGCACGGACGAATTCAGCTGCCTGCGCGATTTCAAGCGCATGCCACAATTCATCGTCCGTCGCGTTTTCGTTGCCCCAGAGTAAATTCGAGCGAATCGTGCCCTGGAACAGCTGTGCCTTCTGCATGACGACCGCCACCCTGCGGCGAAGCTCTGCCTGCGGATAATCCGCAATCGGGCGTCCGAACAGCATGACTGTGCCGCTTGTGGCGTCATAGAAACGCGAAATCAGGCTGACGAGCGTCGTTTTGCCGCTGCCCGTGCCGCCGATGACACCGATGGTCTGCCCGCGCTTCGCCGTGAACGTCACGTCCGTCAGGCTCTCATCGCCCGCGCCGCGGTATTGCAGCGACACATGGTCAAAACGGACTTCGTCCGCACTCTTTTCTTCGTCCGCATTCCCTTTCGCGTCAGATACATCTTTTTCCGGGAAGTGCATGCTCGACTCGGTATCCAGCACCTGCGAGATGCGCCCCATGCTGGCAATTGCACGCGTCAGCAGGACAACGAGATTCGCCAGCTTGACCAGCTCGACGAGAATCTGATTCATGTAGTTAACCAGTGCAACGATATCGCCGGAAAGCAGTGTCCCGCCCTCAACCTTTCCTGCGCCGAAGTACAGGATCGCAATGATGCCGATATTGACAACGACATACGTCAGCGGATTCATCAGCGCCGCAATGCGCCCGACCTTGAGCTGCATATCCGTCAGGCGGCTGTTCTGCGCGACAAACTGTTGCTCCTCCGCGTCCTCACGCCCGAAGGCACGCACCACGCGCACGCCGGACAGGTTCTCACGCGTCGCGCCGGTGACCGCATCAAGATTGCCCTGCACGCGCTTGTACATCGGCGACGTGACGCGCATAATGCCGAAAACGATGACCGACAGGACCGGGATTGCAGCGACGAAAATCAGCGCGACCTGCGTGTCAATCGTAAAGGCGGCAATCATTGCGCCGGCAACGATGAACGGCGAACGCAGGAACAGGCGCAGGAACATGTTCAAACCGTTCTGCACCTGATTGACATCGCTCGTCATGCGCGTAATCAGCGTGGAGATGCCCAGCGTATCCAGCTCAGAGAAGGACAGCGACTGGATATGTGCCATGAGCTGATGACGCAGTCCGGTCGATGTGCCGATGGCTGCACGCGCCGCGAAATATTGCGCCGTGAACGAGCAGAGCAGCCCGATCAGCGCCATAAGCACGAGCAAACCGCATCGTGTCCAGATATACGCTGCATCGCCGTTGCCGATGCCGGTCTTGATGATGTCCGACACGACAATCGGTACGAGCAGGTCAAATGTCGCCTCGAGCATCTTGAACAGCGGTGCGAGAATGCTCTCCTTGCGGTATTGCTTCAGGAAGGGGAATAGGTGCTTCATAGAATCCTCCTCAGAGATAAATCGGCGTATGACGAAGCGTCGGGACGACCTGCTCCCAGAAAACGGGCTGCTCAAACACAACGGTCGCGGTGTTGTCGCAGGGGTGGAAGGCGATTTTCCCTTCGCGGCGGACTTCCTTGTCGAACACGAGCATGATGGCGTTGTCCTTGTCGAACCACAGCCCCAGCGGCGACAGGCTGCCGGATTCCAGCGATAGCATGCGCGGCAGGCACTCCGCCGGTGCAAACGACAGCCGCGAAGAATGCAGCAGTTTGCTCGTGTCAGCGGTGCGGAAAGGTTTATCCGGCAGCGTCACGTACAGATAAAACGCCGTCTGCGTGCGCGTGCACAGCAGGATGTTCTTGCAGAAGGTCACGTCCGGCCCGGCATACGGCAATGCGAGACATTCCTCCATGGAGAAGACAGCTTCATGCTCATAGACCTCGCAGGGAATTTGCAGTTCATGCAGATGCGCCAGAACACGCTGCTTGTTGGACACGTCACATCACTCCCTCTGTGCAAAATGGAAAAATCATACGGAAACAGAACGGCGATTTAGTCAAAATGCCAGTGGTAATTTCCATATTTCCATGATATAATACGCTTGAATCAGAGAAAAATCAAGAGGAGGTCAGTGCGGCAATGAAAAGAAGAATCGGCATTTTGACAAGCGGCGGCGATTGCCCGGGCTTGAACGCGGCCATCCGCGGCGTTACGCGCGCGGCTTACGAGCTCTTTGACGCGGAAATCGTTGGCATTCATGACGGCTACAGAGGACTCATCACGGGCGACTACCAGGAGATGAAGCGGAGCCAGTTTTCCGGCATTCTGACACTCGGCGGCACCATCCTCGGCACGGCGCGCACGCCCTTCCGCGATATGCGCAAAATCGGTGATGACAACGTCGACAAGGTCGCGGCGATGAAAAAGACCTACAAGGATTTGAAGCTCGACTGCCTTGTCACCCTCGGCGGCAACGGCACCCATAAGACCGCAAATCTGCTTGCGAAGGAGGGGCTGAACGTCATCGGTCTGCCCAAGACGATTGACAACGACCTCTACGGCACGGATTTCACCTTCGGCTTCCACACCGCGATGGACATTGCGACCGAGGTCATCGACCGCATCCACACGACTGCCGCATCCCACGGGCGCTGCATGGTCATCGAGGTCATGGGCAACAAGGCCGGCTGGCTGACGCTGTATTCCGGCGTTGCCGGCGGTGCGGATGCCATCCTCATTCCCGAAATCCCCTACAAGATTGACAAGGTCGCCAAGGTGGTCGAAAGCCGCGCCAAGAGCAACAAGGGCTTCACGATTATCGCCGTGGCAGAAGGTGCCATGACCACGGAAGAGGCAAAGCTGGGCAAGAAGGAGCGCGAGGCGAAGCGCCTCGAGACGCATTTCTCCTCCAGTGCCTATGTGGCGCAGCAGTTGCGCGACCTCGTCGGCGTGGAAGCACGCGCAGTGGTGCCGGGACACATCCAGCGCGGCGGCAGCCCGAATGCCTACGACCGCGTGCTGTCAACGCAGTTCGGCGTTCATGCTGCGGAGCTGATTCGCGACGGCGTATACGGCGTGACGGTTGCGCTCAAAGGCAACGAAATCACGCACAACAAGCTATGCGACATTGCCGGCGTCCCGAAGCTCGTTCCGCCGGACAACACGATGATTACCACTGCCCGAAACATCGGCATTTCCTTTGGTGATTAAAAAAACAGCCTGTTGCGGATTTACTGCAGCAGGCTGTTCTTTTATTGGGTCTGATTCCGGGGAATTTCGCCTCTGCGGATCGATCAGATGGCTTTGCAGTCGCCCTCTGAACTGCTTCGCGGTGCACTTTTCCATGGTTTGTTTGCAGCTATTTCGGGGGCTTTGCGGTCGCCCCCGAACCCCTTCGCAATGCACTCTTCCGAAGCAGACCTGTCATGTCGTTCTTTATACTGTATGCCCCAATTTACTATGAAAAACAAGCCAAGCACGCTGCCGAAACCGAAGGGGTCAAAAATTCAGACGAAGTCTGCGACCGCAGGCTTGCCTGTTCTATAGCCCCCTTGATGCTGGAACTATGTCAACCATGGAAATGAGAAATTCAATCCCTGCCAACGTCAAAAGATGTTTGCAGGAAGGCTCAAGCTTCCTGCTTCTCCATCTTGGTGAGCGCCCACGCTGCAGCAAATCCCACCACAAACGTCACAACGCTGACAATCACCTGTGTGAGGTTGAAGCCATCGATGCTCAGCCCCATCAGGATACCAATCGGCGAAGCAATGACAAGGCCGAGAATTGCGCAGTACGTCGCGCACTTCCACTTCGCCAGCAGAATTTCAATCACCTTCGAGATGCCAAAGATGCCGATAATCACACCGATGCCGAAAGGCAGCAGAATGCCAATATTGTAGAGAATCAGCGTGCCGTCCAGCGCCGCAATCGCGCTGACAAGATTGCCGATTGCGCCGACAACCGGATAGTAGTAGCCCATGAGCATCAGCATCATCGAGCCGGACACGCCGGGAATGACCATCGTTGCCGAAGCGATGCAGCCCATTACGACCAACTTGAGCATTTCAAGCACGCTCAGGGTGATGGTCGCGCCGGTATCCTGCGGTTCCTTAATGAACGCCATGAAAATAATCAGCGCGAATGCCAGCACAAACAGCACGCCGCCGATGGCAAACTGCTTCTTCGGCTGACCCTTGAGCTGCTTGAAAATCGCAGGCAGTCCGCCGAGAATCAGACCGATGAACAACGTGTTGGTCGGCAGGGACGCAAAGCTGTCCGACAGCGCCCAGGTAATCACCTTCGAGAGCAGCACCAGCGCCGTCAGCATACCGATGGCAAACGGCAGCAGCGTCAGGATAGATTTCTTGAACTGCTTAAACAGGTGCGTGATGCAGTGAATCAGCGTATCGTAAATGCCCATGGACACCATCATGGTGCCGCCGGACACGCCGGGGATGATGTTCGCCAGCCCGATGACCATGCCCTTGAGGATGTCGGAAATGAACTTCATGCTTATCATGCTCCTTTGCGGTCTATTGGTGAATGATATTCATCAAATCATGAGTTGCAGTGAACAGCAATATATTGCGAAAAAATTTACAAAGTGCATGCAGCTGATGATTGTTGCTTCCTCTTTTCGGCAATCCTGAACGTTGCCTCTACCATGATGATCATCAGCAGGAAGAAAACGAACAGGTAAACCGGCAGAATGGAATAGGAGACAGCACTGCCGAGCACGCCGAAAAGCGGCGGCATAAAGGTGGAGCCGACATAAGCGGCAGCCATCTGGATGCCGATGATTGCGCCCGAATTCTCTGCACCGAAGTTGTCAGGCGTCGCATGAATGATGCAGGGATAAATCGGAGCGCAGCCGAATCCGAGCAGCAGGAAGGCGGCAAATGCAACCTTTTCGGATGCAGACGGCAGGAGCATGGTCAAAATGCCGCAAGTCAGGACGACGGTACCCAGCCGGATCATTTTCCGGTCACCCAGCCGGTCGGTGATAAAGCCGCTGAGAAACCTTCCTGCCGTGATGCCGATGTAAAACAGCGATGCAAGAACGGCTGCGCGCTCAGCCGAAATTCCCTTTACCGCAACAAAATAGGTGCTTGCCCATTGCATGCCCGTGGCCTCCGCCGCACAATAAGCGAAAAAGCCCAGCAACAGGAAGGGAACGCCTTTGATTTTCAGCGTTTCTGCCAGCCCGATGTGTTTTTCCTGACTGCTTTCCGTCGCTTTATTCACCTTCCATACAGGCAGCGT
This sequence comes from Anaerovoracaceae bacterium, assembly GCA_963590165.1. Lineage (GTDB taxonomy): Bacteria > Bacillota > Clostridia > Christensenellales > Aristaeellaceae > UBA11524. The sequence continues at coordinate 59,034 of CAVANO010000052.1, forward strand.
AAAAAGGAGCAGCAGTGCAATGCCCAGTTGAATCAGTCCCACCGTTCGGTAGCCGTCGTTCCATCTCCCGTTGGTCAACGCATAGCTCATGACAAAGGGACTCACAATCGTGCCGATTCCCCAAAAACAATGCAGCCAGCTCATGTGCTTTGCCTTGTAGTGCAGCGCAATGTAATTGTTCAGTGCGGCATCAATCGCGCCGGCGCCCAAGCCGTACGGAACAGCAAAGGCAATCAGCATCCAGAACCGGTTGGAAACGGAAAATCCCAGCAAGGCAACCACAGTGAGCATTACGCTGATCACCGTCACCCTGCCTGTGCCCAGCTTATGCGTCAAGCAATCCGAAAGCAAGCTCGAAATGATTGTACCGCCGGAAATGACCATGGTCACAATGCCCATATACGATACGGGTACGCCAAGTTCTGCATACATGACCGGCCAGCCCGATCCAAGCAAGGAATCCGGCAGTCCGAGACTGATAAAGGCAACATAAATCAGTGCAAGCAAAAAAGAGTACATATTCACGCTCCGTAGGCAGCCCTCTTTTTTATTTTTGCAGTTCCTTCAAATAGCGCTTCAGCGCATCGTGCCAGTCCGGCAGCGGCGCGAAGCCGTTCGCAACGATTTTCGACTTGTCCAGCCGGCTATTGAACGGTCTTGCCGCCTTTGACAGCCCGTATTCCGCCGTCGTGACCGGCAGCACCTTCGTCGAATAGCCTGCCTGACGGAAGATTTCGCACGCGAAGTCATACCAGCTGATGTAGCCGCCTTCGTTCGTCGCATGATACGTGCCGTAGCAGTCAGACACCACCAAATCGCACAGGAAACGCGCCAAATCCGGCGTGTAGGTCGGCGTGCCGATCTGGTCATTAACAACGCGCAAGGTATCGTACTTTTGCCCGAGCTTCAGCATCGTCTTCACGAAATTGGCGCCGTTCAACCCGAACACCCACGCTGTCCGCACGATGAATGCGCGCGTCAGCCGTGCACGCACTGCCTGTTCGCCGTCCAGCTTGCTCTGCCCGTAGACATTCAGCGGCGCATAGTCCGTGCAGTCCGGCACCCACGGTTCACTCCCCTGTCCGCTGAACACGTAGTCCGTGCTGATGTAGACCATCTTCGCATCGATTGCCTTGCAGGCGTCCGCGATATTCGCCGTGCCGACAGCATTTACCGCATGCACCTTCGGGCGATTTTCCTCGTCCTCCGCGGCATCGACTGCCGTCCATGCCGCGCAGTGAATGACCGCATCCGGCTTGACGCTGCCGATGGTGTCCGCGACTGCTGCCGCGTCCGTGATATCCATCGGGACATACGGCACATGCGTGACTGCCGTGTCATCCTGCAATCCAGCATACTTTTCCGACACATCGCTGGCAATGCCCTCATGTCCGCGCAGCGCCAGCTCGTTGATCACATCATGCCCAAGCTGACCATTCACGCCGGTTACCAGTACCTTCATGCCTGACCCCTCGTTCCGTACATCTTCTCATAATAATTCTGATAATCGCCGGCGAGGATGTCCTTCCACCACTTCTCGTTGTCGAGATACCAGCGGATTGTCCGCTTGATGCCTTCATCGAAGGTCGTTGTCGGCAGCCAGCCCAGCTCATTATGCAGTTTCGTCGGGTCGATAGCATAGCGGCGGTCGTGTCCTGGGCGATCCTTCACAAAGGTGATGAGGCTTTCCGGCTTGCCCAGCTCGCGCAGAATCGTTTTTACGACTTCGAGGTTCGTGCGCTCGTTATGTCCGCCGACGTTGTAGATTTCGCCTTCGCGTCCCTTGCGGATGACAAGGTCAATCGCGGCGCAGTGATCCTCGACATAGAGCCAGTCGCGGACGTTCTCGCCGGTTCCGTATACAGGCAGGCTTTCGTCCGCCAGCGCACGCGAAATCATCAGCGGAATCAGCTTCTCCGGAAAATGATAGGGACCGTAGTTGTTCGAGCAACGCGTGATGGAAACAGGCAGGCGGAACGTCCGCGCATAGGCCAGCACCAGCAGGTCAGCAGACGCTTTCGATGCGCTGTACGGGCTGGAGGTGTGGATGGGCGTTTCTTCGGTGAAGAACAGGTCGGGACGGTCGAGCGGCAGGTCGCCGTACACTTCATCCGTCGAGACCTGATGATACCGCTTGATGCCGTACTTGCGGCAGGCATCCATCAGGGTTTGGGTACCCAGGATATTCGTGCGCAGGAACAGGCCGGGATCCTCCACCGAGCGGTCAACATGGCTTTCCGCGGCGAAATTCACCACGATGTCCGGATGCTCCTCCTCAAAGAGTTTCTCCACGGCTGCCTTGTCGGTGATGTCCGCCTTGACGAAGCGGAAATTGTCCTTCTTCATCGCGCCTTCAAGATTCGCCAAATTGCCTGCATAGGTCAGGCAGTCCAGGCAGACAATTCGATCTTCCGGATGCTCGCGGAGCTCATAGTAAATGAAATTGCTGCCGATAAAACCGGCACCGCCCGTCACGATGATGGTCATGCCTTTTCCTCCTCATACACGAAATTGCAGTCGCTGTCCGCAAGCAGCGGCGAGGTCGTGTCCTTCTGGCTCAGCAGTTCCTCGACTACCTCGCCCCATTCCACGCCGATAGCGGGATCGTTGAAGCGGATGCCGCGGTCGCACTCCTTGCTGTAGAGGTTATCGACCTTATAGCAGAACTCCACATCGTCCGTCAGCGTGCGGAAGCCGTGCCCGAAGCCGCGCGGGATGAGCAGCATGCGCTTGTTCTCCGCAGACAGCTCCACCGCCACCCACTGCCGATACGTCGGGCTGCCCTTGCGCAGGTCAACCGCCACATCCATGACGGCGCCCTTGGTCACACGCACCAACTTGGCCTGTGCCATCGGGTTATTCTGGAAGTGGATGCCGCGGAGCACGCCCCTGTGCGCCGTGAACGACTGATTATCCTGCACAAACACGTTGTCGATGCCCATATCATGGAACGCCTTCTGCGAATAGGTTTCCATGAAATAGCCGCGCTGATCGCCGAACACCTTCGGCTCGATGATAAACACGCCCGGCAGGGACGTTGCGATCTTTTCCATGTGTAAAGACCTCTTTCAGAAAAAATTTTTGACGCTGAAAAACTCGTCGTATGGAACAAGCAAATGTCATTCCATCTTCCAGGGGCTTTGCGGTTACGAGGCAAAGCCCCCTCGTCATTCTTCCATTGATTCTTTCAAAGAATCAATACCGAATCTTGCCGTCCGCCACGGCCTTCAAATGTTCACCATAGGGGCTCTTGCCATACCGATGCGCGGACTGCAGCAATTTTTCCTTGCTGATCCAGCCGTTCCTGTAGGCGATTTCCTCGGGTGCGGAAATCTTAATGCTCTGGCGTTTTTCGATCATACGCACGAAATCTGCCGCATCCACCAGAGAATCCATGGTGCCCGTATCCAGCCACGCATAGCCGCGTCCGAGCAGCTTCACGTCCAGCTCGCCGCTGTTGAGATACATCTCGTTCAGCGTGGTAATCTCCAGTTCACCGCGTGCAGACGGCTTGACCGCCTTTGCGCGTTCGCTCACGCCTGCCGGATAGAAGTACAGTCCCGTAATGCAGTAGTTGCTCTTGGGATGCTTCGGCTTTTCCTCCACGGAAATGACCTTGCCGTTCTCGTCAAACTCGACAATGCCGAACCGCTCCGGGTCATTCACATAATAACCGAAAATCGTGGCGCGTCCTGCCTGCGCATTCTCCGCCGCGCCGCGAAGCACCTTCGAAAAACCGTTGCCGTAGAAGATATTATCGCCGAGCACCATTGCACAGGGTTCATTGGCGATGAATTCCTCCCCGATGAGGAACGCCTGCGCCAGTCCGTCCGGTGAAGGCTGCACGGCATACTGCAAATGCACGCCGAACTCGCTGCCGTCCCCCAGCAGGGACTCAAAGCGCGGCGTATCGACCGGTGTCGAGATGATCAGAATATCACGGATGCCGGCAAGCATCAGCGTCGAAAGCGGATAGTAGATCATCGGCTTGTCATACACGGGCAAAAGCTGCTTGCTGGTCACCATCGTCAGCGGATACAGCCGCGTACCGGCACCGCCGGCCAGAATAATTCCCTTCATCATGCCTGTTCCTTTCTTTTGTCTTTGCAGATGTTTCCTTCCTTATGGATTATGCCATAAACGTCGGATTTTCGCAAGTACAACGATGTAAAAACTCGCTCATGCGCACAGGTTTCATATCCTGTAAACGAAAAGTCCCCTCTGCCGTTGTTTCCGGCAAAGGGGATGCTGTGTCATTGTTGGATTAGACCTTGAAATTCACGGACTGATCGCCCTGCTCATTCTTGCCGAAAACGTAATCATTGCCCGGCAGAATCGCGTTCAGCAGGATGCCGACGACAGAAGCCACCGCCAGACCGGACAGGCTGACCGTCGCAGTACCAACCATGAAGGAGATGGAGCCGGCATTGGAGAAGTTGATGCCCAGCGCCAGCGACATGATCACAGCCGCGATGATGACGTTGCGGCTCTTGGTAAAGTCAACCTGATTTTCAACCACATTGCGGACACCGACTGCAGAAATCATGCCATAGAGGATCAGGGACACGCCGCCGATGGTTGCAGAGGGCATGCACTGAATCAGCGCGGAGAACTTCGGGCAGAAGGAGAAGATAATCGCCAGGACGGCCGCCATGCGGATGACGGAAGGATTGTACACGCGGGTCAGCGCCAGCACGCCGGTGTTCTCGCCGTAGGTCGTGTTGGCAGGAGCGCCGAAGAGCGCTGCCATGCTCGTTGCAAGACCGTCGCCCAGCAGGGTGCGATGCAGACCGGGCTTCTCGATGAAGTTCACGCCGACCGTAGAGGAAATGGCGGAGATATCACCGATGTGCTCCATCATGGTTGCCAGTGCGATCGGGGCAATCGTGATGATGCTGTTCAGCAGCGCCGTGCCGTCGCAGTTGCCGATGAGGGAGAAAGTGGTCTCTTCCCACTTGACCGGCAGACCGATCCATGCCGCTTCGTGCACAGGGGTGAAGTCCACCATACCGGCAATCGCAGCCACCGCATAGGAGCCGACAACGCCCAGCAAAATCGGAATGATCTTGAACATGCCCTTGCCCCAGATGTTGAAGAAAATCACGATGGCAACCGCCAGTACAGCGATCAGCCAGTTTGCGGAGCAATTGTTGATGGCGGAGTTTGCCAGAATCATACCGATGCAGATGATGATGGGACCCGTCACGACCGGCGGGAAGAACCGCATGACCTTCTTGGCACCAAAGGCCTTGAACAGCGCTGCCACAACGACGTAAATCAGACCTGCAACCGCCACGCCCACGCCGGCATAGGGAATCCAGTTGGTTGCACCATCAGCGAACTGCTCCATGCCCTTGACGGTCGCGTAGCCGCCGAGGAACGCAAAGCTCGAGCCGAGGAACGCAGGAACCGTGCCGCCCGTAATCAGGTGGAACAGCAGCGTGCCCAGACCCGCGAAGAGCAGCGTCGAGCTGACAGACAGACCCGTCAGTGTCGGGACAAGCACCGTCGCGCCGAACATGGCGAACATGTGCTGGAAGCCCAGAAGAGTAAACTTCGCCGGGGAAAGCTTTTGATTTGTCATGGGATTCTTCCTTCCTCCAAATAACGTTATGCGTTCCTCAGATGAAGAGCGCGTTTGAAGCTCCGTCATTCGGGAGCCGCAAGCCAATGTTACCGGTTCATGCGCCCGTCGTAAAGCGCCACGCCGTCGCCGCCGTCAATTTCCTCCATCTGCACGCCGATCTGCTCGTTGTTGGAGGTCGGGACATTCTTGCCGACGAAATCCGCGCGGATGGGCAATTCGCGGTGACCGCGGTCAATCAGCACCGCCAGGCAGATGCGCGCTGCACGCCCCTGGTCAAGGATGGCATCCATTGCTGCGCGAACCGTACGTCCCGTATGCAGCACATCATCCACCAGCACGACCACCTTGCCCGTCACGTCCACCGGCAAATGTTTTTCCTGCACCTGCAGATTCATCTGCGCCGGGTCAAGGTCATCACGGTACATGGCGATATCAACCTCGCCGACCGGAATGCGCACATGCTCGTACTTTTCAATCATGTCAGAGAGCCGCTGCGCCAGCGGCACACCGCGCCGGCGAATGCCGACCAGCACCACGTTTTCCAGCGGCATCAGCTGCTCCATCATTTCGTGCGCCATGCGCGTCAGCGCGCGGTTCATCGCGTCGCCTGCCATCAGCTGCGCCTTCGGGATTCCCGCCTGCATATTCAGCACAGATTCATCTTCCTTTCGATGCTGCCGCGTTTCTTCTCCAGCCGCCTCATTGCCGCTGCCAAAAAGAAAACGCCTGTCCAGCTTTTCAGCCGGAAAGGCGCATTTTATCGCTCATCATCGGGGAATTGCTTCCCTTCTATGCTGCCGGTTCGCTGCGTGCCTTTCCAGCCTCTCGTGCTGGGATTAAAGGATTGCTTTGATTACCGTTTGTCAGTATAGCACAGGAAAAGGACGTTGTAAAGCTTTTTTCGGAATTTTCCGCAGTCAATTATGATGTTATACAGCCCAAGCCGCGTCCATCATCTGAACCGCGTCCCAAGCATCAGCGCCGGCTGCAGGATGTCCGATTGCGGCAATGCAGTCTGCTCGCACCACGGGCGAAGCTGCTCCTCCACCCGATTCAGAAGCATTGCATCCACACATCGGTACTCGCAGCTGCCGAGGCACTTTGCCGCTGCCAGAGAAACATACGCCAACACAGCCGCCTGCGAAGCGGTAAAGTGTGCAGAACGTGCGGCAAGCAGCGCCATCGCCGGTCGCGGACAGAGCAGGTGGCTTGCGAAACAGTCTGCCTCCGCTTCCTGCATATCATTCGTCTGACCGTGATGCAGCAGCCGATGTCCGAGCTCATGGGCAAGCGTGAAGCGCAATCTCGCCGGATTAACGTCCTTTCGGTAAACAATGAGGTACCGTTCGCATCCGCCATGCGCTTCAAGAAATGTCATCGCTTCCGCATCGCCCATGCAGCTGTGCAATTCCGCCGGCGAAATGCCGAGATGGTCTGCCGCAGTTGCATCCGTCCAGACACGCGTATTTTGGCAACGCAAAAGAATCGCAAGCGGATCGACCGGCAGCGCCTGCACGTTCAGCCGCACAAGCACGCGGTACGCCATCGTCGCCGCGCGGTCGCCTCCGTCACTTTGCATCCGTACTCTCCGGTTTAACGTTCTGTTCCCCGTCATCCTCTGCGAACGCATCTGCGAACAACACGCGCCCAATGGCAAGCATCTTTTCCTGCTCAGCCGGATTCATCTGCCGGAAAGCGCGCGCCATCACGTACAGATTGTCCTGCCTGTCCAGCTCCACCGGCACCGTGCCGCCGCACAACTCATCGATGGTCACATTGAACAGTTCCGACATTCGCCGCAGGGCATTGATGTCCGGCTGCGTCTGACTGCGCTCCCATTTGCTGACGGAAACAGCGGTCACGCCAAGCAGCCGTCCCAAATCCATCTGGCTCATCCCGTGCTTTCTGCGATGGTATCTGATATTATCCCCATACATCGGAATCACCTCGCTTTGATTATAGCATACAGCAAAAAATAAATCAAGCGAAAGTTAAAATTTGCCCTTGACATAAACGTTTGGTTATGATAAAATACCCATAGGTTTAAAGGGATCTGATGTTCTCTTTTGTAAGGAGGAGCTTTGTATGTCACAGCAGGAGTTTCTGGAATCGTATCGCCGCCTCGTGATTGCCAAGGACGATGCCGCGCACCTTGAAATCGCGGCAACAGCGAAGGATGAACAGTTTCGTCAGGCGATGCAGGCGAAAATCAAAACATCCCTCGCGGAACGTTCTGCAAGAATGCGCGCGTTGCTCAACAAAATCGATGATCCTCGAACGCTCATGGTCATCCACCGCTATTACGTGATGGGCATGACGGATCCCGCAATCGGACACGAGATGCACCTGAGCAAATCGCGCGTCAATCAGCTGCGGTTAAGGTATCTGCATTCCCTGCTGAAGGAAGCGGGCTGACCCTTTCCTCATCGGCACGCATCAGCTCATACATCATGATGGCAGCGGCAATTGCTGCATTCAGGCTTTCGGCACCGCCGCGCATCGGCAAGCGGACACGATGCGTTGCGGTCTGCTGAACCGCCTCGCTCACGCCGTTGCCTTCATTGCCGATGATGAGCGCAAAGCGGTCGGCGACGTTCTGCCGCTCGTAAAACGGCGTACCGTCAAGCTGTGAGGAAAGAATGCTATATCCATCTGCGCGTAGGGATGTCAGTTCATCCGGCAAATTGTCCGTCACGCGGATGTTCATGCGAAAGATGCTGCCCATCGTCGCGCGGAGCACCTTCGGGCTGAACACGTCCGCACACTGCGAGGACAGCAGCACGCCGTCAAGTCCTGCCGCGTCTGCCGTGCGGATGATGGTGCCAACATTGCCGGGATCCTGCACGCCGTCAAGCGCGACGATATGCCGTCCGAGTGCGGTTTGGCGCTTCATTCCGACGATGGCGGCTATGCCCTGCGGCGTTTTTGTGTCGCAGACGGCGTCAAGAACGTGCTCCGGCAGGATGTACACGGGCATTGGCAGTCCCTGCGGGCATTCGATACCCTCCTGTACGAGCACCGCCTGCACAGAAAAGGAGGAGGCAAGCGCCTCCTCAACCATCTTGCGGCCTTCGACAAGGAAACAGCCGGTTTCCCTGCGCCCCTTGCGCTCCTTGAGGGATTTCCACAAGGTAACCTTGGGATTTTTCAGGCTGGTAATGACTTCTTGATGGGTATTCATGGCGTTTTTCTCCTTATGTTCCCATCAGGAATGAAATCACGGTGGGAACATATTTCCCCATGACCTCATTGCCGGACATGTAAATTTCGTGCTTGGCATCGAATCGCTCAAGCTTTGCACAGGGAATCTGCCGGACGAACTGCTCCTGCTCAGGCAGACAGACAACCTTGTCGCGCGTTGCCTGACAGAGCAGCAGCGGCGTGATGATTTTGCTGCAGTTATCGGATGAAAGCAGCTTCGGCGTAACTTTCAACGCCTCCTGTACCCACGCGTAGGACGGCGAGCAATTCTGCAAAAGCGGATGAGTAATGCGCTTCTGCAGATAGTAGTCAAACCGTGCGCGGCTGGTAGAACAGGCAGATTCGAATTTCTCGTCATCCGGATTGAACGGCTTGCCGACAAAGGCGCGCTTGCTGCCCTTGCCCTTGCGCACCATATGTTCGGCGATGGCAAGCCCTGCGCTTCGCGGCAGCGGAAAGGTCGACGCAGCAATCATGGGGGCCGTCAGCACGGCACGCTCAAACCAGTCCGGATGCTGCATCAGCGCAAACGCACCAATCGCGCCGCCCATGGAGTGTGCATAGAGTGTTCGCGGCAGATTGCCCGTCCGCGGCAGCACGATTTGCGCCATGAAATCTTCCAAATCGCGCAGATAATCCTCGAAATGCTCGACATGCGTGATCGAGGGGTCTGCAATCTCACGGACGGACTGCCCGTGTCCGCGGTGGTCAACGGCATACACGTTAAAGCCTGCACGCAGGAAGTACCACGTCATCTCGCGGAATTTCTCGGCAGACTCGGTATAGCCGTGCAGGATAACGACAGCACGGACGGCGCTCGGCTGCTCATAGACCTCGGCGTGAAGTGTTCCGCCGGCAGTCAGCGGAAGAGAAACCTCCTCACGAAGCTTCTTCAGGGCAGGCTCGACCGTTCCAGCCATGACAGCATCGTAATTTTCCTCGGACAGAATCGAAATCATGGCGGTCCCCCTCAATCTTTTTTCTTATTGTATTATAGCAAAGCGAAAGGCAAAAGACAAGTGCACAAAACGGTTCAACGGAGGGACTTCGTCCCTTTTTCGTGATGGAGACAGGTTCCGTGTGCTGTGCTTTTTGCCTGATTTTTCCCGAATCCGCCATTGACAACCGTTTCCCTGTCATGCTATAATAACGCTCCAATAAGCATTGACATCTGCAAGCATGCAGCGCTGTCCGAATCCGCAAATCTGCGGGCAGGACGGCGCTGCTTTTTTTCATCGGACAGGGAACAGGAGGGAAGAGCATTGGAACACGCTGACCATCAGCCATTCATCCGGACAAGCGGGCTGACAAAGACCTATATCCGCCGTGAGCGGTCATCCTCAGGCGGACTGTCGCATCTGTGGCGCAGGGAAACGCACGAGGTGCAGGCGCTCAGGGACGTATCGCTGACCATCGAACGCGGTGAGCTTGTCGGGCTGATTGGACCAAACGGCGCGGGCAAGAGCACACTCGTCAAGCTGATGACGGGCATCCTGACCCCGACAGGCGGCACCTGCGTCATTGACGGGCGCACGCCGTGGACAGAACGCAAGGAGCACGTGCGGCACCTCGGTGCGGTATTCGGACAGCGGATGCAGCTTTGGTGGGACGTGCCGATTCGCGACTCGTTTGACCTCCTGCGCGACATCTACAGTGTCGATCAAGCACACTATCAGCGCCGTCTGTCTGAGCTGACGGAAGCGCTTGACCTCGGCGACATCCTGCATTCACCGCTGCGGCAGCTCTCGCTCGGTCAGCGGATGCGGGCGGAGCTGTGCGGTTCGCTGCTGCACGAGCCGGCGCTGCTGTTCCTCGATGAACCGACCATCGGGCTCGATGCGGTCAGCAAATTGAAGCTGCGCGAATTCCTGCGGCAGGAAAACGAAACGCGCCGGACGACCATTCTGCTGACAACGCACGACATGGAGGATATGCGCGCACTGTGCAGCCGCGTGATGGTGCTCGGTCACGGGCAGTTGCTCTACGACGGCGCTTTGACGGAACTGCTGCACCGCTATGAGACGTCGCATACGCTGAAGGTCACGTATGACGGTGCGGTCAATCCATCAATGCTGCCGGAGGGAACAACGCAGGACGGCGACGCGTGGCGGATTCTGCTGCCGAAGGATGCAAATGTATCCTCCATCATGCAGCAGGCAACATCAGCCGGAAAGCTGCATGAAATGTCGATGGAGGAGCAGAACATCGATGAGATGATTGCGCGGATGTATCGGGAGATGCGCCTATGAAAGAGCGTTTCACAGCATGGCGGCCTTATCTGTCGCTCTATCGGCTCAAGGCGCTGCAGGACACGCAGTACCGTGCGGCGGCGTTCAGCGGATTGGTGACGCAGGCGTTCTTCGCGATCCTCTACGTTTTTCTGTTTACAGCGCTCTTTCAGGGCGAAAATCAACAGGAACTGGCAGAAACCATCACGTATGTCTGGATTCAGCAGACTTTTTTCCGCATGCTGGTGATGGATGACAGCGAACTGAATCAGCAGGTGCTGACGGGCACGCTGGCGTACACGATGCTCCGCCCGGTTGACCAGTATCGGTTCGCGTTCGTGCGGACGATGGCGCAGCGGCATGTAAACGCGCTGATGCGTCTGCTGCCGATGGTTGCGCTGCAGTTTGTACTGCCGCTCTCGTGGCGCATGCAGCCGCCGGAAAGCCTGCTGTCGCTTGCACAGGCAATCGTGTCGTTCCTGCTCGGCGTGCTGAACCTATGCGCCATCTGCGGTATTTCCGACGCGATTCTGATGCAGACGCTCGACAGCCGCGGGATCATTGCCATCATCATCTTCATTAACAGCGCTTTTTCCGGCAATATCATTCCGCTGACGCTGTTTCCCGAAAGCTTGCAGACCATCATCCGCTATCAGCCGTTTGCACAGGCGCTTGATGCGCCCATCCGCATGTATCTGCACGCGCAGACGCTGCCCGAATGGCTGCTGAACATCGCAGTTCAGTTGATTTGGTTTGTTCTGCTGACCGCCGTCGGGCATGCGATGTGGAAAAAGCAGCTGAGCCGGTTGACCATTCAGGGAGGTTGAGCCCATGAAGTACGTTTTTCACGCGCTCCGGATGCAGTGGCGGTGCGCAACGGAGTACCGGATGTCCTTCTGGATGCAGACGCTGGCACAGCTGGCGATGACCGGCGGCGAACTGCTGGGCGTCGTGGTAGTGCTGAACCGCTTTACCTCCGTCGGGCAGTGGTCGGCGGATGAGGTGCTGTTCTTCTTCGGCATGATGCACCTGACCTTCGCTGTCACCGAGTGCATCGGACGCGGACTGACGATGTTCGCGCGGATTGTGCAGGCGGGCGAATTTGACCAGATGCTGCTGCGTCCGCGGAATCTGCTCGTGCAGGTGCTTTGCTCGCGTGTTGACCCGCGGCGGCTCGGCTCGTTCGCGCTTGGCATCGTAATGATGTGCATTTCGGTCAGCCGATTGCAAATTCCATGGACATTTGCACATACCATCCTGCTCCTGCTCTCCGCGGCAGGGACAGTGATGCTGCTGCTCGGGCTGTTTCTCATTGAAGCGACAGCCGCATTTCTGTCCATCCAGTCCATCGAGGCGGTCAATGTGCTGACCTACGGCGGCCGGACGGCGTGCGAGTATCCGCTGGACATTTACCCGAAGCCCCTGCGCCTGCTGTTTATGTACATTGCACCGTTCGGGCTGTGCATGCACTGGCCGGTCAGCGTGCTGCTGCATCATCCGATGCTGACATGGGCGGAATGGACGGCGTTGATCGCGCCGATGTCAGGTATGTTGTTTTTCTTCCTGATGGCATATATCTGGCGGAAATTCGGTGTCCGGCGCTATTGCTCGACGGGAACATAAAAACGGGTCAATGGTGGGACTTCGTCCCCTTCTTTGGCATAAAAAGACCTGACAAGTCCGCCTTTTCCAGCGTCAGCAGCTTCAGCTTGCGGTCAATGCCGCCGGCGTATCCGGTGAGGTTTCCGTTTGTCCCGATGACACGGTGGCAGGGAATCATCAGCGAAATCGGATTGTGCCCGACCGCGCCGCCGACCGCCTGCGCAGACATTCTGGCAATGCCCATGCTGTCAGCAACGCGCGTGGCGATTGCGCCGTACGTCATGGTTTTGCCGTAGGGAATCGTCAGCATCACATCGCCGACCATTTTGCGGAAAGGTGTCGAATCATACCGCAACGGCGGCAGAAAATCCGGCTCCTGTCCGGCAAAATAGAGATCCAGCCACCGAATCCCTTCCGCCAGCAACGGATGCATTTTCGTCTCCGCCGTTTCCGGCAGAACGCTGGCAAAGTGCTTCTGATCATTGAACCACAGCCCGATGATTGCCTCTTCATCGCACGCAAGCGTCATCATGCCCAGCGGCGACATGTATTGTGCCGTGTAAATCATCGTGTTTCCCCTTTCATTTTCAAGGATATGTACCCATAGAAAAGCGCTCAAGCCCTGTTCTTTCAAGGACTTGAGCGCTTTATCATTGAGTCATGCAAAATCCGGCGAAGCCGAGAAATCTGACAAAATCGGCGAAGCCGAGAAACCTGACGAAGTCAGCGAAGTCGGCGAAGTCGGCGAAGTCGGCGAAGTCAGTTAGTTGAGGGCTTCGCTTTCGTTCTCGATCTTGACATCCTCGACAGAGCGGATTGCCCAGCGGGCAACAACCATGGTCTGGTCGCCCTTGCCGACGCTCAGGGTGATGGTGTCGTCCTTGATGTTGTCAATCGTGGCATAGATGCCGCCGATGGTGCAGACGCGGTCGCCCTTCTTCAGGGATGCGAGCATGTCCTGCTCCTTCTTGCGGCGCTTCTTGTCGGGGCGGATAATCATGAAGTAGAAGACGATGAAGATCAGCAGCAACGGGGACAGCTGCAAGAGGATTGCGACAATGCTTGAGCCGGTGGTGGCTTCGGTGGTGGCGGTCTCAGCAGCAGCCTCAGCGGTGCCGTCGGCGACAGCGGTAGCGGCTTCTTCGGCGAACGCAACCGCCATGCCGAACAGCTTGTTCAAAAACTCCATTCGTGTTAGCTCCTTTCAGAATCGGTGTATACGGTGAATATTGTAACATATTTTTTCGTGCTTCTCAAGAGCAAAAAGGAGCTTAATCGGCTGATTCATAAAAAATTTCCAAACAATGAATTGTAACAAATCGCAAAAACGCGCCGCAAGGTTTGCAATTCCCTGACAAATATGATAGAATCAAGGTGGTAGCGAACAAAATCGCGATTACGAGGAGGATAAGGAAATGAAGAAACTTCTTTCGATGCTGCTTGTGCTGCTGATGCTGGTTCTTCCGGCATCCTCGCTGGCAGAAAGCGATGTATGGGCGGATGCAGCGTGCACTGAAACGACCGTGACGCTGCACGACCTGAACGCGGATCTGCTGTCGATGTTCGGTCTGGATGACGAAATCATCACAGCCGTGAAGGACACGCTCGACTCACTTGCCATCACGACCTACAAGCAGGCACAGCAGTGCGGCTTTGCCGTGACGCTTGGCACGACAACTGCGCTGTCGGGCGAATATCAGTCCACTGACACGTCCGTGGTATATCTGGCAAGCAACCTGCTCGACGGCACGGTGTCGCTTGATCTGGAAAAAGATCTCGAGAACATCACCGAAATGCTCATCCGTGCTGTCTGCAAGATGCAAGGTATGTCGGATGAGGAAATTGAAAGCGGACTGGCAGAAATCAAGGAAGAGCTGCAATCGCTCACGTCCACCTATACATCGGCGCCGGTTGCTGATTTCAACGCGATTATCAGCGATCTCACGAATGCCGACTGGGAGGAAACGGGCACCATCATCGATGAAATTCTTGAATCCGGCGAGGTCACCGAGGTGACGGAGCAGCCTGCTAACTGCGATCCCGTCAAGCAGATGATCACGCTGAACATCACGAAGGAGCAGCTGACGAACCTGCTGCAGGCGATCATGAATGAGCTGAAGGCGATGCCCTCGCTCAAGTCCTATATTGATGACACGAATGCATACCTCACCGCGATTGATGAGGACGCAACGCTGGACAGCGAGCTGACGGTGAACGCGGACAGCGTGCAGGTTGTGGCTTACCTCGATGACAACACCGCCATTGCAAAGTTGCATGTCGAAACCGTCATTACTGAGGAGGATGTCGATCCGCTGACGCTCACGTTCGATGTCAACCGTCTGACCGGCGATGACAACATGAAGTACCTTTTCAATGCGGAAATTGCGGACGTGGAGCGCGTCACTGCGGAATACACGTACACTGCAGACAGCCTCGAAATGACCACACTCCTTGAAATCATTGAGGACGGCGCATACGAAAGCACGATGCGCTGCGACTTCAGCAAGACAGCGAACACACTGAGCGTGCTGTGGACGGTCTATTCCGACGGTTCGGAAATCCCCTTCGGCTTCACCGCATCGACCACGGAAGCGGTTTCCGGTGCACAAGCCGTCAAGACGACGGACGTCGTGCTGCAGTTCATGGGCATGGATGCGCTCACGATTACCGCTGAAACGGCAACCTCCGATGCGCACACGCTACTGAACGACGGCGATGTGACCGACCTCGGCGCGATGGACAGCACGGCGTTTGAAACGTGGTTCTCCGGCATTATGACGAAAGTAAGCAACATGCCGATGCGCTGGGTTCTGGCGCTGCCTGACAGCGCTCTGTCGCTCCTGATGGGCACGGGCAACTAATCCGAAAACAATCACGAAGAGCAGGGACATGCGCCCTGCTCTTTTTTGATTGCTTTCAAGGCAGACAAAAAGCACCCCGGCAGATGCCTGAGGTGCTCATTTTATGCGATGTGATGAATTACGCGTTCTTCTGCGCTTCTTCGACAGCAACAGCCACAGCGACGGTCGCGCCGACCATGGGGTTGTTGCCCATGCCGATGAGACCCATCATCTCCACGTGCGCCGGAACGGAGGAAGAACCTGCGAACTGCGCATCGGAGTGCATACGGCCCATGGTGTCGGTCATGCCGTAGGAAGCAGGGCCAGCCGCCATGTTGTCGGGATGCAGGGTACGACCCGTGCCGCCGCCGGACGCCACAGAGAAGTACTTCTTGCCGGCTTCGATCATTTCCTTCTTGTAGGTGCCGGCAACAGGGTGCTGGAAGCGGGTCGGGTTGGTGGAGTTGCCCGTGATGGACACGCCGACACCCTCATGCCACATGATGGCAACGCCCTCGCGGACGTCGTCAGCGCCGTAGCACTTAACCTTCGCGCGCTCACCGTTGGAATAAGCAGTTTCCTTCACGATGGTCAGCGCATGGTCTTCCTTCACGTCGGCAGACAGGTAGTCATACTTGGTCTGCACATAGGTGAAGCCGTTGATGCGGCTGATGATCATGGCAGCGTCCTTGCCCAGGCCATTCAGGATAACGCGCAGGGGGTTCTTGCGAACCTTGTTGGCGTTGCGGGCAATGCCGATTGCGCCTTCAGCGGCAGCAAAGGACTCATGGCCAGCCAGGAACGCGAAGCACTCGGTCTTCTCGTCCAGCAGCATCGCGCCCAGATTGCCGTGACCCAGACCAACCTGACGCTGGTCAGCGACGGAGCCGGGGATGCAGAACGCCTGCAGGCCTTCGCCGATGCACTTAGCCGCTTCCGCAGCGGTCTTGACGCCCTTCTTCAGCGCGATCGCAGCGCCCAGTTCATAAGCCCACTTCGCATTCTCGAAGCAGATGGGCTGGATGCCCTCGACGATCTTGTATGCATCGACGCCCTTGCTGTTG
Source organism: Anaerovoracaceae bacterium (assembly GCA_963590165.1). Lineage (GTDB taxonomy): Bacteria > Bacillota > Clostridia > Christensenellales > Aristaeellaceae > UBA11524. Next base: position 75,556 of record CAVANO010000052.1, read on the forward strand.
TTGTAAGCCTTCAGCTCATCAAAATCCTTGAAGCCGTACTTTTCCAGGACCGGCTGCAGCTGAGGGATGCGTCCTTCATAGTTTTCAAAAAGAGCCATTTCAGCACACCTCCTATATTACTGCTTGCGCGGGTCGATCCAAGCGACGGCGCCGTCCTCGGCCTTGAAGCGGCCATAGGTGCCCACGTTCTTCTCGTAGGCTTCGTTCGGGCTCATGCCCTTCTTGATGGCGTCCATCATCTTGCCCAGGGACAGGAACTGATAGCCGCAGACCTGATTGTCCTTGTCCAGCGCGATCTTGAGCACATAGCCTTCCGCCATCTCCAGATAACGGACGCCCTTGAGCTTCGTGCCGTACATGGTGCCGACCTGAGAACGGAGACCCTTGCCCAGATCCTCCATGCCAGCGCCGATGCGCAGGCCGTCATCCGAGAAGGCAGACTGGGTACGTCCATAAACGATCTGCAGGAACAGCTCGCGCATGGCGGTATTGATGGCGTCGCACACCAGGTCGGTGTTCAGCGCCTCCAGAATGGTCTTGCCGGGCAGAATCTCAGCAGCCATAGCAGCGGAATGCGTCATGCCGGAGCAGCCAATGGTTTCCACGAGCGCTTCTTCAATCACGCCGCCCTTAACGTTCAGCGTCAGCTTGCAGCAGCCCTGCTGCGGTGCGCACCAGCCGATGCCGTGCGTCAGACCGGAGATATCCTTAATCTCCTTGGCCTGGATCCACTTGCCCTCTTCCGGGATGGGCGCCGGACCGTGATTCGGTCCCTTGGCGACACAGACCATTTCTTCAACTTCCTTGGTGTACTGCATCGAATAGGTTCCTCCTATCTACGTGATAGTCCTGCAAACAGGCACGCGAAAACCGCGCGCTCTTCTTTGCGCGTTAATATTATATCATACTTCCTGCTGATTGTGTAGGGTGAATTTTTGAATTCAGGAAAAAAACAGCGCATCAGCCGTGCGGAATCCGCATAAAAATACGTTCAAGCCAACCGCTGCTTCGCTTTACGGAGCGCGCAGAGGCTTAAAAACGGACGAAGTCCGCGACCGCAGGCTTTGTCTGTTCTATAACTCTTGCTTGCAAACGCTTATCCATGAAAATGCAGCCAAGTATGATGCCGAAGGGGTCAAGGGGGCGATCGGAAAGCCACTTGCTTGCCAAAACACAAGAAGGTCAGGGAAGACATGGTTCTTCTTCCCTGACCTTGCTGTTTACTTAGACCAGTCCTGTTCGGCGCCGATTCCGTAATTTTCCGGCAGAACGCCTTCCTCAACGGGCACGAACCCAAGATCCGCCGTGTAGGTGGTGGAGCCGGATGCAACCTGAATTTCGTTGGATTCGCCGTTCTCGCCCATGATGGATGCAATCATCGGGAAATCCGTACGCTGCTGCGTCGGCTTGACCTCGGCAGGGTAATCCGCCTTGAGCGTGTAGACGCCCGGATAGATGTTCTTGAACACGTAGAAGCCGTACGCATCGGTGGTCGTTTCCGCGGCAAGCTCGCCGTCGCGCCACAGTTCAACGCGCATATTGCCGAGTCCCTTCTCATCCACATCCTGCAGACCGTTGCCGTTCAGATCCACCCAGCAGAAGTCGCCGAGTGTGCCGGGCTGAACCGCGCCGATGTTGAGATTCAGCTGATTCTGACTCATTCGCAGCGTGAATACGTCGCTTTCGCCCTTTTCTGCGCTGCATGCCGTCATGACGCTGATGAGCTGCCCATCCTCCAAGCGCGCGTCATCGGGTTCAATGACAACATAGCCTGCCGGCATTGTCACCGACAGTTTGTATTCGCCGGGCATCAGCGCATCGAAGCGATACAGGCCGTCCGCGTCAGACAAAACCGTCTGAATCAGCGTATCCTGCGCGTCAAGCAGATGCACCTCGGCGCCTTCGACCGGCTTGATTTCACCGGCCTCATCGTACCAGACACTGCCGGAAACGGTTGTTTCAATCTTGAGACCCAGCACAGGCGCGGTGATGCAACTGTCCTCCTCGACAGCAATGTCCGCCATCACCATCCTGCCGTCAGCCTCGGTAAAGGTCGTGTCGCCGCCGACTGCGCTGTGGGCATTGTCCGCAAGCATGTAGGAAAGGCTGTATGTGCCGGGTGCAATGCCGCTCAGTTCGAACGCGCCGGTTTCATCCGTCTGCGCCGTCAGGAAGACTTCGCCGTCCGCATCGAGCAATTCAATGGTTTCGCCCGACGGTGTCAGTTCCCCGTCGTCATACTTGCCGTTGCTGTTTTCATCGATGTAGAGCTGACCAGACATACTCGAGGGAATCACGCCTCCGAGATGCTGCGAGGTGTACGCCGTGCCGATATCGATGATAACCTCTGCGGAGGGTTCGTTCAGCCCGTGCGTCAGCGTGAGCAGGCAATCGTCGCTCAGTTTGGAGAGCACCATGCCTTCCGGGAAGCGGACAGTCAGCGTATACGTATCCGGACGCAGTTTCTCGAAGCGGAATTCACCGGAATCATCCGTAACGATGGTCTGCTGTTCAAGGTCGCTGCGTGAGGGCGTCAGGATGAACGTCACGCCGGAAAGATTCGCTTCACCTTCGTCCTGCGTGCCGCTGCCGTTGTGGTCGGCGTACACCGTACCGCTGATTTCGCCCAGCACCAATGCGCCGCACAGGGGTGCCTGCACCGTCTTGCCGGTCTGCACCGTCAGCAGCTCGCTCGTGCCGTCCGAAATCATGTTGCCGCCGTCCGAGGTGACTGCGAAGATTCCGCCTTCCGGCAGTTCATAGCGCAGCGTGTATGTGCCCGGCAGCACTGCGTCAAAGAGATACGTGCCGCTTGCATCGACTTCACGGCTTTCCTCGGTGCCGTTTTCGCTGACGAGATAGACCACGGTGCCGGTCATGCCTTCCTCGCCCTCATCGAGCAATCCGTTGTCGTTATGGTCGGCAAACACCGTGCCCGTCACCTGACCGGGCGTAATGATGCCGATGTTGACATCCGTCAATTCAGCACCCATTTCGAGCGTCAGTGCATCGCTTTCACCCATGCCGCCGGAAACGTTGGCGAGGACACTGCCTTCGCCCTGCTTCGTGAACGCCTTGCCGTCAGGTGCCTGCGCACTCAGAATATACTGCCCCGGCGCGAGGTCGGAGAAGGTGAATGCGCCGTTCTTGTTTGTCTTGACCGTCCACTTGCTGCCGGAATCGTCCTCCAGCGTGACGGTCACACCGCTGACGGTCTTTTCAGACGAATCGATGCTGCCGGAGAAGTTGTCATCCTGATAGACCGTGCCGGAAATGCTGCCGTAGGTGATGGCACCGATGGCAATCGTCATTTCACTGTTGTTCTCGAGCGTGACATCGGAAATCGTGTATTCGCGGCGGTCGGTGCCGGGAGCAAACCGATTGCCGGTTTCTCCATCGCCTTCGATAGAGTAGACATAGCCCTGCGGAATGGTCGCCTTGATGCGGAACGTGCTGCCGCGGATGTTGGAGAAGGAGAACTGACCGTTTTCGTCAGACACGGCATTAAGCAATTCCTTGCCGATGGCTTGACGGTACAGCACGACCTTCACGCCTGCGAGCGGCTCCTCGCCGTCATCGTAAACACCGTTGTGGTTCGCGTCAACGAAGCAGATGCCGTTGATATCCGAGCCCTGAACCACGCCGACAAGCGAGGTCTGCGTTTCGCCGCGCTCGAAAATCATCTGGTCCGTTGCAGAGCGCTTGAATTCCGAGGTGATGATGGAGCGCTTGCTGCCGCCGGTAGCGCTGTAGCGCGTAAACACAAGCCCGTCGGGCAGGATGTATTCGACATTGTAGGTACCGTAGCGCAGCTGTGTGAAGATGAAGTCGCCGTTTTCGTCGCTCTCGGTTTCGTAGACAAGACCATTCTTCACGCCGGTCGCACGGATGGTCACACCTGCCTGACCGGGCTCATCATCCTGATAGATGCCGTCATCGCTGGTGTCGAGCCAGATATGTCCCTTGAGCGTTGCCATGACGAATGTGCCGATGCCGACCTCCGTCACCGAGCCAGCGGCCAGCGTCAGCGGCTCGCTCGTCTGCACACGGTCGGTCGTTTCGTCCATGATGGACATTTTCGCGCTGACGGACTTGCCGCGCACGCCGTAGCCATAGCCTTCAGGCAGCTCACAGCGCACCATGTATGTGCCAGCCGGAACAGCCAGCGTGAGCTCGCCGTTTTCATCCGTTACACCGGATGCCGCCGTGATTTCAACACCGCCGACCTCCGCAATCACGCTGATTTCAGCGCCGGAGAATCCCTTCTCGCTTTCGCCGCGCGAGCCGTTGTTGTTCGAGTCGCGGAAGGCATAGATGGACAATGCCGCCAGACCGCCGGATTGCGCAGTCAGCGCCGCCGTTTCCTCACCGACCGTCACCGCGCCGGACAGAATCGAACCATCCTGTGCGTCATAATGCACGAGATATGTGCCGTAATCAAGGAATTCAGCGCTCCACGCGCCGTTCTCGTCCGTCACGGTCTCGCAAACCGTTTCGTCCTTGTCATTGACAAGCGTCACCGTCACGCTGCTCATGGGGGTACCGTCCTGACCGAGCACCGTGCCCGATACGCTGCCCGTGTCGCGCATGGTCAGTGAAGGCAGCTCAACCGTTTCGCCCTCGCCGACTTCAACCGTCACGGATGCCGTCATGCCATTCTCCGTTTCGGTGAGTGACCAGCCTTCCGCGTCATATCGTCCGCGGGGCAGCACCGCTGTCACCTGATACGTGTCGGGCACAAGGTCATAGATGGTGAAATCGCCGCTGACTTCTGTCTGCACGCTCGTGCGCACGCCGGTCATCGTCAGCTGCACCGGTTCGGACAGGTTGTTCATGCTGCCGGTCATGGTGCCGCTGAGCATCAGTGTCAGCTCGTAGCCGCTCGTCTTTTCCGCCTGCACATCAACGACCCATTCCGCCTGACCCTTCTGCAGGCTGCTGTAGTCGTTCAGCGTGCTGAGCAGCGTTCCGTCCGGCAGCGTCAGCGTCACATAATACAGCCCGTGGAACAGCTCCTCCTCGGTCGCCGTCTTGCCGCTGTCAATTTCGCCGCTGCGGACGGTTTCTCCGTCTTCGCTGACGATGGTATACGCGACCTGCGCATTCGCGCCGCTCACTGTGATGCTGATGGCACCATTGACCGGTTCAGGCGTAGGTGTCGGCGTAGGCGTGGGTGTTGCTGTTGGTGTCGCTGTCGGCGTTGCCGTGGGTGTTGCTGTAGGCGTTGCCGTCGGCGTTGGCGTGGGTGTCGCTGTTGGTGTCGCTGTTGGTGTCGCCGTGGGTGTTGCTGTCGGTGTCGCTGTTGGCGTCGCTGTCGGTGTCGCTGTCGGCGTTGCCGTAGGTGTCGCTGTAGGGGTTGCCGTAGGTGTCGCTGTAGGGGTTGCCGTTGGGGTGGGTGTCGGGCTTGCAGTCGGCGTTGGACTCGGTGTAGCCGTCGGCGGAACGTAGGCATACGCTGCATCCACCCTCGTCACGGACGATTCATCCGTATAGCGTTCGATTTTAATCAGCTTATCCTTCCAAAGGCCGCTGTCCGCCGATGTATCGGTCATGCGCAGCGTGTACACACCCGCGGCAATTGCCTTCGGCAGCACATATTCGCCGGTTTCGTCCGTTGCGAAGGTCATGACCGTCTCGTCTTCCGCGTTCAGCAGTTCAAAGGACGAAGCGGTGCCCGCCTGCACGGTGAACAGACCCGTATCCGTCATCACCGCCACAACCGCCTTGTTCACGCGTCCTGACGTGATGGAGATGGTGTAGCTGTCGGACAGGATGGCTTCTGCCGGCATGGTTTCGCTGACAGGAATCAGCTTCACATTGCCCGTTCCGCTGAGCGTAATCGGGTCGCTGCCGAAGTCAGTGACCTTGATGGTGCCGACCTCCTGACCGCCCTGCATCACCGTAAATTCGCCGGTGATTTTGACCGTCGTATAGTCCCCTGTGCTCGCGGCATACATGCCCAGGAATTCCACCTGAAGCATTGTCGCTTCCGTGGCTGCCGCTGTTGACAGGAGCGCAAGCCCCATTGCCAGCAGGAGTGCCATCAGCCGCTTGCCAAGTTTCCTCATGTTTCTGCTTCCTCCATTTGATTGATCCGCCTGCGCGGAGAGAATCTTCATTCTATACCATGATATATGGTAAATCAATCACCGCATCTTGTCAACCTTCACAACTGTTTTTTTACATTTCAGGCTTTTCGGACTTTGTCCGTTTCATGCCTTCTGTCCGCATCCGCAGACGTGAAATCAAAAAGAGCCTGAGCACCATCGTCCTCAAGCCCTATGCAATAGAAGAGAATCAGGAAGGAATTACCCCTTCCAATACTTTCCGTCAAGTTCGCGGTACTGAATCGCCTCCGCCACATGCACGCTGTCAATCGTGTCAGCACCGGCAAGGTCGGCAATCGTCCGCGCAACCTTCATCACACGCCCGTAGGCACGCATGCTCATGCCCATGCGTTCAACCGCCATGTGCAGCAAATTTGTCGCTTCCGGCGTCATCGGGCAGTACTTCTTGGACAGTTTTGCATCGAGCTGAGCGTTGCAGTGGATGCCGTCCTCTGCGTACCGCGCCTGCTGGAGCTCTCTCGCGCGCCGGACACGTGCACCGACTTCCGCGGAGGATTCCGCCTTGCCGCCTTCGCTGATTTCCTTCACCGGCACCGCGTCCACCTCAACCTGAATGTCGATGCGGTCGAGCAGCGGTCCGGAAATGCGGTCAAGGTATTTGCGGATTTCCTTGGGGGAGCAGCGGCATTTCTTCGTCTTGCTGCCGTAAAATCCGCACGGGCACGGGTTCATGCTTGCGACCATCATGAAACTTGACTGATATTGCGCCTGATTGTGCACGCGCGTCACGCTGACAACGCCGTCCTCGAGCGGCTGGCGGAGCGCCTCAAGCGCGTTTCGGCTGAATTCAGGCAGTTCATCGAGGAACAGCACGCCGTTGTGCGCCATGGACACCTCACCAGGACGCGCGTTCGTTCCGCCGCCGATAATGCTTGCAACAGATGCGCTGTGATGCGGCGCACAGAAAGGACGCTCTGCCATCAGCCCTGTTCCCGGCGGCAGCCGTCCCGCAATAGAGTGGATGCGTGTCGTTTCGAGCGACTCCTCGAACGTCAGCGGCGGCAAAATTCCCGGCAGGCACCGCGCCAGCATCGTCTTGCCGGAGCCGGGCGTACCAATCATCAGCAGATTATGACCGCCGCTTGCCGCGACCTCCAGTGCACGCCTTGCGCCGACCTGCCCCTGCACTTGCGCCATATCCACTGCGCAGTGCATCGCCGAAACGACATCGCTGTAGCGGCGCTGCTCCTGCACCGGAATGCGTTCGCGTCCCTTCAGGTGGTTGACCACCTGCCGCAGGTTATTCGCCGGATACACGCGCAGCCCCTGAATGCATGCAACCTCCTCTGCGTTGCCTTCGGGCAGGATGATATCCACAATGCCATTCTCGCTCGCGCTGATGACCATCGGCAATGCACCGCGCACAGGATGAAGCGAGCCGTCCAGCGACAACTCTCCCAGCATCAGCGTCTGTGTGAGATCCATGCCTTCCAGCTGTCCGGATGCCATCAGAATGCTGACGGCAATCGGCAGATCGAACGCGGGGCCTTCTTTGCGCTGATCGGCAGGTGCGAGGTTGACGGTCAGGCGTGCAATCGGCATGGTAAAGCCGCTGTTGACGATCGCAGCGCTGACGCGGTCACGGCTCTCCTTGACCGACGCATCCGGCAGCCCGATAATCTCCAGCATCGGCAGCCCCGTCGCCGAGTACACCTCCACCTTCACCGCGAAGCCGCTGACGCCGCTCAGCCCGTACCCCAACGTTCGAGCAAGCATAGATTCATCCCCTTTTTCCCTATCTGCTATCATTGTATAACAATTCGGGATGAAAAACAAGGGCAGGGCGAAACATTTGCCGTACCTTAACCGTGCCGCATGACCGCCTCGATATCCTCCACCGTGCGCGGAATGGCGGCGGACAGATTCTCGCAGCCATCCTCCGTTACAAGGAGATTATCCTCCAGCCGGAAACCGATCCCCCATTCCTCATGATAGATGCCGACATCGATGCAGAACACCATGCCGGGCTTGACGGTCACCGGGCGGTCAATTACATCATGCACGTCGTATCCTACATGGTGTGCGCCGCCGTGCCACATGTACTTTCCGATGTTCTCGACCTTGTCGAGCACCCCTGCATCATGCAGGAGTTCAGCGTTATACTGCCGGATGGTCGCATCGACCTCCGCCATAGCGAAACCGGGCTTCACGATGGAAAACAAGTGATTTGAGGTCTGCAGGGCGCAGTTGAACAGCAGCTTCTGCCGGTCGGAGAAGCGCCCGTTACAGGGGAATCCGCGGCTGACATCGGTCATGAGGCTGTCGTGCTGCGCGCCGACGTCGTTGAGCACCATGTCGCCGTCCTGGGCTTGTCCGCGGTAGGCATAGTAATGGATGCAGAAATTGTTTCTGCCGGCGCTGATGATGGACGGGAATGCGGGACCTTCCGTGCCGTGCTGGGCAAGTGCGTAGTCAAATTCCGCCTTGTACTGGTATTCGTACATCCCGGGACGGCTTGCCTTCATCATCGCCAGAATACCCTCGCCGGTAACCTTTTCGGCCTCACGGATGGCGGCGATTTCGCACGGCTGCTTAATCAGTCGAAGCCGGCGAAGGATGGCGTTTGCGTTCTCAATCTGCAGATAGGGATAATTCGTCTGAATCGCCTTGAGCAGCCGATGCGCCGGACGGTCGAGATCGTTCGGGGAAACGCGGAACAGGTCGAGATACACATGCTCGATGCTGCCGCTTGTCAGGGAGTAATGTCCGCCTGCGGTCAGGGCGTGGAAATCGCTCTGGAACTGTGATGTCACACGAATATCGGAGATGCCGGAAAGGTGCTCGGCTTCTGCAGGCTTCAGGCGGCGTCCTGTCCAGCGCTCTGCCATCGCATCGGGCGGCAGCAGGTACAGCTGTTCATGCACACGGCCGGATGCGTCTTTGACGGCAAGCAGAATCAGCTCATGCTGGTCAAGACCGGTCATGTAGTAGAAATTCCGGTCGGTATAGAAAGGGTAATACTCATCGTTCGTCTTGCGGATATCTTCACCGGCGAAGAGAACAAGGAGCGAAGCAGGCTTCATCGACTGATAGAAGCAGTTGCGGTTACCGGTATGGAATGATGCTTCCATGGGAAATCCTCCTTTGAGTGAAACAGGGAAAGCTGTTTTTTTGATTTTCGTTATTTGGAATGGTCTTGTTTTTGCAGGGTTTCGTGCTGCGGAGCGATCAAAGTTCAGCGGAACGGACGAAGTCCGTAAAAGAAGTGCCGCTCTGCGTCATGCAAAGCGGCACTCCAGCGGAAGCATTATTTAATCCGCACAATCCATCCTTCAGGCGCTTCGATTTCGCACTGCTGGATGCCGCGCAGGGTGGTGTAGAGTTTCTTGAGCACAGGTCCCATTTCCTCCATGCCGGACGGGAAGCGAATCTCCTTGCCGTGGTCATTAATGATGCCGACCGGGCTGATGACGGCTGCCGTGCCGCACAGACCGCACTCGGCGAATTCCGGCACCTCAGCGAAGGGCACCTCGCGATGCTCCACCGGCATGTTCAGGTACTTCTCCGCCACGACCATCAAACTGCGGCGCGTGATGGAAGGCAGGATGGAGTTGCTCTTCGGGGTGACGAACTTGCCGTCCTTCGTGATGAAGATGAAGTTCGCGCCGCCGGTTTCCTCGACCTTCGTGCGCGTAGCGGCATCGAGGTACATGTTCTCGGCAAATCCCTCGCGGTGCGCCTCCATGATGGCATGCAGGCTCATGGCGTAGTTCAGACCCGCCTTGATGTCGCCGGTGCCGTGCGGAGCCGCACGGTCGTAATCGCTGATTTTGATGGCGATGGGTTTCGCGCCGCCCTTGAAATACGGGCCGACAGGCGTGCAGAAAATGCGGAATTCAAACTCAGACGCGGGCTTCACGCCGATGACGGAGTTCGTGCCGATCATGAACGGGCGCAGATACAGGCTCGCGCCGGTGCCGTAAGGCGGCACGAAATCAGCATTCGCTGCGACAACCTGCTTCACGCCCTCGACAAACTTGTCCGCCGGGAAGGGCGGCATCTCAAGACGTGCGGCACTGTCCATCATGCGCTGAGCATTCAGGTCAGGGCGGAAGCAGACGATGTGACCGTCCTTGGTGTAATACGCCTTCAGTCCCTCAAAGCATGCCTGGCAATACTGGAAGACGCAAGCGCACTCGTTCAGGGTGATGTTCGCGTTCTCCTCCAGACCGCCCTCTTCCCACTTGCCGTCCTTATAGCGGCAGACATAGCGATAAGGGGTTTCGATATAGCCGAAGCCAAGATTGCTCCAATCAATGCTCTTAGGATCCATGGTAGCAACTCCTTTCATCGTTCAACAGCTTTATTATAGAACGATTTCCGGACGATTGCAAGAGACGCCCTGTACTGCTCATGTTTTCGTTTTGCCGTCTGCCGGATCATTTTTCATGCAAACGCTGTATTGCAAGGTGCACCCAAATTCGCTATAATGGTAGCATCCGAGAAGAAAGGCGGCGCATCAGCATGGATTTGAATGTCGAAATCCGGCTCGGCGATGTGGTGCAGACGCGCAAGCAGCACCCTTGCGGTTCGAGCGAGTGGACGGTTATCCGCACAGGCGCGGATATCAAAATCAAGTGCAGCGGCTGCGGACGAATTGTCATGATGGATCGTGAAACCTTCCTCAAGCGCAGAAAGAAGCTCATTTCGCAGGGACCCGAACCGGTATGAGCGACTGGCTGTTTGACCTGCTGGTCATTGCGGCAGTCCTGCTGCTGAGGCAATATGTCATTTGCTTCGCCGTGGTAAAGGGGCGCAGCATGCTGTCGGCCTTCCGCACGCGCGATGTGGTGGCGGCAATTCGCTCGCCGTTCCTCTACCGGACAATCCGCCGCGGCGATGTCGTGCTCTGCCATTATCCGGGGAGAACCCTGCGCCATCTGCCCTTCATCCCGCAGACATTCATCAAGCGTGTCGCGGCGCTTCCGGGCGAAACAATTGAAATCATCGACGGTGTGCTGTTCATCAACGGAGCGGAAACGCCGGAAGAATACCTCGACCCTTTGCACAACCGCATCCGGCGCTCCTATCCGCCGAAGGTGCTGCAGGATGATGAGTATTTCGTCATGGGCGACAACCGCGACAGCTCGAATGACAGCCGGTCGATTGGTCCTATTAAGAGGAAGGATATCAGGGCGCATGTGGTAAAAAAGCTCTTTCATCTTCCTGATTTTCGGAAGATGAAAAGGCAAAGAGATACGTAGCCACAAAGGAATAACGGATGCTTGCAGGCAATGACTGCGATTTGTTACAAAGTCGCCTTGCCTGTATTCTGAAACTATGGTATAATAAACTTGAATAACCATAAAGGCATAACACGACAAGGCTGGTGATGACAGATGCGGAAACTTCTTCCGGTGCTGATGGGTATGCTGCTGCTGGTGCTGCTGACGGCGCTTCCCGCGCTGGCGGAAACGATGACGTATACCGACTGTGCGGTGACAATGACCGTGCCGGATACCTATACCATCGTTACGGCAGAGAATATGGCGGATTATACCGATTTGCTGGCGAAGCAGGGCTATACGCTCGAGACGGCGCAGGCGGATTGGACGGCACGCGGCGTACGCTATCAGGCATGGAACGCCGACCGCGATATGTGCATTGAGTTCTCTGCTGTGCAGGATGATTTCGCAGAGCAGTACTGGGATGTGAACGAAATCTCCTCCGATGACCGCGGCACGTACCGCCTCGGACATTCTTCCGACAAGAACGGCTATTACCGCGGACTCGGCTATGACTACACCTCCGCGCAGTGGAAGAACGGCAAAAATTATGCGCGTTTCCTTGTGCTGGAGTATACGCGCAACAATAACGGCGTGACATATGCCGGCTATGGTCGCAAATCCATCCGCAACGGCTATTCGCTGTATCTGGAGTGCCAGGTATACGGGCGCAATCCCAAGAAGGCGGATAACAACGCGTTGCAGGCGATTCTCGATACGCTGAAGTTCACCGAAATCATCTCGCGTCCTGCCGATGCGGTGGCAAAGGTCGTGTTCTCCGATGTGCCGCCGTCTGAAACGAATACGGGCAAATTCACCGTGTCCGGCAAGGGCACATCCGGTCAGCGCGTCATCCTCTGCCTCATGCGCATGTCCGGCGGCGAACCGGTCAATTATGACACCACCATTGGCAAGAACGGTAAGTTCTCCTTCACCATCCAGCTGCCGCAGGAAGGTGTCTGGCTGATGACCTACACCGTCACAACAAATGACGAGGTCACGCAGGAGGACAAATTCGATATCACCACCTACAAGAAGGCGCTGCTCATCGTCAACCTCGATTCCGACCTGCCGGTGACGCTCACGGGCGACTCCATCACCATCTCCGGCACAACCATGAAGCAGACGCAGGTGCAATGCGTCGTTGATGGGCGCTACTCCAAGAACATCACCACCAACAACTCCGGCAAGTTCTCCTTCACCATTGACACCAGCGCTGAGGGCGATTACGACATTACGCTGACCTTCCAGAAGAAGAGCTACACCACGCGCCGCTTCAATGTCACCGCGACGCGCGAGCTGACCGAGGCAGACAAGCAGGAAGACATCCGCGAACAGGCGGACAAACCTGCCTACTCCACCCTGACGCGTCTGCTGGACGGCTACACCGGGCGATACATGGTCTATACGCTCTACATCGACCGCGTTGAACAGTCCGGTGAGGAGTGGGTGACGTTCGCCGCCATGCGCAAGACAAACGCCGGCAGCCTGCGGGATGAAATCGTCGTAATGACCACGACTGAACCGACATGGGCTTACGGCGATCAGGTACGCATGTACCTGCAGTGCACAGGTTCTTATACCATCGAAGGGGATGAAACCACGACACTGCCCGCATTCGACTACCTGTTCACGGACTAATGCAGCACGCGGAACCTGCATGCAGATGCGCTCAACTCATTCGCGCAACGGGTCAAGGGGGGACATCGTCCCTTTTCCTGACCCTTGCAGGTTGCAGGGACGGCGTCCCTGCTGGGGTTTGGGGCAAAGCCCCAATCAAAATGGTACAAGTCAATAATGCAAATGTCACCAAGCATGCTAAGCGAGCGCTGAACAGAGAAGCGGACGAAGAGAAACGGACGAAGAGAAGCGGACGAAGTCCGCGGAACGTCTTCAGCGCAGCACAGGTAACTAAAACAGCAGCAACTCAATCCGAGCTGCTGTTTTTTTAATTCCATGATTGATATTTCCTGTCGCAATGGGCGCTCTACAGCGTGACCAAAGGAAGGAAAAAACACACGAAGTCCCCTTGACACGTTCACGATTGAGTTGAGCGTGTCTTCATACAGCTCGCGCGTGTTGCTGTACCGTTCGTCCCATTGATCAGGGTTTCATAACGAATTTCGTTCCGGAAAATGTACCGTTCGTTCCGAAGACGTGCCTGATACGGTAGGCTAACCACCATTTGCGACAAATGGATGGAAGTTCAAGTGCCGTTTGAATATACTGTGCACAAAGAGTTTGAGGCACGGCATGTCATGCGCGCGTCAGAAAATGAATCGCCGCATTCGGTGGCGAAGCATCGCGAGGAAGATCCGGCGCGGGCGTGCTGCGGTGACGAGGGCTCCATTCTCCTGATTCCGGTCGGGAGAAAGAAAGCAACAGGAGGTTTTCCTAATCATGAAACTCGGCAAGAGAATCCTGAGCACGCTCTGTGCGGCTGCCATGCTCGTGACCTGCATGGTTGTGCCGGCAGTGGCGGAAACCTATGACGGCGACTACTGCTATGCTGAGGGCTATGACGTCAGCGTGCAGATCGGCGGCGAGGGCGCAGTGCTGCTGCGTAACGAGAACAACACGCTGCCGCTGGCAGAGGGCACCAAGGTGACCGTGCTCGGCGCGATGAGCTATAACTACGTTGAAGGCGGCACGGGCTCTGCCGGCGGCGCCGACGATGAGAACACCGTCCTGATGATGGACGCGCTGCTGGAAGCGGGTCTGGACGTCAATGAGGACGCGTGGTACTGGCTCGAGGAAACCTGCGGCGGCGAGCGCGGCGTTGACAGCGCTGATCCCGACGGTGCAGGCTGGACGAGCTACACCAAGATCCATGAGTTCGACGTGAGCGTGTACGAGAACGCGGCGAGCACCATCCTGCAGGACGGCTACACCGATTACGCGATCATCACGTTCAGCCGCTCTGGCGCTGAGGGTGCTTCTCCTTCGATGGACTATGACGGCGACGGTTCCACGCTCACCGGCAGCACCTATCTGGAGCTGGACGAGGACGAGAAGAACCTGCTGACCTGGGCCGCGCAGAACTTCAAGCACACCATCGTGCTGATCAACTCCGCCGCGCAGATGGAGCTGGGCTTCATCGAGAAGGAAGAGTACAACGTTGAGGCGTGCCTGTGGATCGGTCATCCGGGCGAAGCTGGTCTGACCGGTGTCGCGACGATCCTGTCCGGCCGCGTGAATCCTTCCGGTCGTCTGGTGGACACGTACAGCTACGACCTGACCACCAACCCGACCTACTACAACACCGACAACAACCGTTACACCAACGGCCAGACCTTCTATCAGTACGAGGAAGGCATCTATGTCGGCTACCGTTACTATGAGACGGCTGACGCGGTCGGCTACTTCGATTCTGACGAGTTCAAGTCCCTGACGTTCAAGAACGGCTCCGTCAGCGGCTATGACCAGGTTGTGCAGTTCCCCTTCGGCTATGGTCTGTCCTACACGACCTTCACCGAGGAAATCACTGCCAGCGACATCACCCTTGCGGCGCACGGCGAGAACTCCGTGACGGTCAAGGTGACCAACACCGGCGATGTGGCCGGCAAGAACGTTGTCGAGCTCTACATGGACGCTCCCTATCAGAGCGACACCGAGAACTTCGGCATCAAGGGTGTCGGCCTTGAAAAGGCGAAGGTTGTCCTGATCGGCTATGCCAAGACCGAAAACCTGCAGCCCGGCGAGAGCCAGGAACTGACCATTTCCTTCTCCACCGATGACCTTGCATCCTTCGACAACTTCGGTCAGGGCTGCTACGTGCTGGAGAAGGGCGAATACTCCTTCAACGTGCAGAAGGACGCCCATCAGTGGGGCGACCGCGCTTCTGACTCCGTGAAGGTTGAACTTGCAACCTCCATCATCTATGACGATGCCGGCGACGTGGCGGATGCCGAATACGCCGGTGCACGCGATTCCGATCAGGTTGTTGCCAAGAACGCCATGGACGACGTGACCGCCGGTGACGGCAACATGGTCGACGGCTATCTGTCCCGCAACGACATCGCGGGCGGCATGAAGCAGATCATGTCCCACCAGTCCGATGAGGAAGCCAACGAATCCGTGACGGACGAGATTGACAAGATTCTCAACCTGTCCGATGACGAAACCGCAACCTACACCTTTGAAACCTACCTGAAGGGCGTGAAGACGACCGTCACTGAAACGCTGTATGCACACGGCGGCAACGTGATGCCCTTCTCCGAGACCCTGCCGGACGGCGTTGAAGTCTCCACGCTGACCGATCCCCTGTGGGAGCAGACCTACTACGTCATCGAGGGCGAAACCACCGAAGCGGGCAACCCCGTTGTTGTGGATGAAGAGCCCACCTCCGGTTCCTACCATGTGCTGAGCGTGACCGACCTGGCTGGTGTGGACATCTACACCGATGAAGGTCTGGAACTCTTCGACAAGCTGGCTAACATGACCACCCTCGACGAGGCCATGGAAATCCAGGGCAACTCCGGCTGGAATGTCAGCGCGGTTGCATCCGTCGGCAAGACGGCTGAAAAGTCTCAGGACGGCCCCGGCGAGCCGGCAAACGGCACCTTCGCGGGCGCAACCTGGTTCCCCTGCGCGGTCATGATCGCTTCCACCTGGAACAACGAGCTGGCTAAGGCAGAAGGCGTTGCATACGGTCATCAGGCGATCCTGGCTGGTGTCGGCTGCGCTTATGCTCCGGCTATGAACATGCATCGTTCTCCCTTCGGCGGCCGTAACTTCGAGTACTACTCCGAGGACGGCGTCATCTCCGGCAACATCGGCGGCAATGTCGTGGTCGGCATGCAGTCCACCGGCACAAACGTGTTCATCAAGCACTGCGCGCTGAACGACGGCGACACCAACCGCGGCGGCAACACCACCTGGGCGAACGAGCAGGCCATCCGCGAAATCTACATGAAGACCTACGAAATCGCCATCAAGGATTACAATGCTAACGGCGTGATGGGCTCCCTGAACCGCATCGGCATGAGCTGGTTCCACTATGGCATGTACAAGACCATGATGCGCGACGAATGGGGCTGGCAGGGCATGCTGATTACCGACGGCGACGGCGGCAACGGCGACTGCTACAATTCTCCGGCTGCCATGATGTCCATCGAGGGCTGCATGCTGTCCCGAAGCCTGTACGCGAACTCCCGCGCGGCGATTGCTGCTTACGGCGACCCGACCGAGACGCTGTACGGCCGCTACTGCCTGCATAACATCATGCGTTACTGCCTGTATCAGTACTGCTCCACGCTCAACGCGGCGGAGTAAGCCATTTCCTCCGGCAGGGGTTGCTGCCTCTGCCGGACTTCCTTCCATTGTGAAAAGGAGATTAAGCGCACCATGAAGAAAACATTGATTCGCGTGCTGCTGCTTGCGGCGATGCTCATCGTCATGCTCGCGAGCGCGGTCTGCGCTGAGGAGGGCACCACGCTGACGGCGCCCGTCGACTTTACCTTCAACACCGAAACCGGTGAGTATTCCTTCACCACGACCGACGAAAATGCCGGTTACTACTTCATCCGCGTCTACCCGATCATCAGCGGCACCGAGGCGAATGCCTATGTCGCATCCTCGAAGCGCATCAACGCCGGCAAGCTCGGCGAAAAGTCCGGCAAGATGGACGTTTCCAGCATCGGCTGGGGCACGTACCACATCAAGCTCATCACCTACGCGGCAGCCGGCACGGATTACGAAACGCCTGACGCAGTTGTGCTGACGGCTTTCTACGGCGTCGGCGGCACGCTCGAAAAGCCGGAATTCATGGCAGTGACCGACGGCAACACCGTTGAGTTCACGCTGGACTGGTACTCCCTGTCCCACTACAAGGACTTCCAGCATCTGCCGACCGTCCGCTACAGCGCCTATGCTGATGCGGAATGCACGCAGCTGGTTGCCTCTGAGGACTTCGACACCAACACGCTGACCGTTGACACGCATCCAACGATGGCGTACATCTGGGAGTACAGCCTGACCTCCGGTCACATGAACTATGTGCCCGAAGCGAACGGCCCGATGGGCGGCGACACGACCGGCTACTGCCTCGTTCCGCAGGTGACGCTGACGCTCGATGCCGGCACGTACTACCTGACGGTGCAGGCAATTTCCGACAACGAGGAAGTCATCGCCTCCTCCAAGGTGTCTGACGTGATCGAAGTGACGATTGACGGCAGCGAACCCAACGGCGAGTTTGAGACCTACAAGAGCAGCCTGTGGACGGATCCGTCCATCATGGGCATGCCCACCGCAGCTTCCAGCGGCGGCGAAGGCCGTGTAGATGCCGCCAACGGTCAGATCACGACCTCGAAGGTACAGGAATAATCCTTTCAATCCCCAAGGAGTCAGGGCGTTCATTCGTCCTGGCTCTTTCTTTTTTTACCAAGTGAGCATTTCCGTTGCGGACTTCGGTTGACTTTTGTCCGAAGCACTTCGCAATACGTTCTTTCAATCTCGGCTTATTTTGCAGCTTTTCGGTGGCTTTGCGATCGCCCCCGAACCCCTTCGCAAAGCACTTTTCCGAAGTTGGTCTGTAATGTAGCTCTTTATACGGTTCACAATGAAAGTGAAACAAAGTATAGCGCTGAAAGTGTCAAGGGGACGATTTAAGGCAACACCGCACAATTCGGCAACATCGCTGAACATGCCTTTTGCGCCAT